>CAVUKT010000096.1:0-45926 GCA_963742055.1 uncultured Actinomycetes bacterium | reverse complement strand
GCCGCGTGCCGGGTCCGGGAGCTCGCTGAAGGGGGTGTCGATGCTGAACCCGAGGGTGGCGGCCAGCGCTTCGATGAGCCGGGAAAAGTAGTCGCGGGACGCGCCGCCGTTCCACGGTCCGATGGCCCCGTCGGCCAGGGTCTTCTCCGGGTCGGGGACGACCAGTTCCGGATCCACTTCCATCCGGGTGCCCAGGCCGGTGCACTCGGGGCAGCCCCCCACGGGGAGTTGAACGAGAACGACCGCGGCTCCAGCTCATCGAACGACAGATCGTCATCCAGGCAGGCCAGATGCTCGGAGAACATCCGCTCCCGGTGCGGGTCATCGTCGGGCAGGTCCACGAAATCCAGCACCACCACGCCGCCGGACAAGCCCAGCGCCGTCTCCACCGAGTCGGTCAGCCTGCGCCGGGCCTCGGGCTTGACGGCCAGCCGGTCGACCACGACCTCGATGGTGTGCTGCTCGTTCTTGCGCAGGGCAGGCGTGTCGTCCAGCCGGATGACCGTGCCGTCGATCCGGGCCCGGGTGTAGCCCTTGAGCTGCAGCTCGCGGAGCAGTTCGGTGTACTCACCCTTCCGGCCCCGGA
Organism: uncultured Actinomycetes bacterium; assembly: GCA_963742055.1. GTDB lineage: Bacteria > Actinomycetota > Actinomycetes > Streptosporangiales > Streptosporangiaceae > RYN-230. The sequence goes on along the minus strand of CAVUKT010000096.1, from coordinate 45,340 downwards.
TCACCGGCGCCAGGACCTGGAACCGGGCCCCATCCTCCAGCTCCAGCACCCGGTCCACGATCTGCTGCGGCGTCTGCCGCGCGATCGGCCGCCCGCACACCGGGCAATGCGGCCGCCCCACCCGCGCATACAGCAACCGCAGGTAGTCATACACCTCCGTGACCGTGCCCACCGTCAACCGCGGATTCCGCGACGCCGCCTTCTGGTCAATCGACACCGCCGGGCTCAGCCCGTCAATGAAATCCACATCCGGCTTATCCATCTGCCCCAGGAACTGCCGCGCATACGCCGACAGCGACTCCACATACCGCCGCTGCCCCTCCGCGAAAATCGTGTCAAACGCCAGACTCGACTTCCCCGACCCCGACAACCCGGTAAACACGATCATGGAATCCCGCGGCAGCTCCAGCGACACATCCTTCAGGTTGTGCTCGCGAGCCCCACGGACGACGATTCCCTTAGCCACAGACGTTCCGCACTCCAATGGTGATGATTAGCCCTTCGTGAAACAACTGCCGGGCCCGGCTGATTCCGCCGGCCCCGCGCCGCCCCGCCGGGGGGTCCGCCGCCCGGGCGTAGCGTGAGAAACTGACGATCTTTCCCGCATGCCCTGGAGGAGCCATGAGCGAGCTGCCCGATCCGCCGCCAGCCGAGCCGTCGGCCTTCCACCGGGACCGCCGTGAGCACGGTGGCGCGTCCGCGCGCCCCGACGACGACCAGCTCGCCGAGCTGACCGAGGAGGAGCGGGTTGACGCCGGGATCGACCCCTACGAGCCGGATGAGGTGCCGCCGGCCACCGACGATCCGGTGCCGACGGACATCACCGAATCAGAGCAGTACCAGGAGGAAAGGACGGAGATCGAGCGGGAGAAGGCCGAGGGTGAGCTGCCCGAGGTACCGGGCCCCTTCCCGCCGACCCGCTACGACGAGTAGCGGAGACTCGCCGACTCAGACCTCCCATTCAGCGGCCAGGTCGTCGTCCACGATCAGGACCAGCTTGCCGCGGGTGTGTCCCTCTTCCACCCGGCGGTGCGCCTGGGCCGCGTCCTCGTAGTAGTACCTGGCCTCGACGTTCACCGACATCAGCCCGTCGTCGAACCAGGGCGCCATCCGGATCAGCTGGCTGCCCCGCGGCTGGCCGTTGTACGGCCGCCAGCTGACCCGTTGCGCGTCCGGGTAGTCGGCGTGCACCGGGGTGGCGATGGTGGCGCCGTCCCGGGCGGCCCGGGCCGCGCCCTCCAGGGTGGGGGCCGCGCACGCCAGGACGTGCGCGGGCCCCGCCGTCGGTTACGTCCCGGACCTGGTCGGGCCAGTTGGGCTGGGTGTGGTCGATGACCACGGCCGCCCCGAGGTGGTGCACGAACTCGTGGTGGCTGCGGGCTGGCCGTGGCCACCACGCTGGCCCCGAGCGCCCGGGCGATCTGCACGGCGAAATGCCCGAGCCCGCCCGCCGCGGCCGTGACCAGGACCTGGTCGCCGCGGCTGATCCCCAGCACGTCGGTGAGGCCCTGTTCCGCGGTCAGCCCGTCGACCGGGACCCCGGCCGCGTCGGTGATGGGCAGGCCGGCCGGGAGGGGCGCCATCTGCTCGACCGGGCACACCACGTACTGCGCGTAACACCCGCTCAGGCCGGGGTAGCCGTAGACCGGCGTGCCGTCGTCGAAGCCCGCGTCCTGGCCGCTGTCCCCCTCGACCACCCCGGCGAACTCCCCGCCGGGGATGTAGGGCAGCGGCCCGGTCCAGCCGCCGCTCGCGCAGGTAGGCGTCCCAGGGACCCACGCCGGCCGCGAGCACCCGGACGAGCACCTCGTCCGGCCCGGGCACCGGCCGTTCGACGTCGCTGACCTGCAGCACCTCCGGACCGCCGAATCCGGCCACCGTGATCGCCCGCATCGCCGCCCCTTCCCGCGTGAGCGCTGATCCCTGGCTCTTAACCCTACGTCGGCCGCTCCGGGCTCCCCGGGCGGCCGCTCAGTTCGAGAAGTCCTGGGTCATCCAGACGGTCCCGGAGCTGTCCCGGAACACGGAGATCCCCACGTGGGTGAACGCGGAACTGAGGATTTCAGCCGGTGGCCATCGTCGGGCGGCTTCTCGTCCAGCATGCTCTGGGTCAGCCCCACGGCCATCTGGGCGATCGCCGCCGTGGTGTCCGCCACCGGGCCGCCCTCACCGATGTTCTCCCCGGCCGCGGTCCAGTGCACCCCGGCCGCGGTCTCCCGGGCCCCCAGGGCAGGCTCGCCCGGGCACTGGTGCGACAGGCCGCAGCCCGCGGCCATCACCGTGGTGTGCCGGGCCGCGCTGGTGTCCAGGCCGGAGCTGACCGTGTAGGCGGCCAGCCCGGCCTGGGAGCGGGCCTGGTTGATCAGGGCCAGCACCTGCTGGGCGGCCGCCGAGAGGCCAGGGCCGGCGCCGTGCTGGCCGGCCCGGTCCTGGCCGGCGCGGTGCTGGCTGGCCCGGTGCGGCTGGCATCGCTCGGGGAGGCCAGGCTGGGGGACGGCGTGCTCCGGGCCGGTCGCGGGCTCGCGTGGTGATGCCGGGGCGCGGGAGTGGATGCGGACGTGGACGTGCTGGGCGCGGCGGTCGCCCGGTGCACTCGCCGCGCGGGCGGGGGCGCGCTGGCGGACGCTCCGGCATCGGCCAGCGCACCGGCGTGTCCCGGCAGCCGGACGACCAGGGTGATGGCACCGGCCACGGCGAGCACCGTCACGAGCACGCTGACGGCCAGTGACGAGCCACGGGATCCGCGGGCGGTCATCGCGCCACCTCTTTTTAACTCTTGCTAGCTCTGAAACTAGTCAGCGGCCGTCCCGGCAGGCCAGCCGCCCGGGCATCAGCGGCTCATGCTAGCGAGCCACGGCGCACCAAATGCCCGTAATCGCGCGGCATGTAATAAGCCCGTCAAGACATCACGTATCCTGCCTGGTCAGCGACGTGGACCGGCCAGGCCGGAACGGCGAAAACCATCCGCAACGAAGACCAGGGGCGGGCGATGACGCGGACCGGGCATCGTGATCGACGGGACGTCGCTGACGTGCGCCGGGGTCGCGGCGGTCGCCCGGGACGAGGCCCGGGTCACGGTCGCGCCGGGGCGGCCGCGGCGGCGCGGGCCGCGTGGGAGACCGCGCGGGAGGTGACCGCCCGGCGGCCGGTGTACGGCCGGACCACCGGGGTCGGCGCGAACCGGAACGTGGGGCTGGCCGAGGATGACCTGGCCGAGCACGGGCTGCGGCTGCTGCGCAGCCACGCGGCCGGCGCGGGCCCCTGCAGCCTGCCGATCTGGGCCGGGCCATGCTGGTGACCCGGCTGAACCAGATCGGCGCGGGTGGTTCCGGGGTGGACCCGGCGGTGCTGGAGGTCCTGGCGGACGCGCTCAACCGGGGCTTCACCCCGCCGGTGCCGCTGTACGGGGCGATCGGCACCGGGGACCTGACCGCGCTCGCCTCAACCGGGCTGTGCCTGATCGGCGAGCGGGCCTGGCGCACCGGCACCGGGCCGCCGCCGCGTTTCCCGCTGCGGCCGGCCGAGGCGCTCGGCTTCATGAGCAGCAACGCGGCCACCATCGGCGAAGCCGCGCTGGCCTGCCACGATCTGAGCGGGCTGACGAGTGCCGCCGTGGTGATCGCGGCGCTGTCGCTGCTCGCGGTGCGCGGCTCGCTGGAGCCCTACGCCCCGGCGGTGCAGCGGGCCCGGCCGGCCGGGCAGCAACGGGTGGCCGGCCGGATGCGGGCCCTGCTGGCCGGGACCCTGCTGGCCGATGCGGGCACGCGCCGGCCCGGATGCAGGACTCCTACGGCTACCGGGCCTTCCCCCAGGTGCACGGCCCGGCGGTCGACGCGCTGGAGTACGCCGGCCAGGTCGTGGCGCACCGAGCTCAACGCGGCCAGCGAGAACCCGCTGGTCAACCCGGCCGGCCACGCGGTGTGGCACAACGGCAACTTCCACGCCGCCTACGTCGGGCTGGCGCTGGACTCGGCCCGCGCGGCGCTGTTCCAGACCGCCGCGCTGTCCGCGGCCCGGCTGGGCACCCTGGTGGAGCCGTCCTTCACCGGCCTGCACCCGTTCGCCGCGGACGCCCCGGCGAGCTCGGGAATCATGGTGCTGGAGTACGTCGCGCAGTCCGCGGTCGCCGATCTGCGCCGGTTCGCGACCCCGGCCGCGCTGGGCAGCGCGGTGCTGTCCCGCGGCGTGGAAGAGCACGCCGGCTTCTCCACCCAGTCGGCCCGGGCCAGCACCGATGCCGTGGCCGCGTACCGGGCCGTGCTCGCCTGCGAACTGGCCGCCGCGGTCCGGGTGCTCCGGATGCAGGGCCGCGGCCCGGCCGAAGGCGCCCCGTTGCGGGCCGCCTTCGACGCCGCGGACGCGGTGCTCGACCCGCGCACCGCCGACCGCCCGCTGGACGCCGACCTCGCATCGGCCGAAGGGCTGCTGGCCGGGTACTGCCGCTTTTGGGCTGGACTGAGCCGTTGGTCTATCGTGGGCGAGCCGAGTTCGAAGCACCGGGAGAATCATGAGCGCTCGCACCACCCCGCCGTTCCGCGCCGACCACGTGGGCAGCCTGCTCCGGCCCGCCGGGCTGCTGGCGGCCCGGGAGGATTTCGCGGCCGGGCGCATCCCGGCGGAGCAACTGCGGGCGGCCGAGGACGCGGCGATCGCCGACGTGGTCAAGATGCAGGAGAGCGTCGGCCTGCAGTCGGCCACCGACGGCGAGTTCCGCCGCGCGTCCTGGCACATGGACTTCATCTACCAGCTGGGCGGGATCGGCCAGGCGCCGGGAAACCTGCTGGTCAAGTTCCACAACCCGGCCGGGGACATTGAGTACACCCCGGCCGCGCTCACCGTGAACGGCAAGGTGCGGCTCGACCACACGATCTTCGGCCCGGACTTCGAGTACCTGAAGTCGGTCGTGACCACCGCCGTGCCCAAGCAGACCATCCCGTCGCCCAACATGGTCCACTACCGGGGCGGGCCGGCCATGATCGACCCGGCCGTGTACCCGGACCCCGACGAGTTCTGGACCGACCTGGCCGCGGCCTACGCCGACGAGGTGGCCCGGCTGGCCGCCCTGGGCTGCACGTACCTGCAGTTCGACGACACCAGCCTGGCCTACCTGAACGACCCCGAGCAACGGGCCGAGATCGCGGCCCGCGGCGATGACGCCGAGCACCTGCACCTGCGTTACATCAAGCAGGTCAACGCGGCCCTGGCCGGCCTGCCGGCGGGCCTGGCCGTGACCACCCACCTGTGCCGGGGCAACTTCCAGTCGTCCTGGGCCGCGTCGGGCAGCTATGACTTCGTGGCCGAGGCGCTGTTCGGCGAGCTGAACGTGGACGGGTTCTTCCTGGAGTTCGACGATGAGCGGTCCGGCGGCTTCGAGCCGCTGCGGTTCGTGCCGCCCGGGAAGATGGTCGTGCTGGGCCTGGTCACCACGAAGCGCGGTGCGCTGGAGAACCCGGACGACCTCAAGCGGCGGATCGAGGAGGCGTCCCGGTTCGTGCCGCTGGACCAGCTGTGCCTGTCCGGGCAGTGCGGCTTTTCTTCCACCGTGGAGGGCAACGCGCTGAGCTACGACGAGGAAGTCGCCAAGCTCGAGCTCATCGTCAAGGTCGCCCAGGACGTCTGGGGATGAGCCGTCCGGGCTACGAGCTGGCGCATTAATTAATACAGCAGGGTCAACGTAAGAAGGTTCAGTGTGCGGCGTGTTATCTCTCGGATATTACATAACACGTCCATAGGAGTCCTTATTGTGGGGGCGCAGGCCTGGTTGCTGCTTCCCCGCCTGGCCTGAATCTTCTGTCCGCAGCCAAGGGTGTCGATTGGCTGTCGATTGGCTAAGGTCAAGTTCCATTGGCCAGACCTACGGTGCTGTTCCGGCTCTCATATCTGGCGTTGCCTTGGCGGGAGTTGTGATTTCTCTCATCCGGCAGTCGCGCGAGTGCTTAATCTAACTCGGGAGCAAGCCTTCCGGACTTATCATTTTGACCTGCTGTGCTTTGCTATCGGCAATCCTACATTTATATCCAGCTGGGGCTATGTTCCGCCTGAGGGATCCTCGCTTGAGGATGTGCGGAGGGCTGGCTATACCAATAGGATCGTATCCTTCCGGGGGTACAGGCTACACGACAGGATGGCTCGATGAGGCGAGGTCCGCCGTAGCTTCCCGAAGCGCCTGGGCCAGCACTGGTTACGTCATCTTGCGTGGCGAGTTCCCGATGGGAAAGCGTCTGGCAAAGCGGAACCCTCCCCCGGTAGCAGGGGTAAAGGTCTGGTCATCGCTTTTGCTGTTGGATTCATGGCGGCGGGTGCGATTCGGCTGAGGCGGAAGCGTGCCGGGTAAATGCTGGTTCGCGGTCTTATTTGAGGCTGGCTGTAAGGCGGGGCGACTGAACGGGTATCCGGCACTCCCCGAATGGCCCGTGGCCGTGCATGACGTTCTGGGCCGCTGGCGCGGGGATATAGCCGATTTAACCGCCGATGCGTTCCTCGTCCGTGCCGGGGGTTTACTCCGAGCCCGGAAGGTCACAAGCGCGGAAACAGCACGCGTACTGGTTCAGGCGGATTCGAGGCCTGTGGCCATGACTTCGGGCACTGTACCTGCGTGACAGCGAGCAGGGGCGACGCGGTCCTGGCCCGCCGGCCAGCGGGCGGGCCAGGCCGTGACCACCCACCCTGTGACCCGGCAACGCCAGATGAGCCTGCCTGGACGAGTGCGCGGTACGCGGTCCGGGATCGAGGCCACGGCGTGGCTGCCGGGCACCTAAGCCGGGACAATGTCCAGTCCGGGCCGTGTCTGGGTTCGAAATGGTTTCCCCCATAGCGGGGGAAGTGCCGTGTGAACGGCGACCCGGCACGCTATGGCACATCGGGTGCGTGCCGTGGCACACACGGAGAAAGTGCACGAAAGTCGCAGGTTGCTGAGCCGCTGAGTCGATACAACGAGAAATTTGGAATATCGCACCGCGGGGCAGCTGCGCCCGCTAAATTACCGTCATCGCGGCAGGCTTGCCATGCCAGCAGTGTCCCGGAGTGGGATGCCTGCTGGCTCTTCCCAGCCGCGACTCACCGGTCAAGCTGAGGCCCTGTGGCGTGCGCCCAGGGCCGAAGAGTCGTGGAGGTAAGCCGTGGAACGAGAGCGTTGGGACCGTACTAGCCAGCGTTGGGACCGTACTAGCCAGCAGAGCACTAGCCAGCAGAGCGCCTCTGAGCCGGGCCCGCGGCCGGCCCTAGGGGCTGGCGTCACCTGGAAGAAGAGTTCCTGGAGCGCGCACAACGGGAACTGCGTCGAGGTCGCGGCCCTTCCAGCCAGCAGCTTCGGCGTGAGAGACTCAAAAGACGCGAATAGCCCAATCCTGATCTTTGATCAGCGGACATGGCGCCAGTTCCTGGCTAATGTCGGGGCCGGACAGCATAATCTCCCCTAAGTAGGCTCGTCATCACCAGCTCGCCATCATTACTAGCTCGACAGCCGCAAACCAGGTCTCAGGACCAGGTTTCCCGTGCTGCTTCGGCTATTACCTGACGCGATTCTGCGGGCAGGAGGGCGAGTGCTGAAAGCCGCCGGAATGCCAGCTGATATTGCAGCATGTCGGCTTGCTGTTCTACATCGTAGTTACGCGTCAGTTGCTCGACGTTGACGATGTCGTTGAGCGATATTTCGTGCCGCTGGGTAAACTGCATGTAGCTGAAGGATCCAGTTCCTACGGGGTGCTCCCCGCGGAACGCTAGGACTTGCAGCCGGACGTTGGGCAACCGGGAGGCCTCAATGAGGTGTTCCAGTTGCTCCCGCATGATGGAACTGTTGCCGATCTTCCGGTATAGCACTGATTCGTCTACCACCGCCGACAATTCAAGGGGCGGATCACGGGTCAGGAGCCGTTGCCGGGCTAGGCGCGCCTCGACCCGGCGCTCGACCTCTTGGTGGGGCGTCAACATTACCGACGTCCAGCCTTCAATGATCGCGCGGGCGTAACGCGCGGTCTGCAGGAGCCCGGGGACGATCTGCGGCTCCCAGTTCCAGACTGATTTGGCCTCGGTTTCTTCGTTGATGTAGGACGAGAGCTCTGCGGTGAGAGCTGACGGCGGGACTTCCAGGAGGCCGGTTCCCAGCGACTCGGTGGCCAGCGCCTGAAGTTCGTCGCGATGGGCGGGGCTAACGCCGTAGAGATCGAGCAACGTCTTGAGGTCAGCGAGCTTCACGCCAATCCGGTTCAGCTCGATGCGGCTGATCTTGGAACTCGACCAGCCCAGCTGGTAGGCGACCTGATCGCCAGTAAGCCCGGTTCGCGCGCGCAACCGCCGCAGTTCGGCGGCCAAGCGCCGTCGCCGGACAGACTGACCGCCTAAATCGGGCATCCGTTCACCTCCCCGGCGGCCGGAATCACCGGTGGTGTGTCCCTAGAGCGTAGTGCCTGGTGGGGCCCAAATGAAGCCCTAGTTGCAAGATGCTGTGCAATCTGCACTGCATCTTGCTCGGCACTGCATTTTGCTCCGCGCTGATTAGTGCCGTTCCATGAAATGGAGAGGCCCACTCGTGCTGAGCGCACGGGACCACCGCAATCGGCAGCGGTGCATCAAAGGGACCCGGGTCAATTCATGTGACCGGTGATACGAAGCCGGGCCGGCGGTAGCGGCCACGGGTACAAGGCAGCCGGGTCGTACTGCGGGGTTGCCCGGCCAGTACTGCGGGGTTGCCCGGCCAGTACTGCGGGGTTGCCGGTCAGTGGTGCACGGCGGCCAGCAGGGCCGCGTAGGAGCGGACCAGCGCCGCGTGCTCCCGGGCCAGCAGCGGGCTGTCCGGCTGGCAGCCTTCGGCCACCCACTGATCCGAGAGGTCCATGGCCTCGGTGCGGTACACCGCGGCGGGCCGGACCGCGGCCTCCGGTTCGCCGTACAGGAACGTGTACAGCCGGACCAGCGCATCGACCAGCTCGTCATCGCCCGGGCCGCCGTCGGGTCGCGCGGGTCCGCGGCGTGCTGGCGCTCGCGGTGGACCCGCCACCAGTCAACTTCCCGCCGGGCCGCCTCGGCCACGTCCCGGGGCTCGCCGTAGCTGATCCGCAGCAGGCCGTAGAAGCGGCGCATGCAGCGCCGCGCGCCGTCCGGGTCGTTGTCGGCGGGTGCCCAGAGCTGGTTGGCCCGCAGCACCAGCCAGGCCCCGTGCAGGGTACGCACCCAGTCCATCCCGAACCCGGTCCGGACCAGTCCGATGGAAGCCCGCAGCACCCCCGGCCAGTCCCGCCGGTAGTAGCCCACCCAGGCGCGGAATTCCAGGTCGGCCACGCGCACCGGGTCGAAGGAACGCAGCCGGCCCGGGGCGCCGACGAAGGCCGGGCCGGGCTGCGGCCGGGCCGGCGGGACCGGGCAGCCGGACGCCGAAGCCATGCGCCGCGAGCCGGAGCAGCACCTGCCCTGGGCGGACCAGTTCCGCCACCCGGGCGGCGCTCAGCGCCTCCAGCTCGCCGAGCCGCTCGGTGTACGCGGCGGGACCGCGAGCCCGGGCGGCGTTCAGGGCCACGGCGTTGTGCCACACCTTGGCCCGGGACTCGCGCAGGAAGCGGCGGCTGGCCGCCTGGTTGGCTGGCCCGAGCAGGATGTCCGCCGCGAGCGCGGGGCGCCGGTCCGGGCCAGCTCCGCGTCTTCCGCGCCGACCTGGCGGGACAGCACCTCGTCGATGCGCTGATGGTCGGCGCGGCGCCGGGCGGTGACGGCCGGATCCGCGAACTCCCCGGGGCTGATCACCGCGAGCAGGGCCTGCGGCAGGTCGTAGTTGATGTGCGCGTTCATGCCCAGCAGGACGTGCCGCAGGGCGGGCGCGGACGGCTGCTCCCGCGCGGCCCGGAACGCGACCGCCCACGGCTGCGAGACCGCCCCGCCGCCGGAGTCCGCGGTCAGCGCGTCGAGATACAGGTCCGCGAACGCGACGTCCCAGCGCTCCACCCACTGCGGGTCGCTGAACAGCCCGGCCCGCAGCGCGTCGCGCACCGCCCGGGTGGTGCGCAGGTAGGTGGCGTGAAAGAAGCGCCGGGCGTCCCCGGCTTCCTGCAGCGGACCGAGCAGCGCTTCCATCCGCTCGATGAGCGCATCCATGCTCATGGACCGCCTCCCCGCTCCGGCTTTGCTGTGAAGCCGCTGTGACCGCCCCGGAGACGGGCGCGTTGCTACCGTCCCAGTCATGGATTTTCGCAGCCGCCCCCGCGGCCGCAAGCTCGCCGCGCTGGCGGCCCTGGTCGTCGTCCTCGCGGCCGTGGCGGTGACGGTGGTCATCGTGGTCCGCCAGCCGGTGCCGGTCACGGCGCGGACGCTGCGGATCGCGGTGACCGACGGGCCGGGACACGACCAGCACGTGTCGCTGGACGCCACGTTCTTCACCCCGCCGGGCCACGGCCGGGTGCCCGCGATCCTGCTGGCCCACGGGTTCGGGGAGACCAAGGATGCGGTCCGGCCGGAAGCCGAGCAGCTGGCCCGGGCCGGCTTCGCGGTGCTCACCTGGTCCGCGCGGGGGTTCGGCCGGTCCACCGGCCAGGTCGCCCTCGACGCGCCCGACTACGAGGTGAGCCGACGTCGAGCAGCTGGTGAGCTGGCTGGCCCGGCAGCCGCGGGTCAGGCTGGACGGGCCGGGAGATCCGCGGGTGGGCATCACCGGCGCGTCGTACGGCGGCGCGCTCGCGCTGCTCGCCGCCGCCTACGACCACCGGATCGATGCGGTCGTCCCCCAGACCACCTGGTACAACCTGGCCACCGCGCTTTTCCCTAACGCCGCGTCCGGCCCGGGCGTCCCCGCCGGGCCGGCGGGCGGGGTGTTCAAGAAGCAGTGGGCCGGGCTGCTCTTCACCCAGGGCACGGCCGGGTTCGGGGCGGCGCGCGGCGTCGGGCAGCGGCGGCCCGGGCAGGGCCGCGCGTAGCCGCCGCACCGACCTTTCAAGCACTCTGCGGCCGGTTCCTGCCCGCGGTCTGTGCCATGTACCAGCAGGTGGCCACGGCCGGGCGGCCCACCCCGGCAGGCGATCTCCCTGCTCGAGCGGTCCAGCCCGTCCAGCGTGGCCAGCCGGATCGACGCGCCCACCCTGCTGATCCAGGGCGAGAACGACTCGCTGTTCGGCCTGGACCAGGCGAACGCCAACTACCAGGCCATCCGCCGCAACGGCGCGCCGGTGGACATGGTCTGGTTCGCGGGCGGCCACGACGGCGGGAACCAGGAGACCAGCCAGGTGAACCAGCTCACCGAGCAGTGGTTCGAGCGCTGGCTCAAGCCCGCGGACCGGTCCGCGCAGGCCCAGCCCGGGCCGGGCGGCTCCGGCCCCCCGGCCGGTCCCGGCCTTCGCGGTCAGCCGGGAACTGGGCTTCGACGCGTCGACCGGGCAGGAGCAGCTCGGCGTGGCCACCGCACCGCGCTACCCCGGCCTGGCCGGGACCCGGCGCACCGCGGTCCGGCTCCGCGGGCCCGCGCAGACCATCATCAACCCGCCGGGCGGCGCGCCGCCGTCCCTGTCGGTGCTGCCCGGCCTGGGGACCGGCAGCCTGGGCCTCCCGATGCCCGGCCAGAGCGCCGCGTTCACCTCGGCCCCGCTCGCCGCGCCGCTGCAGCAGACCGGCTCGGCCACCGTCCGGGTCCGGCTCAGCGGCGCCGCGGACATCACCGTCTTCGCCGCGGTCTACGACGTCGATCAGGCCGGTAACGCCACGCTGCCGTTCGGCCTGGCCGCGCCGGTCCGGGTGACCGGCGGCCGCCAGCAGTGCGCACAACGCCGCGGGCCGGACCGTCACCGTGACGCTGCCCGCGATGGACTACCAGTTCGCCGCGGGGCACCGGCTCCGCCTGGTGCTGACCAGCACCGATTTCGGCTACGCCACGTCGCGGCGGCAGCGGCCTACCGGGTGGCGCTGGCCGCCCCGGGCCTGTCCGTGCCGTCGGATCCGGCGCTGCAGATCGCGGGGGGCGGCGCGCCCTGGTGGACCTGGGCCGCGCCGGTCGCCGCGCTGGCCGCGGCGGCGGTGATCCTGCTGGCCCGGCGGCGGCGCTCCGCTGGTCCTGGCGGAGCGGCTGGTGATCCCCAGGTACCCCTGGAGATCACTGGCTTGACCAAGCGCTACCGGGACGGCCAGCTCGCGGTGGACGGGCTGTCGCTGCGCGTGGAGCGGGGCCAGATCCTCGGCCTCCTGGGGCCGAACGGCGCCGGGAAGACCACCACGCTGCGCGCGCTGATGGGCCTGGTCAACCCGGACGCCGGGACGATCACGATCTTCGGCCAGCAGGTCCGTCCCGGCGCGGCGGCGCTGTCCCGGCTGGGCTCGTTCGTGGAAGGGCCCGGCTTCCTGCCGCACCTGTCCGGCCGGGCCAACCTGGACCTGTACTGGCGGGCGACCGGGCGTCCGGCGGGCGGTGCGCACCTGGACGAGGTCCTGCAGATCGCCGGGCTGGGCGCCGGCCCTCGACCGCCGGGTGCGGTCCTACTCGCGGGGGATGAGCCAGCGGCTGGCCATCGCCCAGGCCATGCTCGGCCTGCCCGACCTGCTGGTCCTCGACGAGCCGATGAACGGCCTGGACCCGCCGCAGATCAGGGAGATGCGCGAGGTCCTGCTCCGTTACGCGGCCGAGGGCCGGACCGTGATCCTGTCCAGTCACCTGCTCGGCGAGGTGGAGCAGACCTGCACCCACCTGGTCGTCATGCACCGCGGCCGCGGCCTCGCGGCCGGCCCGGTCACCGAGATCACCGGGGACGGCGCGGCCCTGGTCGTGGGCACCTCCCAGGCGCAGCGGGCCGTCACGGTGCTGCGCGGGCTGGACGGCATCGAGGCCGCGGACCCCCACCCGGACGGTGTCGTCGTGCAGCCCAACGGGCTGGCCCCGTCGGCAGTGGTCGCGGCCCTGGTCGGAGCCGGGATCCCGGTGGACCGGGTGGGCCCGGGACGCCGGCTGGAGGACGCTTTCCTGGCCCTGATCGCCACCCCGGAGAGTGACCAGTGAGTGGCCGCCGAGGGGCTACCGGGTGCACCGGACCCTCCCGTTCCGGGTCGAGTTCGTCCGCCAGCTCCGGCGTTGGCGGACCATCGTGGCCTTTGCGGTGCTGGTCGCGCTGCCCTGGATCCTGGTCGCCGCCTTCAAGATCAGCGGGCCGGCTTCGGCGCAGAACGGCACCCCGGGGCTGGTCGTGGTGGCCACCGACGGCGGCCTCAACTTCGCGGCGTTCAGCCTGTTCGTGTCGGCTGGCTTCCTGCTCGTCGTGGTGGTCGCGCTGTTCTGCGGCGACACCGTGGCCAGCGAGGCGAGCTGGTCGTCGCTGCGCTACCTGCTGGCCGCGCCGGTCCCGCGGGCCCGGCTGCTCCGCCAGAAACTAGCGGTGGCGCTGGCCTACGCCACGATCGGGGTGGTCACCCTGCCGGTGATGTCCCTGGTGGCGGGGACGGCCGCGTTCGGCTGGCATCCCCTCCGGCTGCCGGGCACCGGGGTGCAGCTGCCGGCCGGCCAGGCGGTGACCCGGATGCTCATCGTCGTGGGGTACGTGCTCATCACCGAGATCGCGGTGGCCGGGATCGCGTTCCTGCTCTCGGTCTCGACCGACTCCCCGCTCGGCGCGGTCGGCGGCGCCGTGGGCCTGATGATCCTGTCCGCCATCCTGGACCAGGTCACCGCGCTCGGCTCCTGGCGGGAGATCCTGCCGTCGCACTGGCAGTTCGCCTGGCTGGACGCGGTGCAGGCGCAGATCTCCTGGAGCGGCATGCTCGAGGGCGCCTCGGTGTGCGGGTGCTACGGGATCGTGCTGCTCGCGCTGGCCTTCCGGCGCTTCCAGCAAAAAGGACATCGTTTCGTGAATTAGAGAATCTTGTGCTCTTAACCGCCGGTGAGTTACGGTCTGGCCACCTATCAAGGGGTGGACATGAGCGATATGGCTTCTACTCCGTTCTCAGAAACCAAGGCGCCGGAGTCGGCGGAGCGGCTGCACCGGGGTGCGCTCGGCCTGGTGGACATCTCGGCCTCGACGATGGCGAACATCGGCCCGGCCTACAGCTTCTTCTTCAGCTTCGGCCTCATCGTCATCACGGCGGGCATCGGGGCGCCGCTGACCATCGTGGCGGCGGCCGTCGCGATCGCGCTGCTGGGTAACACGCTGTCCCAGTTCTCCCGGGCCCAGCCCTCGACCGGCGGGTTCATCACCTTCGTGGGCAAGAGCTTCGGCGGCACCAGCGCCGTGACGACCGCGTTGCTCTGCGGGGCGGGATACATCATCGCGATCTCGTCGGTGCTCGTCGTCTCCGGCTGGTTCCTGGGTTACACGCTGTCGTACTACCTGGGCTGGAACATCCCGTGGATCATCCTGTCGATCGTGCTCACCGCGGGCGCCGTGATGATGATGCTCCGCGGGGTCGGCGTGTCCACCAAGCTCGCGGGCTTTTTCTTCGGTTTCGAGATGCTGGTCCTGGTCGTCATCTCCGTCGTGCTGCTGATCAAGAACGGCGGCCACCTGAGCGTCGCGCCGTTCGAGCCGCACAACATCCACAACGGCTTCAGCGGCCTGGCCGCGGGCTTCCCGCTGGCCATCTACCTGTTCATCGGCTGGGAGAACTCGGCCGCGCTGGCCGAGGAAACCGGTAACCCGCGGCGCAACGTGCCGCGGGCGGTGTTCCTGTCCATCGCGCTGATGGCGGTCAGCTACCTCCTGTTCGCCTACGCCACGGTCACCGGTTTCGGCTACAACGAGGCCAAGCTGACCAGCCCGTCGATCCTGGTCCCGTTCATCACCGTCGCCCACGGCGCCGCGGCCAGCCTGGCCTTCTTCGCGTACCTGGCCGGGCTGACCTCCACCCTGGGCGTGCTCATCGCGGCGGTGAACTCGCAGGCCCGGCTGATCTTCAACGCCGGCCGCGAGGGCCTGCTGCCGCGCTGGATCGGCCGGGTGGAGCCGTCCCGGCAGGTGCCGAGGAACGCCATCTTCACCTTCGTCGGGATCGCCAGCGCGATCATCGGCGTGTGGGCGCTCGGCCACCTGATCTTCGGGCACGGCGGCAGCATGGACGGGCTGACCTACTTCGACGAGTCCGGCACGATGGGCACGATCCTGGTCCTGGTCGTGTACTTCCTGGCCAACCTGGCGCTGCCGTTCTACTACCGGAAGTACCGGCCGGCCGAGTTCAACGTGATCAAGCACGCGGTGCTGCCGGTCCTCGGGATGATCGCGATCGCCGTCCCGGTCTACTACCTGTCCAAGCCCGGGCAGCCGGCGCCCTACAGCTGGTTCCCCTACGTCGCGCTGGCCATCCTGGTCGTTTCGGTGATCTACGCCGCCGTGCTGACCAGGCGTGACCCCGGCCTGGCCGGCCGGGTCGGCTCCATCGTCGCCGACGAGTAGCCCCGGTCCGCGATACCAGGCCGTCCAGGCCACCGCAGGATTAGGCCAAATGGATAGCCGCAATGGTCTAGCCGCGTAATCCAGCTCCCCCTCAGATGGGGTAGCGGAAACCGGCCGAAGAAAGGAGCCGGTCCGTATTTCCCCGCCTTACGCTGGCCGGGCATGGGGCTGCCCAATCTGCGGGCGCCCCAGAGGTGGGGCGACGGGGGTAGTGATGGCGCAGGCGATCAGTGACGGCCTGATCCAGCGGCAATGATCTTAGCCGGGGAAACGTACAGGAAGCGCACCGGGCATGCCCATGGTGCTGATGTATCACTCGGTGGAGCCTTACCAGGCCGACCCGTATCTGGTCACGGTGAGCCCGCCGCGGTTCGAGCAGCAGATGCGCTGGCTCGCCCGCCGCGGCCTGCGCGGCACGTCCGTCCGGGACCTGCTCGCCGCCCGCGCGGCGGGCGCCGGGAAGGGGCTGGTCGGGCTCACCTTCGACGATGGCTACGCCGATTTCGCCCGGCATGCGCTGCCGGTTCTGCAGCGGTTCGGGTTCGGCGCGACCGTGTTCGTCATCGCCGGCCGGCTCGGCGGGGACAACGCGTGGGACCCGAGGGGCCGCGCAAACCGCTGATGGACGCCCGCCAGGTGCGGGACGCTGGCGCAGGCAGGCATCGAGATCGGCTCGCACGGGCTGCGCCATATCCGGCTGCCCGCCGCCCGGGACGCGCTGGCCGAGGAGGTCGGCGGCAGCCGCCGCATCCTGCAGGAGATCACCGGGAGCCGGTCAGCGGGTTCTGCTACCCCTACGGCGACCTCGATGCCGCCTCGGTGGCCCGGGTGCGGGACACGGGCTATGACTACGGCTGCGCCATCTGGGCGTCGGCGTACACCGGCCGGCATGCGCTGCCCCGGACCTACATCGGTGAGGCGGATACCGCGCCCCGGCTGTGGGCCAAACGGGGCTAGGCACCAGCTGGCCTGGATGCCCCGGCGGCCCGGGAAGAGCAGCCAGGCGGCCTAATCTCCCTCACCCTGCGTAGGGTGCCTACCCCTCTTGAGTGACCCAGCGGGGGGATGCGGGTGGCATGGTCGGGAGCACATCAGGAAATCCGCTAGGCGTCAGGGGGCTTTCGCCTAGCTCAAGGCCCAGGGGGCACAGTGGCCGAACATCGACTTTCGCTGGCGATCGACGGGCGGGAGAACCAGCTGCGCAACAGGCTGATCACATTCGAAACGCCAGGTCACGGGCAGGCTGGCGGCAATGAAAATGGCCGGGCTGATTTCGGCCGACCCGGTTAGCACGGGCTCGGTGGCCATTGTCGGCCTGGGGTACGTCGGGCTGCCGACCGCGGTGGAATTGCACGGCAAGAGCCCGCGGATCATCGGCATCGACGTCAGCGAGCAGCGGCTGCGGGATATCTCCGCCCGCGACGCCGACCTGACCGAAGCCGACCAGGAGCGCCTCGCCGCGGCCCTGGCGGACGGCTCCCTCGACTCACCACCGACCCGGCCGCGGCCGCCGCCGCCGAGACGGTCATCATCTGCGTGCCGACCCCGGTGGACACCAACCAGACCCCGAACCTGGCCGCGCTGCGCGCCGCCTGCGCGGCCGTGGTGCAGTACGCCGTGCCCGGCCAGATGATCATCCTGACCTCGACCAGCTACGTCGGCACCACCCGTGACCTGCTCACCGAGCCGCTGCGGCAGCGGGGGCTGACGGCCGGCACCGACATCAACGTGGCGTTCAGCCCGGAGCGGATCGACCCGGGCAACCCGGACCACCTGCAGAGCGAGACCCCGCGGGTGGTCGGCGGCGCCACGCCGGCGTGCACCAGCCGGGCCGCCGAGGTCATCGGCCGGGCTCACCGACTCGGTGTACCTGGTCAGCTCGACCGACGCCGCCGAGGCCACCAAGCTCTACGAGAACATCTTCCGGGCCGTGTCCCTGGCCCTGGCCAACGAGTTCGCCGACGCGTGCGGCGCGCTTGGCCTGGACCCGATCGAGGTCACGCTGGCCGCGGGCACCAAGCCGTACGGCTTCCTCGGCGTGTTCCCCGGGCCCGGCGTGGGCGGTCACTGCATTCCCTGCGACCCGCACTACCTGCTCTGGCAGCTGAACGCGCGGGACCACGCCTCGCCGCTGATCGAGCAGGCCATGAAGTCGATCTCAGACTGCGCCCGGAACGGGTGGTCGAGCGGGCCGGCGAGGTGATGGCGGCCGATGGGCGGCCGCTGGCCGGCGCGCGCGTCATCGTGATCGGCGCCAGCTACAAGGCCGGCGTGCGCGACCTGCGCGAGTCCCCGGCCGTGCCGATCATCGAGGGACTGATCCGGGAGGGTGCCGAGGTCGCCTACCACGACCCGCTGATCCCGGTGCTCGACCTGCCAGGCGGCCCTCAGCTGCACAGTGTGGCGGCACCCCGGGGACCTGCCTTCGACCTGGCCGTGGTGCACACGCTGCACCCCGGCTGGACTACTCCTGGGCCCACGACGCCCCGCTGGTCCTCGACGCCACCTACCAGTTCTCCGGCGCGGCCCACCGCGCGGTGGTGTGAGGACCACGCCATGATCACCGATCTGCGGGCGGCGGACTGGAGTACCCCCGCGGTGGTGCTCAAGTTCGACCAGAACATGCTGCACCACGGCAGCCTGGGCGTGATCCGCAGCCTGGGGCGGCTGGGCGTGCCGGTGTACGGCGTGCACGAGGGCCCTGGGCTCCCGCCGCGAGTTCCCGCTACCTGTCCGGCCGCTTCTTCTGGCAGCCCATCCCGATGATCCGCAACGGAACCTGTCCGGCCTGCTCGACCTGGCCAGCCGGATCGGCCGCCGGGCGGTGCTGTACGCGACGGACGACGCGGGCGCGATCTTCCTGGCCGAGCACGGGGAGGCGCTGCGCGAGGCGTTCCTGTTCCCCGGCCCCCGGCGGACCTGCCCCGGCGGCTGGCGGGCAAGTACTCGATGTTCCAGCTCTGCCGCGACCTGGGGGTGCCCACCCCGCAGGCCATGCTGGCCTGGTCACCCGGGGAGGCCGCGAGGTTCGCGGGCAGGCGGGGTTCCCGCTCATCGCGAAGCTGACCACGCCCTGGCGGGGGGCCGCGGGCCAGCAGCTGCGCAGTACCACGATCATCCGCGACGCCGTCGGAACTGCAGGAGATATGCGCCCGTGCCGGGCAGGCGGGCACCGGGCTGATGCTGCAGGAGTACATCCCGCAGGCCCCGGGCCAGGACTGGTTCTTCCACGGCTACTGTCGACCCGGCCGGCCGGTGCCAGCCCGCGTTCACCGGGGTCAAGGACCGCTCCTACCCGGCCTATGCCGGGCTGACCAGCCTGGGCCGGTCGGTGCCGAACAGCCGGGTGCGGGAGCAGGTCACCGCGATGGCGGCCGCGCTCGGCTTCCGCGGGATCGTCGACCTCGACCTGCGCTTCGACCCGCGGGACGCCCAGTACAAGCTGCTCGACTTCAACCCGCGGCTCGGCGCCCAGTTCCGGCTGTTCACCACCGGCACCGGCGTCGACGTGGCCCGGGCCGCCTACCTCGACCTGACCGGCCAGCCGGTTGCGGCCGGTGAGATGACGCCGGGACCGGCGGTTCCTGGTGGAGAACTACGACCCGCTCGGCGCGGCCGGCTACTGGCGCCGGCGGTGAGCTCGGGCCGCGGTCCTGGGCAGCGTCGCTGCGCCGGGTGGACGAGACGGCCTGGCTGGCCCGCGACGACCTGCGGCCGTTCGGCCTGATGTGCCTGCGCATGGCCTGGCGGGCGGTCAGCCGCCGCTGCGGCCGGTCACGCACCTGCCCGGGGCCCGTCCGCGCTGCCGCGCGCCGCGGACGGGCCTCGTTACCGTCCCGGGCCGCGGGCCACCGGGCCGATCCGGCCGAGCCACGCACACCGGCCGGACAGTTCAGAAGTCCATACAGAGGGGGAAAGAGTATGAACGGCACCACCGATGTGGCCATCGTGGGGGCAGGCCCGTACGGGCTTTCGGTCGCCGCGCATCTGCGCCGGTCCGGGCGGAGCGTCCGGCAGTTCGGGCTGCCGATGCACCTGTGGCGGGCGAACATGCCGCGGGGCATGTTCCTCAAGTCCCAGGGCTTCGCGTCCAACCTGTCCGACCCGGCGGCCAAGCTGACGCTGGGCGCGTTCTGCCGGGTGACCGGGCGGCCCTACGCGGACTACGGCCTGCCGGTGCCGCTGGACACGTTCGTCGCCTACGGCCAGTGGTTCCAGTCGGCCGCCGGCCTGGACGTCGAGGAAGTGCTGGTCACCGCGGTGACGCCGGCCGGCGACGGCTACGAGCTCACCCTGGCCGACGGAGAGACGCTGCTGGCCCGCCAGGTGGTGCGTCGCGGTCGGCGTCGAGCACTTCGCCTACCTGCCCGAGCAGCTGGCCGGCGCTGCCCGCCGCGGTCTGCACGCACGCCTCGGCGCACACCGACCTGTCGGTGTTCACGGGCCAGCGGGTCATCGTGGTCGGGGCCGGTCAGTCCGCCCTCGAGTCGGCGGCGCTGCTGCACGAGCACGGCGCCCAGGTCCAGATCGTGATGCGCAAGCAGGACGTGGTCTGGAACGGGGCGCCGCTGGCCCCGGACCGGCCGCTGCTGCAGCGGCTGCGTGAGCCCGAGGTCGGGCTGGGCTCGGGCTGGAGCACCTGGTTCTACTCCCGGCAGCCGGCGATGTTCCGGCACCTGCCCGAGGCCACCCGGGTCCTCCGGGCCCGGACCGCGCTCGGCCCGGCCGGGGCCAGCTGGCTGCGCGGCCGGGTCGAGGGCGAGTTCCCGATCCTGGCCGGCCACGCGCTGGACTGGGCGGCGTCCGGGCCGGACGGCGTCCGGCTGGGCCTGGCGCGCAGCTCCGGGACCCGCACCGAGGTGGCCGCGGACCATGTCATCGCGGCCACCGGCTACCGGCCGGACCTGAGCCGGCTGACGTTCCTCGACGAGGAGCTGCGGTCCGGGCTCCGGACCGTGGCCCGCACCCCGGTGGTGGACCGCGACTACCAGACCAGCTCGCCCGGGCTGTACGTGGTCGGCCCGGGCGTGGCGCCGACGTTCGGCCCGGTGATGCGGTTCGTGTACGGCGCGGACCACGCGGCCCGGACCGTGGCGCCGGCGGCTGGCACGGCCGCCGCACGCGCCGTGGCGGTGGGGGCCGGCCAGTGAGTGTGCCTCAGACCGGCGAGCGAGTCTGGGCCGGAGGTCCGGGCGAGCAGTCGGCGGGCGCCGGGGCACGCGAACGACCGGCTAGCACGGGAGTGTGTCCGAGTACGTACCTGGCCCGCCGCGGGCGGCGGGGCCGGACCGCGTCCCCCGGGCCGCCCGGCCCCGCCCCGGCGCTCCGGGGCTGCGGCGGGCTCACCCCGGGCGCGGTGCCGCGGCCGTGGCCATGCCGCTGACCGACGCGGTGGCCGTGGCCGCCGGAGTCGGCTGGGCCAGCCTGGCCGGCGGGTTCTCGCGGGCTGGCCCGGCTGGCGGTGGCCGCGTACGCGCGTGCTGGTCTTCGTCGCGCTGTCCGTCAGCGGGCTGCACCGGCTGCGGATCTGCCTGCGGGTCGCCGACCAGGCCGGGCGGATCATCGCCGCGGCGGCGCTGCCCGGAGCTGGCGTTGCTGCCCTGGCTGCACCGCCGGGCCGGCGCTGCCGGCTCGCGGTGCACCGCCGGGCTGCTGATCGCGGCCCGGGTGGCCGCGCGCGCGGCGCTCCGCTCGGCGCACCGGCGTGGCCGGCTGACCGAGCGGGCCGTGCTGGCCGGGGCCGGGCCAGCGGCGCGGAGCTGGCCGCCTGCTGGAGGAGCACCCTGAGCTGGGGCTGCGCCCGGTCGGCTTGCTGGACAGCGGCGCCTCGGACCGGCGACCTCGGCGCTGACCGTGGCGCGGCACCGGCGTCAGCCGGGTGATCGCCTGCGCGCGCCGGCGGACGCGCGACGGCGAGCCGGCCCGCGCGCGCGCGGCCTGGCCGCGTGCTGGCGCAGCCGGCCGCTGGCCGCCGACGTGTGCGTGCTGCCCCGGCTGCCGCGGGCTGGGCGCGGCCGTGCCCGCGGCTGCCTGGACGAGGTGTGGGGCGTCCCGCTGATCCCGCTGCGCGGCGGCCTGGGCGGGCCACGGCCGCTCGGCCGGGTCGCGAAGCGGGCCTTCGACGTGCTCGCCGCGACGGTGCGCTGGTGGTGACCGCGCCCGTGCTGGCCGTGCGGCCGCTGGCCGTCCGGCTGACCCTGCACCGCCCGGCGCTGTTCCGCCAGGTCCGCGTGGTCGGCCAGCGGCAACCTCGCCGAGATCGTCAAGCTGCGCACGCTCGGGCGGCACGGCGACCCGGATACGTCCTGGTTGGTGCCGGCCGGGCAGTGCGGCGCGCTGGGCCGGTGTCCTGCGGGTCACGCACCTCGACGAGCTGCCGCAGCTGGTCAGCGTGCTGCGCGGGGACATGTCCCTGGTCGGGCCGCGGCCCGAGCGGCCGCACTTCACCGCCAGTTCAGCCAGGGCGTGCCCGGATACGCGGGCCGGCAGCGGATGCCGGCCGGGCTGACCGGCTGGGCCCAGGTGCACGGGCTGAACGGCGACACCTCGATCAGCGACCGGGCCCGGTTCGACAACGCCTACATCGAGTACTGGTCGTTCTGGCTCGACCTGGCCGTGCTGGCCCGCACCGTGACCAGCATCGCGGCCGAGGCCGCCAGCACGGCCGGGCGGGCCATCCGCTCCAGACAGTCCACCGGGGGAAATTGACATGAAGGTCCTGCACGTGATCACCGGCCTGGGCGTCGGTGGCGCCGAACTCCAGCTCCGCTCGATCCTGCAGCACACCCGGCACGACAGCGACGTCGTCACGCTCTACAACCCGGGCCCGGTCGCCGACATGATCCGCTCCGACGGCGGCCGGGTCCGGGACCTGGGCATGACCCGCAACACCCAGCTGTCCGCGCTGCTGCGGCTGCGCCGGCTGATCCGGCGACGGCGGCTACGACGTGGTGCACGCGCACCTGTACCGGTCGCAGGTCTACGGCCGGGCCGCGGCCTGGCTCGCCGGGACGCCGGTCGTGGTGAGCACCGAGCACTCGATCGGCGAGACGCACCTGGAGCGCCGGCGAGATGACACCGCGGCGTCCGGCCCTGTACCTGGGCACCGAGCTGCTCTCCGACATCACGATCGCGGTGTCCGGCACGGTCCGGGAGCGGCTGGCAGAAATGGGGGGTCCGCCGGAAGCCGGATGACCGTCATCCCGAACGGCGTGGACCTGCAGCGGGTGGCGTTCGACGCGCACCGCGCGGCAGCGGATCCGGGCCGAGTTCGGCATCGGCGCCGGACGTCTACCTCATCGGGGTGCTCGGCCGGCTCGACCCGAACAAGCAGTTCGACATGGTCATCGAGGCGGCGGCCCCGCTGCTCGACGCGACCACGCAGGCTGCTGATCGTGGGCAAGGGCGACGAGCAGGCGCCGCCTGGAGGAGGTCGCCCGCGATCAGCGGCGTGTCCGACCAGGTGATCTTCGCCGGCGAGCGCCACGACGTGGCCGCGCATGCTGTCGGCCATGGACCTGTTCGTCGCGTCCTCGAAACAGGAGACGTTCGGCCTGTCCGTGCTCGAGGCACTCGCCAACGGGGCGCCGGTGCTCTACACGACCTGCCCGGCGCTGGATGGCCTGGACGTGTGACCGGGCCCGCCAGGTGCCGTCCACGGTGGCCGGCATGCGCGAGGCCATGGCAGCCGAGCTGGCGTCCGGGCCGCGCGGCCGCGGATGACCGAGCCCGGCCGTCCGAGAAGGACTACGGATCGACGGCGGTCACCGCGCCGCATCGACGACCTCTACGAGCGGCTCGCGTCCTCCCGCAGCCGGGTCTGGCGCGGCCGCCGGCAGGCGCGCGCGGCGGCGATCTGGGGCAGCCACGACACGTGCGGCGGCACCGCAACCAGTGCTGGAAGGAGAACCGTATGAAGTATTTCGTCACTGGCGCCGCCGGGTTCATCGGCTCGCACCTGACCGAGGCCCTGCTGGCCGCCGGTCACGAGGTGACCGGGCTGGACGATCTGAGCACCGGGCGGCTGGAGAACCTGGCCGCGGTCACCGCCGCACCCGCGGTTCCGGCTGGTCCTCGGCTCGATCCTGGACGCCGCGACCGGTGGACGACCTGTGCCGACGGGGCGGACCGGGTGTTCCACCTGGCTGCCGCGGTCGGCGCGTTCGTCATCACGGACCGGACCCTGGACAGCCTGCGCACCAACATCCACGGCACCGAGAACGTCGTCGATGCGGCGCACCGCAACGGCGCGCGCATGCTCGTCGCCTCCACCAGCGAGATCTACGGCAAGAACACCAAGGTCGGCCTGCGCGAGGACGACGACCGGATCGTCGGCTCGCCGCTGAAGTCGCGGTGGAGCTACTCCGAGGCCAAGGCGATCGACGAGAGCCTGGTCTACGCCTACGTCCGCGAGCGCGGCCTGTGGGCGGTCATCGTACGGCTCTTCAACACGGTCGGCCCGCGGCAGACCGGCCGCTACGGGATGGTGATACCGCGCTTCGTCCGGCAGGGTCTGGCCGGCGAGCCGCTGACCGTGTTCGGCACCGGGGCAGGTGCGCTGCTTCTGCCACGTGCACGACGTGATCCCGGCCCTGACCGCGCTGATGGACACCCACCGGCGCCCGCGGCCGGGCGGTGAACCTCGGCAGCACCGAGCAGGTATCCATCGCCGGGCCTCGCGGAGCGGGTCATCGCGGCGACCGGATCGGCCGGCGGCATCGTGCGCACTCCTACCTGGAGGCCTACGGGCCCGGCTATGAGGACATGCAGCGCCGGGTGCCCGACTGCACGCTGGCCGCGGCCTGGTCGGGTTCGCGGCCGCCCGCACCCTCGACGACATCATCCGTGCGGTCATCGAAGATCAGCTGACGGCCGGCCGCCGTCACCGGGCGACGGCGGGCTGGCGACCAGGCGAGACCAGGCTGACAGCCCAGACGGCCCCACCCGGACCACGAGGGCGGACCCGGGCGGCCGGAACGACGACGGTACGGCATGCCACCGGCGGGCCGAGCACCGGCGCGGCGCCGGCGGCGGGCTCGCCCGTTCGCCGGGGCCCCTGGCTGGCCGTGGTGCTGGCCGGCGCCGTCGTGGCTGGGCTGACGTTGCTGCCTCTCCGCGCACGGCCCGCCCGGCCCGGGCTGTGGTGGCCTCCCTGCCCTACTGGGACATCAGCAACGGCACGCACGGCCCTGGCCCACCGGAGGGATGTCACCGAGGTCTCGCCGTGGATCTACGGGCTTGCTGCCAGCGGGCGGATCGACACGCAGTACAACCCGGGCCAGGCGGCCGCGATCAACGCCGACATCGCCCGGCTGCGGGCGGCGGGCCTGCCGTCGTCCCGACCATCGCCAACATCACCGACGGCAACTGGTCCTACCCGCCGGTGGCACGCATGCTGCACCACCCGGCCTGCTGGCAGCCAGGTCGCGGCCATCGTGGCGCTGGCGCTGGCGCCACCGTTACGCCGGGATCGACATCGACTACGAGAACCTGCGTACCGGCGACCGGCAGCGTTCACCGCGTTCATCACCGATCTGGCCCCCGCGCTGCACGCCCACGGCAAGACGCTGTCGGTCGCGGTGTTCGCCAAGACCACCAACGCGGGCACCGCCGCGCAACCTGGCCCAGGACTACGCGGCCATCGGCCGGGTCGCCGACCAGGTGCGGCTGATGGCCTACGACTACCACTGGGCCACCTCCCCGCCAGGGCCGGTGGCGCCGATCGGCTGGGTCCGCGCGGTGCTGCGCTACGCCAAGACGCAGATCCCGGCTAGCAAGATCATCCTGGGCATGCCGCTCTACGGCTACGACTGGTCCGGTGGCCACGGCACCGGGATCACCTGGCTGCAGGCGCTTCGGCTGTCCCGGCAGTACCATGCGCCGCCGCACTACGACACGGCCGAGCCAGGCGCCGTGGTTCAGCTACACCGCGGCCGGCCGCGAGCACACCGTGTGGTTCGAGAACGCGGCCAGCTCGCGGGCGAAGTTCGAGGCGGCCCGGCGCGCCGGATCGGCGGGGTCTACCTGTGGATGTACGGATACGAGGACCCGGGACCTGGCCCGCGCTGGCACGCGCTGCCGACATCCGGCGCCAGCGCCGGCACCTCGAAGGCGGTGCCATGATGCCCTGGTGGGCGCTGGCGATGCTGGTCCTCGGCGTCAACTTCGCGCTGTGGGGGTCGGTCGAGCCTGTTCCGGCTGGCCGGGACCGTGCGTCCGGCCGGGCCGTGCCCGCGGCGCCCCGGACCCCGTCCGTCGCCCGCGGCGCGCCTGGCCCCGCTGCGGGCCGGCTGACCGGTCAACGACGTCGCGGTGCTGATCCCGGCGCACAACGAGGCCGTGGTGATCGCGGACACCCTGACCGGCGATCATGGCGCTGGTGCCGCGGGAGAACGTGCACGTGGTGTCGGACGGTTCCACCGACGACACGGTGCGAGATCGCCCGCCGCACCGGGGCGAAGGTGATCGAGACCCGGGAGAACGTCGGCAAGGCGGGCGCGCTGGCGGAGGCCATCGAGCGGTTCCGCCTGATCGAGCGGTTCCGCGTGGTGATGCTGCTGGACGCGGACACCAGGGTCGAGCCCGGCTACTTCGCGGCGGCGCTGCCGATGTTCGACAACCCGCGAGGTGGTGGCCGTCGCGGGCTGCGTACGGACGGCCCGCGCCGCAAGCTCTCGCTTCGCCGGCAACCTGCTGGTGGGCCACCGGCATCCGGATCTACGCCATCGGCCAGCGGGCGCTGAAGTTCGGCCAGACCTGGCGCGCTCCAACGCGACGCCCATCGTGCCCGGCTTCGCCAGCATGTACCGGACCGAGGTGCTGCCGACATGGATATGAACCCGCCCGGGCTGGTGATCGAGGACTTCAACATGACGTTCGAGGTCTACCAGAAGCAGCTGGGCAAGGTCGGCTTCACGCTCAGGCCGTGGCCGTGACCCAGGACCCGGACAACTTCCGCGACTATGTCCGGCAGACCAGGCGGTGGGCCCTCGGGCTGTGGCAGACCGTCCGGCGGCATCCGCCGCGGGCGAACCTGTTCACCGCCATGCTCGCCCTGCTGCTGATCGAACTGGTCACCTCCAGCCTGCTGTTCTTCCTGCTGCCGCTGGCGCTCATCGTGCTGCTGGTGCCGGACCTGGCCGGCCCCGTGCCGTCCTGGCCCGTCTTCGGCGATGCACACGGTGGTCGCATCGCACCTGACGCTGACCGCGGTGCTGTTCGGCGTGGTGATGCCCGACCTCCTGCTGACCTGTCCGGTGGCCGTGCTCGAACGCCAGCCGCGGCTGCTGCTGCTCGCCGCGTTCTTCCCGTTTATGCGGATGCTGGACGCCGCCATCGGGCTGTACGCGATCCCGCAGCGTGGCTGGCCCGCTCCAACGGCCGCTGGAAGAGCCCGGCCCGGCGCCCGTCCGGGGGGCAGCGCCGCCGCGGCGCTCCGCCCGACCCGGGCCCGCCGTGGCGGCGCAAGCCTTCCGGGCTGGCTATCCACTGGGACCAGCAACGAGCCAGGCTGCCCAGCGCAGGTGGCGGAGGCAAGTCATGTATCTGGGTGAGGATGGGCCCGTGCGACGGGGCACAGTGAGCTCATGGACCCGGTCGGATCTGCTCGTAGATGACCACCTGATGGTGACCGAGGCGCTCGCCTCCCGGCTGTCCGCCGCCATGGACCTGTGGGTGGCCGGGCGGTGCACCACCGCCGACCCGAACTTGCTCGACATCGTCCGCGGGCTGCGCCCCGACGTCATCACGATCGAGGTGGAGCCGCTCGGCCAGGCGGTGGGCGAGGTGCTGCAGGGCCTGGTCACCGCGCGCCCGGAGGCCAAGGTGGTGGTGCTCAGCGCCGACCACGACATCGCGCACGCGGTCGAGGCGGCCCGGGCCGGGGTTGCCGCCTGGGTGGCCAAGGAGCAGGGCGCGGCCGAGCTGGAAACCGTAATCCGCGGGGTGTGCCAGGGTATTCCTGGTTCCCGCCGGACATGCTGGGCGCGATCCTGCGCGAGCTGCGCGCCGACGTCAGCCGGGCCCGGGAGCACGAGACCTGCTGGACGTGCTCAGCCCCCGGGAGCGGGACGTGCTGCTCGTCCATGATGGACGGCAAGCGGGGCCGCCAGATCGCCCAGGACCTGCTCATTTCCACCGACACCGTGCGCACGCACACCCGGAACATTTTCGCCAAGCTGGACGTGCACAGCCGCCTGGAGGCGGTCCGGGTGGCCCGGGCCGGCCGGGCCTGCGCGGCAGCCCGCCGAGCAGAGCGAATGACCGCACGTGCCAGCTCGGGGGCGGGTGGCTCATGGGAGGAGCGCCGGTCCGGGTGGCCACGGTCATCACCCGGCTGGAAGGCGGTGCGGGCCAGCACGCGCTGCGCGGGGCGCTCAGCCTGGACCCGGCCGCTACCAGATGACGATCATCACCGGCAGCGGGGACCCGCTGCTGCTGGCCCAGGCCGCCGCGTCGGCCTGGAGGTCCTCATCGAGCCCGCGCTGCGGGCACCGATCGCGCCCCGCAGCGACCTGCGGGCGCTGGCCCGGCTGCACCAGCTGTTCGGCCGCCGGGCCTTCGACGTCGTGCACACGCACACGGCCAAGGCCGGCGTGGTCGGGCGCCTCGCCGCGCACCGGGCCGGGGTGCCCCGGCTGGTGCACACCTACCACGGGTTCCCGTTCCACGAGTTCCAGGCCGCCCGCGGCGGCGGCGTACGTCCAGATTGAACGCTGGCTGGGCCGGATCACCGACCTGGCCCTGTGCGTCGGCACCGGGGTGGCGGTCGAGGCGGTCCGCCGCCGGCTCATCTCACCCGAGCGAATCCGCACCATCGGGGTGGTCGCCGACGGCCGACCGGCCGCCGTCGCCGCGGCCGGGCCCGGTGCGCCGGGCCCGCGCCGCGCTGGCCTGCCCGCCGACGCCACCGTGGTCGGCGCGGTCGGGCGGCTGACCTACCAGAAGGCGCCGGAGGACTTCCTGGCCGCGCTGCGGGCGCTGGGCCGGCCCGGCGTGACCGGGGTGTGGGTCGGTGACGGGGAACTGGCCGCGCAGATCGCGGCGCAGGCGCGCCAGACTGCCCGGCGTCCGGGTGCTGCTGGCCGGCCAGCGCAGCAACGTCCCGGAACTGCTGCCCGCCTTCGACGTGTTCGCGCTGCCCAGCCGCTACGAGGGGCTGCCCACCGCGGTGGTCGAGGCGATGATGTGCGGCATCCCGGTGGTGGCGACGGCGGTGAACGCGGTCGGCGACGTGGTGGTGCCGGGCGAGACCGGCCTGCTGGTCCCGCCGGGCTGCCCGGAGCTGATGGCGGACGCGGTCGGGTTCCTGCTGGACTCGCCCGAGGCCGCGGCCCGGATGGCCGCGGCGGCCCGGGCCCGGCTCGGGAAGCGGTTCGGCCAGCAGGCGCTGCGCCAGGCGCTGATAGCGGCGTACTCCGGCGAGGGTGCCCGGCCTAGCCGGGACGTGGTTAACTGTTCGTAATGCCGCATCCGGTGACTAATCCGCACCGGAGGGTGAGCGTAGGATGGGAGGGGACGCGGGGTGACGAACCGGCTCGGCCGCCCGGGGGGCGGTACGGGAGAGCCCAGGGGAACCAAAAGGTCGGGGGGAACACGTGGAGCCGTCGTTGGACCGGCGACGGGGCCGGGGGCGCAGGCGGTCAGACGTC
Organism: uncultured Actinomycetes bacterium; assembly: GCA_963742055.1. Classification (GTDB taxonomy): domain Bacteria; phylum Actinomycetota; class Actinomycetes; order Streptosporangiales; family Streptosporangiaceae; genus RYN-230. Next base: position 16,350 of record CAVUKT010000096.1, on the reverse strand, counting down.
GGGAACCGCTTGCCGTACGGGGCCTGCTGCATGATCTTGGACATCAGATGACCACGCTGTCATATCTGGTCGAAGCGGTACGGGGGGATGCGGAACTGCCGGGCGACGCGGGGTTCCGGCTGGAATTGCTGTCCCTGGAGATGTCCCGGCTGCTGGACGTCATCGCCCAGGAGATCCCGGGCCCGGCCGAGGAGACGCCGGCCTCGGTCACCGAGGTCAGCCTGCGCTCACTGGCCGGCCAGGTGACCCAGCTGGCCCGGGATCGCGCACGAGTCCGCGGTGCATCCTGGGCCCGGCCCGGAGGTGCGCGTCGATGGCCAGCCCGGCCCTGCTGTGGCGGGTACTGACCAATGTGGTGGACAACGCGGCCCGGGCCGCGGGACCGTCCGGCCGGGTTGGGGTGACCGTCGGCTCTGGCCGAGCCGCACCGCGGGCGGCGATCGAGGTGATCGATGACGGCCCGGGCTTCGGCCAGGGCCGCCCGGCGCGGCCTCGCTGGGGCTCGGCGTGGTGACCACGCTGCTCGAGTCGTGCGGGGGCACGCTGGAGATCCGCGCGCCCGCAGCGGGCGGGGCGCACGTCCGGATCGTGGTGCCCGTGCGGCCCCTCCCGGCCGCACCGCCCGGCGGAACGGCCAGTGGTCACGTGACCGGGCTGGTGATCGGGGATGACCACAGCGTATTCCTGGACGCCATGTCCGCGGTCCTGGTCCAGCGCGGCTACCAGGTCACCGTGGCCCGCAGGTCCCGGACACCATCGAGTCCGTCCGCCGGACCCAGCCCGACGTGCGCCTGATCGACCGGAACTTCGCCGGCGACGACGGGATCACGGCCATCGGCCCGATGCTCGCGGCCAGCAGCCGGACCAAGATGCTGGTGCTCAGTGCCGACCCGGACACCGACGGGATCCGGCGGGCGCTGCACGCCGGCGCGTCCGGCTACCTGCACAAGACCCGGGGGGTGTCCGCACTGACCCGGGCCATCGACCGGGTGCAGCGCGGCGAGGTCGTGGTTGACGTGCCCGAAGCCCGCGGCCCGCCCGGGCGCGCGGGCCGGCAGGACCATGCGCACCGGCTCGCCGCCTTCCTCACCGCGCGGGAGCGCGAATGCCTCTGCTGCTGGTCGAAGGCCTGGATACGGCCGGGATCGCCACCAAGCTGGGGGTTTCCGCGGCCACGGTCCGCACCCACGTCCAGTCGCTGATGACCAAGCTCGGCGTGCACTCCCGGCTGGAAGCGGCGTCCTACGCGGTCCGCTACGGGCTCCTGGACGACGAGGCTGAGCCGCTTCCCCTTGACCTGTACCTGGCTTAGCCCGCAGCCAGCGCCCTGGCCATCGGCCCGGGCGGCACGCGCGGCGGCGGGGATGGCCGCTCGCCGCGGCGCCACAGAGCCCAGTCTGATCAGCCTCGCCACGTTGGGCGGGTCGCGGTCAAGCTGTAGGGTCTGTGGTCAGCGAGCCCGTGGAGAACAGGGCCAGGCCGAAGCTCAGCCCGCTCGCGCCCGCCTGCAGCGGCGGCGTCGCCCAGCTGGCGTGCGCCCAGCCCTAGCTGGCCCCGAAGTACGGGCTCGACGTCCAGTACACCCAGCGCCCCGACCAGGTCCGGTAGTACACCGAGTACTGGGTCGCGCCCGTGGACTGGTACCACGTGCCCAGGGTGTAAGACCGGCCCGCCTGGACCGGCAGCGAGCATTCACCCAGGTCGAACTGGGGCAGCAGCTTGGCGTCACCGCTGTGATAGCTCGTGATGGTGAGCCGCTCAGCCCACCGCCCGGTATAGCTGTCCGTGGTCCGCTGCCAGCGCACGGTGTTCTGCCCGTAACCACCCTCCATCCAGCACCGCGGGGTGACGGCGGGGGGCGCGGACGTGGTTCCAGCGAGGCGCTCACCGCCCCCGAGGCGGCGACCGACTCCAGCGAGGAGTTGACGATCCCGTGTGGCGCGGCCGTCGTCTACGTACGGCGCCGGCCGGGCCTGGCCCACCAATCACCTGCTCCACGGTCCGGACCGCCGTGCCCAGCCGCTGCCGCTGGGCGAGCCAGCGGGCGAAGGCGTCCAGCGTCGTGGCGCGCACGGCCAGGCCGCCGCAGTGGCGGCCGCCGCACACGTGGTGGAAGACCAGTGGCAGCCAGCCCCCCTGCTGCCCGGCCGCGATGACGGTCTGCTCGAGGCCACGCAGCGTCCAGGAGCTGTCCACCTCCCCGGCGGTGCGCAAGGCCATGGGGTTGCGCGGCGGGATGCTCTCGGTACGGGCGCATCCCGGGCACCCGGGAGCGCGCAGTCCCACCACCCCCCGGGCGCTGTGATAGCCGCAGCCGCGGACGATGGCCTCGGTTCGCTCGCTGTCCGCCCCGCCCGGGTAGGCGAAGGAGGTCGCCTGGTATCCCCACCGGGCCAGGATCGAGCGGCTCTCACAGACCTGGCGCCGGGCCTCGGCGGTGCTCAGCGCGGTCAGCCGGAGGTGCGACACGGTGTGGCCGCCGATTTCGTCGCCGTCCGCGGCCAGCTGGTGCAGGTCGGACCGGGTCACGTACCCCGGGTCCCGACCGCGCCGGTAATGATGTAGAACGTGGCGGCCAGCCCGCGGCGGCGCAGCACCCGGGCCGCGGCCATCTGGTCGGCGTCCCCGTCGTCGAACGTCAGGGTCACCACCGTCACGGCGGGCGGTGGCAGCTGACCCGGCGTCATCCCGCTGGGCGGTAGCCCATTGGGTGGTGCCGGCTGTGGCTGCCAGGGCGGGGACCGCCCAAGGCCAGGACAGGGATACCGCGGCCAGGCCCACGGCCAGCACGCGGGCCAGCCCGCTGCTTTCCCCACTGCCCAGCCACCGGCGTTCCCCCATACCTGCCGCAACGCGTCCCCCTCGGGGAGATGCCCGGTGTCCCCCCGCCGCCGGCTTGTGCACCAGGCTAGGCAGGCAGGCCGGTGATCCCTGCCCCCTGTCCGGGTGAGTTCTGCTACCTCATCGCCGCGAACTCCCCCGGCTGCGGCACCACGGCATCGGCCGGACCCCGGCGGCGGCGCCGGAGCAGGCTGCCCCGCCAGGTGCCCGCGACGGTCCGCACGCTGACCACGGCCCAGGCGGCCACCAGGACCAGGTACAGGCCGGCCGCGGCCCAGCGGAACACGCCCGCCCCGGTGTGCAGGGCCAGGCCGGTGGTGCCGGTCACCAGGGTGCCGACCGGGAACGTGAAGGACCACCAGGTCAGGCTGAACGGGAGGTGGGCCCGGGCGGCGCGGATCGTGATCGCGGTGGCCAGCGCCGCCCACAGCACGGCGAAACCCCAGACCGGGACGCCGTACACGAGCGCCGAAGGCCTGGAAGGCCGGTCCGTACGGGGACGGCAGGGCCAGCCGCGCCGCGCCGCCGAGCAGGCTGGCCGCGGTGATGGACTGCCCGAGCGGGCCGAGCACGATCCAGAGCGTGGGCACCATCGCGGCCGGGCCGATCGAGTGCCGGACCAGCCGCTGCCACAGTTGGGTGATCACCACCACGCTCGCGACCAGGCTGATCCCGAACATCGCGTAGCAGGCCAGCAGCAGGGACAGCCGGGGCTGGCCGGCGGGCAGGTGCGGGATGAGCAGCGCCCCGGTGGCCGCGCTGACCATGGGCGGGACCACGGGCATCAGCCAGCCGCCGAAGGCGGCATCCGGAGCGGCCCGCAGCCGGGTGAACATCAGGTAGGGCACGGCCAGGCTGCTGGCCAGGCCGCCGAGCGTGCCCAGCGGCCACAGCACCGCGTCCATGACGCAGGGCCGCGTGGGCGCCGATCACGGCCGGGCCGAGCAGCAGGGCCCCGGCCCCGACGGTCAGCAGGGCCATCGGCGGCGCACCGTAGAACTGGACCATGACCGGGTTGCGGGCGTGGCCCAGCGCCGCCGCACGGTGCCGGGTCCAGTGGACGATCTCGGCCGCGGCCAGCACCACGAGCCACCCGGCGGCCAGCACCCAGACGACCGTGGCGAACCCGCGCAGCCCCGGCCACTGCACCGGGAGGGTGGCCGCCGCGGTGGCCACGATGCCGGTGCCCATCACCGAGGCGAACCAGTTCGGGCCCAGGCTGGCGAAGGCGTCGGCAGCGCCGGTCCAGGTCACGGAGCGGGCCGCGGCGGGGCGCGGCCGGGCCGCGGTGCGAGGATTCCAGGTCCGCCGGGGTGGGGGTGCTCGTGCTCATGATACCAGCGTCCGGCCGGACGGGCCGGTCCCGGTAGCGGGCTCGTCCCTGTCAACTCACAAGCAGCAGCTCTTGTGGGCCTGCCCACAAGCCGTCGTTGTGGCCAGGTTGGTTATCGTGGTGCGTGTGCCGCTGAGCCCGCACGTTCCCGATCTGGCCGCCCTGGAGCTGTTCGCGGCCGTGGCCCGGTACGGCAGCATCGGGGCGGCGGCGCGGCACGCCGGGATCAGCCAGCAGGCCGCGTCGGCCCGGCTGCGGGCGATGGAAGCGCCAGGTCGGCGCGGCCCTGCTGGACCGCGACCCGCGGGGTCCCGGCTCACCCCGGCCGGGGCGCTGCTGGTGGACTGGGCGGCGCCGCTGCTGGCCCAGGCGGGCGAGCTCGACAGCGGCATCGCCAGCCTGCGCCGGGCCCGGGACGCCCAGCTCCGGGTCGCAGCCAGCCTCACCGTCGCCGAGCACCTGCTGCCCGCCTGGCTGGTCGCCCTGCGCGACGAGTACGCGCAGGCCGGCCGGCAGCCCGCCGAGATCACCCTGGTCGCGGCCAACAGCGAGGCGGTGGCCGGCACGGTCGCGGAGCACGGCGTGGACCTCGGCTTCGTCGAGGGCCCGTCCGCGCCGCGCGGGCTGCGGTCCCGGGTCGTGGCCACCGACCGGCTGGTCATCGTGGTCCGCCCGGACCACCCGTGGGCCCGCCGCCGGTCCCCGGTCCGCCCGGCCGAGCTGGCGGCCACGCCCGCTGGTGGAGCGGGAGGAGGGATCCGGCACCCGGGCAGGCGCTGCGCGCCGCCCTCACCGCGTGCCTCGGCCCGGGCACCCAGCTGGCCGCGCCCGCGCTGCGGCTGAGCACCACCACCGCGGTGCGCCAGGCGGTGCGGGCGGGGGCGGGCCCGGCGGTGCTGAGCCTGCTCGCGGTGCGCGAGAACGTGGCGGCGGGTCTGCTGGCCGTGGTGCCGGTCCCGGGTCTCGACCTGGGCCGCAGGCTGCGGGCGGTGTGGGCCGGGGCCGCCCAGCCGCCCGCAGGCCCGGCCCGGGACCTGGTGGCCGTGGCCAGCCGGCTCGGTGCGCCGCCCGAGCCCGGGTAGCACGGTGCCTGGGTACACGGGCCTGGTAAACACGGTGCCTGGTAAAACGGCGCCCCGGTGAAGCCGTCGGGGGCCCTCGTCACCATCCCGGGTGACGTGGTTGACTCACGGGCGAGGGGGTGCAGTCCGATGGCCCACAAGAACCAGGCGGTGGCGTCCAAGCCGCGCAAGAACCACCAGGCCCAGCCGGAGCAGGCCGAACGGGTGCCGCGCCAGCAGTACGAGGCCGAGCTCTACCGGCTCCAGGCCGAGCTGGTGAAGGCCCAGGAGTGGGTGCGCGCCGAACAGGCCCGGATCGTCGTGATCTTCGAGGGCCGCGACGCCGCCGGCAAGGGCAGCACGATCAAGCGCGTCACCCAGTACCTCAACCCGCGCGTCGCCCGGATCGCCGCCCTGCCCGCGCCGACCGAGCGCGAGCAGACCCAGTGGTACTTCCAGCGGTACATCGAGCACCTGCCGGCGGCCGGCCAGATCGTGCTGTTCGACCGCAGCTGGTACAACCGGGCCGGGGTCGAGCACGTGATGGGGTTCTGCACCAAGGAGGAGTACGCCCGGTTCCTGCACCAGTGCCCGATCTTCGAGCGGCTGCTGGTGGAGGACGGCATCTTGCTCCGCAAGTACTGGTTCTCGGTCAGCGACGCCGAACAGCAGGAGCGGTTCCGGTCCCGGCTGGAAGATCCCATGCGCCGCTGGAAGCTGTCTCCCATGGACCTGGAGTCGGTCACCCGGTGGGAGGACTACTCCCGGGCCAAGGACGAGATGCTGCTGCACACCGACATCCCCGAGGCGCCCTGGTATGTGGTGGAGAGCGACGACAAGCGGCGGGCCAGGATCAACATGATCGCCCATCTGCTGTCCACCATCCCCTACCACGACGTCCAGCGGCCGCCGCTGAAGCTGCCGCACCGCCCGCCGGCCAAGGGCTACGTGCGGGTGCCGCGCGAGATGCAGACCTACGTGCCGGACCACGCGGCGGCCCTGGATGGCCACCGGCCGTCGAGTGACAGCGGCGAGCCGGAGGCCCGGAGCCAGGCGGCCTCCGGCGCGCCCGGCCGCGGTCGCCGCGTCCATCTGGGCCCTGGAGCACGCCCAGGACTTCGTGACCGTGGCCGTCGGCGTGGTGCTCATCGTCCTCGCCGCCACGCTGGCCGTGTCCGGGGTGGTCGGCTTCGTCGAGGACGTGCAGAAGCACTCGGTCGCCACGGCCGCCATCAACCTGCTGGACCGGGTGCTGCTGGTGCTGATCCTGGTCGAGATCGTGCACACGGTCGTGCTGTCGCTGCGCGCGCACCGGCTGGCCGCGCAGCCGTTCATCGTGGTCGGGCTGGTCGCGGTGATCCGGCGGATCCTGTTCCTGCTCAGCAACGAGAACACCATCCCCACCGCCGAGCTGGCCCTGCTCATCGGCATGGTGGTGGCCTTCGTGGCCGCCTACCTGGCGGTCAGCTACTTCGAGAAGCCCGACCCGGAGGATGCCGGCGCGCATGCCGGCCCGGGCCCCGGGGAAGAAGAACTCCCCTGATACGGTTGAAGCCTCAGGCGGCTGAAGATGCCGCCACTCCCGCGGGCGAGCTGCCCGCGTGGTCGCTTCTGTGAGCAGTCCGCTTCCCGGTGAGCCTTGGTTGAGCCAGTACGGCTCAGGCCCTGGTTCGTCGCTGTCGTGACGCTGGTCCCGCGGCGCGGCCCCCGAATCATGGATGGAGTTCACCGTGCCCCAGCGCTCTGCTGCCCCGGGATCCGGCCCGTCTGCCGGTCATCGGCGGCGGAGGCCGGCCCGACCCGGCCGGTCGGCCAGCCCGCGCAGGCCGTCGTACCAGGGCCGGCCGCAGCGGCCCGCCACGCCGCCGCACCGCCCGTCGTGTCCGAGCTCGAGCGCGCCCTGACCGCCGCGCTCAGCGCCCCGGCTCCGGCCGCGGCGACCTTTGCCGAGCTTGGCCTGCCGGGACCCCTGGTCACGGCGCTCGCCGAGCAGGGCATCAACGCACCCTTCGCCATCCAGGCCCGGGCCCTGCCCGACGCGCTGGCCGGCCGGGACGTGCTGGGCCGCGCGCAGACCGGGTCCGGCAAGACCCTCGCCTTCGGCCTGCCGCTGCTGGCCCGGCTGGCCAGCGCAGCCGGGCCGCCGCCAGTCCCGCGCGCCTCGCGGGCTCGTCCTGGTCCCGACCCGGGAGCTGGCCCGGCAGGTCGCCGAGGTGCTCGCCCCGCTGGGCCGCAGGCTCGGCGTCCGGGTCACCACCGTCTACGGCGGTGCCCCGATGGGCCGGCAGATCGACCAGCTCAGCCGCGGGGTGGACATCGTGGTCGCCACGCCCGGCCGGCTGATCGACCTGATCGAGCGCCGCGCGGCCAGCCTCGCCCAGGTCGAGATCGCCGTCGTGGACGAGGCAGATCACATGGCCGACCTGGGCTTCCTGCCCGCCGTGACCCAGCTGCTCGACGCGACACCGCCGGACGGGCAGCGGATGCTGTTCTCCGCCACCCTGGACCGGGACGTGGACCGGCTGGTCACCAGGTACCTGACCGACCCGGCGCTGCATGCGGTCGCCCCGGTGGATGAGCCGGGCCAGGCCGCGGATCACCAGGTGTTCGTGCTGCCCGCCCAGGACAAGGTGGCGATCGCGGCCGAGATCGCCGGACGGCCCGACCGCACCCTGTTCTTCACCCGGACCAAGCACGGCGCGGCCCGGCTGGCCAAGCAGCTGACCCGGGCCGGAGTCGAGGCCGCCGCGATCCACGGTGACCTCAACCAGAACCAGCGCCAGCGCGCCCTCGACGGGTTCGCCGCGGGCTACCCGCGGGTGCTGGTGGCTACCGACGTGGCCGCCCGCGGCCTGCACATCGACGACGTCGGCCTGGTCGTTCACTTCGATCCACCGAACGACCACAAGGACTACCTGCACCGCTCAGGCCGCACCGGCCGGGCCGGCGCGACCGGCACCGTCCTCGCGCTCGTCGATCCCGGCCCAGGTCCGCGAGGTAGCGCGGCTGCACGAAGCGGCCGGGGTCAGCCCGGCCCGGCACCAGGTGCAGCCCGGCGCCCCGGCGGTCCGGGACATCGCGACGTCCGGGACGCCGATCCCGCCGCCGCCGCCCCGTCCCGAGCGCGCGGCCAGCGCGCCCGCCGGCCAGCCCGGCCGGCGGGCCGGGGCGGCCGCAACCGGCCCGGGCGCGACGGGCGGCAGCGGGCCGGGACCAACCGTGCGGCCAGCCGGGACTCCCGCGGCCGCGGGTCGCGGACCCGTCTGCCCGAGGCCAGCTAGACCGTAATCCGGGGCACCGGCCGCGGGTGCTCCCGGATCATGTTCCTTGCCCATCACGGGGCGGCCGTGCGACGATCCCAAGTACGTGGCCGCTGGCCGCGCGACCTCGCAGCACGCTGAGCCTTGCCTCAGCACTGGGAGCGCCCGTTGGCTCAGCCCGGCACACGGTGACCGCCGCACCTGCCCAGGATGCCCGCCTGCGTGGCGAGCCGGTGGCGCGCGCCGTATTCGTGGGCCTGCCCGCCCGGTACGACCGGCTCGCCTACCTGCTCTCGATGGGCCAGGACCGGCGCTGGCGGCGGGCGGTGGTCCGGCACACCGCCGACGGCCAGCCGGGCCTGGCGCTGGACGTGGCGACCGGCCCGGCGGGGATCGCCCTCGCGGTGGCCGGCCGCTACCGGCGCCAACGTGGTCGGGGTCGACCTGAACGAGCCCATGCTGCGCGCGGGCGTGGCCCGGACCCGGCGTCCCGGCCGCCGCGGCCGGGTCCGGCTCACGGTGGGCCGGGCCGACGAGCTGCCCGTTCCCGGACGCCACCTTCGACGCGGTGACCTTCTCCTACCTGCTGCGCTACGTGGACGATCCGGCGGCGACGGTCGCCGAGATGGCCCGCTGCCTGCGTCCCGGCGGCACCCTGGCCAGCCTCGAGTTCTACCTGCCGCCGCAGCCCGGGTGGCGGGCGGCCTGGTGGTGCTACACCCGGCTGGCGCTGCCCGTGCTCGGCGCGCTGACCGGCGGCGCGGCCTGGTACCGGGTCGGGCGGTTCCTCGGGCCCAGCATCTCCGTGCACTACCGGCGGCATTCCCTCGACGATCACATCGCGGCCTGGCGCGCGGCGGGCCTGACCGACATCGGGGTCAGCGTGATGAGCCTAGGCGGCGGGCTGGTCATGTGGGGCCGCAAGGCGGCGCCGCCCGCGGGACCTGGTTCGTGAGCGCGCGCACCGAGAAGACCGCCTTCTACGCGGTGGGCCGCGGCACCGGGGGCTTCCGCGACTGGCTCACGCTGCTGCACCCGCCGTACACGCTGTGGCACCTGTCCTACGTGGCGATCGGGGCGGCGCTGGTGCCGCACCCGGTGCTGTGGCGGCTCGGCGCCACCATGCTCGCGTTCTTCCTGGCCGTGGGCGTGGGCGCGCACGCCCTCGACGAGCTCAACGGCCGGCCGCTGGCCACCGGTATCAGCAGCCTGGTCCTGGCCATCACGGCCGGGGTGTCCATCGCCATCGCGGTGGTGATGGGCCTGATCGACGGGGGGCTGCGGCTGCTCCCGTTCGTGATCGTGGGCGCGATCCTGGTCTGCGGGTACAACCTGGAACTGTTCGGCGGCCTGCTGCACAGCGACTTCTGGTTCGGCGCGGCCTGGGGGGCGTTCCCGGTCCTGGTCGGCGCGTACGCCCAGCACTGGACGCTGCCCCCGGCCGTGCTGATCGCCGCGGCGGCCGCGTTCTTCCTGTCCATGGGCCAGCGCGCGCTGAGCACCCCGGCCCGGGCGCTGCGCCGCCGGATCGCCTCGGTGTCGGTCCGGGTCACCTGGCGCGACGGCAGCCAGCAGGAACTCGACCGGGCCGACCTGCTTGCGCCGCTGGAGCGCGCGCTCCGGTACTTCACCTGGGCCACCGGGACCCTGGCCGTGGCCCTGGTGGTGGCCCGGTGAGCGCGCCCGGGCTTCGACGTGGTGGTGGCCGGCGCCGGGCCGGCCGGGAGCGTGGCCGCGCTGGTCCTGGCCCGCGGCGGCGCCCGCGTCGCGCTGGTGGACAAGGCGGCCTTCCCCCGCGACAAGGCCTGCGGTGACCTGGTCGGCCCGCGCGGCGTGGGCCTGCTCGACGAGCTGGGCGTGTCCGTCCCGGACGCCGGGCAGGGCGCGGATCTGCTGGTCGTAGGGCCGTCCGGGCACCGGTCGCGGCTGCCGGCCTTCCGCGGCCGGACCTATCCCGGGCACGGGGTGGTCATCCCCCGGGTCGTCCTGGATGACGCGCTCCGCACGGCCGCCATCGAGGCCGGCGCGGAACCCATCCGGGCCCGGGTCAGCGGGGTGGACCGCGTCGCCCGGGCGGCCCGGTCCGGGCGCTGATCACCAGCGACGGCCAGCGGCTCGCCGCGGACGCCTTCATCGGCGCGGACGGCGCGCTGAGCCCGGTCGCGCGGCTGGCCGGGATGCTGGACCCGGACACCGCCCTGTGGGGCTTCGCCATCCGCGCGTACATCCCCGCCGAGGTGCCGCTGCCGTTGCTGGTCCTGCTGGACCAGGCGCCGTGGCGGATCTACCCCGGATACGGCTGGCTCTTCCCCGGCGCGGACGGGCAGGCCAACGTGGGCATCGGGGTGGGCCTGGGCACCCGGCGGCGCCAGGCCCGGCTCCGCGACGACCTGGCCCGGTTCTGCACCTTGCTGCGCACGTCCGGCGACCTGGCCCCGGAGGCCCGGACCGGGCCGGTGACCGGCGGCTGGCTGCGCATGGGCGGCACCGGCACCCCGCCCGCGGCCGGGAACGTGCTGCTGGCCGGGGACGCGGCCGGGCTGATCAACCCGCTGCAGGGCGAGGGCATCGGGCCCGGCATGGTCAGCGCGCGGCTGGCCGCGGAGTGCCTGCTGGCCGGCCCGGGGCAGCGCGGCCGCCGCGTACACCGAGGCGGTGACGGCCGCGTTCGGCCGGTACCTGCCGGGCGCCGCGGCCCTCCAGGCCACCCTGCTGCACCGCCCGCGCGCGGCGTCGGCCGCGGTGCGGCTGCTCACCGCGCCCGCGGTCCGCCGGGTGCTGGCCGGCACCTGGTCGCTGTACTGGAACGGCCTGGTGGACGGGGCCAGCCCGCGGCCGGCCGCGTGGGCCGCCGCCGCGGTCCAGCAGGTGGCCAGCCGCGCTGGGCCGCCGGTGGCCCGCGAACTCCCGGGACCTGGGTCACCTGGACCCGGCGGCCTGGACTCCGGCTGGCCGGAATCGGCGGCCGGATCCGGCGGCCGGAGTGGCGCCCTGGACCGCGAGGCCCCTGACCTGCGCAGATCACCCTCTGCGGATGAGGTGCGGTCCTCCTGACCTGATTGGCTCGTGGCCAGGCCCCCCCGGGGGAGGAACCTTGGCCACAGCCACCAGCCGGGCGGCGCCGCGGGCGGCGCCGGTGCGGGGACGGCGCCGCGCCAGGCGTCCCTGGTCCTGCTCGCGCTGATCGTGGTGGCCGCGGTCGCCAACCTCAACCTCACCGTGGCCAACGTCGCCCTGCCCGACATCGGCCGGGCCTTCGACGCCGGCCAGACCACGCTCGACCTGATCGCCATCGGCTACTCACTCGGCCTGGCCGGGTCGGTGCTCTACCTGGGGGCGGTGGGCGACCGCTACGGCCGCCGGATGATGCTGGTGCTGGGCGTGCTGCTGTCCGTCCCGGCCTGCCTGCTGGCCGCCTACGCCCCGGACGCCGGCGTGCTGCTGGCCGGCCGCCTGCTGGGCGGGATCTCCGCGGGCATGGCCTACCCCACGACCCTGGCCCTGATCACCGCGCTGTGGTCGGGTCCCGCCCGGATCAGGGCCATCGCGCTGTGGTCCGGTATCGGCGGCGCCATCACCGCCCTGGGGCCCATGCTGGCCGGCCTGGTCCTGCAGCACTTCTGGTGGGGATCGGCGTTCCTGCTCACCCTGCCGCTGGCGGTCGTGGCCCTCGTCCTGGCCCTGGCCTGCGTGCCGTCACACGTCAACGAGACCACCGACCGCGTCGATCATCTGGGCGGCGTACTGTCGATGGTTTTCGTCGCGGCCCTGGTCATAACGATCAATTTCGCGCCCGTCCCGGGCGCGGGTGCGCTGGCCCTCGGCACGGCCCTGGTCGCGCTGGCCGCGGGGGCCGGGTTCTTCCTCCGCCAGCGCCGGGCCCGGTCCCCCCTCTACGACCTGCACGTGGCGGGCCGGCGGATCTTCTGGGTGGCGGCGGTGGGCGGGATCATCGTCTTCGGGTCGCTGATGGGGGCGATCTTCGTGGGCCAGCAGTACCTGCAGGACGTGCTCGGCTACTCGCCGCTGCGCGCCGGGGTGGCCATCCTCCCGGCGGCCGTGTGCATGGTCGGGTTCGCGCCGCTGTCGGCCCGGCTCACCCACGCCCGCGGGTCGGGCTTCACCCTGCTCAGCGGGTACCTGTTCTGCCTGCTCAGCTTCCTGACCATGCTGCTGCTGTGGAAGCAGGGCAGCTCCTACTGGGTGGTCGGGCTGGCCTTCGCGTTCCTGGGCGCCGGGGTGGGGCTGGCCGGCACGCCGGCCTCGCATTCCCTGACCAGCTCCGTCCCCACCCGCCGCGCCGGGATGGCCTCCGGCACCGCTGACCTGCAGCGCGACCTGGGCGGCGCGATCATGCAGTCGATCCTGGGCGCGCTGCTGACGGCCGGCGTACGCCAGCGTCATCGCCAAGTCGGTCGCCAGCGCACCGAACCGGCAGCAAGATCACCGGCAGCGTGCAGAGCCAGCTGGAGAAGTCCTTCGCCGGCGCCCAGCAGGTGGCGCAGCGCTACCCCCAGTACGCCAGCAAGATCACCGCAGCGGCGAAGAGCGCGTTCCTGTCCGGCGACCAGTGGGCCTACACGGCCGCCATCATCGGCGTGCTGCTCGGCGCGGCGCTGGTGTTCTTCATGTTCCCGCGGCACGAGGCCGAGATCGCGCTGCTGGCCCGCTATCACGCCGAGGACCGGCCAGCCAGGCGGCCGCCCTGGCCCGCGCGCCCAGTGCTGGCTGAGGCCCGGGCCTCGCTAGGACTGGGCCGCGTAGTTGTCCGGCTTCGCGCCGGCCAGCCGGGAGGTCTCCGGCGTCTGCGGTGACCGACGACGGGCTGACGAAGGTGCTGCCGGACGGCGTGACCTGCACGGCCTGGCCCGGTGGCGCTGCCCTTCAGCAGCTGCTTCCAGGTCAGGAACCACACGGTGAAACCGTCGTCCCACTTGCCGGCGGCCGGGCTGCCGGTGACCGTCACCGGGTCCCCGGGCGTGGCGAGGTTGTAGTACATCGCCGCGTGCTCCGGGGACAGGTTCACGCACCCGTGGCTGACGTTGGTGAACCCTGCTCGCCCACCGACCAGGGCGCCGAGTGCAGGTAGTCGCCGCTGTAGGTGAACCGCACCGCGTCGTTCACCAGCTCGTTGTAGCCGTTGCCGACCATCCGGACCGGGTTGCCCTTTTCCAGCGTGATGTAGGTGCCGTCCACCGTGTCCAGGCCGGGCCGCCCGGTGCTGATCGGCCAGTGCCCCCACAGCTTGCCCTTGTAGAAGACGTTCAGGTAGTGGGTCTTGGTGCTGGCCACCACGATCAGCGAGGGCCCGATGTCGAAGGTCTGGGTGAGGTCAGCGGTGAAGAAGACGCCGGGGGAGGCCTCCACCCCGGCCAGGTGCCCGTTGAACGAGACCGTGGTGTTCGCGGGCCAGTAGTTCATGGTGCGGAAGTAGAGCGTCTGGTTGCCGTCCCAGTACCAGGCGCCGGTGACCGGCTTGGAGCTCTTGATCTGCAGCGACTTCTCCACCGCGGCCTTGTTGGTGACCGGGGAGCTGAACGTGATGCGGATGGGTATCCCGACGCCGTAGGACTGCTTGTAGCCCTCGAAGATCATGGCGGTGTCGGACGCGGCCGGGGTGAGCGTGTGGAAGCTGCTCGTCGTGGTGATCGTGGTCCCGGACGAGTTCACCGCCGTGGCCCGCACGTGATAGTCCCGGGACGGCTGCAGCGCCCACCGGTTCCGCCAGACCGTCTGCGCACCGTTGAGGGAACCGCCCACCGTCTGGTGCCCGGAGGTCACGGTGACGCTCTTGATCTTGCCGCTGGCCGCGGTGACCGTGACCCCCTTGCTGGGGTTGACGTCGTGGTGCCCGTTACCCGGGCTGATGTGCAGCTGGGCCCGGGCCGCGGCGGCGGAGGCCTTGGCCGCGCTGTGCGAGGCCGCGGGCGTGGCTGGGCGCGGGCGATCCGCTGGAGCAGGCCGCCATCAGCAGGCCGGCCGCGGCGGTGGCGGCGGTGATCGCGAGCCAGCGGCCTGGTCCGCCACTGCTGCCCTGGTGGGCTCTCGTGATGCGCCGCTGGCCGTCCGCCCTGTCGCTCTGCCGCACTGCCGATCCTCCTGTTGCTGACCATTCGCTGCTAGTGCTGGCCTTCCCGGCATTTTCCGGGTGAAGCACCCACTGTTGAGACGGATCTGGCACGCCGTGGGTTGCCGTCCCACGGTACCCGTCCGCCGCGAGCCCGGCGAACCATCAGAAAACCGGTGATAGCGGCCAGCGCCGCGATGCCGGTCGCGGCCCAGGGCACGTAGTCACCGAGCTGGTCATACGGGGTCCGGGCGCGTCGCCGGGGGCAATCCCAGGCGCACCACGGTCACGCCCCGCTGCTGCGCGGACATCAGGGCCAGCAGCCGCCCGCGCGCGTCGAAGGCCGCCGTGTCCCCGGTCAGGGCCGCCTGGACCACGGGGCGGCCGGTTTCCGCGGCCCGCACCGCGCTCAGCGACGCGTGCTGGGCGGGCGCCCAGCTCCGCTGGAACGTCGAGTCGGAGGTCTGGTACACGATGAGCTGGGCCCCCAGGTCCGTGTCGACCCGGGACATGTCGGGGAAGGCGGACTCGAAGCAGATCAGCACGCCGAGCGGCAGCGGCCGGCCGAGCCGGTCGGTGGCGTGGATGAGGTGCGCGCCGTCGCCGGGGACCATGTTGCTCGAGGCGGCCTGGCTGATCCGCGCGATCCAGCCGAGCGCGCCGCGCAGCGGGATGTACTCGCCGAACGGGACCAGCCGCGTCTTGGTGTACGAGCCGGCGATGCCGTGCCGCCCGATCAGCAGGGCCACCTTGGACCGCGCGCCATCCGGCAGGGACGCGTCCTGGTTCACCAGCACCTGGGCGCCGGTGCCCGCGGCCAGCCGCCTGATCTGCCGCAGCAGCACCGGCTGGCGGTCGATGTCGGTGCCGACGCTGCTCTCACCCCAGACGATCAGGTCCGGGCGGGCGCCGCGGAGGCCGCCGGACAGCCGCAGGCTCGCGTCCACCCGCTGGCTCTCGCTGCTGGTGATCCCGGGCTGGACCAGCGCCACCGTGACGTGCCGGACCGGCGGCACGGCGGCGCTGAGGGCGAAGGCCACCGGCCCGGCGGCCAGCGCCACCGCGACGCCGGCCGCCCCGGCGGCGCGCACCGCCATCCCCCGGGCCAGCAGCAGGATCGCGATGCCCGTGTTCGCCGCGACCAGGGCGAAGCTGATCAGCCAGACGCCGCCCACCGCGGCCAGGGCCAGCACCGCGGGATGCTGCCACTGGCTGGTGCCCAGCACGTCCCAGGGGCCGCCGAAGCCCTGCCAGGACCGGGCCCACTCGGTGAACACCCAGTAGCTGGGCAGCACGGCGAGCGCGGCGAGGCGCGCGGGCGGGGCGCAGCGGCGCGCGCAGCAGGGCCCAGGCGGCCACCCCGAACCCGGTCCACAGGGCCCCGAACACCACCGCGACCAGCAGCAGGGCCGGCCCGATGCTGGGGACCAGCCAGTACAGGGCGGCCAGGAAGAAGCCGGCTCCCAGCCACCAGCCGCGCACCGCGGCCTCCCGGGCCGACGGCGCGGCGCGCATGATGAGGATCCCGGGCACCAGCCCGCACCAGCCGAGGAATTCCAGGTTGAGCTGGGGGAAGGCCAGGATCGGCAGCGCGCCCGCCCCCAGCGCCGCGTACCGGAGAGGCTGGGCGAAGGCGCGCCAGACTGCCATGACTCCCATTGTCGGCCCATCCGGGCGGGCCAGGACCGCCCGGCCCCATCCGTGATGCTGGTGTTACGTGGTGCCGGGCGCGTGCCGCCGCGCCGGGCCCGGACCACTGCTGAGGACGATGGCCCAGCCGAGGGCCAG
>CAVUKT010000095.1:0-13126 GCA_963742055.1 uncultured Actinomycetes bacterium | reverse complement strand
GGCCGCCGGTCTGCTCGAACACCAGCTGAGCCCGGCGCATCCAGTCCTCCTGGCCGGTGACCTTGAGGTAGATCAGGATGACCACGGTGAGCACCAGGACGACGATGAAGGTCATCAGGCCCCAGAACACCGGTCCGGTGCTGGTGAACGGGGAGAAGTAGGACTTCCAGACGACCAGGATGCCCGCGGCCGAGGCGACCACCGGGACGACTATGTGCAGCAGCGGGTTGAACTGGGCGCGGCCCTCGGTGAGGTAGTACTTGACCACCCCGATGTTGCACAGCACGTACATGAGCACCAGGCCGATGGTGATCGCGTTCGCCCAGGAGAAGAACACGTTCGCCACGCCCCAGATCAGCACGCACGCGAACGCGATGACCTGCACGCCCATCTGCAGGGCGATCGCGTTGTCGGGAGTCTTCCGCTTCGCGTTGACCTTGCCGACCATCTTGGGCAGCACGCCGGAGCGGCCCATCGCGTACCAGGTCCGGGTCCCGCCGTTGAAGCACGCGATGGACAGCGCGATGGCCGAGTTCAGCAGCGCGAACAGCAGCAGCACCCAGGCGCCGCCCCAGACCCGCTGGGCCAGGGTGGCGACCGGGAAGGCGGTGGCGGTGGCGATGCCGCCCACCTTGGCGGTGCCGATACCGACCAGGTAACCCCAGGTCACGAACACGAAGTAGACCGTCAGGACGGCGACCGAGCCGACCAGCCCGATGGGCACGTTGCGCTTGGGGTTCCGGCTCTCCTCAGCCAGCGGGCCGGTGGACTCCCAGCCGCTGAACGCGAAGATGGAGAACACCACGCCGAGGAACAGGTTGCCGGCCAGGCCGAAGTGACCGGGGTTGAGCGGCGCCCAGCTGAACCCGCCCGGGCCGGGCGAGGCCAGCCCGGTGAAGGCCAGCGCCACCATGATCACGATCTCGATGCCGCCGGTGATGATCAGCGCCTTCTCGGAGATGGCGATGCCCCGGTAGGCGAAGAAGATCACCAGCGCCACCCCGAGGACCACCCAGATCCACCACGGGATGTCCACGCCCCATTCGGACTTGATTCCCGGCTCCAGCACCGTCTTGGCCAGGTACGACATGGTGAGCGTGGCCACCGGCGGCAGCCAGATGGAGAACAGCACCCCGGCGAAGAACCCGGCGCGCGGATGGAAGGACCGGGCGATCCAGGTGTACCAGCCGCCCGCGGACGGGAACACCTTGGCCAGCTGGGCCGCCGACAGGGCCTGCAGGCCCAGCAGGATGCCGCCGAACAGGAACGCCCAGGGCGTCACGATCCCGGCGAAGCCCACGATGAACACGAACGACGCGAGGATCGCGAACGATGGCCCGATCGTCGCGATCCCCTGCATCAGGATGCCGGGGAGGCCGACGGCGTTCGCCTGCAGTTCGGACGCGACGGTGCCCTTACCTGTACCTGACTGATCAGCCTCGACAGCCACCGTGAGACTCCTTCCTGCCACCTACCGGGAACAGGATCACTTGAGTGCAGAGCAATCGCTCACGGATCGGTCATCCGTTCACAGGAGTATCGACCTAGCCACTGGATCTTGGCAAGTCCCAGCCACCCGATCTGTTACCGGAGGTCAGGCCGTCCGGCTCAGCGCCAGGCCGTGATGGCCGGGCCCGCGCGGGATGACCGGCCAGATGTCCACCACCACGCCGTCCTCCACCACGTGGTAGGCGTCGTACCAGTTGACGGTGCTCGGCGAGTACCCCGGCACCAGCGCCACCGGGTCGCCGACCCGCAGCGGGGAGCCGCCGGCCGCGTCGAAGATGCCGTGCTCCTCGTCGAACCGGGACACCGGCAGGTCATGCCCGATGATCGTCACGTCGGCCGGGTCGGCGACCGACTTGTTGCCCGCGTCCACGATGACCTTGCCGCTCTGCCGGCTGATCACGGTGGCGGCGATGGTGAGCGAGTGCTCGAAGCCCGGCACCATCACGCCGTGGAAGTTGTCCATGACCACGTAGGTCCCGGCCTGGATCTCGGTGATGCCGGGGAAGGCCGCGGTCCAGTTCCAGGTCGCGATCCCGCCCGCCGACCGGATCGGGCACGGGATGCCGTCCGCTTCCAGCAGCGCCGCCACGCCGGTGAAGAACGTCATCGCCAGCCGCTGCCGCTCGTGCCGCAGGTCGTTGTCCGGGGTCAGCGAGCAGTGCCCCTCGTAGCCGGTGATCCCCTCCAGGCGCAGCCCGGGCAGGCCGGTCACCTGCCGGGCCAGGGCCACGCAGTCCGCCGCGGAGTCCACCCCGCAGCGGTCCATCCCGGTATCCACCTCGATCATGATGCCGAGCGTGGACCCGGCCGCGGTGGCCGCCGCCGAGAGGGCCGCGGCGTTGCCCGCCTCGTCCACCGCGACGAGGATCCGGTGATCGCGGGCCAGTTCGGCCAGCGCCCGGAGCTTGGCCGGATGCGCCACGGTGTTGACCACGAAGAGGTCATCGAACCCGGCCGCCGCGAGCACCACGGCCTCCCACACGGTGGCCATGGACAGCCCGCCCGCGCCCGCCGCCAGCTGGCGGCGGGCGATGTCCGGGTTCTTGTGCGCCTTGTAGTGCGGGCGGATCACGGCCGCGCCGATCTGCTTGAGCTCGCTGGCCATGTGGTCGATGTTGCGCTGCAGCGCGCCGAGGTCCAGGACCAGGGCGGGCGTGACCAGCTCCGCCCGGCGCTGCCCGATGGCCGCGCCGTAGTCCCTTCTCACCTGGTCATAGGCGTCCCGCAGGATCTGTGCTGGATCCGGCACCGGCGATCTCCTCACAACTCGGCGTTCACGATGAAGCC
Source organism: uncultured Actinomycetes bacterium (assembly GCA_963742055.1). Classification (GTDB taxonomy): domain Bacteria; phylum Actinomycetota; class Actinomycetes; order Streptosporangiales; family Streptosporangiaceae; genus RYN-230. Next base: position 10,330 of record CAVUKT010000095.1, on the reverse strand, counting down.
CCCGTCAACCAGCAGCGTGGCCGAGGTGACGTAGCTGGCGTCGGGCGACAGCAGCCAGGCGATGGCGGCGGCCAGTTCCGCGGGCTCCGCGCCGCGGTGCAGCGCGACCCGTTCGGTGTAGTAGCGCAGCGCCTCCGGGTCGGCGAGCAGCGGGGCGCTCATGTCGGTCTTGACCCAGCCCGGCTCCACCGCGTTGACCCGGATGCCATGCTCGCCCAGGTCACGGCCGAGCGCCTTGGCCAGCATGCTGATCGCGCCCTTGGTGCCGCAGTACGCGGTCTGCCCGGGCGCGCCGACGTGGGCCGAGATCGAGCTGACGCAGCAGATCGCCCCGCCGTGACCCTCCCGGATCATCTGCTTGGCCCCCTCGGTGCAGACCACCCAGGTGCCCCGCACGTTGGTCTCGAACAGCAGGTTGAAGTCGTCCACGCTCGTCTCGTCCCAGGCCATGAACGGGTTGACGGCCGCGTTGGACACCACGTAGTCGAGCCGGCCACCCTGGCCGGCCACCTCGGCCACCATCGCGCGCGACCTGCGCCGGGTCGCGCATGTCGGCGGCCACGCCGAAGCCCTCGCCGCCGGCCTCGGTGATCTGCCCGAGCGTCCCGGCCGGGTCCTGCTCCGGCCGGTGGTTCACCGCCACCAGCGCGCCCTCGGTGGCCAGCCGCACCGCGGCGGCCTGCCCGATCCCGGTCGCCGCGCCGGTGACCAGCGCGACCTTGCCCTCGAAACGCCGTTCCATCACTGCCCCCTAGAAGATCGCGATCGGGTTCCCGCGGAGCCGGTGCCACCAGGCGGCCATGCAGCCGGTGATCGCTGGGCAGCCAGGCGCAGCGACCTCTGCGGCCAGACAGCCTGGCCCAGGGCAGGCTGCTCAGCGGCAGTGAGCGGCAGGCTAGCTCGCGCGAGGCCGGGAACGTCACGCCAGCCCGGGACTGCATTCGTCCGAGTTGACGCAGATGTCAACGGATGAGCAAACGCTCGCAAGGGCGGACGGTGCCAGCGGCCACGGCCCGGTGAACCGGCTGGGGGTATGCGGGCGCGGTCCGCGGCTGTTCCCAGCCGCTGCGGCCTGCGGGGTCAGGCCGCGGAGGGCGGCCTTGCCGCGGACCACGTGGTTGACCAGCTCGCCGATCTCCGAGATCGAGATGCGGATCTCGTCGCCCGCCTGCAGCGTGAACGGCAGGTCCGGCACCAGCGACGTGCCCGTCGAGAGCAGCACCCCGGCCGGGAACTCGTCCTCGCGGAACAGGAACGCGGCCAGCTCGGGCACGGTCCGGCGCAGGCCGGCCGTGCTGGCCTGGCCGGTCCAGGCGGGCTCGCCGTCCCGGCTGATCGTCATCTCGATGGTCAGCCCGTACGGGTCGGTGAGCTCCCAGGCCGGCCGGATCCCCGGGCCGGCCGCGCAGCCGCCCAGGTAGATCTTGGCCTGCGGCAGGTAGAGCGGGTTCTCCCCCTCGATCGACCGGGAGCTCATGTCGTTGCAGATGGTGTAGCCGACCACGTCGCCGTCGGCGTTCAGCACGGCGGCGAGCTCCGGCTCGGGCACGTCCACCTGGGAGTCGGCGCGCGCGTTCACCCGGTCCCCGGGACCGGCCACCCGCCACGCGGCGGACTTGAAGAACAGCTCCGGCCGGGGCGCGGTGTACACCCGGTCGTAGATGTCGGCCGAATCCAGGCTCTCCTGCGACCCGGGCGTGCATGCTGCGCTCGTAGGTCACCCCCGCGGCCCACACCTCGGTTTCCCCGTCCACCGGGGCCAGCACGCTAATTTCCCGCAACGAGGACCCTCCGGCGCCCGCCGGATCGTCCGCGAGCACGGTCTCGCAGGCGCCGCGGATCCATGTCGCGGGCCGGGCCAGCACCTCGGCCATGGTCGTCACCCCGGGCAGCGCCCGGACCTGGTCACCGTCGAGCACCCCGACCTGCGGGGCGCCGTCGCCCACGCGGTACCTGATCAGCTGCACGGATCTCCCTCCGCCCGGTCCGGCGAACCCGCCCGGGCCGCCCTGCGGGCAGCGTACGGCGGAGGGCCGGCCGCGTCAATGATTCATCAGACCAACGAGAAGCTTCATCAGATGAAGGTGTTGACGCCGGCGGACGGGACCGTAGCGTCGGGCTGGTCAGCCTCCTGGCGGCCGACCCGTGACCAGGACTCCGGCCTGGCCAGCCAGGCCAGACCCGCCAGGAAGGAGCGCCGCCCGTGACCGCCGCCTACCCCGGCCAGGCCCGGCACGCCCAGGTGGTGCACGCGCTGGGCGCGGCGATCGTGCGCGGGGAGCTCGGCCCGGGCAGCCCGGTACCCACCGAGGACGAGCTGGTCAGCCGGTTCGAGGTGGGCCGCTCGGCGCTGCGCGAGGGGGTGAAGGTGCTGGCCGGCAAGGGACTGCTGGAGAGCCGGACCAGCGCCGGGACCAGGGTGCGCCCGCGGGAGTCGTGGAACCTGCTCGATCCGGACGTGCTGCGCTGGCGGTACTCCGAGGACGCCGAGCCCGGCGGACATCCGGGCCCTCGCCGACCTGCGGGTCGCGCTGGAACCGGGCGCGGCCCGGCTGGCCGCCGAGTCGGCCAGCCCGGCCCAGCGCGGCGTGATCGCCGCGTCCGTGAGCGCCGCTGTGGGCCACGGTCGAGGCGCCGGACGAGTTCATCGCGGCCGACCTGGCCTTCCACCGGGCCGTGTTCGCGGCCTGCCAGAACGACCTGCTGCTGTACATCCACGACGTGGTCAGCGTGGCGCTCGGCGCGATCCGCCCGCTGCACACTCACTCGGTCGCGCACAACCGCGAGACGCTGCCGACCCATCAGCGGGTGGCCGAGGCCATCCAGCGCGGTCACCACCGGAAGGCGGAGGCCGCGATGCGCGAGATCGTCGAGGGCGCCCGCGCGGACGCGCTGACGGCCGAGCACCCCGAGTGCGCGACGCGCTGATGGCCGGACCCCGGGGAAGGAACCGGTACACCATGAATCCAGTCCCGGGTGAGGTGCGGCTGGACGTGCACGACCACGTCGCCGTGCTCACCATCGACCGGCCCGCCAAGCTCAACGCGTTCACCCCGGCCATGACCGACGCGCTGGCCGGCCACGTGGCCCGGCTGAACGACGACCCGGAGGTGCGCGCGGTCGTCCTCACCGGCACCGGGCGCGCGTTCTGCGCCGGCAGCGACATCGCCGGGCTGGACGACTACGCGACCCCCTGGCAGTTCGGCAACCGCCCGGACTACTGCGACGCGATCCGGGCGCTGCGCAAGCCGGTCATCGCCGCGGTGAACGGGTACGCGCTGGGCGGCGGCCTGGAACTGGCGCTGGGCTGCGACATCCGGCTGGCCGCGCGAGACCGCGACGTTCGCCGCCCCGGAGATCAAGCTGGGCTGGATCGGCGGCGGCGGGATGTCCGCGCTGCTCGCGCACAGCATCGGCCCGGGCAACGCGGCGGTCATGCTGCTCACCGGCGACCCCATCGACGCCGCGACCGCGCTGCGCTGGGGGCTGGTGACCGAGGTCCTGCCCGCGGCGGACCTGGCCAGCCGGGCCGCGGAACTGGCCGCCACCATCGCCAGCCGGGCCCCGATCGCGGCGGAGACCGCGAAACGGAACCTGCGCGCCGCCTTCGAGATGCCGCTCGGCCGGGCCATCGACTACGAACGCCAGCTGCAGACGATCTGCTTCGCCACCGAGGACGCCGCGGAGGGCCGGGCCGCCTTCGCCGAGCGCAGGCCACCGAGTTCCGGGCCCGGAGTTCCGGGCCCGGGAGTCCCAGGGCCGGATCCGGCCCATAGTTCCCGGCCCGCTAAGGAGAGCAGAGCAGATGGGCATCCTGTCCGGCTACCGGGTCGTCGACCTGACCATCGCGATGGCCGGCCCGCTGGCGGCGATGCGCCTCGGCGACCTGGGCGCGGACGTGGTCAAGGTCGAGCCGGTCAGCGGCGAGTGGCAGCGGCACACCCCGGCCGGCGGCGCGGCCGGCCACCAGATCAACGCGTCGTTCCTGTCGCTGAACCGCAACAAGCGCAGCCTCGCGGTCAACCTGAAGTCGGCGAGGGCCGGGCGATCGTGCTGGACCTGGCCCGGCGCAGCGACGTGTTCCTGCAGAACTACCGCCCGGGGGTGGCCGAGCGGCTGGGCATGGACTACGAGTCCGTCCGCGCGGTGCGCCCGGACATCGTCTACGTGTCGATCTCCGGGTACGGCGAGAGCGGCCCGTACGCCGGCCGCCCCGGTCAGGACATGCTGCTGCAGGCGATGAGCGGGGCGATGCTCAACGTGGGCCGCGCCTCGGACCCGCCCGCGCCCGCGGGCACCTACGCGGTGGACGCCATCACCGGGTACGGCGCGTTCGAGGGCGCCCTGGCCGGCCTGCTGCACCGGGAGCGCACCGGGGAGGGGCAGCTGGTCACGGTCAACATGCTGGACTCCGCGATCGCGGTGCAGGCCCAGGAGCTGTCCATCTACACCGTGGGCGGGATCCCGCAGCACCGGGGCCGTGAGGTGCACGGGCACGCCTACATCCGGGCGCCGTACGGCACGTTCGCGACCGCCGACGGGTACCTGGCGCTGGCCTTCCCGCCGCTGGCCCAGCTCGGCGAGGTGCTCGGCATCGGCGAGTTCGCCGGGATGGACGACGACGTGGACGGGCACGCCCGGCGGGACGAGATCACCGCGCTGGTCCGGGCCCGGCTGCCGGAGCGCACCACGGCCGAGTGGCTGGCCGAGTTCGACGCGCGGGGCATCTGGGCCGGCCCGGTGTACGACTACGCCGACGTGCTCGCCGACCCGCAGGTCCAGCACAACGGCTCGCTGGTCAGCTACGACCACCCGACCGAGGGACGGGTCACCACCCCCGGCTTCCCGTACCGGTTCAGCGCGACCCCGCCGGAGGTGTACCGCGGCGCGCCGCTGGCCGGCGAGCAGACCCGGGAGATCCTCGCCGAGCTGGGCTACGACGGCGCGTCGGTGGACCGCCTGGCCGGCAGCGGCGTGGTCGCCGAAGCCCGCGGCGGCCAGCGAGCCCGGGAAGGCAGGCGCAGCCGGGCCGGAGGCGCCACCCGGCCCGGGGAGATCACGTGACGGTCCGGCTGAGCGGGCTGACCTGGGATCACCCGCGCGGCTACCGGGTGCTGGACGCGCTGGCCGGGGCGCTGGAACCGGATGTGTCGGTGCACTGGCAGCGGCAGCCGCTGGAGGGGTTCGAGTCCCGGCCGCTGCGCACCCTGGCCGACGACTTCGACCTGCTGGTCGTGGACCATCCCGGGCTCGGCGAGGCGATCCGGGACGGCGCCCTGCTACCGCTGGACGAGGTGTTCGGGGAGCAGGAACTGGCGGCCTGGCGGACGGCCTCGGTCGGCGCGTCGTACGACAGTTACGTGCTGGACGGCCGGCCGTGGGCGCTGCCGCTGGACGCCGCCGCCCAGGTCGCGGTGGCCCGGCCGGACCTGATGGAGGCGAGGCCCGCGAGCTGGGAGCAGGCCTGCCAGGCGGCCCGGGCCCACCCGACCACGCTGTGCCTGGGCGGACCGCACGCGCTGCTGATGTTCAGCGCGATCTGCGTGGCGGCCGGGGCGGGACCGGCCCGGGACGGCGCGACGGCCGGGGACGGCGCGACCGGCCGGGGAGGACGGGCCCGCCGGGAACCACGGGCCGTTCGTGACCGAGACGGCGGGCACGGCCGCCCTCGCGATCATGTCGGACCTGCTGGCCCACGCCGACCGCGAGCTGTCCCAGCGCAACCCGATCGGCGTGCTGGACGCCATGGCGGCCGGCGGCGGGCCCGCCTACTGCCCGCTGGTCTACGGGTACGTGACCTACCAGCGCCCGCTGGGCGGCGAGCCCGGATCCTCGCGGCTGGCCGCCTTCGACGCCCCGGCGGGCCCGGGCGGGATCGGCAGCGTGCTCGGCGGCACCGGCGTGGCCATCACCCGGTCCGCCGTCGAACTGGGCGCCGCCGCGGCCCTGATCAGGACCCTGCTCTCCGACGAGGTCCAGATCGGCCTGTACGCCGAGCTGGGCGGGCAGAGCTCGGCCCGGCAGGCGTGGCAGCACCCGGGGGCCGACGCCGCGGGCGGCGGGTTCTACCGCGCCACCCTCGCCACCGTCGAGCAGGCCTGGGTGCGGCCCCGGTTCGCGGGCTACCCGGAGTTCCAGACCGCGGCCTCGGCCCTGCTGCGCGAGGGACTGCTGGCCGGTGAGCCGCATGCCAGGCTGGTCCGGCGGGTCAACGAGCTGTACGCGGCGGCCCGGGCCGGTTCCAGTCCCAGGCCCGACGGGCGGGCCCGCGCGGAAGGAAAGCCCGGGTGAAGGAGGCGAGCGTGGCGGCCGGGAGGGCGGTCAGGCGCACGCCTGGCCGGACCGGACGTGTCGACGGCCAGGCAGACGATCGAAGTCAACGGTGGATGGGTGATGTCGTGACGACCGCAAGCACGTCCAGCGGGCAGCCCGGGCCCGGGCGCCTGGCCCTCGAACGGGTCACCGGCGACCTGGCCGCAGCGGGCGGCGTGCGGGCCGTGGTGCTCGACGACGGCAGCGAACGCGGGATCCGGGTCCTGGAGTTCCGCACCGGCGGGGGCCTGCGCTTCGACGTGCTGGTCAACCGGGCCATGGATCTCGGCCTGGCCGAATTCGACGACCTGTCCGTCGGCTGGCGGTCCGCGACCGGATTCCGCCATCCCGGGCTGCACGAGCACCACGACGAGGACGGGCTGTCCTGGCTGCGCAGCATGTCCGGGCTGGTGGTCACGGCCGGGCTGGATCACACCCTGTTCGGCGGCGAGGTCGCCTCGGAGCAGTACCACTACCCGCCGCGGCACACCGTCCGGCACGGGCTGCACGGCCGGGTGGCCAACATCCCGGCCCGGCTCACCGGCTACGGCGAGCAGTGGGACGGCGACCGCTGCGTGCTCTGGGCCGAGGGCGAGGTCCACCAGGCCGCGATCTTCGCGGAGAACCTGGTGCTGCACCGCCGGATCGAGGCCGACCTGGGCGGCACCGAGATCCGGCTCACCGACCGGGTCCGCAACGCGGGCTTCGACCTGACCCCGCACATGTTCCTGTACCACGTCAACGTGGGCTGGCCGCTGCTGGAGGAGGGCGCCGCGTTCGACGCCCCCATCGCGCAGACTCTCTGGGAGAGCGACAGCGTGGCCGAGCAAGGGGTGTCGCACCTGGTCTTCCCCGGCCCCCAGCCCGGATTCGTGGAGCAGGTCTACGAGCACGCGCTCACCCCGGACCCCGACGGGCGGCAGCGGGTCCGGGTGGTCAACGCGGCCCGGGGCCGGGCCTTCGAGCTGGACTACGACCCGGCCGCGTTCCCGGCCTTCTTCGAGTGGCTGAACCTGCGCGAGGGCAGCTACGCGGTCGGGCTGGAGCCCTCCACCCATCACGTGGCCGGCGACGCGGCCGCCCGTGAGGACGGCTCGATGATCTGGCTCGCCCACGGCGAGGAGCGGCGCTACGAGACCGTGTTCCGCTTCACCCGCGACGGCGGCCGCGGGCGCCAGGTAGGTGGTCCGGTCGTGGTTGCAGGCTGACCAGGGCCACGGATCCTCGTCAACGGTCGCTCTCATGTCACCAGCCAGAGCGGTCCGTCCCCTCGCCTGGATCGCAGGTACCGTGGTGATTGAACGGCTGGGGCACGCATCAGCGCCGAGCCGTCATGGCCAGTCTGGGTGCCGCCCCGGGTGAGCGGCTCGCAGGTCGCCGGGCGATTCACGGGGGCAGGATTGGAAAGACCGATGGGCGACAGTGGCTCGTCGCCGCCCACCGGCATCAGAACCCCGGACCAGCAACTGCGCGTGTTCGTGTCGTCAACTCTGGGCGAGCTGGACCCGGAACGGAGGGCGGCCCGGGCGGCGATCGAGCAACTGCGGCTCGCGCCGGTAATGTTCGAGTCGGGAGCGCGCCCGCACCCCGCGCAAGAGGTGTACCGGGCCTACCTCGAGCAGTCCGAAATCTTCGTCGGCATCTGCTGGCAGCGCTACGGCTGGGTCGGGCCGGGGATGGCCATCTCGGGGCTGGAAGATGAGTTCCGCCTGTCCGCGGGCCTGCCCCGGCTCCTGTACCTCAAGCGGCCCGCCCCCGACATGGACCCGGGCCTGCGCCAACTGCTGGACGAGATCAGGACCGAAGGTGACCTGGCCTACAAGCCCTTCGCGGATCCGGCCGAGCTGCGCGAGCTGCTGGTGGGTGATCTGGCCACGTTGCTGGCCGAGCGCTTCGGTGAGACCGGCGCTCACGACCCCGGGTACGTGATTCCGGCCCCGGTCACCGCGCTGGTCGGGCGGGACCACGACGTCGATGAGGTCGCCCGGCTGCTGGAGGCGCCGGACCACCGCCTGGTCGTGCTGACTGGCCCCGGCGGAATCGGCAAGACCCGACTGGCGCTGGCGGCGATGGAGCGTACCAGGCCGCACTGGAAAGACGGCGTCGCGTTCGTCAACCTCTCGCCGGTCACGGACGCGCGGTCGGTACCCGAGGCCATCACCTCGGCGCTGGGCTTCGTCGGCCAGGGCCGCGAACGCCCGCTCGACACCCTCGTGCGGCGGCTGGCCGGGCGGGACATGCTAATCGCCCTCGACAACTTCGAGCAGGTCATCGCGGCCGCGCCAGTGGTCGCCGACTTGCTGCAGCGGGCGCCCCGGCTGCATGCGCTGGTCACCAGCCGGGCGCTGCTGCGGGTTCGCGGCGAGCAGGAGTGGCGGGTCGGCCCGCTCGGCCTGGTCCCGGCGGGAGCGGACCAGGCGGCCCTCGCGCAGGCACCCGCGGTGCGGCTATTCCTCGCGCGGGTGCGGGACGTCCAGCCCGGGTTCGAGCTGACCGCCGGCAATGCGGCGGCCGTGGCCGAACTGTGCCGCCGGCTGGATGGCCTGCCGCTCGCCCTGGAGCTCGCGGCCCCCTGGATGCGGCTGCTCACGCCGGAGCAGATGCTGGCCCGCCTCGACGAGCGCCTGGACCACCCGGGTGCCCTGGCTGATCTGCCCGATCGCCAGAAGACGATTGACGCCACACTCGAGTGGAGTTACGGCCTGCTGCCGGAATCCGCCCAGCGGCTGCTGGCCCGGCTGTCCGTCTTCGCAGCCCCGTTCACGGCGGAGACGGCCGAGGCCGTGTGCGGGTGGGATGGCCTTGACACGACCGACGGCCTCGCGACGCTGCTCGACAACAGCATGGTCAGCCCGGCCCGCCGCCCCGACGGGGAACCGGCGTTCCGCCTCCTGGAGGTGATCCGCCGGTTCGCGCACCGGCGGCTGGAGAACGCGGACGAAACCCTCAGCCACCTCGAAGGCCACCTCCTGCGCGTCCTGGAAGCCGCTGGCCACCGGCATGGCTCGCAGGACTGGGCCAGGCGCAGGCTCGACAGCCTGCTGGCGGACCTCCAGGTCGTGCTCAGGTGGAGAGTCAGCCACGATAGCCAGGCCGGCCAGCTGCTCCGGCGGATAGGGGATGTCTGGGTCTGGCTCACGGTCCGCGGGCACATGCGGCAGGCCTCCGAGCTCCGCCAGCTGATCGAGCCCTGGCCAGCGGCGGCGTTGCGCAGCGAGAGCGACCGGATGGCGCGGCACTGGCTGACGCTCCAGGGACTGGTTGACGACGGCGGCTTCACCCAGGCCGTCGCGCTGGCCGACGAGATCCTCCCCGCCGCCCGCCGCCTGGAGAAACCGTCCCGCTGGGGACTGATGCTGCTCATCCGGGCCTTTTCCCGTCCCTACGCCCGGCAGAGCCCGGCCCGCGCCGATTTCGAGGAGGCGCTGGCCGTGATGCGCAGCGCTGATGACCCGGTCGTCCTCGGGTACGCCTTGTCGCATTACGGCGATTTCCTCAGCGTCGATGGCGACACGACGCGGGCCCGGCTCCTGCACGAGGAGATGCTCCAGAGCGCCCGCTCGATCGGCGACGACAACCAGCGCGCCGAGGCGCACTATGACCTGGCGAGGGACGCCCTGGCCGCTGGTGATCCCGCGACCGCCCAGCCTCATCTGGCCCTCGCGGCCCGCCACTACCAGGATATTGATCACCGCGACGGCCTGGCCCGCTGCCTCGGCGCGCTCAGCGCGCTGGCCCTCGAGCGCGAGCACGGCCCGCTCGCCGCGTGGCTTACCGGAGCGACGGCGGCGGCCCGCGAGGGCATCGGGCTGACCCCCTGGCCGCTGGTGGCCGAAGCCGAACGGCGGGTCACCGAACGGGTTCAGGCGTCGCTGCCCGACGGTGAATTCGCCGCCCAGGTGGCCTCCGGCCGGGCGGAGACTGTGACGGCTGCGCTCGACCGGGCCTTGTCCACGCTCGGGGTCGCCCCACCGCGTCAGTGACGCACCGGATCGCCCGGCCAGGCCTGGTTCCCGGA
>CAVUKT010000094.1:0-5335 GCA_963742055.1 uncultured Actinomycetes bacterium | reverse complement strand
AGCTGGCGGGACCGGGTGATCGCTTCCTGGGCCCGCTGGTGGACGCTTTCGGTGGATACCCCCGAGCCCCGCATCAGCTGATCGATCCGGGCCTCCCGCTGGTCGGCGGCGTGCTCCCGCTGGTCGGCCCGGTCTCCCGCTGGTCGGCGGCGTGCTCCCGCTGGTCGGCCAGGTCCTCGCGCCGGTCGGCCTGACCCTCCGCTGGTCGGCCAGGTCCCGCGCTGGTCGGCCGCCGCCGCTGTCCGCGGCCGCCGGTCTGCCGTGCGGTCCGCCGGTCCGCGGTCCGCGGATCCCGCGGTGGTCTGCTGGCCCCATGTATCAGAGGATGCCCGGTTGCCGCGTCCAAGTCGATGATGATCATCCGTTATGCGCCGGGACGTGACGGCCGGGCGGAGCGGCAGCAGAGCGGGACGGTAACAGAGCGAAACGGCAGCAAAGCGGAGCGCAGGCAGAGGGAGCCGCGACGGATGAGACGTGTGCGATAGGGTGAGGCTAACACGGTACATCGTGAGGCGCAGCCATCAGGGCGCGCCGGTCGTACGTCGCTCGGTGAGCGAGCTGGTTTCCACGGACGTGGCGGCCCTCAAATGCGGCCACCCTAGTCTGGGAGACATTCCTGTATGACAGCTCTGCCTATTGACAAAACGCATGCCCGCCGGCGGCGGCGCAGCCGTGGTAAGCCCGCGGCCGGCCAGCCCCGTACGGCCAGCCCAGTAGCGAGCCAGCCCGGCAGCGAGCCAGGCCAGCCCCGCCCAGGGCGGCCGGGTACCGGCCGCGCCTGCACCGCGAGTCCGCGCCAGCCGGCCTTTCCGAGGTCGCCGCGCTCAGCATGACCTTCGCCGACTTCGGCGTTCCCGCGCCGCTGGTCAACGTCCTGACCGGGACGGGCATCCGCACGCCGTTCCCGATCCAGGCCGCCACCCTGCCCGACTCGCTGGCCGGGCTGGACATCCTGGGCCGCGGGCGGACTGGTTCCGGCAAGACGCTGGGGTTCGCGATCCCGCTCGTCGCGGGCCTGGCGGACGGGCACACCCTCGCCTGCCACCCGCGCGGCCTCGTCCTGGTGCCCACCCGGGAACTGGCCAGCCAGGTCCACGCCGTGATCGCGCCGCTGGCCGCGGCGATGAACCTGACCGCGACGACCATTTTCGGCGGTATCGGGCAGAATGCGCAGGTTACGGCGCTCCGTAACCGGGTGGACATCGTCGTCGCGTGCCCGGGGCGGCTGGCCGACCTCATCGAGCAGGGGCACTGCCACCTGGGCGACGTGGAAATCAGCGTGGTCGACGAGGCCGACCACATGGCCGACCTCGGATTCCTGCCGGTGGTGCGGCGGCTGATGGAGGCCACCCCGCCGGAGGGCCAGCGGATGCTGTTCTCCGCCACCCTGGACAAGGCCGTCGACGTGCTGGTCCGGCGATTCCTCAGCGACCCGGCGGTGCATTCGGTCGATTCGGCCGCGGCCGCCCCGGCCGCCATGGTCCATCACCTGCTCACCGTCTCGCCCGGGGACCGGGTGGGCGTGGTCGCCGCGCTGGCGGGCGGCAACAACCGGTCGCTGGTCTTCACCCGCACCAAGCACGGCGCGCAGAAGCTCACCCGTCAGCTGGCCGGGGCCGGGGTGTCCGCGGCCGAACTGCACGGCAACCTGAGGCAGGGCGCCCGGGAGCGGAACCTGGCGTCCTTCGCCTCTGGTGCCGCCCGGGTTCTGGTCGCCACGGACATCGCGGCCCGCGGTATCCACGTGGACGGCATCGACCTGGTGATCCACGCTGACCCGCCGACCGAGCACAAGGCTTACCTGCACCGATCGGGCCGCACCGCCCGGGCCGGCGCGGCCGGCGTAGTGATCACCGTGCAGACTCCCGCGCAAGCGGGCGACGTGCGCGTCCTGATGCGCCAGGCCGGCGTGGCCCCGCTGACGGCCAACGTCAGCCCCGGCTCAGCGCTGGTGCGTTCCATCGCCGGGCCGCGGGCCAGCCGGGCCGGCTCGGCCGTGCCGCTGCCCGCCCGTGAGGCGCCGGCCGTCGCCCGGCCCGGCACCGGGAGCGGGGCGGTCGCGATGTCCGCCGGATACCGGGGACGCCGCAGGCGCTGACCCCATGGCCCGCAGGCCGCCCGGTTCCGGAGAACTTGAGATCCCGGAGACCGGGAAGGGCGCGAGGGCGGGAATACCCGGCCGCGGCAGGACGCTATTCGTAGTAGTTGTTGTCAACGTTGGCGATCGTGATAGGCGCCCGCATTTTCGACAGTGGGCGTTTGCCGTTCGGCTGTGGATCCTTTCCTCCCGGTGGCGGGCAACCAGCAGCTGGCCCGCGCAACCTGCGCGGGCTCGGAGCTCGTCTTTGAAGGAGACAGCAGATGGCGCAAGGCACCGTGAAGTGGTTCAACCCTGATAAGGGCTTCGGCTTCATCGCCCCCGACGACGGCACCGCCGACGTCTTCGTCCACCACTCGGCGATCGACATGGGTGGTTACCGCACCCTGGCCGAGAACCAGAAGGTGGAGTACACCACCAAGCAGGGCCCGAAGGGCCCGCAGGCCGATCAGGTTCACGCAGTCTGACGGTTCGTTAGCGGCAGGCCCGCGCCGTAAAGCGCGGGCCTGCGGCATACTCGTCCTAAGTACTCAGCCGCCCGGACCCTGCGGCGCCACTGACGCCCAGCGGCTGGTTACCGGCCGCGCGATGCTCGCCGCAGGAGGACGAGGGTGACCGTTGACGCGGCAAGTCCAGCTGCCGAACGCCCGCCGATAGCCAGGCGGGAAACGGCGGACGCCGGCCCGGGCAGCGATTACGCGCAACTGTCCCGCCTGGTGCGGGCGGCCGGCCTGCTGCGCCGGCGCCGCGGCTACTACACCGTCAAGATCGGCGTCAACCTGCTCCTGCTGCTCGGCGGGTGGGCCGTGTTCTTCCTGCTCGGCCGCTCCTGGTGGCAGCTGCTGGTCGCGGTCTTCCTGGGCGTGATGTTCACCCAGACCGGGTTCATCGGTCATGACGCCGGTCACCGGCAGATCTCCGGTTCCAAGCGGACCGACGACGTGATCGGCCGGATTCACGGCAACCTGCTGATCGGGCTCAGCTTCGGCTGGTGGACGTCCAAGCACAACCGGCATCACGCCCACCCCAACCAGGTCGGCCGGGATCCCGACATCGGGGGCCGGGCGGTCGCCTTCACCCCGGAGCAGGCCCGGGAGCGCGGCGGCCTCGGCCGCCTGCTGGCCGGCTACCAGGCGTGGCTGTTCTTCCCCATGCTGCTGCTGGAGGGCCTGCACCTGCACGTCGCCGGGTTCCGGACCCTGCTGGGCCGCCGGAGCACGACGGTCAAGCTGGTGGACGGGGCCCTGCTGGCCGCGCACATCATCGGCTACCTGGTCGCGGTGTTCCTGGTGCTGTCCCCGGTCCAGGCGGTGGCCTTCCTCCTCATCCAGCAGGGTGTGTTCGGGCTCTACCTGGGTTGCTCGTTCGCGCCCAATCACAAGGGCATGGCCATGTTCGGCGAGGACGAGAAGGTCGATTTCCTCCGCCGCCAGGTCGTCACCTCCCGGAACATCCGCGGTAACTGGTTCAACGACTTCGCCCTCGGCGGCCTCAACTACCAGATCGAGCACCACCTGTTCCCCTCCATGCCCAGGCCCAGCCTGCGCCGCGCCCAGGCCCCCGTGCGCGCGTTCTGCGAGCAGCACGGCATCGCCTACCACGAGACGGGCCTGGTGGACTCCTACGTCCAGGTCCTGCGGCACCTGAACACCGTCGGCGGCCCGCTTCGCCCGGAGCTCGAGTACTGATTTGTGCCAGTGTGGGGGATGCCGCTGGATGAGCTGGGAGGTGGGACGCATGAATGCGTCCGATGTGTGGGTCGCCAAGGACGACGGCAGTGACATCATCCGGGCCGCGTCGATCGTGGCGGTCGGCCGGGACTACAACGGCAACGTCACCGTCCGGCTGGCCGGCGGGGAGCAATCGGCCGTGACCCTCGTGGCGATCGCCCCGCACGAGGGCCAGCACACGCCGGAGGACTTTCATCACCAGCTGATCCGGGTCGTGGCCGAGCTGTCTGACGCGGCGGGTTCCGCGGTGGTGCACCCGGTGTGTGACGAGCCGGAAGGCTGGCACTGGGTCACCGCTCCGCTGTAAAGGCCCAGTACCTGGGGTAGGCCCGGATGCGTGTGCTCGCCCTGACCGGCCTGCAGGCCGCATACTGGTCTTGATGAGAAACCAGCCCACGCCGTGACCCGGCGTCCCGTCCCCGGAAGCCCGTTCAATAGGCCGACGCCCGCACCGCAGCCTGTCGAGGAGTTCGAGGCGCAGGACCTGGTGACGCACGACCGGTATGGTCTCGGCCGCGTGATCACTATCGAAGCGGGGGCGGTGGTCGTCGAATTCGGCGCCGTCACGCACCGGATCAACGCGCCTTACGCCAAGCTGACCAAGCTCTGACCAAGCTCTGTACCGGCCATCGGCCCCGGCGAAGCCGCCCGCCGGTCGGGACTGAGCCGCCCTGACCCGCCCGGTGGAACTAGCCGCATCGCCGGCAATCAGAAACCGGCAATTTTTTTCCGGAAACTATGGTATTTTTTAGGGTATGGGCAGCTGGGGCTTCCTGAGCAACCACGGACGCGTGCTGCTGTTTCTCGCGCACGACCCGGGGATGCGGCTGCGCGACATCGCGGCCAGCCTGGGCATCACCGAGCGGAGCGCCTTCGGCATCGTCAGCGACCTGACCGCGGCGGGCTACCTCAGCAAGCGCAAGGACGGCCGCCGCAACCACTACCAGATCCAGGTGCACCAGCCGCTGCCGGAGCCCACCAGCCGCGAGCGGACCATCGGGGAAGTCCTGGCCGTGCTCGGCGGCCCAGGCAGCAGCACGGGCCAGCCGCCCGGGGCGGAAGGACATCGCTGAGCCCGGCCGGGCCGCAGCGCGCGCTCAGGACAAGGCAGCTATCCGGCCGCCTGGTCCGCGTCAACCGGATCGGATACCCATGATGAACTCCGGCACCACGATCTATCCCACCCCCGGCTTTCCGGTCCGCGCCGCGGACGGGGTCGGCATCGCCGAACTGTCCGGTGACCTCGACCTGGCCAGCGCGCCGGACCTGCGTGAGCAGCTCCTGGGGCTGCTCCGGCCCGGCGCCAGCCGCCTGGTCCTCGACCTGTCCAGGGTGACCTTCTGTGACGCCAGCGGTCTCGCCGTGCTGGTCGGCGCGAGCCACCGGGCCCGCGTGCTGGGGGGCTTCCTGCGGCTCGCCGCGGTCTCGCCGCCCACAGACCGGGTGCTGCACATCACCGGGCTGCACCGGCACCTGTCCATCTACCCGACCGTCCACGCCGCCACCG
>CAVUKT010000093.1:0-16571 GCA_963742055.1 uncultured Actinomycetes bacterium | reverse complement strand
ATCCCCCGTCTGGCCCCCCCTCATCCAGCCCGGGCCGGAGCGAGCCGCTCTACGGCGGCCGCGCCACCCGCCGGGTCACCGTCAGCGACCTGGCCAAGGCCAAGGCGCGCGGCGAGAAGTGGCCCATGCTCACCGCCTACGACGCGCTGACCGCGCACGTCTTCGACGAGGCCGGCATCCCGGTGCTCCTGGTCGGCGACTCAGCCGGGATGGTGGTCTTCGGGCACGACACGACGATCCCGGTCACCCTGGACGAGCTCATCCCGCTGACCGCCGCGGTGGTCCGCGGCACCAGCCGGGCGCTCATCGTCGCCGACCTCCCGTTCGGCTCCTACCAGTCCTCGCCCGAGGCGGCCCTCGCGGCCGGGATCAGGTTCCTCAAGGAAGCCGGCGCGCACGCGGTCAAGCTGGAAGGCGGCCACCGGGTGCTCCGGCAGGCCGAGGAGCTGGTCGCGGCCGGCATCCCGGTCATGGGCCACCTGGGCCTCACCCCGCAGTCCGTCAACGTGTTCGGCGGGTACCGGGTGCAGGGCCGCGGCGAGGACGGCGAGCGGCTGCTGCAGGACGCGAAGGCCCTGGAGGCGGCGGGCGCCTTCGCGGTCGTGCTGGAGTGCGTGCCGGCCGAGCTCGCCGCCCGGGTCACCGGCGCGGTATCCATCCCGACCATCGGCATCGGCGCCGGTCCCGGCTGCGACGCGCAGGTGCTCGTCTGGCAGGACATGGCCGGGCTGTCCCCGCGGACCCCGAAGTTCGTCAAGCGCTACGCGGACGTGGCCGGCGTGCTCGGCCAGGCCGCGCGATCCTTCGCCGACGAGGTGGTCGGCGGCCAGTTCCCCAGCGAGGAGTACTCCTACCGCTGACCTGCGCGTTGAGGCCCCGGCTGGCCCTGGCCGCCGGGGCCTCAGCACGTGGCGTGAATGACCCATTCGGGCACATATACCCTTTACGGCGACTTAGACTTTGGCCGCCAGCTTGGTGCGCGGAATTCCCCGGGCGTCTGCGCGGCATCCCCCGGAGGATCACTGATGAGGCGCATACCGGCCCCGCTCCGCGGTATCGGCCTTCGCCGTGGCCCTCGTCCTGGCCGTCACCGGCTGCTCCAGCGGGGGAAGCCGGTCTACCCAGGCGGAGCAGGCCATGTACGCCGCGGCCAGCAAGCCGGTCGCCGCGACCACGTCGCTGCCGGCCGGGCACAAGTGGGCCGGGCGGCCCGGCCGACGGCCTGCGGATGGCGGTCCCGGAGGCGCTGGGTCACGGTGCCCCCGGCGGCCCGCCCCGGCGCGCTGCACGCCATCGGCCTCGGGCGGCTCAAGCCGGCCGTGCTGGACTCGGTCCTGCCCGGCTGGGGCAGCCCCGGCTCGGTGACCCTGGCCGACCCCCGCCCGGCGGGCGGAAGCTCCGGCGACCAGGCGGTCATGTCGCTCAGCTGCGCGGCGGCTCATCTCCCGGCCGGCACCAACGCGCTGACCGGGCTGAACACGCTGGCCGAACAGGAATTCACGGCCGTCAACTCCAGCAACGCCCAGCTCGGCCAGACCACCGTGGACGGCCGCACCGCGGTGCTCGTCTACAACCAGATGAGCGTGGGCACGGCCAACGTCACCGCGCTGCAGTACGCCATCGCGGCGCCGGGCGGGCGGACCTGCTACGTCACGCTGGCCACCCAGAAGCAGGTGCCGTTCATGCCGGTCTTCTCCCGGCTCCGGCCCGCGATCCAGGTCCTAGGCGCCTGAGCCGGACTGGTTCCGGCTGGCCTGCAGGGCCGCGAACGCCGCCGTGATCTGCTGCTGCACCGCCGGCCTGGTCACGCCGAGCCCGGCCAGCGTGGCCGCGGCGGCGTCCTGCTCGTCCACCAGGCCGAGCAGGATGTGCTCGGTGCCGATGTAGTTGTGGCCCAGGTGCAGGGCCTGGCGGAGCGCGCCCTTCAGCGTCGCCACCGCGCCCGGGCCCAGCGGCACCCGCTCCGCGGGGCGTATCCCACGTCCGCCGCCGGCGCGGCCTCCGGCAGGCCAAACGCCGCGCGCAGCTGGCCTGCGCTGACCCCCAGCGCGACGATGGCCTTGCGCGGCCAGCCCGTCCGGCTCGGCCATCAGCCCGGCCGCCAGGTGGTCGCTGCCGATCACGGCCGCATCCGCCGCCCGCGCCAGGTCCTCGGCCGCGGCGAGCACGCTGCGGGCCCGCGTGGTGAACCGGGAGAAGTCGCCGAAGCCGCGGCGCCCTTGACCGGGCCGCGGGGGACGAAGCGCTGCTGGGCCGCCTGCTTGGTCACGCCCATGCTGGCGCCGATCTGGCTCCAGGACGCGCCCGAGCGCCGGGCCTGGTCCACGAAGTGACCGATCAGGGAGTCGGCCTGCTCACTGAGCTGGGCCGACACCGCGACCGCGTCAGACAGGTTGTCCAGCGGCGAGCCGCCGGGACGCTGCACCTTCACGTAGGTGATCAGCGTGTCGAGGGAAACCGGGCGAAGTCATGCGTGGAGGTGTCAGCGCGTAGAATCGTCAAGGCCGAATTGACGCTTCGCGGCCGCGCAGCACCCTTCACCGCAGACGAAACCGTCCCGCCCGGGCCCACCGGCCACCCACACCCTGCCACCCGGCACATTTCATGCTGACCGTTCGCCTAAGCCGGGCAGATCACCCACCTTGACGCACGTCGGGCGTGAAACGTGCTCCGCGCTCAGTCTGGAGGGGTGGACAGCCGGCCGACCGGGGCCGGACCGGATGGGGTTAGATGTCGGTGACGCGCAGGCCTGCGTGCGCCTTGTAGCGGCGGTTGATCGAGACGAGGTTGGCGGTCAGCGCCTCCACCTGCCCGCAGTTGCGCAGCCGCCCCGCGTACACCCCGCGGATCCCGGGGATGCGCCCGGCGAGCGCCTGCACCAGGTCGGTGGCCTCGCGGTCCTCGCCGAGCACCATGACGTCGAGGTCGACGGTCGTGACCTCGGGGTCCAGCAGCACGACCGCGGACACGTGATGGAACGCCCCGACCACCCGGCTGTCCGGGAGCACCTCCGCCGCCTGCTGCGCGGCGCTGCCCTCCGGGACCCGGAGCGGGTAGGCACCCGCGCTTGTCGAACCCCAGCGGGTTCACGCAGTCGATCACTATCTTGCCGGCCAGCGCCCGGGCCAGGGAGGCGAGCAGATCCCGGTGGCCTTCCCAGGGCACCGCCACGATCACCACGTCGGCCTCGCGCGCCGCGTCCGCGTTCGCCAGCCCGCGGACCCCGGCGCCCAGTTCCGCCGCGGCCGCCTGGGCGCGCTCCGCACTCCGCGAGCCGATGATCACCGGGTTGCCCGCGGCGGCCAGCCGGTGCGCGAGCCCCCGGCCCTGATCACCGGTGCCGCCCAGGACCCCCACGATCAGGTCGGCGACATCTTTGTCCATAGTGGTAGATCCTTGCTCCGCGGCCATGTCCCGATCCTGCCAGACCCCTGACGTGCGTGACACGATGGGCCGATGGACGCGGAACAGGTGGCTGCGCTGCGGGCCGTGCTCGCCCCGACCGGCTGGCTGGAGCGCACCACCGTGTTCGCCCGGGCGCTGCGGCGGCCCCGGACTCCGGGCGGGTTGCTGGTGGTCGGGACGCCCGGGGACGAGCCGTGGCACCTCGCCGCGCACCTCGACGAGGAGAGCCGGCTGTCCGGCGCACCCGGACTCTCCCCCACCCTGGTCCGCTGGGCCCCGCCGCCGGACGCCCCGCCGCACCTGCGGATCGGCATGCGCCGCCTGGAACAGGCGGAGCGCGGCGAGACGGTCCTGGTCGTGGGCGCCGAGATGGCTCCGGCCCCCTTGCTCGAGCGGGTCAGCGACGCCCGCAAGCACGCCACCGTGCTCGCCCTCGACCAGGGCGACCCGGAGCTGGAGCAGCTGGCCCACGAAGTCCTCACGGTCCAGCCCGGGACGGCCCCGGTGTCCTTCGACGGCGCGCAGCATCTGGTCAGCTCGGCGGCCGGGGAGCCGGCCGAGCTGACCCGGCGCGGGCTCCGGCAATGGCTCAACCGGGTGCTCGACACCGTCAGCGGCCCCGCCCCCGGCCGCTGAGCCCGCCCCCGCGCTACCCCGGGCCGCGAGCCCCGTGATCACGGTCATTTCTGACTCATCAGCACCGCATATTGACCGCGATCATGAGGAGCCCGCTGGACCCGGCCGCCCCGGGCCCTGGTCGCCCGAGGGGCTGGCCATCCGCCGGCCCTGGCACCGGCGGGCGTCAGGGAAAGCCGCGCACGGCAGCCCCCGTAGCCATGACGGGTCACTCCTGGAAGCCCGTCCGCACCGGGCTTCTCCTTCATCTCGATTTTCCCTATTGACATTATAGGGATCTGGCTTTCACCATAGGGGCATGGCTGCATCCCACTACTGGTCTCGCGCCGCTATGTCGATCTGCGCAGGCACGCCGGGGCGGTGTCGCCCGGCCTGCCGTACTGCTCACCGCTGAGCAGGCATAACCCGTCCGGATCAGTCGGCCGCCCGCGGGTCCAGCCGCCCCGGCGTGCGGCCGGCGGCACTCCTGCCGTCACGAGCGAGGTCTGTCTATGCCTGGAAACACCCCCACCGGACTGGTCCCCACCGGCCTGGCCCGGGGTACGACCCCAGCCCCCGGAGGGAGTAACAGCGAGGCGCCCGGGACGGAGGCGGGCACCACACCCGGCGCGGCCGGCCAGAACGGCCGGGCCAGCGCCCGCACCTGGCGTGGCCCAGGCGCCGGCCAGCGCCCCGCGGCGGGTACCGCCCGCCGGGCCGGGCGGAATCGGCCCCCGGCCCGGCGGACGCCGCCCCCGGCGCGCGGCGCGGGAAGCCCGCCGCCCGGCGCCGCAACCGGACCTGGTTCCGGATCATCAGCCCGCTGGTGGTCCTCGTCGGCTGGCAGCTGGTCAGCATGTCGGGGCTGATCTCCCAGCAGAAGCTCCCCCCGCCCAGCACCGTGCTGCACACCGCGATCACGCTGATCACCACGAGCAACGCCGCGTACGGCACCCTGCAGGGCGCCATGCTGGTGTCGCTGGAGCGGGTGGCGATCGGCTTCGCGGTCGGCGGGGCGGCGGGCCTGGTCCTCGGCGTGGTCGCCGGGCTGAGCAGGCTCGGGGAGAACTCGGTCAACCCGCTCATGCAGATGCTCCGCACGCTGCCGCTGTTCGGGCTGATCCCGGTGTTCATCGTCTGGTTCGGCATCGGCCAGCTGCCCAAGATCCTGCTGATCGCGCTGGGCGCCGCGATCCCGCTCTACCTCAACACGTTCTCCGGCATCCGCAACGTGGACGCCAAGCTGGCCGAGGCGGGCCAGTCACTGGGCCTGCGCCGCAGCGAGACGATCCGGCACATCATCCTGCCGGGCGCGCTGCCGCAGATCCTGGTCGGCCTCCGGCAGAGCCTGGGCATCGCCTGGCTGGCGCTGGTGGTCGCCGAGCAGATCAACGCCAACGCCGGGCTCGGCTACATCATCAACCAGGGCCAGGCCTTCCTGAACAACAGCGTGATCTTCGTGGCCCTGCTCGTGTACTGCGTCCTGGGCCTGCTCACCGACGCCCTGGTCCGGCTGATGGAAAGGAGGGCGCTGGCATGGCGCCACGGACTGCTGGATCACTGAGCGCGCGGCCCGCCCCGGACGGACCCCCCCGCGACGGCGGCCCCGCGCGGCGACCGCCGCGACCGGGACCGCCCAGCGCGGGCACGGCACCGCGCCCGGCCGCCTGGGTGCGCGGCCTGACCCGGGAGTTCGCGGGCCGGCGCGTCCTGGACGAGCTGGACCTGGACATCGCCCCGGGTGAGTTCGTGGCGCTGATCGGCCGCAGCGGCAGCGGGAAGTCCACCCTGCTGCGCGCGCTGGCCGGCCTGGACCGCGGGGTCACCGGCGACCTGGGCGTGGAAGGCACCGCGGCGGTGGCGTTCCAGGAGCCGCGGCTGCTGCCCTGGCGCCGGGTCTGGGCCAACGTGAGCCTCGGGCTGCGCACCGGCGACGCCAAGGCAGGTGGCCCTGGACGCGCTGGAGGAAGTCGGCCTGGGCGCCCGGGCCGGCGCCTGGCCGCTGACCCTGTCCGGCGGCGAGGCCCAGCGGGCCGCGCTGGCCCGGGCCCTGGTCCGCGAGCCCAGCCTGCTCCTGCTGGACGAGCCGTTCAGCGCGCTGGACGCGCTCACCACGATCACCATGCACCGCCTGGTGCTCCGGCTGTGGGCGCACCACCAGCCCGCGGTGCTGCTGGTCACGCACGACGTGGACGAGGCCCTCTCCCTCTCCGACCGGGTGCTCGTGCTGGCCGGCGGCCAGATCGCGTTCAGCGAGCGCATCGACGTCCCGCGGCCGCGGGAGCGCGACCACCCAGAACTCGCCGCCCTGAGAACCCGCCTGCTGATCGAGCTCGGCGTCGTCACGGAAGGATGATCATGATCAGAACATTCCGCGGCCTCACCGCACCCGTCCCCGCGTCACGGCGGCCGCCGCCGTCGCCCTCCTCGCCCTGATCGCGGCGGGCTGCTCCTCGTCGCCGTCCAGCACCAGTTCCGGCCCGTCGTCCACCGCGAGCGCCAAGACCGCCAACGTGTCCAGCGTCGTCCTGCACGTCGGCGACCAGGCGGGCTCGGGCTCCCAGGCGCTGCTCACCGCGGCCGGCCTGATCAGCAAGCTGCCGTTCAAGGTCGAATGGTCCGACTTCACCTCCGGGCCGCCGATGCTGCAGGCCATGGGGTCCGGCGCGGTCGACATCGGCAGCGTCGGCGACGCCCCGCCGGTGTTCGCGGCCGCGGGCGGGGAGAAGGTAGCCATCGTCGGCGCGGTCACGGCCGGCCCGAACGCCTCCGCGATCGTCGTGCCGGACAACTCGCCGATCCACTCGGTCGCCCAGCTCAAGGGCAAGAAGATCGCGGTCGCGCAGGGCAGCTCGGCCGACTACCACCTGCTCACCGTGCTGAACAAGGCCCACCTGTCGGTGCACGACGTCAGCCTGGACTACCTGCAGCCCGCCGACGGCCTGGCCGCGCTGACCTCCGGCCACGTGGACGCCTGGGACATCTGGTCGCCGTACATCGAGCAGGTCGTGGGCCAGGACCACGCCCGGATCCTGGTCAACGGGACCGGGTACGGCGCCCCGTACTCGTTCGCGGTCGCGTCCCGCGCCGCGCTGGCCGACCCGGCCAAGGCCGCCGCGATCCGCGACTACCTGAAGCTGCTCAACCAGGCCTACGTCTGGGGCGGCACGCACGTGTCCGCCTGGGCCGCGGTCTGGGCCAAGGCCACCGGCCTGCCGGACGCCATCATGCTCAAGGCGGCCAAGGACGACGTGCGGACCCCGGTCCAGATCACCCCGGCCGTGGTCGGCGCCGAGCAGTCGGTGTCCAACGCGTTCACCAGCGCCGGGCTGATCCCCGGCCACGTGGACTTCAAGAACTTCTCGGACTCCAGCTTCAACAACACCGTCGGAGGCGCCTCATGACGCTGACGTTCCACTGGTTCCTGCCCACCACCGGCGACGGCCGGTCGATCATGGGCCGGGGGCACAGCCTGCCCCCGGCCGGGGCCGCGGGCGGCCCGGCCGGGCGGCCGGACGCCCCGCACATCCGGGGCGCGGCCGCGCAGGAGCGGCCGCCGGACATCGAGTACCTGGCCCAGGTGGCCCGCTCCGCCGAGCAGCTGGGCTTCGAGGCCGTGCTGACCCCGACCGGCACCTGGTGCGAGGACGCCTGGCTGGTCACCGCCGCGCTGACCCGGGAGACCAGCCGCCTGAAGTTCCTGGTCGCGTTCCGGCCCGGGCTGACCTCGCCGACCCTGGCCGCCCAGATGGCCGCCACCTACCAGCGGCTGTCCGGCGGCCGGCTGCTGCTCAACGTGGTGACCGGGGGCCAGGCCGACGAGCAGCGCCGGTTCGGCGACTACCTGTCCCACGACGAGCGGTACGCCCGGACCGCGGAGTTCCTGGCCATCGTCCGCGGCGCGTGGACCGGCGAGCCGTTCGACTTCCACGGCGAGTACTACCAGGTGGAGGGGGCGACCGTGCTCCGCCCGCCGGACCCGGTGCCCGGCGTGTACTTCGGCGGCTCCTCCCCCGCGGCGGGCGCCGTGGCGGCCGTCGTCCGCGGACGTCTACCTGACCTGGGGTGAGCCTCCGGCGCAGGTGGCGGAGAAGCTCACCTGGATCCGGGACCTGGCCGCGGCCCAGGGCCGCACGCTGCGCTTCGGCATCCGGCTGCACGTGATCACCCGGGACACCGAGGCGGACGCCTGGACCGAGGCCAGCCGGCTGCTCGACTACATCGACCCGGCCGAGATCGCCAAGGCCCAGCAGGTCCTCGGGGCCAGCGAGTCGGTCGGCCAGGACCGGATGCGGGCCCTGCACGCCGCCTACCGGCACGGCGGCTCGGCCCAGGACCTGGAGATCTACCCGAACCTGTGGTCCGGCGTCGGCCTGGTCCGCGGCGGGGCGGGCACCGCCCTGGTCGGCAGCCACGAGAAGGTGGCCGACCTCATCGAGGAGTACGCCTCCCTGGGCATCAGCGAGTTCATCCTGTCCGGCTACCCGCACCTGGAGGAGGCCTACTGGTTCGGCGAGGGCGTGCTGCCCGAGATCCGGCGGCGCGAGGCGGCCGCCGGCAACTCCGGGCGGCCGCACCTGCGGGCCAGTGCTTAGCGGGCGAGCGCCTAGCGGCATGACACCCATCCAGGGACCGCCCAAGCGCATCACCGTGACCGCCCCTACCTGAGGAGAACGTGTTGAGTTTCGTCGTACTGGTCGCCAACCCCAAGCCGCAATCGAGGACCCTGCAGATCGCCCGGCTGGCCGCGGACGCGGTCAGCCGGGCCGCCGCGCTGCCCGGCGAGCACCAGGTCATCGACCTGTCCGGGCTGGCCAGGCGGCTGCTGCTGGACGAGCCGTCATCCGCGGTCGAGGACGCGCTGGAGCAGGTCAGGCAGGCGGACCTGCTGCTCGTGGCCAGCCCCACCTACAAGGGCACCTACACCGGGCTGCTGAAGGTCTTCCTCGACCGGCTGGACTACCAGGCCCTGTCCTCGGTGGTCGCCCTGCCGATGCTGGTCCTGCGGCTGCCCCACCACGCGCTCGCGGTCGACCTGCACCTGCGGCCGCTGCTGCTGGAGCTGGGCGCCTCCACCCCCGCGCCGGGCCTGGCCTTCCTCGAACCGGACCTGGAGGAGCCTGGCCGGGTGCTGGACCCGTGGGCGGCCCGGGTGGCCGCCGCGCTCGGCCGGTGCGCCGCGCTGGCCGCGCCGGACCGGACCACGGTCGTGGCATGAAGCGGCCCGGAGGCCGCCGCGGCAGCTGCACTTCAACGCGTTCCTGATGAGTTCCGGGCATCACGAGGCGGCGTGGCGGCTGCCGGAGAGCAACCCGTTCGCCAACACCGACCTCGGCCACTGGCGTGAGCTGGCCCAGATCGCCGAGCGGGCCAGGTTCGACTCGCTGTTCCTGGCCGACGGGCCCGCGGTGCGCGCCGACCCGCAGTTCCGCCCGGCCAGCGCGCTGGAGCCGACCATCCTGCTCACCGCGCTGGCCGCGGCGACCAGCCACATCGGGCTCATCGCCACCGCGTCGACCACCTACAACGCGCCCTACAACCTGGCCCGGCGGTTCGCGTCGCTCGATCACGTCAGCGGCGGGCGGGCGGGCTGGAACATCGTGACCACGGCCGACACCGCGTCCGCGCAGAACTTCGGCCTGGACGACCGGCCCGGCCACCAGGAGCGCTACGAACGGGCCGCCGAGTTCGTG
This sequence comes from uncultured Actinomycetes bacterium, assembly GCA_963742055.1. Classification (GTDB taxonomy): domain Bacteria; phylum Actinomycetota; class Actinomycetes; order Streptosporangiales; family Streptosporangiaceae; genus RYN-230. The sequence goes on along the minus strand of CAVUKT010000093.1, from coordinate 6,858 downwards.
GACGTGTCGATCCGGCTGTGGGACAGCTGGGAGGACGGCGCCGAACTGGGCGACAAGGCCGCGGGCCGTCTACGCCGACCCGGCCCGGATTCACCCGGTGGACTACGAGGGCCGCTACTTCCGGGTCCGCGGCCCGCTCAACGTGCCCCGCTCGCCGCAGGGTCATCCGCTGCTGGTGCAGGCCGGGTCGTCGCAGGACGGCCGGGAGTTCGCGGCCCGCTACGCCGAGGCGATCTTCACCGCGCAGCAGACCCTGGCCGACGGCCAGGAGTTCTACGCGGACATGAAGCGGCGGGCCCGCAGGCTCGGCCGGGACCCGGACCAGATCAAGATCCTGCCGGGCATCGTGCCGGTGATCGGCTCGACCGAGGCCGAAGCCCACGCGCTCAGCGACGAGCTGGAACAGCTGATCACCCCGGCCTACGGCCTCGCCCAGCTGGCCAAGACGCTGGAAGTGCCGCCGGGCCTGCTGGAGCTGGACCGGCCGCTGCCCGCCGAGGTGTTCGGCCGGCCGCTGGTCGAGGGCGCGCAGAGCCGCGCGCAGCTGATCACCGACCTGGCCCGGCGGGAGAAGCTGACCGTCCGCCAGCTGATCGGGCGGCTCGGCGGCGGCCGGGGGCACCGCACCTTCACCGGCACCCCGGAGCAGGTCGCGGACACCATCCAGGACTGGTTCGACCAGGGCGCCGCCGACGGCTTCAACGTGATGCCCGCCGCGCTGCCCTCCGGCCTCCAGGCGTTCGCCGACCACGTGATCCCGATCTTCCGCCGGCGCGGGCTGTTCCGCACCGAGTACACCGGCCAGACCCTGCGGGAGCACTACGGGCTCCCCCGCCCGGGAAGCCAGTTCACCGCGAACCGCCGCGGTGTGCCGCAACCCGTCGCCTGACCACGAATCCCCGGAAGGCAGGTCCTGTGAGCATCACCACCCCCGCCGCCTCTGTCCCCGTCAGCGACTCCGCCCTGCCCAGGGTCGACGCGGAGATCTTCCGCCAGGCCCTGGCCCGGCATCCGGCCGGCGTCGCCATCGTGACCCTGGCCAGCCCGGCCGGCCTCACCGTGACGTCGTTCAGCTCGGCCAGCCTGGACCCGCCGCTGGTGTCCTTCTACATCGGGCACGGATCCTCCAACTGGCCCGCGGTGCGGACCGCCCGGCACTTCGCGGTGAACCTGATGGATCACGGCCAGGAGGCGGTGGCGGCGCGGTTCGCCCGCAAGGGCGCGGACCGGTTCGGGCCGGAGACGCAGTGGTGCCCGGGACCCGGAGGACCTTCCCCTGCTCGCCGGGGCCACCACGCACCTGATCTGCGCCACCCACGCGATGCTGACCGTGGGCGACCACGAGCTGGTGGTGGGCCGGGTCGAGCACGCCATCATCGGCTCGGGCGAGCCGCCGCTGCTGCACCACCAGGGCCGGTTCACCCGCCCGGAACCCGGAAGCCACGATGATCAGTAGGACGCCACGCCTCCCCGCTTACGGCCCGGTGCCAGGGCGCGGACCAGTGATCGCGATCATCGGCGGCGGGGCCAGCGGCACCCTCACCGCCATCCACCTGCTCCGCGCGGCCGCCGCCCGGCAGTATCCGCTGCGCATCGCGCTGATCGACCGGCTGGGCCGGCATGGGCTGGGCGAGGCCTACTCGACCACCAATCCGGCGCACTTCCTGAACGCGCTCACGGCCCGGATGAGCGGGGTGGCCGGGGACCCGGACCACCTGCTCCGCTGGGCGGCCGCCGCCGGGCTCGGCGACCTGGAGTTCCTGCCCCGGCAGGAGTTCGGCCGCTACCTCCAGGACACGCTGGCGGACGCGGAGCGCCGGGCGGCGCCGCTGTGCCCGGCTCACCCAGATCACCTCGGACGTGCTGGGCCTGCGGCCGGGTACCGGAGGCCGCCCGATGCGCCTGCTGCTGGCCGACGCCAGCATCGAGGCCGACTTCGCGATCCTGGCCACCGGGAACCCGCCGCCCTCGACGCCGGTCCCCTTCCCGGACAGCCCGTGGTGTATCGCGAACCCCTGGGCCCCGGGCGCGCTGGACGCGGTCCGGGACGGCCAGCCCGTCGTCATCCTGGGCACCGGGCTGACCATGCTGGACGTGGTCACGGCGGTGACCAGCAACCATCCGCGGACCACGGTCCGGGCCGTGTCGCGGCACGGGATGCTCCCCCAGGTACACCGGGGCAGCGGCGGCCCGGCCGACGCCCTCTGGCTGCCCGCCCTGTCGGACACCGGCGACCCGGTCCGGCTGCCCGAGCTCATCTGGCAGGTCCGGTCGGCCATGGCCAGCCGGCCCAACCACTGGCAGGACGTGGTCGAACGCGGTGCGGCCGCACATCCCGGACCTCTGGCGGCGGCTGCCGGACCGGGACAAGCGGCTGTTCGTCCGGCATGTGGCCCGCTACTGGGAAGTGCACCGGCACCGGATGCCGCCCGCGACCGCCCGGCGGATCACCGAGCTGCGCTGTACCGGGCGGCTCTCCGTGCTGCGCGGCCGGGTCACCGGCGTGTCCGCGACCGCGGGGCCGGAGCGGCTGCGGATCCGGGTGGACCGGGACGGGTCCGTCACCGACCTGCCCGCGGGCTGGCTGATCAACGCGACCGGGCCGGGCACCGACCTCACCCGGACCGCCGACCCGCTGCTCGCGGACCTGCTCAGCCGGGGACTGGCCCGGCCGGACCCGCTCCGGCTCGGCCTGGACGCCACCCCGGACGGCGCCGTGCTGGACGCCGCGGGCACGCCCAGCCCCACCCTGTTCACCCTGGGCCCGACGCTGCGCGGGATCCGCTACGAGACGACCGCGATCCCGGAGATCCGCGACCAGGCGGCCGCCCTGGCCCGCCGGCTCATCGCCACGCCCGGGGCCCGGGAGCACCCCGGGAGCGCGGCATAAATCAGGCGGCCCGGGGCGGCGGAAAATCGCGCGGCGGCCCAGGCGAGGCCCCTAGAGTGGCGGGCATGACCATCCCGGTGGACCGTGCCGCCCAGACCCAGGCCGCCCAGACCCAGGCCGCCCAGACCCAGGCCGCCCAGACGCAGGCCGAGCGGGCGCGGGTGTTCCGGGCCCTGCACGAGGGCCCGGAACCGCTGCTGCTGCCGAATCCGTGGGACGCGGGCTCGGCCCGGCTGCTCGCCTCGCTGGGCTTCGCCGCGCTGGCCACGACCAGCGGCGGGTTCGCGGCCACGCTGGGGCGCCTGGACGGGGCGGTCACCCGCGACGAGGCGCTCGGGCACGCGGCCGCGATCGTCGCGGCGACCAGCCTGCCCGTCTCGGCCGACCTGGAGAACGCGTTCGCCGACGAGCCAGCCGGGGTGGCCGAGACCATCAGGCTCGCCGCCGCGGCCGGGCTGGCCGGCTGCTCGGTCGAGGACTTCACCCGGCGTGATGACGACCCCATCTACGACCTGGGCCTGGCCCGCGAGCGGGTGGCCGCGGCCGCGGAGGCGGCCGCCGCCGCCCCCGGCCCGCTGGTGCTCACCGCCCGCGCCGAGAACTACCTGCACGGCCGGACGGACCTGGCCGACACCATCCGCCGGCTGCAGGCCTACCAGGAGGCGGGCGCGGATGTGCTGTACGCGCCCGGGCTGACCAGCCTGGACGACATCCGGGCCGTGGTCAGCTCGGTGGACCGGCCGGTGAACGTGCTGACCCTGGCGGGCGCCCCCACCGTGCCGCAACTGGCCGAGGCGGGCGTGCGCCGGATCTCGGTGGGTTCCGCGTTCTCCAACGCGGCCCTGGGCGCGCTGGTGTCCGCCGCCCGCGAACTGCGCGAACAGGGCAGCTACGGCTTCCTGGACCAGGGCCGCGACCGGCCGCGCGCGGCCGCCCGCGCCGCCTTCCGCTGCCCTGAGCGGCCCGGGCAGGCCGGCGCGGTGCCGGAGTCAGCCGTCGAGGCTGAGGACCATGGTGGGCCGCTCGATGACGTGGTCCTCGCGCAGCGGCCGGACCGCCGTGCCGATGGCGAAGAACTCGGTGGTGTGCGAGCCCCAGGTGTGGCTGTGCTGGCGCAGCTGCACCCCGACGATGCCCTCGGCGTGGAGCTCCTCCGCTTCCGCCTGCATCCGGCTCATGGCCAGCTCACGCGCGTCGTACAGGGCCTGGGTGAACTGCTCCAGCTCCACGTTCCGGCCGATGTTGCCGATCTTCCCGCCGATCCGCTGGTGCGCGATGTGGTACACGCACGAGCCCATCGTCATGCCGAGCGGCGCGTACCCGGCCCGGATCAGCGTCCAGAAGTCCTGGCCGGACAGGTCCGAGGTGAACGGCTGCCGCTTGTTGTTGCGCCAGTCCGAGACGCCCCCGCCGCCCGCGCCCGGCTCGGCCTTGACCGCGGTGCCGACCGCGATGAACTCGGCGATGTCGTTGCCGAACTCCTTCATCTCCACGTCCAGCCGGACCCCGACGATGCCGTCCGCGCCGAGCGCGTCCGCCTCCGCCTCCATCCGGGTCATGGCCAGCTCCCGGGCGTGGTACATGGCCTGGGACAGCACGTCGAGTTCCTGGTTCTTGCCCCAGCGGCCGACCTGCAGCCCCACGTGGTAGATCGAGCTGCCCAGCACCAGCCCGAGCGGGCGGAACCCCGCCTCGCGGACCAGCAGGAACTCGTTCACCGACAGGTCCGAGGTGAAGATGCCACCGGGCCGCCCCGGCCGCAGCTCGGCCAGGCGGCGCAGGGCGTCCTGCGGGACGCCTTCCGCGCTCAGCTCGGCGCTCTGCTCTCGGTCAGCTCAGCCGTCAGCCCGTAGCTCTGCTGGTCGGTCATCGCTTCCCCTCAGCTCATGCTGCCAGTCCAGCCGTCTGCCCGTCAGCGTCCCAGCCTGACCCGGGCGGCCTGACGGCGCTGCGGGTCAAGCGACAGGATCGCCAGCGGTGGTGGCGGCTTGGCCACCGAGGCGAACCGGACCATGGCGGTGCCGATGATGGTCGCCTCCACGATGTGATCTTTGCCGTGCTCCTGGATCGGGCACTCGCGCTCGTGGACCCGCATGTCCATCCGTGGCACCACGACGCCTTCGCCGCCCAGCCGGCGCACGTCCCGCTCCAGTTGCTGGCGGGCGTCGTGCCGGGTGTCGTTCACCAGTTCGGTGTAGCCGACCACCTCGGCGTTGCCCGCGCCCCAGCGGGTCTGGCCCACGGTCAGCCAGTCGTCGTGCCGGGCCCCGACCGAGATGCCCAGCGCCAGGCCGGCCGGCACCCAGCCCGACGAGATCAGCTTGGCGAAGTCCTGCCCGGACAGGTCGGAGCTGAACGGCTGCTGGAGCGGCGGCGAGCCCGGCGCGCGGACCGCGGTGCCGATCGCCTTGAACTCCAGGCCGCCGGCCGGGAACGAGCCGATGGTCAGGGCCACCCCGACGATGCCGTGCCCGCCCAGCGCGGCGCACTCGGCCATCATCCGGCCGATGGCCAGGTGCCGCGCCTCGTACATGGCCTGGGTGAGCGGCCCGAACGAGCCGTAGCCGCCCCGCCCGGACACCTGGGTCACGCTGCGGTAGGCCTGCGCGTACGAGCCGAAGCCGGACCACGCCCCCGGGCAGTTGTACCCGCCGGTGAAGCCGATGTTGTAGACGGCCGCGCCGAGCACCTGGCCGACCGGCTCGAAGCCGGCGCTGCGGATCGCGGCGAACTCGTCGGTGCTGAGCGCGGAACCCCAGGTCCCGCTCTGCCGGATCTCGGCCAGCCGGGCCCGGGCAGCCGTCGGAAGGTCGCTACCCGCGCGGTCATCGGCCACCGTGCGCCCCTTCCGGCATCGTCGCAGAACCCCACGATACCCGCCGGGGGCGCGATCACCGCTGTCGCGCAAGCTCAGTCCTCGTCGGCCTTGTCCCACTCCTCGTTGCGCCGCCGGACCGTTCCAGCGCGTGGCCGCTTCTTCCTCGGTGGCGTAGGGCCCAGCCGGTCCTTGGCCGGGCAGCCCGCGCCGTGCTCCACCGTCCGGTGCGTCAGGCAGTACCACCAGCCATGGTCATCGTCCATGCGCACTAGACTCGCAGACCATGGCGACCTTGCTCCAGCCCGGCCGGATTTCCCCGCCGCGGCAGGTGCCGGCCAACATCCCGCGGCCGGAGTACGTGGGCCGCAAGTACCCGAAGACCGGCGAGCCGGACGTCAAGGACGCGGAGACCATCGAGCGGATGCGGGTGGCCGGGCGGCTCGCCGCCCAGGCCCTGCAAGAGGTCGGCAGGCACGTCGCGCCCGGGGTGACCACCGACGAGCTGGACCGGGTCGGCCACGAGTTCCTCGTCGACCACGGCGCCTACCCCAGCACGCTGGGCTACCGCGGCTACCCCAAGTCGCTGTGCACCTCGCTGAACGAGGTCATCTGCCACGGCATCCCGGACGACACGGTGATCGCCGACGGCGACATCGTCAACGTGGACATCACCGCGTACCTCAACGGCGTGCACGGGGACACCAACGCGACGTTCCTGGCCGGCGAGGTGGACGAGGAGTCGCGGCTGCTGGTGGAGCGCACCCACGAGGCCATGATGCGGGGCATCCGGGCCGTCGCCCCGGGCCGCCCGCTGAACGCGATCGGCCGGGTGATCGAGTCCTACGCCCGCCGGTTCGGCTACGGGGTGGTCCGCGACTTCACCGGGCACGGCATCGGCACCACGTTCCACTCCGGCCTGATCGTGCCGCACTTCGACGACCCCGGCGGTCACCTGATCATGGAGGAGGGCATGACGTTCACCATCGAGCCGATGCTCACCCTGGGCACGATCGCCTACGACGTCTGGGACGACGGCTGGACCGCGGTCACCAAGGACCGCAAGCGCACCGCCCAGTTCGAGCACACGCTGCTGGTCACCGCGAACGGCTACGAGATCCTCACCCTGCCCTAACCCTGCGGATGGTGAGCG
>CAVUKT010000092.1:0-37595 GCA_963742055.1 uncultured Actinomycetes bacterium | reverse complement strand
ACAGGAGGCGGCGTGGCGACAGATGACCTGGCCCGCCGGGCCCGTGAGCTGCTCAGCATGACCGGCGGATCCGCCTCCCGGTCGCTGAACCAGCTGGTGGGGCTGGTGTCGCGGCAGGTCCCGGGCTGCTCGGGGGCGGCCTCCGCCGTCTGGCGCGAGGACGAGCCGGTGGTCCGGGCGGCCAGCCATCCCGACCTCGCCGAGCTGTTCGAGCTGCAGCTCACGGCCGGCTCCGCCCCGTGGCTGGACGCCCTGGCCAGCAACGCCCCGGTCAGCTGCCCGGACACCCTGGAGGAGGAGCGCTGGCCGGGGTTCGCGGCCGCGGCGCTGGCCCGCGGCGTCCGGTGCTGCGTCACGCTGGCCCAGCGGTCCGGGGAGCAGGCCCTCACCCTGACCATGTTCGGCGCCCGGCCCCGGTCGCTCGACCCGGATCAGCTCCCGCTCGCCGAACTGCTGGTCGCGTTCGGGGGAGCGGTCATGGGCAACGCGGACGCCTACGACGGGGTCCAGCGGACGGTGCTGCGGCTGCGCGATTCCGTCGAGTCCGGGGCGCTGCTCGATCAGGCCCGGGGGGTGCTGATGCACGCGCGCGGCTGCACCGCGGCGGAGGCGCTGACGCAGATGGGCGCCATGGCCACGGCCCAGCACATCACGATGACCGAGGTCGCGCAGCAGATCATCGCGTCGCAGGGGGCAGACACGCCGGAGGCCGGGGCAGGCTGAGCCTGCCCCGGCCTCCGGATCCGGCTGCAGGCCCGGGCTGGTCTGGCCTAGGCCGGGCTGGTCCGGTTCAGGCCGCGGACCGCTCGTAGATGGCCAGCGTCTCCTGGCCGATCCGGTCCCAGGAGTACCGGGCCCGGGCCCGGTCCACGGCGGCGATGCCGAACCCTTCCAGCAGCATCGGGCTGGCCAGCAGGGTCCGGATCCGCTGGGCGATCAGCCCGGGGCGGGCCGGCGGGACCAGCAAGCCGGTGGTGCCGTCGATGATGGTGTCCAGGTGACTGCCGATCGCCGAGGCCACGACCGGGGTGCCGCAGGCCATGGCCTCCAGCGCGACGGTCGCGAACGGCTCGCCGGTCGGCGCGTCCACCAGCAGGTCCGCGGAGCGCAGCAGCGCGGGCAGGTCGTCGTCGCTCACGCTGCCGTGGAAGATGACCCGGTCCCGCACGTTCAGGTCGCTGGCCAGCCGGAGCAGTGCCCGGTAGGCCTTGTCCCCGCGCAGCTTGCCGTGCTCGGGGCCGCCCGCGATGACCAGTTCGGCCTCGGGAATGTCGGCGAGCGCGCGCACCGCGACGTCCACGCCCTGATTGGGCGCGAGCGGGGCCACGCACAGCAGCCGGGGCCGGCTGCCCCGCGCGGCCACCGGGCCCTCCGGGGAGAACGTCCCGGTGTCCACGCCGCGCGGGATGAGCCGCACCGAGTCCCGCCGCACGCCCAGCCGGGCCAGCGCGGACATCTCGCTGGAGGAACTGGCGAGCACCGCGCGGACGCTGCGCGCGATGACCGGCTCCAGCCGGAGCCGGGCCGCCCCCCGCCGTTGCCGGAGCGGGCCTTCGCCCGGGCGGGCTGAGCCTGGGCGGGCGGGGCGGCGCCGGGCCGGGCCGAGGCCGGGTCCGTGGCCTGCAGCGACAGGAAGGTCTGCACGACCGGCACGCCCAGATCACGGGCGCCCGCCAGCGCGGCGAGCCCGCTGGTCCAGAAGTACGCGTGCGCCACGTCGGGCGCGCCGTCCTGCCAGTGCCGCGCCAGGTACTGGCCGAACTCCGCGGCGTGCGGGGCCAGGCTGTCCGAGGAGAGCTCCTTGGCCGGGCCGGCGGGCACGTGCTCGACGGTGACGCCCGGCGCGGGCTCCGACTTCTCCGGCTGCCCCTCGCGAGTCGCGGCGGGCGTACACGGTGACGTCGTGGTCCTGCTCGGCCAGCGCGGACACCAGGGACGCCAGCCGCTGGTCCTGCCTATCGGGTCCGGCCTCCGGGGTCTGGCCGAACGGGTTCCCCTGCAGTGTGACCAGGGCAATCTTCATTGGGGAGCAGCCTCCTCGATACGGGGTGCCCACGCGGTACGCCACGAGTCGCCGAAGAGGCAGTTAGACGGCTATCTACGAAGTCCAGGCCAGACCAGGAAAATTTCCATGGCAAGCACGCCTCTCCGACCACGCCAGACGGCGTGGGGGCGTGCCTGCGTCGTAGACACTGCAAGCAATATAACCCCGAAACGGACGGCTGCCAACCCGCCGCGCGCAGGGAGACGCCCACGGCCCGGCGCGGACGGCCCCCTGAGGCCAGCCCGCTCGGAGCAGCGCTGCGGAGCCGCTGCGGGCGCCGGCGCCCGGCAGCAGCACTACGGTGACAATCAGGCCACGGCGGGACTCCGGCTACCGTGATCCCGGGTTAGCTTGGATCATCAGCCGTCCGCTACCCCGGTCGTCGCGACCTAACCTCCGCGACACCCTTACCATCGTTCGCTCTCGTTCCCGCCGCGATTGGACCTCGATGCCGCAACCCGCCGGCCCGCCCGAACTCGACCTGGAGGTGGCCGCGCTCAAGGAGCGCTACGCCGGGCTCCGGCAGGCCGCCGCGCTGCCGGGCGCGGACGCCAGGGCCGTGCTCGAGGCCGCGTTCGCGGAGCTGGACACCGCGGTGGACGTGCTCGGGGCGATGCGGGCCGGGCCCGCTCCCGGCCCGGCCCAGGCCGGCGGCCCCGGCCCGGAGGCGCTGCTCACGGAGCGGCGGCTGCTGCGCGCGGTGTTCCAGGACGCGCCGGTGCCGATGTTCCTGCTCGGCCCGGACGCCACCGTGCAGCGGGTCAACACCCGGGCCGCCGAGCTGCTCGGCTCCGGCCCCGGGTACGCGGTCGGCAAGCTCTTCACCGCGTTCGTGGACCTGCCCGCCCGGGCCGCGGTGCAAAGCCAGCTCGCCGCGGTCGCGCGGACCGGCAAGACCCGGCGGATCCAGTGCCGCCTGCTGCACCCGGACGGACCGGCGGGCACCGAGCTGACCGTCGGGCTGGCCCAGGTCCGGGGAGACGGCGACCAGCTCGTGGTGGTGGCCAGCGCGCCCGGAATGGGCGCGGACACCGGAACCGATGCAGATCAGGCGGCCAGCGCGAAGTCCGCCGGGCGCCCCGGGCCCGGACGCGGGCCCGGACCCGGACCCGGACAGCCCGGCCCGCCTCATGGAGGCGATGATCCACCGCTACGACCTGGTCACGTCCGCGACCAGGCTGTTCCTGGAAAACGCGACCTACAGCGAATCGGTGACCCTGCAGCGCTGCGCCCGGCTGCTGGCCAGTGAGCTGGCCGCCTGGGTCATCGTGGACGTGGAGCGGCGGCAGCGGCTGCGGCGGCAGTTCGTCATGGGTCCCGAGGACCAGCCCTCTGACCTGGCCAACGCGGTGGGGCAGGTGGATCCGGCCGCGGGCACCGCGCCCCGCCAGGTGCACGAGTCGGGCAGTTCGCTGCTGGTCGCGCACGCCGAGGACGCCGGGATCCTGGGCGCCGGGCCGCAGGGCGTGCCGGTCATGATGATGCTGGACGCCACCTCGGTACTCTGCGTGCCGCTGTCGGACGGGGAGCACACCTACGGCACGCTGACCCTGGCCCGCAACGCCAGCGAGGGCCACTTCGAGATGGCCGATCTCGGCGTGGTGGAAGAGCTCGGCGAGCAGCTGGCCCTGGCCATCAGGGTGGACCGCATGTTCCGGCGGCACACCGAGATCGCGGACGCGCTCCAGTCGAGCCTGCTGCCGCGCGATCTGCCGCAGATCCCCGGGGTGGAGATCGCGGCGGCCTACGTCGCGGCCACCGAGGGCCTGGAGGTCGGCGGCGACTTCTACGACGTCTACCGGACCCCCGGCGGATGGGGGGTGGCGATCGGGGACGTGTGCGGAAAGGGCGAGGAGGCCGCCGCGGTCACCGCGGCCGCCCGGCACGCCATCCGGGTCCTCGCGCACTGGACCGCCGACCCGGCCGAGGTCCTGGCCAAGGCCAACGAGGTGATGCTGGCCGAGGAGTTCGGCGACCTCTTCGTGACCGCGAAGAACGCCCACCTGCGCTGGCAGGACGGGCGCCTGCACGTGGTGCTGGGCAGCGCCGGGCATCCGGGCCCGGTGCTGGTCCGTCCCGACGGCCGGACCACGATCATGAGCCCGGGCGGGCTGCCCCTGGGCCTGTTCCCCACGGCGCAGCCCGGACGGGAAGAGATCGACCTGGAGCCGGGGGATGTGCTGTTCTTCTTCACCGACGGGGTGACCGAGGCACGCAGCCCGGAGCTGACCTACTTCGAGGACCGCCTCACCGATGAGCTGGCCGGCCTGGCCGGGCAGCCGCCCCGGGACATCGTGGCCGGACTGCAGACGCTGGTGGTGGAGTTCTGCCGCAACGAGCTGCGGGACGACATGACCATGCTGGTGCTGCGCGTGGCCGAGCCGCCGGACCAGTGAAGCCACGCACTGGCCCGGCGGCCCGGTTACCGGCGAGAACGGCCGGGAGGGGACCCGGCGCCCGCCGTCGGCCCGGTGCCGTGCCCGGGCCAGCGGGACGCCGGCCCGGCCGCTACTCCTCCAGGTATTCCTCGATCGTCTCTGAGGTGGTGGGGCTCCGGGGCGGTCGTCGTCACCTGCTCCTCCACCTCGGCCTTGCTCAGCTGCCGGCCGGGAAAGACCTCGGGCTCGGTCTCCAGGAGGGCGCCGGCCTGACCGCCTCCGCCTGTTCCGGGGTGAGCACGACCGCGCCGGGCGGCAGCGCGGTGCCGTTGCTGGCCACCACGTTGCTGTCCATCACGTGGCTGGCCGCCACCGCACGGCGGGGGGGCCTGCGCACCACCTGGCGCCGCAGCCAGCCGTAGCCGCGCCGCGGGATGAACATCCCGGCCAGCCCGACCAGTATCAGCACCCACCCGGCCGCCTGCACGTTCAGCCAGCCTGGATGGCCGGTGACGGCGAACGCGAGAATGGCGCCGACGGCGACGATGGCCAGACCCGTGGCGGTCTTCATGCCTGTCTCCTTGCTTTTTCTGTTAAGGATGCGCCGCCGGAGCGCGCGGGCGCGATGTCGTCGTCGGGGTCCTGGCCGAGCAGGCATCCCCGCAGGTAGCGGAGGGCCGACGCCTGAAGACGCGACACGTGCATCTGGGAGATGCCGAGCCGCTCGCCGATCTCGGCCTGGGTCAGGTTCCCGTAGAACCGCATCAGCAGGATGCGCCGCTCGCGCGACGGCAGCTCGTTCCAGTGCGCGCCGACCGCGTCCATGTCCACGGCCCGTTCCAGCTCGGGGTCGTCCGCCCCGATCAGGTCCGCGAGCTTGGCCAGGCCGTCCGCCTGGGCTGAGCGGGGCGTCCAGCGAGGACGTGTGGAAGAACATGTCGGCCTGGCGGGCCTCATGCAGTTCCTCGTCGGTCACGCCCAGGTGCCGGGCCAGTTCCGCGTCGGCGGGGGCGTGCCCCAGTTCCTGGGCGAGGTCACCGGTGGCCTTCCTGATCTCGAGCAGCAGTTCCTGGGCCGAGCGCTTGACCCGGACCTGCCACCTCTTGTCCCGGAAATGCCTCTTGATCTCGCCGCTGATGCACGGCTGGGCGTAGGCGGCGAGGGCGCCGCCGAACGAGGGGTCGAAGTTGTTGATCGCCTTGAGCAGGCCGACGTACCCGACCTGCATCAGTTCCTCGACTGATTCGGGGCTGTCCCGGTAGCGCAGCACGCACGACCGGACCAGGGCCTCGTAGCGGGTCACCAGGACCTCGCACGCCGCGCTGCGCACGGCACTTCCAATGGGTTCGGATTTCACGAGCTCGAGGAGCTCACTGTCGTCGCGGCTGAGCAGGTTCGCACGCGACCACGGCGGCGGCAGGGCCAGATCTGCGCCTTCCCCGGACGGGCCGGGGAAGGGCTGAGCATCCACGCCAGCCGGGCGACGGCGAAGGGCCGTCTTCGTCATGATCACCTCCGCGCCTGAGCTTCGGGGGGAAGCCCAGGCGACCCATTCGTGCCCGCTGAGGGGAAGATAAACATGCCGCCGGCCATTGTTTCGAATCCGTGATCCATTTCCGCCGCCGTGCCGGACTCATCCCCAGCTCAGCGCGGGTTTGGGGCGATGCGAGGTGGTACCGCGGCCACGGCATGTTCCGGGTGGTGGCGCTGTTGTACCGAGCAGGAGTACCCAGCAGGAGGACCCAGCGCGAAGTGAGCGATCGGGGATCGAGGTGGCAGGAATGTGGCGCACCGCACCGGCAGGCAGCCGGTGACGCTCCGCGGGTGATCGTGGTGGGCGCCGGGTTTGCCGGGATGGCCGCGGTGCAGGAGCTGGACCGGGCCGGAGCCCAGGTGCTGCTGATCGACCGCAACGTCTACAGCACCTTCCAGCCGCTGCTCTACCAGGTGGCCACCGGCGGGCTGAACCCCGGCGATGTGTCCTACCCGGCCCGGGCGTTCACCCGCCGCCATGGTGCCCGGTTCCGGCTGGGCGAGGTCACCGGCGTGGACCCGGACCGCCGCCGGGTCACCCTCGCCGACGGCGGCTCGTTCGACTACGACTACCTGGTCCTCGCCACCGGGGTGTCCGCGGCCTACTACGGCGTGACCGGGGCCGCCGAGCACAGCCTGGGCCTGTACACCCGCCGCGACGCGGTGGAGCTGCGCAACCACATCATGGCCCGGCTGGAGCGGCTGGACATCGCCGGTCCCGGCAAGAGCGTGAACTTCACCGTGGTGGGCGGCGGCGCGACCGGGGTCGAGCTGGCCGGTGCGCTGGCCGAACTGCGCAGCACCGCGCTGGATGCCGCGTTCCCCGAGGTGAACCTGGCGTCGGTGCACATCCGCCTGGTCGAGCAGGCGGACTCGCTGCTGCTGCCCTTCGACCCGGCGCTGCGCGAGTACGCGCGCCGTCAGCTGGAGCAGCGGGGCGTCGAGGTCCGGCTGAACACCGCCATCCGGGAAGTGCGCAGCGACCGGGTCATCCTGTCCGACGGAGAGGACCTGCCCAGCGACGTCACCGTGTGGGCCGCCGGGGTGACCGCGCCCGCCGAGGTGGCCGGATGGCAGCTGCCGCAGGGCCCTGGCGGGCGCATCCTCACCGGCCCCGATCTGCGGGTGCTCGGCCAGGAGCGCATCTTCGCCCTGGGTGACGTCGCGCTGATCGAGGACCAGCCGCTGCCGCAGCTGGCCCAGCCCGCGCTGCAGACCGGACGGCACGCGGCCCGGCAGATCCAGCGGCTCGCCGCGGGCCAGCCCGACCGCCGCGTTCGAGTATCACGACAAGGGCATCATGGCCACGATCGGGCGCCGGTCCGCGGTGGTGGAGTTGCCGCACCGGCTCAGGATCCGGGGCACGCTCGCCTGGCTGGCGTGGCTGGCCCTGCACCTGGTCACGCTGCTGGGCAACCGCAACCGCATGTCCGCCATGCTCAACCTGTCCTGGCGGTACCTGACCTGGGGCCACGGCGGCGGCGTCATCGTCGGCGACGATCCGCCCCCGTTCCTGGTGGACGGGCCGCTTCCGGTGGGCAGTGATCGTGGTCACGGGACGGCCCCTTCCCGGGCCTAGCCACCCGGCGGTTGCTTACTATGAACCATGTCCCCAGCGACTGAGCGATCTGCAGCTGGACACGGTACCCAGGCCGGCGGCACAGCAGGCCACGGCGAGAGCCAGGCCAGCGGACGCCCACCCCTCCGGAAGAGGTGCGGTCGCAGCGGCTGGTGCTGCGCCGGGTGCACATGGATCAGGCGGAGGGCATCGCGCTGGCCGTCGGCGCCAGCCTGGACTACCTGAAGCCGTGGATGGCCTGGGCCACCCGGGACGCCGCCGAGCCGAGGATCCAGCGCATCCGGGTGGCCGAGGCGGATGAGCTGTGGGAGAGCGGCAGCGACTTCATCTACTCCGTCCTGCTGCGGCCCGACCGGACCGTCGTCGGGGAGATCGGGCTGCATCGCCGGGTGGGGGAGGGCGGCATCGAGATCGGGTACTGGATCGACGTCCGGTACGCGGGCCGTGGCCTGGGCACGGAAGCGGCCCGGATGCTGACCGACGTCGCCCTGGCCCTGCCCGGCGTGACCCGGGCGGAGATCCATTGTGACGAGGCGAACCAGGCCAGTGCGGCCATCCCGCGCAAGCTCGGCTACCGGCTGGACCGGATCGACCCGCACGAGCCGGAGGCGCCGGGGGAACGGGGCCGCCGGATGGTGTGGGTCACGGAGTCCCGGTGAATCCGGACGGACGGGTCACGAGTCCCATGAGCCGGGTCGGGACCGGTCGCGGGCCGGTGAGCACGGGACGGGACTGGGCCGCCTGGCACGAGGCCTACGACAACCCGGATACGCCGCTCGCCCACCGGCTGCTCGCGGTGCAGGCCCGGATCACCGAGGCGCTCGACCAGGCCCCGCCGGGGCCGATCCGCGCGATCAGCATCTGCGCGGGCCAGGGCCGCGACCTGATTGGCGTGCTCCGCGAGCATCCGCGCCGCCGTGACGTCACCGCACGGCTGGTGGAACTGGACCCGCGCAACGCGGCGGCCGCCCGCCAGCGCGCCGCGGACGCCGGGCTGACCCAGGTGGAGGTGGTCACCGGGGACGCCGCGCAGACCGGCGTGTACGCCGGGCTGATCCCGGCCGGCCTCGTGCTGGCCTGCGGCGTGTTCGGCAACATCACCGACGGGGACGTGGCCCGGACCATCCGCTGCTGCACCGGGCTGTGCGCCCCCGGGGGCACGGTGGTGTGGACCCGCGGGCGCCGTGAGCCCGACCTCATCCCGCAGATCTGCGACTGGTTCGCGCGGAAGGCTTCGCCCTGGTGGGCGTCTCGGAGCCGGGGACACCGCTGGGCGGTCGGCGCGCACCGGTTCGAGGGACAGTCCCGGACGCTGCCCGACCAGAAGATGTTCACCTTCGTCGGGCACGACGTGCTGAGAGCAGGCGGACCGCGCTAGCCTGCGCTGCGGACAGTGCCCGGAGAGCTAGCGCCCGGAGTCAGTGAGCGAAGAACGGGACCGGCGTCCGGGCCAGCGTGAGCCGGCACTGCCGGGCCTTGACGATGAGCTCGGCGGCCGGAGCCCGGACCGTGGCCGCGCAGCGATGCGCGGCCGGGCCGCTGCTCCCGATGAGCAGGGCGCAGGCCACCGCGGCCAGCGCCGCCGGGAAGACCAGGATCGCCTTCACCCGGCGCGGTACCCGGGGGGTGTGGCGCCGGACCGGCTCCGTACGCCGGGCGATCCAGCCGCCGATCCGGGTCAGCCTGGCCCGGATCTCCTCGATCCGGGGTATCTCCTCGTCCCAGGTGAGCCGGGTGAAGATGGCGAACAGCGCGGCCAGGCGGGGATCTGAGTCCCGCAGCATCCGGTCGATCCGGTCTAGCGTCCGCTGCTGGCTCACCGGCAAGGCTCACGGCTGATCTCCCATCGGTGTTCCCCGGTGTCGCTTTCCCGCCAGGCTATCCCGGCCGGCCCGAGGCGGCCGGCTGGAGGTTCCTGGCTTGCGGCCAGGCTACCGGCCGCCTTCGGCCGTCCGCGGGGCACCCGCCTGGTCCGTAATCACAGCGTCAGATAACGGCTGCACTGCTGTGCCCGGTGAGGCACGAGTTGACGGGGTGGCGTTCCTGTCCCGGCGCAGCGTCCCTGGCAGCTCGTGTCCATTTCATGGCGGAGGCAGTTATGGCTGCGCGGTGGGCCGCACGAGGATCTGCATGCATCGCTCGCGGAACGGGGCGGCAGGCCGCCCCGGGTCAGGCCAGGCCTGGCCCAGCCGCCGGTTAGGCCGGGCCGGCCCAGCCGCCGGTCACCACCCAGCCGCGGCGAACAGCATGCCCTGCGGGTGCGGCACCACTCCGCGCACCGGGACCCGGGTGATGTGCCCGGTCCACGGGTTCAGCGAGCCGAGGTAGTTAGCCGGGAAACCGGGTCCCGGGCATACGGCCGGAGCGCCGTTCGCGTCGCACGGGGTGACCGCCACGAAGACCGTGCCGGGGGTGAACGGCCCGGTGATCACGTCCACGGTGCCCGCACCGTTGTCGGTGGTGTAGATGCGGCCGCCCGTGCTGGTGGCCCACGCGGTGTCATCGACGGACTGGCTCAGCCGCAACACCGACAGGGCCGGGGCGCGGCCGGGCCGGATGCCGGACGAAGATCTGCTCCTTGTCGCCCTGGCTGGTGAGCATGAAGTCCCCGGCGAACCGGGCCGCGCTGGCCGGGACCACCTCGTTGGAATCCGGGTCGGTAAGCGCCAGCCGGACCCTGGCGTGCTGGCCCGCGTTGGCCACGATGGCCCGCGCCTCGTCGTAGAACACCGGCCGGATCCGGGCGATCAGCCGGCGCGGGTGGAACGTCACCTGGTAGACGGCCGGGTAACCGGGCTGCGGGGCCGCGGCTCCGGTGGTGCCTGGCGCGGACGCGCTGATCAGCACCATGCCGTGGAACACCGAGATGGCGTCGGTGCCGCCCCGGCTGGGCAGCGGCTCGCTGTAGGCGTAGTGGCGCACCTGCCGCGCGGGGACGCCCACGGGTCGATGGTGTACACGCTGGAGTGGGCGTCCTCGTTCACCGTGGCGATGACGCGGTGGTGGGCCGGGTCCGCGGTCAGGCCGTCGCACTTGCCGCGGATGTCCCACTGCCGGATCACCTGCCCGTTGCGGGTGAACTCCACGATCGTGCTGTCCCGGTTGCCGCCCGGGGCGGCCTGCCCTTGCGGGCCGACCCCATTCTGGAACCCGGTGAAGAGGTACGGTCCCGCCGCGGTGATGTCGTCGGGCTGGGCCAGCGGGGCCGAGTGCAGCTTGCCCGAGCCCGCGACCCGGAACGAATGGCGCAGCCGCTCGCCGGACAGGATCTGCCGGACCGTGAAGGCGTGCCGCGGCCAGCGGCAGCCTGGGTGTGCCGCGCGGGCGGCCTGGGCCGGCCCGGCGGTGGCGAGGGCGATGCCCGCGGGCAGCAGGCTCACCGCGACAGCCGCGGTGGCCAGCCTCGTTGCGGCACGTCGCGCGGTCAATAGCATGGGCGTCTTCTTTCCATGACAGCGATAAAGCGGGCTTGATCACGCTGACCGAGCCACGCGACCTGGGGATGGCGAGGGCAGGGCGCGCCGGTGAACGTCGGGTCAAGCACTCGCCGGCAGCGCGTGTCGCGGGCCGCCCGGTCCGTGGCGGCCCGCCGCCCGGTCCCGGCCGGAACGCCCGCCCGGAGCACCCGGCCGGTTCCAGCCGGGCCCCTGGGTCGGCGTTTGCGACGCGAATGATTGGCTAGTAACAGCCCAAAGCCGGCTGCGGCAGGAGAGGATGTGATCGTGGGCGCGCGCACCTGGATCGAGTCCTGGCCCGTCTACCGGCAGTTGACCGGGACGGACCGCCTGGGCCTCGGCGCGGCCACCAAGACCGCCCGCAGCGCGGCCCTCCGCCCCCGGACCGCCACCGCCGACAAGACGGTGAAGTCGGTCTGCCCGTACTGTGCCGTCGGCTGCGGCCAGAACGTGTTCGTCAAGGACGAGAAGGTCGTCCAGATCGAGGGGGATCCCGACTCCCCGGTCAGCCGCGGCCACCTGTGCCCCAAGGGGTCGGCCAGCCTGCAGCTCACCACCGGCGACGCCCGCCAGTACCAGATGCTGTACCGCCGCCCGGGCGGCACCGAATGGGAGCCGCTGGACCTGGACACGGCGATGGACATGATCGCCGACCGGGTCATCGAGGCCCGGCGCAAGGGCTGGCAGAGCGAGTACGACGGCCGCCGCACCCGCCGGACGATGGGCTTCGCCAGCCTGGGCGGCGCCACCCTGGACAACGAAGAGAACTACCTGATCAAGAAGCTGTTCACCGCGCTGGGCGCGATCCAGATCGAGAACCAGGCGCGGATATGACACTCCTCCACAGTTCCCGGTCTGGGAACTAGCTTCGGCCGCGGCGGCGCGACCGGTTTCCAGCAGGATCTGGCCAACGCGGACTGCATCCTGATCGAGGGCTCGAACATGGCCGAGGCCCACCCGGTCGGCTTCCAGTGGGTGATGGAGGCCAAGAAGCGCGGCGCGAAGATCATCCATGTCGACCCGCGGTTCAGCCGGACCAGCGCCGTGGCCCACCTGCACGTGCCGATCCGGGCCGGGGCGGACATCGCGTTCGTCGGCGGGCTGATCAACTACGTGCTGCAGAACGAGAAGTACTTCCGCGAGTACGTGCGTCGCGTACACCAACGCGCCCGACGATCATCGACGAGGACTTCAAGGACACCGAGGATCTCGACGGGCTGTTCTCCGGCTTCGACGCCGAGCACCGGATCTACGACTGGGAGACCTGGCGTTACCAGGGCGGCGACTCGCGCCGGCCAGCGGCGCCCGCGGCATGCAGCGGGCCGCCAACGGGAGGTGCGGCAGGCGGCCCGCGGCGAGGCGCACGGCTCCGGCGGTGCGGCCGCGCACCCGGACCCGGACACGCGACCCCACGCTGCAGCACCCGCGCTGCGTGTTCCAGATCCTCAAGCGGCACTTCGCCCGGTACACGCCGGAGATGGTGGCCGCAGGTCGCCGGGGTCCCCGAGGAGCAGTTCCTCGAGGTGGCCCAGGCCATCACGGAGAACTCGGGCCGGGACCGGACCACCGCGTTCGTGTACAGCCTGGGCTGGACCCAGCACACGGTGGGCGTGCAGTACATCCGCACCGCCGCGATCCTGCAGGCGCTGCTGGGCAACATGGGCCGTCCCGGCGGCGGCATCCTGGCCCTGCGCGGGCACGCCTCCATCCAGGGCTCGACCGACATCCCCACCCTGTTCGACCTGCTGCCCGGGTACCTGCCGATGCCGTTCGCGCACCACGGCCGACGACGACCTGGACAGCTACGTCGAGGCCGAGAAGTCGCAGAACGGGTTCTGGGCCAACACCGCGCGACTACATGGTCAGCCTGCTGAAGGCGTGGTGGGGCGACGCCGCCACGGCCAACAACGACTTCTGCTACGACTACCTGCCCCGGCTGACCGGCAACCACAGCACCTACGAGACGGTGCATGGCCCAGATGGCCGGGCAGCTGCAAGGGCTACTTCCTGTTCGGCCAGAACCCGGCGGTCGGCTCGGCCAACGCGCGGATGCAGCGGATGGGCCTGGCCAACCTGGACTGGCTGGTGGTCCGCGACCTGGTGATGATCGAGAGCGCCACGTTCTGGCAGAACGGCCCGGAGATCGAGACCGGGGAGATGCGCACCGAGGACATCAAGACCGAGGTGTTCTTCATGCCCGCCGCCGCGCACACCGAGAAGAGCGGCAGCTTCACCAACACCCAGCGGATGCTGCAGTGGCACCACACCGCGGTCGAGCCGGCCGGTGACGCGCGCAGCGACCTGTGGTTCACCTACCACCTGGGCCGGCGCATCCGGGAGAAGCTGGCCGCGGCGGCCCGCCAGAAGGCCGCGGCCGCCGAAACCATGCTGGGCGAGGCCGAGGCCCTGGAGATGGACCGGCCGATCCTGGACCTCACCTGGGACTACCCGACCGAGGGCCCGCTGGACGAGCCGGACTCCGACGCGATACTGGCCGAGATCAACGGCTGGGACGCCGACGGCAAGCCGCTCTCCTCCTACACCCAGCTCAAATCCGACGGCTCGACCGCCGCCGGCTGCTGGATCTACTGCGGCGTCCGCGCCGACGGGGTGAACCAGGCGGACCGCCGCAAGCCCGGCCGGGAGCAGAACTGGGTCGCGAACGAGTGGGGCTGGGCCTGGCCCGCCAACCGCCGGGTGCTCTACAACCGGGCCTCGGCCGACCCGGACGGCAAGCCGTGGAGCGAGCGCAAGGCCCTGGTCTGGTGGGACGAGGAGAACGCCAAGTGGACCGGGCACGACATCCCGGACTTCGTCGCCAACCGGCCGCCGTCCTACCGGCCCCCGCAGGGCGCCACCGGGGTCGCCGCGATCTCCGGCATCGACCCGTTCATCATGCAGGCCGACGGCAAGGCGTGGCTGTTCACCCCGGCCGGCCTGGTGGACGGCCCGATGCCCGCGCACTACGAGCCGCAGGAATCCCCGCTGCCCAACCTGTTCTACCGCCAGCAGCACAATCCGGTCCGCGCAGATCCTCAGGGACCCGCAGGACCGCTTCCAGCCCAGCGGCGACGAGCCCGGGTCGGAGATCTTCCCGTACGTGACCACCACCTACCGGCTCACCGAGCACCACACCGCGGGCGGGATGTCGCGCTTCCTGCCCTACCTGGCCGAACTCCAGCCCGCGTTCTTCTGCGAGGTGTCGCCCGAGCTGGCCGCCGAGCGGGGCCTGGAGCACATGGGCTGGGCGACGATCATCACCGCCCGCAGCGCGATCGAGGCGCGGGTGATGATCACCCGCCGGATCAAGCCGCTGCGCGCGGGCGGGCGGACCGTGCACCAGGTCGGCCTGCCCTGGCACTGGGGCCCCAACGGCCTGACCACCGGGGACGCGGCCAACGAGCTGTCCCACCTGGCCCTGGACCCGAACGTGCACATCCAGGAGGTCAAGGCCATGGCCGTCAACATCCAGCCCGGCCGCCGGCCGCGCGGCCCGGCGCTGCGCGACCTGATCCGTTCCTACCAGGAGCGGGCCGGCATCACCGATGAGACGGGGACTCAGGCGTGAGTGACATGACTGCAAATTCGCCGCAACGAAAACCACCCGTCGCGGCTCACTCCGCCCCGCCGCATGAATCGGGGCTGCATGATCCGGCGGCGCACGCCGGTTATGAAGAGCACCCGCCCCGGATGGGTTTCTTCACCGACACCTCGGTGTGCATCGGCTGCAAGGCCTGCGAGGTGGCCTGCAAGACCTGGAACGAGGTCCCCGAGGACGGGCTGAACCTGCTGGGCATGTCCTACGACAACACCGGCGGCCTGGGCGCCTCCACCTGGCGGCACGTCGCGTTCATCGAGCAGATCAAGCGCCCGGGTGACGCGCCCGGGCCCGGGCACGGGCCGGATGATTCCGGCGCGTCGGTGCTCACCGAGTCGGCGCTGGGGGAGTTCTCCGCCGACGGCTCCCGCTGGCTCATGGCCAGCAACGTGTGCAAGCACTGCACCGAGTCCGCCTGCCTGGACGTGTGCCCGACCGGGCGCGCTGATGCGCACCGAGTTCGGCACGGTCGTGGTCCAGTCGGACGTCTGCAACGGCTGCGGGTACTGCGTCTCGGCCTGCCCGTTCGGGGTCATCGAGCGGCGCGAGGGAGACGGCCGGGCCTGGAAGTGCACGCTGTGCTACGACCGGATCGGGGACGGGCTCGAGCCCGCCTGCGCCAAGGCCTGCCCGACCCAGTCGATCCAGTTCGGCCCGGTGGACGAGCTGCGCGAGCGGGCCCAGCTGCGGGTCGGCGAGCTGCAGGAGGCGGGGGAGTCCGGCGCGCGGCTGTACCTGGAGGACCCCGACGACGGCATCGGCGGCGGCGGCGCGTTCTTCCTGCTGCTGGACGAGCCGGAGGTGTACGGGCTGCCGCCGGACCCGGTGGTCACCACGCGGGACCTGCCCCGGATGTGGAAGCACGTGGCCGCCGCCGCGGGTGCCCTGCTGCTCGGCGGCCTGGCCGCCTCGCTGCGCCGGGACCTGCGCCCATGAGCCGGGCGGGAGGGCCCGGGGCGGCACGGCCGGGCGCGGCGAGCGGAAATGGCGTCCCGGCCAGCGGGAGCGGCGTCCACGCCGGGGCGGAGCCCGGCCTGGCCGCCCGCATGCGGGAGCGCTTTGGCGTGCACGGCCGCGGCCAGCATGAACGTGACCAGCACGGGCAGTGACGCAGCGCACGGCCGACGGGCCCGGGCCGGACCAGGCCGGCGGCCCCCGCGGCGGGAACGGCCGCCGTCATGGCGGCCGCGGTGGCCGGGGCGGCGAGCAGCTCGTGGTGCCGCGGGCCCGCCCGGACTCCTACTACGGCAAGCCGATCCTCAAGGAGCCGGTCTGGGGGCCCGGGATGTGGGCGGTTACCTGTTCCTCGGCGGGCTGGCCGGCGCCTCCTCGGTGCTGGCCGGGTTCGCCCAGGCGGCCGGCAACCACAAGCAGGCCAAGGCGTCGAAGATCGCCGCGGCCGGGGCCATCGGCCTGTCCGGGGTGGCCCTGGTGGCCGACCTCGGCCGGCCGGAGCGCTTCCTGAACATGCTGCGCGTGTTCAAGCCCACCTCGCCGATGAGCGTCGGCTCCTGGCTGATCTCCGCGTTCGGCGGGGCGTCCGCGGCCGCGGCCGCCTGCGCGGTGACCGGCCGGCTGCCGAAGGCCGGCGCCGCCGCCACCGCCGGCGCGGCGCTGTGGGCCCGGCCATCTGCACGTACACGGCCGCGCTGATCTGCGACACGGCGGTGCCCGCCTGGCATGACGCGCACCGCGAGATGCCGTACCTGTTCGCCGGGTCCGCCGCCAGCGCGGCGGGCGGCCTGGGCATGATGGCCGTGCCTGCCGAGGACGCGCGGGCAGGCCATCCGGTTCGCGGTGCTGGGCGCCGCCACCGAGCTGACCGCCAAGAGCCTGCTGCTCAGGCGGCTGGGGGAGACCGCCGAGCCGTACCAGAGCGGCCGGTCCGGGAAGCTGATGGAGGTGGCCGAGGTCCTCACCACGGCCGGGCTGGCCGGGGCGGTGCTGGCGGGCCGGAGCCGGACCGCGAACCATGCTGGCCGGCGCGGCGCTGGTGGCGTCCTCCGCGCTGACCAGGTTCGGCATCTTCGAGGCGGGCCTGGCCTCGGCCCGCGACCCGAAGTACACCGTCCGCCCGCAGCGCGAGCGCCTCGCCGCTAAGTCCCTAACGCCCTAAGGAACGGGGGCTTCGCTTAGGCGCATTGTCCCCGGCGGCGCTGTCCCGGGCTGGCGCTGTCCCCGGGTGCGTTGCCCCCGGCGGCACGGTCCGCGGCGGGACTGTCTCGGCCGGTGCTCCGGATCGCCGGTCTGCCGGACTGGGTGCCGCGACCTGGGTTTCGATGTCCTGCTCGCGGCGGCGCTCCTGCATCTTGGCGTACATGTCGAACGCGCGGAGGTCCTCCGGCGTGAACGGGGGCGGCGCCAGGCTGCGCGGCCACAGCCGCCGCACGCTGACCACGTTGGCCTCCACCGCGTAGAGGGTGAACTGGGCCTGCAGGTAGAGCCAGGCGAGCAGGCCCAGGACCACGCCGAACACGCCGTACACCGATTCGAGTCTTCAGCGTGTGGGCCACCAGGTAGGTGCCGAGCAGCTGGAGGATCTGCCAGACGATCGCGGACAGCACCGCCCCGGGCAGCATCTGCCGGGCCTTGATCTCGCGCTGCACGGCCAGCCGGAAGCCGAGCCAGAAGACCAGGACGTTCAGCACCAGCGAGACCACCAGGGTGCCGATCTGGGCCGCGAGGCCGCCGAGCACGCTGGCGCTCGCCCCGGCCAGCCCGGACAGCAGGGTGGTGGCCAGCAGCCCGATGCCCGACGGCCAGGATCAGGCCGATCTGCTTGAGCAGCGACCACGGGAAGCCCGCGCGCCGGGACATCGGCACGCCCCACACCGAGTTCAGCGCGTTCTGCGCCGCGGCGGCCACGCCCCGGGCGCCGAGGAAGGTCAGGACGAGCCCGATGACCAGGGCGATGCCGGTCCCGCTCACCGTGTGCCCCGCGGTCGCATTCCTGAGCGTGTCCCCGATGCCCGGGAAATGCGAGAACGTCGAGTTCAGCACCTTGGCCTTGAGCGTCGGGTCGTGGGCCAGCACGATGTCCAGCACGGTCACCAGGACCAGCAGCAGCGGGAACAGCGACGCGAACCCGTAGTAGGCGATGAGCGCGGCCAGGTTCCCGGCCTGGTCGTCGCCGAACTTCTTCCACACGGCCAGGGGGAAAGCCAGCCACGGCCGGCCCTGCTGCAGCCGGTCGAGCTTGGCGATGAGTTTCTTCAGGGCGTTCATCGCGGATGAACTACCCCGCAGGACCGCGCTTTAACAGGGACGACGCTGCGGGCGTGCGTGATCACCCGGGCCGTGATCTGACGGCCGGAGCGTGGCCACCAGGTAGGCCACCCCGAACGGGTCGCCCGCGTACTGCACCTCCGCGGCGAGGCCGGCCATCCCCTCCAGGGCCCCGGCCAGGACCTGCCAGGCGGGCCGGCCCGTCGCCATCAGCTCGCGGGCCAGGGCGGGATCCAGGTCCAGCAGGGCGGTGAGGTCGCCGGCCCGCATGGCCCGCTCCACCTCCGCGTCGAAGGCGGCGGCCCGCTCGTCGAAGTGCCCCGGCGCCCGGGGCCCGCGCCGGGCGCTGCCGTCCCCGATGGCCAGCAGCGCGGTGCGGGTGCTCCCGCCCGCCAGGTCCGCGCCCAGCTTCCGGCAGCCGGCCACCGGCTCGTCCGCACTGACCGACCAGATCAGCCGTTCCCCGTGGTAGCCCGCCTGGTCCAGCAGGTAGGCCCCGATCCCAGGGGCGGGCGGCAGCATGCGGCCGCGTCCGGGCTGCAGTCCGCGGCGGCAGTGGCGCGGCCGATCCGGGACAGTCGCGCCCGGTCCGAACGCGGCGATGTTCAGCCGCCCGTCGCCCGGCCACGAAGCGGTCGCGGTCCCGGGCCCGACCACGGCCACCACCTCAGGGCCGTCGCGCAGCAGCGCGGCGACCGCCTCGGCGCAGGCGGCGCGCAGTTCGGGCAGGACCGGGTCAGCCCCGGTCAGCTCGCGGACGAGCAGCGGGGGCCAGGGGCAGAGGGCGGCGCTGGTAATCATGGGACCGGCCTAGTCAACACGGCCCGCTCAGGCCAGCCCGCGGACGGTCCGGGCGGGCGGCTGCTCACCCTGGATCGCCGACACCATGGCCAGCACCTCCCGGGTCTCGCGGACCTGGTGCACCCGGAACACGCGGGCGCCCAGCCAGGCGCAGATGGCCGTGGTGGCCAGCGTCCCGGTCAGCCGCTGGTCCGGCGGAGCGTTCAGCGTCTCCCCGATGAAGTCCTTGTTGGACAGGGACACCAGCACCGGCCAGCCGGTCGCCACCATCTCGCCCAGCCGCCGGGTGATCTCCAGTGACTGCCAGGTGTTCTTGCCGAAGTCGTGCGCCGGCGTCGATCAGGATGCGGGCCGGCTCCACCCCGGCCGCCGTGGCCCGCGCCGCCTGGGCCAGCGTGCGGTCCAGGACATCGGCCATCACGTCGTCGTAGGCGACCCGGAACGGCCGGGTGCGCGGGGCCTGGTCGCCGGCGTGCGCGCAGATCAGGCCCGCGCCGAACTCGGCGGCGACCTCCGCGAGCTGCCGGTCCTGGCCGCCCCAGGTGTCGTTGAGCAGGTCCGCGCCGGCCCGGCAGGCCTCCCGGCCGACCTCGTGCCGCCAGGTGTCCACGCTGATCACCAGGTCCGGGTAGGCCGCGCGGACCGCGGCCACGAACGGGACGGACCGGCGGATCTCCTCAGCCACGTCGACCGGGGTGCCGGGGGCGGCGGCCACGCCGCCGATGTCCAGGATGTCGGCGCCCTCGGCCACCACGGCGTGCACCCGGGCCATGGCCGCGCCGGTGTCCCAGGTCGCGCCGCGGTCGTAGAAGGAGTCGGGGGTGCGGTTGACGATGCCCATGACCAGCCGCTGGTCCGGGGTGAAGGAGTGCCTGCCCAGCCGGAGGACCTGCTGGGCGGCCCCGGCGGTCACCTCATGCCGCCTTCACTGTGCTGCCTTCACTGGGCTGCCTTCGCTGTGCTGCCTTCACGTGCTGCCTTCACCGGGCCGCCTTGACCGTGCTGGCGGGCGGCCGCTCGTGGCTCGGGATGGCCCGGGACCGCGGCCGCGCCTCGCCGTTCTCCCGGACGAACTGGTGCAGTAGCTGGCCCGGCGGCTCCGGGTGCTCTCGCCGTGCTTCCGCGACGACCAGCAGCTCCGCGGCCATCAGGGCCAGGTCGTGGTCGGCCTGGTGGCGGTGCGCCCGGGACCCGAGGTCCACCTGGGCCAGCGCGCCGAGGCCGTACCGGCTGCAGGTGTCCAGCAGGGTGGACAGCTCCACGCCGTAGCCGACCGGGATACTGAGCGACTCCATCAGGTCGCGCCGGATCGCCCACTCCCCGGCCAGCGGCTGGACCACCCCGGCCAGCTGCGGCCACCACAGGCTCAGCAGCGGGCGGGCCACCAGCTCGGTCACCCGGCCGCCCTCGGTCGAGGTGGAGCCGTCACGCTCGGTCCTTACCCGCTCGTAGAACCCCTTGACCAGCCGCACCTGGAGATCGGCCAGCAGCGGCCCGAGCAGGCCGGTGACGAAGTGCGGTCCCCAGCGGGTCAGGTCGGCGTCCACGAAGACCAGCAGATCGCCCTGGGTGACCAGGAGGGACTTCCACAGCGCCTCGCCCTTGCCCGGGTAGGAACCGAGCGCGGGGGCGATGTCACGGGCCCGGTGCACGACGGCACCGGCCCGCTCCGCGGCCCGGGCGGTCCCGTCGGTGGAATCGGAGTCCACCACGATGATCTCGTCCACCAGCGGCGTAGCCGTCAGCAAGGCCTGCCGGAGCGCCGCCACCACCCGGCCCACGGTGCGTTCCTCGTTCCGGGCCGGGATCACCACGCTGATCCGCGTGCCCGCCGCGCGCTTGGCGGCCAGCAGCCGTTCCGGCGGCCAGTCCTGCCAGTGCGAGGTGCGCTGCCGCAGCCACGTCCTGACGTGGTCCTGCATGTCCGGGGCGGTTCCCGGCGCGCTACCTGGCGGCACGACCGGCATGTTACCCCGTGGTCATCAGCGGCCCAGCCGGTCGTATGCGGCGCGTCCGGTCGCCAGCGTGCCGCGCCGACCGGTACTCTCCTGCGGTCGCGCTTCCCTTTCACGTCCAGGGAGGCATTCCGGCGTGAGTGGGCATTATTACCGGTGTGGTCCGCGGGGCAACCGTGACCGCCGGTAGGACGTCTAGGAAAGTGGTCGGGAAATCTGTTAAGGGTCGCGCTGTCGGCGTCAGCATTCCGCGTGTGCGCGGCATGACTCGCGGTCAGCCATCGAGCAAGGACAAGCGAGGAACCGCCATGAGGCGAAGAGTGTGGGGATGGCTGACCACGGCGGGGGTGGTGACCGCGGTGGGCGCGTCGGTGCTCGGCCAGAGCGGCATCGCGGACGCGGCGGCGACGTCGCCGGCCGCCCGCAGCGCCCCGGCCGCCGGCGCCGTCTATACGCCGCCGAAGGGCCCCCTGGACTACGGCATGCGCGGCCCGGCGGTGCGGCGCCTGCAGGAGCGGCTGGCCTATCTGCACTACTACCCGGGCCAGGTCGACGGGCAGTTCGGCCTGAACACCCTGGAGGCCGTGTGGGCCTTCAAGGAGGTCCAGGGCATCCAGACCGCCATCGCGCCCAATGACGTCACCGGGAAGATGAAGCGGGCGCTGGTCCACCCGCGGCAGCCGAAGGTGCTCGTGCCCAAGGGCGGCAGCTGGCGGATCGAGGTCCACCTGACCCTGGGGTACCTGGTGCTGTACCGGCACAACGTGCCCGAGCTGATCAGCCACATCTCGCCCGGCGGCGGCTACTACTACCCGTGTGGCGGCGACCCGACGGCGACCTGCGGGCCCGCGATCACCCCGGACGGTAACTACCGGGCGCACTGGTTCGCCAGCGGCTGGGTGAAGGTCCCGCTGGGCACCATGTACAACCCGGTGTTCTTCATCGGCGGCTCGTACGCCATCCACGGCGACATCCCGGTCCCGCTGGCCGCGGTTTCGCACGGCTGCGTGCGCATCCCGATGGACATCGCCAACTTCTTCCACAAGCTGGTACACGTCAACGAGACCAACGGCACGCCGATCTACATCCGGGGCCGCGTCGGGAGCTGATCCGGACCGGCTCAAGCTTGACCGCTAGTACTTGACCCTGACGTGACACTGGCGGCCCCCGCCCTGGCTCGAATCAGGGCGGGGG
Source organism: uncultured Actinomycetes bacterium (assembly GCA_963742055.1). Lineage (GTDB taxonomy): Bacteria > Actinomycetota > Actinomycetes > Streptosporangiales > Streptosporangiaceae > RYN-230. Next base: position 15,833 of record CAVUKT010000092.1, on the reverse strand, counting down.
CTCGCTTGACTCTGACCTGACGAAACAGGGCGGGGCCGGCACATGGTGTGGTACTGGTAAAGGTCGGGTAGGGCGCTCGGGGCCGTGTGGCATCCTGGCGCCGTGGCATCACCTCAGCTCCGCCAGGACGGGCCCCGCGTCCCCGCGCCGTCCGGGGCCAGCAAGGTCCCGTACCGGATCACCGCGTACTTCTGGATCATCAAGATCCTCACCACCGCGATGGGCGAGGCCCTCGCCGACTTCCTGGCCCTCCGGTACGGCCCGGTGCTGGCCGGGGTGGTGGGGACGCTGGTCTTCGCCATCGCGCTGGTGCTCCAGTTCCGGGCCCGCCGGTACCGGGTGTGGATCTACTGGTTCGCGGTGGCCATGGTCGCGGTCTGGGGCACCCTGGCCGCCGATGGCCTGCACATCAAGCTGGGCGTGCCCTACGCACTGTCCAGCGCGTTCTTCGCCGTCTGCCTGGCCGTGGTCTTCGTCGCCTGGTACGCCACCGAGCGCACGCTGTCCATCCACAGCATCACCACGCCGCGCCGGGAACTGTTCTACTGGGCCACGGTGCTCGCCACGTTCGCCCTCGGCACCGCGGTCGGCGACCTGACCGCTACCACGTTGCACCTGGGCTTCCTGACCTCGGGGCTCATGTTCACCGGGCTTATCTGCCTCCCGGCGCTCGCCTACTGGAAGCTGGGGCTGAACCCCGTGCTGGCCTTCTGGATCGCCTACGTGCTGACCCGGCCACTCGGCGCGTCCTACGCGGACTGGCTGGGAGTGCCGCATCGCTACGGCGGGGTCGGGCTGGGCCGCGGGCTGGTGGCGCTGATCCTGGCCGTCGTGATCGTCGGGTTCGTCGCCTACCTGGCCGTGACCCGCAAGGATGTGGAGCCGGATGAGACGGCGCAGGCCGCCAAGGCGCCCGCCGCCCGGCACCGCCGGTAACGTCGCGCGGCGCCGCCGGCTGGCGCCCCGGCGGCTGCGACCGCGCCATCCGCGTCGGTAGGCTACTGGTAGTCACTATTTTGCTCCGTGCTGTTGAGTGTCCGGCGGAGGCCGCGATGATGAGCGACGGGCTGGCCGGGGCCGTCATGGACGCCCTGCCAGACGCGACCGCAGTGGTGGACCCGGACGGGACGATGGTGGCCGTGAACCGGGCCTGGCTGATGTTCGCCATGGACAACGGCGGCCAGCCGGAGAGCACCGGCGTCGGCGTCAACTACTTCGATCTGTGCGCCCGGTCCGCCGCGGCGGGCTGCCAGGACGCGCAGCGGGCCGCGGACGGCCTGCGGGCCGTCCTGGCCGGGCGCACGGTGCACAGCGAGGTGGAGTATCCCTGCCCGTCTCCGGCGGTCAACCGCTGGTTCCTGCTGCGCATCACGCCGCTGGCAGGCGACGTGACCGGGGCGGTGATGTCGCACGTCAACATCACCCGCCGGAAGATGGCCGAGCAGGCCCTGGCGCACGAGGCCGCGCACGACCCGCTCACCGGGCTGGCCAACCGGGGCCTGTTCGCGGACCGGCTGACCGCCGCCCTGACCGGCCGCCGGAGCCAGGTCACGACCACCCAGGTGGGCCTGATGTTCCTGGACGCGGACGGGTTCAAGCAGATCAACGACACCTACGGCCACGAGGCGGGCGACGAGGCCCTGCTCACCATCGGGCACCGGCTCCGCTCGCACGTCCGGCCGCAGGACACGGTGGCCCGGCTGGGCGGGGACGAGTTCGCGGTCACCGCCCCCCGGATCAGCGCCGCCGGGCTGGACGGGCTGTCCGGGCGGGTCAGGTCCGCGCTGGGCCAGCCGCATCTCATCCATGGGCACCTGGTCCCGGTTCCGGTCAGCATCGGCATTCACCTCGCCGCGCCGGGCGAGTCCGCGGACGCGGCGCTGCGCGAGGCCGACCGGGCCATGTACGCGGCCAAACGGCGCACCCGGTAGCTTGCTAGGCGTGCCTGAACCGTTGCTGAGCACCGCCGACTGGTTCGCCAGCCTGTCCACCGTCTATCTGTCCGCGAGCATGCTGATCACCGATCAGGACGACCGGATCCTGCTGGTCAAGCCCAACTACCGGCCGGACTGGGGGATCCCCGGCGGCATCGTCGAGGCCGACGAGGCGCCGGATCAGTGCGCCGCCCGGGAGATCGCCGAGGAACTCGGCCTGGACATCCCGGCCGGTGATCTCCTCGTGGTCGACTGGGTGGCCGCCGCGGGGGACCGGCCGCAGGCGATCATGAACTTCATCTTCGACGGGGGCGTGCTCACCGACCCCGGCGCCATCCGGCTGCAGGAGGAGGAACTGGACGACGCCCAGTTCCTCGGCTGGGCCGAGGCCGAGGCCCGGATGGCGGCAGGCATGGCGCCCCGGGTGCCCGCGGCCCGCCAGGCCCGGCAGAGCCGCCGCACCGTGTACCTGCCGGGCCAGCGCGACAACAGACCATCAGCCATCTTGATAACAGCAGAAGCTGGCAGCCAGCGAGGTAGCCGCGGGCGCGGTATTCCAGCCGCCGGGCACCGTCGGGGCTGGCGCCGAATGTCACAGCCAGGCCGCGGCGATGAGGCCGGAGCCGAGGGCGCGGGGCCGGGCGCCCTTCTCCGACACGTACAGCCCGGTGCCAGCCAGGTATAGCAGCCACTTCCCGGAATGGTTCACCGCCAGGCTGGTGTGATCGAGCCCGGGGAAGCCCGATCGCCACCTGGTGCCTGAGCACCCCGGCCGGGGTGATCTCCCACATCAGCTTGGACACGTTGCGCACTGGCTCCCCGGCACAGCAGGCGCGGCTGACGAACAGGTTGCCGTCGGGCAGGTACACGCCCTCGCGCCAGTAGCTGCGGCGGCGGTCCGGGCCGGTCATCGGCACCGGCGTGACCCCGGTTCCGCCCAGGTAGTTCTGGGCGGTCGCGGTGTCCAGCAGCGCGATCTGCCAGCCCTCGTTGTCCTGGATCGCGGCGATGGACACGGCCAGCTCGGTGCCGTTCGGAGCCCAGGACAGGTGCGAGATGGGCGCGGGCAGCCCGCTCGACTGGCCGGCCGGCAGCACCGGGTAGACCCGCTCCACCCCGCTGCTCAGCGTGCGGGTGACCAGGTCGTACTGCGCGGAGAGGTCTCCCTGCGCCCGCCATGCAGTGCCTGGTCAGCGTCGGCTGGCGGGCGAACGCCAGCGTGCTCCCGTCCGGGCTGATCGCGGGCAGGCTGCCGGTGGTGATCAGCGTCGGCTTGCCGCCGGACAGCGGGACCGACTCCACGTCGTCCACGCACCCGTGCCGCCTGCTGAAGTAGATGGTCTGGCCGTCCGCGGAGACCGAGATCTCATCGCCGATGACGCCGCCCCGCACCAGCGCCCGGATCGGCGCCCCGGTCACCGGGCTCAGCAGGACCAGGGAGCCCCCGGCGGTCACCCCGACCATCGCGGGGGGCCGGGCCGTGGTCTGGCTGACCGGGTGGGCGCTGGTCGTGGCCGACGGCGCCGAGCCCGGGGCGGTGCTCTGCGCGGCGCCCGGGCTGCCGCCGCCGCCGCAGGCCGCCACCAGGATCAGCGCGGCTGGCACGGCCAGCACCCGGAGCAGCTTCACGTCGCCTCCATCCAGGAAAGCCTCAGCTGGATGAACCTACCGGCCCGCCCGGGGCAGCCGCGGCGGAATACCGGAGCGTGAGCCTGGAAGGTACCCTGGGTGACGATGCCGACATATCGGGGGAGTCTGGCGTGACGCCCCCAGGTGTTGCCCGGGGGGGCAGAGTGGGTTCAGGTCCGGTTTCGCGAGGGCGCAGTCCCAGTCGCCGTCTGGCGGTGCTGCACGAGCTCTTCGCGGCTGTTCCCGTCCCGGTGGCCTACCTGGCCGGGCCGGATCTGGTTTTCGAGTTCGCAAACGACGCGTACCGCCACCTCGTCGGCCGCCAGGACCTGCTCGGACGGTCGGTACAGGAGGCCCTGCCGGAGCTCGCGGCGCAGGGCCGCGCCGAGCTCATCGCCGCCGTGCTGGAGTCCGGGCAGCCGTTCCAGGGTTATGAGACCGAGCTGCTCGTCCCCCGGGGCGGCTCCGGCCCCGAGCAGGTCTTCGTTGAGTGCCTTTACCAGCCGGTGCGCGGCGCGGACGGGCAGGCTGACGGGGTGCTGGTGCTGGTGAGCGACGTGACCGCGCAGGTCCTCGACCGGCGGGCGCAGGAGGCGCTCGCCACCCAGCTGGCCATGACCCAGGAGCGGTACCGGACGCTGTTCGAGACGCTGCCGCAGGGCGTCATCTACTACGACACCAACGGCCTGATCCTCGGGGCCAACCCGGCCGCCTGCCAGATCCTCGGCTTGGCCGAAGACGAGCTGATCACCTGGCCGTTGTCGGGTACCGGGCGGTCCGTGCGCGAGGACGGCTCCCCGCTCGAGCCCGGCGATTACCCGGTCAGCGTCGCGCTGCGTACCGGGCAGGTGGTGACCGACGAGGTGATAGGAGTACCGCACGGCCGGACCGGTGAGCTGCGCTGGCTGCGGGTCACCGCGGTGCCGGACGCCCTCGACGCGGACGGCCGGCCGCAGCGGGCGTACGCCATGTTCCGGGACCTGACCCGGGAGCGCCGGGCCGCGGCGGCGCTGCGGGAAGGCGCCGAGCTGATGGGCCGGCTGCGCGAGGCCAACGTGATCGGCGTGGTGGTCAACGGCGAGGACCAGGTGCACGACGCCAACGACGCCTTCCTCGACATCATCGGGTACACCCGGGAGGACGTGGAGGCCGGCCGGATCTCCGGCCCGGACCATCACGCCGCCGGACTGGTGGGACGCGGACGCTGGCGCCAGGCTGCAGCTGGTCAGCACCGGGGCCTTCCGGCCCTACGAGAAGGAGTACCTGCACCGGGACGGGCACCGGGTGCCGGTCCTGGTCGGCGCCGCGGTGGTCAGCACCAACCCGCTGCGCTGGGTGACCTACGTCGTAGACCTGACCGCCCGGCAGCGCGCCGAGGAGGAGCGGGCGGTGCTGCTGACCCGGGAGCGGATCGCCCGGGCCGAGGCGGACGGCGCCCAGGAGCGGGTCGCCTTCCTGCTCCAGGCCGGTGACCTGGTGGCCGCGGCCCAGGACCGCCACGAGCTGCTCCAGCACGCCGCCCAGCTGGTCGTGCACAGCCTGGCGGACTTCTGCCTGGTCTTCCTGCCCGGCCCGGACGGGGTGCTGCGGGCCATCTCGATCGCCCACCGCGAGCCGGGCGGCGGCGTCGAGTTCACCGACCTGCGCGGCGAGCCGGTCCCCGCCCTCGGCACGTGGACCGTCAAGACCGCCTACATCACCGGGACGACCCATCTGGTCCGCGGCGCCGCAGCCCAGATGGCCGCGCACATCGAGAGCACCCCGGCACTGAGCGACATCGTGGCCCAGATAGAACCTGGGGACGTGCTGGTCGCGCCGCTCGTGGCCGGCTCGGACGCGCTGGGGGTGCTGGCCGTCGGCCGCAGCGCCGATCACCCTGGTTTCGCGGACACTGACATCGCGGTGGTCGAGGAACTGGCCCGGCAGACCGCCGTGGGGCTGGTCAACGCGGCCACCTCGGCCCGCGACCACACCGTGGCCGAGACCCTGCAGCGATCCGTGCTGCCCGACTCGCTGCCCAAGATCCCTGGGCTGGACCTCGCGGTGCGTTATCTGCCCGGGACGGCCGACGTGGACGTGGGCGGCGACTGGTACGACGCGTTCCTGCTGGACGGCGGCCGGGTCGGGCTGGTCATCGGCGACGTGGTGGGGCACAACATCAGCTCCGCGTCGGTCATGGGCCAGATGCGGCACCTGCTCCGGGCGTACGCGGTGGACACGATGCAGCCGGCCGACGTGCTGCAGCGCACCGCCCGGGCGCAGGCCAGGCTGCTGCCGGACGCGCTGGCCACGGTGATCTACGCCCTGCTCGACCCGGCCACCGGCGAGCTGACCTACGCCAACGCCGGGCACCCGCCTCCGGTCTGGGCCAGCGCGTCGGGCCAGACCGGATACCTGGATGAGGCGTCCGGGGTGATGCTCGGCGTCCCGGGGAAGGCGGAATTCACCGTGGGCCACCGGATCCTGGAGCCCGGCACGAGCCTGCTGTTCTACACCGACGGGCTGATCGAGGACCGGCGCCGGGACATCACCGACGGGCTCAGCGCCCTGGCCGCGGTGATGGGCCAGGTCCCGTCGCTCAGTGCCGAGAAGACGTGTGCCACGGTGCAGGCCGCGTTGCTGGGCGAAACCCCGCGCGCGGACGACGTATGCCTGCTGGCCATCCGGCTCACCGGCTTAACGGGCGGCTCACCTGTGCGCTGCCGGCCAGCCCGCCGCTCTAGCGGAAAGGCTACATCCCGGCTAACCAAGCGTAAGAAACAGCACGAGATGCTGACGAGACAGGCTTGTCTCGGATAAGACGGTTACGAGGTAGCGACACAACGTAATCGGCAGTCAGGATCGCAGCTATGACGTCACCCGCCCCGGCCCGGCCTTTGCTGAAGCGCCTGTACGAATGGGGCGTCGTCGCCGACGTCGCAGGCCGGCCGGCCGCTGCCGCCGGCGTGACCAACCTGGCGCCTCAGGCCCGGGCCCTGATGCTGCAGGCCCTGGACGCTGTGCCCGGCGGTGTGCCCGCCACCGGATGGGTCACCGAGCTCGATTTCATCTGGGACAGCTTTGACCGCCAGCAGACCTCGGTCCTGGTGATGCGCGACCCGTCCGGGACGGTGCGCTGGCTGGCGGGCCGCGCCGGCGAGTGACGGCCTGCCCCCGCCCGGGGCGCCGCTGGCTTTCCTGAGGCCGCCGTTCACCTGAGCGGGTGCGGCAGCATGCCCGAGCCCCCGATCTCGCGTGCTGTCGCACCTTCCAGGCACCTAGTGGTGGCCGCCGCCCCCGCCTCCGTCGTGGCCCCCTCCGTGGCTGCTGTGCCCTCCGAACCCGCCGTGCCCGTGGCTGCCGAGGCCATGCCCGTGACCGCTGTCGCCGTGCGAGGCGCGTCCACTGGGTCGGCCGTTCAGCCCGTCAGCCGGGGGGACCACGAGATTGCCCTCGAACGCGTCCGCGTCTCCGAGGTGCGGCCGCCCGCCCTCCCGCCGGCGCCTGATCATTACCGTGACGCCCCACAGCGCGACCATCACCGCGACGACGACGAACACGGCGGCGTAACCAGACACGGGCCCTCCCGGGGCGGCTGCTAGCTCCAGCGTAGGCAGTCGAACCCTCCGCGTCGATGGCGTGGCTCACCCCGCCCTGAGCGACTAGGCCGGGCGTCAACGCAGCGAATGTGGCCGAAAGGGTTATGCCGGCGACCGTTCCGTCCCCGAACCAGGGCATCCTGTCCTCGGGGTCAGCCCAGCCCCCGGGAAACCTAGCCCGGCTTCGTGATCATGACTTAGGTGGGGGCGGTCGTTGAGTTCGAGGGAAACCGCGTCGAGGTGGGCTCTGGTATGGCAGGCGAGGCCGGTGCCTTATTGATTAGCCGTGAGTTTCCGGGGTCGCCGGTAAGCAGAGTGAGGGGTATACGGGGTTAACCAGGTGTGAGCCAGGAGCAGACGGAGTTCGCCGAGTTCTTCGAGTCCAGCTGGGATCGTCTGCCTGCGGGCGGTGCTCGCCGTGGTTGGCAGCCCGCAGCAGGCCGAGGATCAGGTGGCCGAGGCATTCGCACGTGCCTGGCGGGCGTGGCGGAGGGTCAGCCGCCATCCCGCTCCGCGTGCGTGGGTGGTCCGGACCGCGCTCAACACCGGGACAACGTGGTGGCGCCGCCGCGCTCGCGAGCTGCCCCTGGCTGACTACGACGCCCTGGTTCCCGGCGACCAGGACGGTGGTCTCGACGCCGCCGTCCTGGCCGCGCTGCGGAGCCTGCCGCCCCGCCAGCGCGAGGTCATCGCGCTGCGGGTTTTCCTGGACATGGACACCGACGAGATCGCGGCGCAGCTGGGCATCGCGTCCGCGACGGTACGGGTCCACCTGGCCAGGGCAACCGCGGCACTGCGTCAGGAACTCAGCCCGCCCAGGACCCAGGAGGTCGGCCAATGACTGGCAACGATGCGATGAGCGACAACGACGTACTGCGGGTGGTGAGGGATTCGGTGTCCGCGATACCTGCGGCCAGCCGGCCGCCGGTAGCTCAGATCAGGCACAGGAGCCGGGCCCAGCGGCGCCGGTGGCTGCTCCCGGCCGCCGGGGCGCTGGTGACGGCGGGCGCAGCAGCGCGCGGCCGTGATCTTGGCGATGCCCGTCAGCCACCAGCCGCGGGTCCGGCTGGACGCATGGACGGTCAGCACGCAGGCCAACGGCAACATCCAGGTGACCATCAACCAGCTCCAGGACGCGTCCGGGCTGCAGAGCACACTCCGCGCCGATGGCGTGCCCGCCAGCGTGACCTTCGGCCAGCAGAACCCTGCCTGCCAGCACTACCCGCAGCCCAGCCCCGCGCTGCTGAAGCAGGTTCTCGGCATCCCAGCACCGGGCCAGTACCAGGGCCCGCCCGGTGCCTACGTCTTCGACATCGACCCGTCCGCGCTGCCCAGCGGCGCCGGAGCGGCGATCACCGTGATCCGCGACTCCGGTTCCGGCGCGAAGTTCATCGTGAAGCAGGACATCGTCCACACCAGCCCGGGATGCACCGGCAGCTAGCCGGGCCGTCCCGGTGACCGGCGATGGCCGACGCTCAGCCGCCGGCCATCGCCCCCGATCAGGCGCAGCCCGGGTGGGGGCCATACCCTCGCCGGGGGCCGGGCTGCTCCTAGCCTGCCGCTCCCGGCCGGCATGGCCCCTGGCGCGGCTGGGCCCGGCCGTCAGCGCTGGTTATGGACTGCTGAGCTTCTATGCCGACGACACAGCCGAGCTGATCAGGATCTTCGACATTACGTGGATCGGCTGATCATCGATTTGATGGCACATATTGACAGCGCCGCCCCCGCAGCAGTTTGCGCGCACCTTTGGTCCGTCCGCCCCGCCCGCCAGGCCGTCACCCCGGGGCGCGGGTCCTATGCAGCACGCCAGAGCCCCGATCTCGCGTGCTGTCGCACCTTCCAGGCGCGTTCGCCGGGGGGACCAGGAGGTTGCCCCGCCCGAAATGCGCCGGGTGGTCAGGCGGGACCGGCGCGGGTGATCCAGGTGAGGCTGCCCGCCTCGGGAACCTCCCGGGCCAGGGCACCGGCGACCTGGCGGCCGAGTTCGTCAGCGTCGCGGACGGGCAGGTCCGGGTCGACCCAGCCTTCGAGTTCGATGCGGAGAGTCCGGCCGGTCCACCGGGCGCGGGCGTGCGCGTGGATGACGCCGGGCACCGATCCGGCAGCGGCCTCGGCGCCGGTGATCACCGCCGGATCGACGCCGTCGGCCAGGCGGTGCACGACGTCGGCCGTGACTTCATAGCCGACGTGGCAGATGAACGCGGTGACCGCCGAGCCCGGCGACCGGGTCGCCCCAGGACTGGCCCAGGGCCACCGCAATCAGCCCGGCGAGGGCCCCGGCCGAGGACAGCGCGTCGAGCCAGGAGTGCCGGGCGTCAGCGACCAGTGTGGCCGAGTTGATGCGCCTGCCGACGACGAGCTTGTACCGGGCCACGATCTGATTACCGAGAATGCCGATCGTGGCCCCGATGATGCCCGCGGCCACGTGCGAGGTATGGCCATGCTCGATGAGCTTGCGGATGCTCTCGTACCCGGCGAACACCGCGCTCGCCCAGATGACCACCGCGATCCCGATGCCGGCCAGGTCCTCAGCCCGTTCGAGGCCGTAGGGATAGCGCTCCGTGGACGGCCGGCGGGATAGCCGGAAGCCGAGGAATACCACGGCGCTGGTGGACACGTCCGACAGGTTGTGGATCGCGTCCGCCGAGCAGGCCCACTGATCCGGTCAGCATCGCGAGCAGCAGCTCGATGAGGCCGGTAGCCGCCAGGCCCACGGCGCTGACCGCGACCGCCCGGTTAGCCTGCCGCCGGTCCTGGGCGTCGTCGCGCGTGCCCGGCAGCGGGAAGGACGCCGCAGGATCGCGCAGGCCCGAAGTCTTATGCATCCCGCCAGGATGCCTTAACGCTCGGCGTACTCAGGCTCCTGGAACGGCCACGCATCGGCTAGCCACTGGCGGACCAGATCATGCAGGGGCTGGTCCAGCCCGGCGTGGTCGGCGCGGACCCAGGAGCGCACGTTGACGTCGTAACCGCCACGGCGGGGCGGGTAGAAGTACACACAGCCGATCACATCGCCCGACGCGGGGTCGAGCACCGTGTAGGCGAACCCGGTGCGGTCGGCGAAGTCCCGGGCGTGCTTGACGAGGTCGGCGGCGTTCTCCTCGAGCGACATGGGCTCGGGCCACGAGCGCCCCGCGAAGCCCGGACTCGCCTTGATGTGGTCGATGCTGGATGTCCAGGCGGCATGGTCGGCCACATTGTGCTGGACGCCGAGCGGCTCGAGCACGAACAGCTCGCTGCGCAACCCGGCTCGGAACGGCGAAACCTTCAGGGACTAGCGGTGACGACTTCACGCTGCCACGGTACTGACCCCGCGCCCCAGGGGGCGCTACCGCAGCACGATCCGCTCGCCGCCGATGTCGGCCACGATCTCGAGCCTGCCGCCCAGGGCGCGCACGTACGCGGCCAGCGTCCGGACCTCGGTGGCACCAGGCTCGGCGCGTTCAATGGCGGAGACCCGTTCCTGGCGGACGTTCATCCGCTCAGCCACCTGGGCCTGGGTCTGCCTCATCCGCTGCCGGGCCTCCGCGAGGGTGTGGGCACGATGGCGGGCGACCAGCGCAGCCGCCCCTACCTCGACCTCGGTCTCCTCGCCAGGGAAGAACTCGTCCAGCAACGAGTCGGCGTTATAGGAATTGAAGTCGGCGGGGGCAGACGTGCCCGCGGGCGGCAGGCGGCCTGCCGCGGCCTCGATCACGGCCCGGTAGCGGCCGGGCCGGCCGCCCGGATCGTCGACCCAGGCCACCATGACCGCGGTGTCCGGCGGCTCGACTGCGAACAGCAGGCCGGCCTGCACGTCGTCGGGAGCGCCTGGCCGCAGTTCCATCAGGCCAGGCGGCGGATGGATGCCGTCCTCATCCGGCCCGGGGCCGACCGGGAACGGCGGCGTGAGATCCCGGATTTCCTGCAGGACCTCGCCCGCCGTCACGGTGGCACTGGCAAACCCGGCCGAGGCATACGCCTTCATCGCTTCGGGATCGTCAGCGTCGGTGCTGGCGAGAGCGAAGGCCTCATGAACGGACTGGGATGCCTCGGCGGCCGTGTAGGTGGCCTTGAGCGTCTCCTTCTGGACCCGGAACGCCTCGACCCTGGCCTGCACGCGCTGACTGGCCGTGGTCAGCTTCTCCTGCTCACCGGCCAGGATGAGAAGCTGTTCGCGCAGCCCGGGGAGCTGCTCCGCGACCCTCGCTTCGCGCGTTTGCGCTTCCCTGGCCAGGTCCGGGTGCCCAGCCTCTATCGCGCGCTCGCGCTGGGCGGCGAGCTTGGCGGCTTGCTGCTCTAGGGCGCTGACCTGCAGCTCAACGCGTTTTCGCGAGGTCGCCACGTCCGCGACGCCGCGGCGCACCGCGGTCAGGTGTTCCAGCTGGCGCTGGTAGGAGTAATCGAGGGCTTCCCGGGGGTCGTCCGGTGGCTGGAGCACCGATTCCAGCGGGACCACGAGCGGCGGGCCGAGGCTTTCGCCCGCGTCCAGCAGGGCCAGCACCGCCTCGCCAACCAGGCGGGCCAATTCAGGCTCGGTGGCCCGCAGGTCGGTGAGCCGGTCGCGGATCTCGCTGTGCATCCGGAGTTGGTAGCCCATGACCAGGCCTCCTTGGCGTAGTACCTCAGTGTACTGTACTGGCGAAAGGCAGGCCGGCCGCAGTCGGTAGTGCGACCTAGGGTGTGGGCATGGCACAGGTTCACCACCTCAGCCGCCAGGACGCACGGCGCGCGGCCGTCCGGGCCCAGCTGCTGCAGGCGGAACGGCCCACCGGCCTGCTGCCGTTGGCCCGGCAGCTCACGCTGCTCCAGCTGGATCCGACCAGCGCCGTCGCGCCGAGCGCCGACCTGGTCGCCTGGAGCCGGCTCGGGTCGTCGTACTCGGCCGCTGACCTGCGCGCGGCCCTGGATGACCGGCAGCTGATCGAGCTCCGGGCCATGGTGCGCCCCGCCGAAGACCTCGCGCTGTACCGCGCCGAGATGGCCGAGTGGCCCGGCCGCGGTGAGCTCAAGGTCTGGCACGAGTACCGCCGCGACTGGGTCATGGCCAACGACCGCTGCCGGCGCGAGATCATCGACCGCCTGCGTGACGCCGGGCCATTGCCCTCGCGTGAGCTGCCCGACACGTGCGAGAAGCCGTGGGGCTCCACCGGCTGGACCAACAACAGGAACCTCACCCAGCTGCTCGAGTTCATGGTGCAGCGCGGGGAGGTCGCGGTCGCCGGTCGCAAGGGCCGTGACCGGCTGTGGGACCTCGCCGACCGGGTCTACCCGGACGCCCCGGTCGTTCCGGCCGGGCGGGCCGAGCAGGAGCGGGACCACCGGCGGCTGCGCGCTCTCGGGATCGCCCGCCGCCGCGGCCCGGAGTGCCCCGTCGAGCCCGCCGTCGTCGGCGAGGCAGGGGAGCCCGCGGTCGTCGAGGGCGTCTCAGGGGAGTGGCGGGTCGAGCCGTCGCTCCTCGACGAGCCATTCCACGGCCGGGCGGCGCTGTTGTCACCGTTCGACCGGCTCGTACATGACCGGGCGCGCACCGAGGAGCTCTTCGAATTCGACTATCAGCTGGAGATGTACAAGCCCGCCGCGAAGCGGCAGTGGGGTTACTTCGCGCTCCCGGTCCTTTACGGCGACCGGCTGGTCGGCAAGGTTGACGCCAAGGCCGACCGGAAGGACGGCGTGCTCCTGGTGAACGCCATCCACCAGGACGTGCCCTTCACTCGGACCATGGCCGCCGAGGTTGACCAGGAGCTCGCCGACCTGGCCGGCTGGCTCGAGCTCGATGTGCGGATCAGCTGATCCGGTGACCCAGGCTCAGACCCGCCGGGCTGTCGCCGGTGACCTCCCGGCGATCCTCCGCACTGATGACGTGGCGGCCAGCGGAGACCACGAGCGGACGGAGTTCCTGCGGCACTCCCCGGACGCGGCGAATGCCGCGTCTACCTCGACCACGAGGAGGTGGCAGGTTTCGTCATCGTCATGCCAGCGCATTTCTTCGGCCGGGACTTCATTGAGCTCCTCGTGGTCGCGGCCGGTTCACCGCCGATCGGGCATCGGCCGGATCTTGCTGCGGGAAGCCGTGGCTGCTGCGGGCACGGCCCAGGTGTTCACGTTGACGAACAGATCCAATCGCTCGATGAGGGCGCTGCTGGCCGCGGAGGACTGGTCCTTCAGCGGCGAACTCGTCGGGCTCGACGAGGGTGATCCGGAGCTGGTCTTCTACCGGGATCGCCCGGCGACACCAGGGCATCGCACCGGCTGACTGCTCGCCCAGCGAAAGCGCGAGCGCGGCGGCCCTCGGTTGCGGCCGGTCCGCGGCCGCTGTCAGCATCACACCTATGCCCGCCTTCGCCGCCGCCGACGGAACCGAACTCGCCTACCACGTCCACGGGACAGGCGCCCCGCTGGTCTGCGTCCCCGGCGGCCCGATGCAAGACCCTGCCTATCTGGGCGATCTCGGGGGCCTGGCCGCGTACCGGCAGCTGATCATGCTGAACTTGCGGGGCACCGGTAAGTCGGCCATCCCGCGGATCCGGCAGCTACCGCTGCGACCGCCAGGTGGCGGACGTCTCCGCGCTGCAGGATCATCTGCATCTGGCCGTTTCGACCTGCTGGGACACTCGGCCGGCGCCAATATCGCCGTGCAGTACGCGGTGCGGCACCACGGCGGGTGGGCAAGCTCGCCCTGATCACGCCGAGCGCCCGGGCCGCCTGGAACCGGACGGCGAAACCCGGCGGGAGATCGTCCAGCTCCGCCACGACGAGCCCTGGTTCACCGGGGCGGCGGCCCCTTCGAACGCATCGCTGCCGGTGCGGGCACCGACGCCGACTGGAGGCCCTGGCCCCGTTCTTCTATGGCCGCTGGGACGCCGCCGCGCAGGCCCACTCGGCCGCGGGCGAGACGCAGACCAACGAGGCGGCGGCCCAGGGTTTCACCGCCGACGGCGCATTTGATCCCGCGGCCGACCGCGAGGCGATCGCCGCATTCGGCTCGCCGGTACTGATCCTCGCCGGGAGCGTCGACCTGCAGCGGCCGCCGCAGGTGCTCGCCGAGTTCGCCGCCCTGTTTCCCGCGGCCAGCTCGTTGTCCAGCCCGGCGCTGGCCACTACCCCTGGCTCGATGACGCCGCTCGTTCGTCTCGGCCGTCACCGCGTTCCTGGATGGCGGCTCGGTAACGTTCCGCGGCGGTAGTGATGGCCATCCAGCGCTGGGGATCGGGCAGCGGCGCGAAGCCGCAGTCGGCGTAGACCTGGTGAGCGTCCGTGGTGACCAGTGCGATGTGGCCCAGACCCTGAAGGCCGGGGTGGTCCAGGGTGGCCTGCACGAGCCAGTGGCCGAGTCCGTGACCGCGGTGGTCAGGCAGGACGTAGACGTCGGTGAGCCAGGCGAAGGTGGCCTGGTCGCTGATGACCCGGGCGAAGCCAACCTGGGCTCCGTCACGGTAGAGACCGAAGTTCAGTGAACCTGCGATGGCTCTGTTCAGCACGTCGCGCGGAATGCCCGGCGACCAGTAGGCGTCCCGGGAGAGAAAGGCGTGGATGGCGTCCACGTCAAGCCGCCCAGGGGATCATCGTCGATTTCGTAGCCGCCGCGCGTGTCAGCATGACGGCAACTTTCTCGTGCAGGTGAATGAGGACCAGGTCTTTGAGCACGATCATCACCAGTCCCAGTCCCGCGGCCACCGCGGTGGCCAGGAGGGGCTTGCCAGCCGCGCAGCTGCGACGGCGGGCCGCGGACCAGCCGTGGAATACCAGCAGCACCGCCGCGGCCACCAGTCCGACGTTGGCAGCAGCCAGAGACGACGCCCCGGCCAGCCGCACCAGCACCAGCGCGAGAAGGGGGCGTAGGATGCGCTGACCATCGGCCAGGTCGCCGCCAGGGCTCCGCGGATGTACGCCCACGTCGGCAGGGTTCCGCCCTCCGCCTGCTCACCCAGGATCTCGGCGTACTCTTCCGCGACCCAGTACACGACCAGCGTGACCACGACCGAGACCACCAGCGCAACGGTAGGCAGCTGGCCGCCGACCGCAGCGAGGATCGCCGCGGTGACGATGGCGCCATAGATGCCTGCCGCCCGGCGTTCCCGCTTCTTGGCCCTTGGTCCCGGCTGAGCTGTGCCACTGGGCGCGATGCCAGCCATGTTCGCCTTCCGGTCGGAGCGCTTCGGTCCAGCCATGCGAGCGCACCGTCCGCGGGGGTGGTGACGAATCATCGCGCAAGCGATACTGGGGCCATTTCCGACCCCGCGTGTGAAGCCCCTGGGGCTGATGAGCATCTCCAACCGCACGTCCTCGCGGATCACCCGTCGCCGGGAGTCCCGCTGACGGGCCAGGGTGCCAGTTGAGCAACTTCAGCCGGGAGCATCCCGCTTCCCCGGCGTCAAGATCTTCGAGCGGAGCCCGTGGCCGCGTCGTCGGGGACCGCGCGTATCCGGGCTTGGTCCTTCAGCGGGCTCCGATGTGCCGCTCGTATGCCGTCAGGCCCTCGTTCAGGGTGTATGGCCCTCTGACGCGTTGCAGCCGGGGCTCAGCCTCGGTGTATCCCACGCGGGGATGGTCGCCGCAGTCGGGACAGATGACCTCGTACCTGTCGGTGTAGCCGCCTTGGGGGCGACCCCGCACCATCCGGACCGGCTGGCGCCGTAGGCATGCCCAGATGCCGTGGCCATAAACGCCCTGCGGGAGGGATTCCGGCGTGGCTCGCGTTGGGCTCCAGGGC
>CAVUKT010000091.1:0-64383 GCA_963742055.1 uncultured Actinomycetes bacterium | reverse complement strand
GGCGCAGGCCGCGACCAGCTGGTCCTGCACCGAGTGGCTGGACGCGGCCGGATGGACCGGGCGCGGCCGCTGGTGGTAGAAGTACTGGCCGGTCACGGTGGCCGCGGGATCGTCGCTGACCGCCAGCCAGGCCTGGGTCACCGGGGCCTGGGACATGTCGTCCGGGGCGCCCGGGCCGCCCATCCTGGTCGGCACCCAGCCCGGCTCCAGGGCGTTGCTGAGCACATCGGGCCAGAGCCGGGCCACCGCGAACGCCAGCACCACGTCGAACAGCTTGGAGTCCGCGTACGCCTGCGAACCGTTCCAGTGACGGCCGACCCACTGCAGGTCGGCCAGATCCGGCTGGCCACCCCGGTGCATGCCGGAGCTCAGGTACACGAGCCGGTCCGGCCGGGTCATCAGCGCGGTGAGCAGGTAGGGCGCCAGGACGTTGATGGCGAACACGTGGCTGAGGCCATCGGCGGTCTGGATCCGGCGCGGCTCCCGGTAGCCGACGCCCGCGTTGTGGATCACCGCGTCGTACCGGCCCAGCTCGTTGGCCTGCCCGGCCACCTGTCGCATGCCGGCGATGCTGGCCAGGTCGCCGACGACCACGTGCGCCGCGGCGGGCAGCGCGGCGCGGGCGTCGCGGCCCGGGCGTCGTTGCGGGCGTGCAGGGTGACCTCATGCCCGTCGCGGGCGAGCAGTTCGCCGGCCATCAGGCCCAGGCCGTCGGACGAGCCGGTGATCAGTACCCGGGCCATGCGCGTTCCTCTCGGAGGTCAGGGTGCCTGGGGCCGTCTGCCCGGGTGCTGTGCCTTCACCCGGGCGGCGGTCCCTACCCAAGGTTGCCCTATGGCCACTCGCTACGATGTGCAGGCCATGACCAGCGCACCCGCAACCGCGAGCAGTACCGGCCGGCCGGACGGCGGACCCGCCGCGGTCATCCGCACCGAGGAGCTGACCAAGGTCTACCCGGGCACGGACTTCGCCGCCGTGGACGGGCTGAACCTGAGCGTCGAGGCCGGGGAGATCTTCGGCCTGCTGGGGCCGAACGGCGCCGGGAAGACCACGACCGCCGGCATCCTCACCACCCGGGTGCTGCCGACCTCCGGCCGGGCCTTCCTGGCCGGGGTGGACGTCGCGGCGCACCCGGCGCTGGCCAAGCAGCTGAGCGGGATCGTGTCCCAGCAGAACACGCTGGACCGCCAGCTCACCGTGTGGGAGAACCTGTACTTCCACGGCCGGCTGTTCGGCATGGGCGCCAAGGCGTCCCGGCGGACCGCCGACGAGCTGCTCGAGCAGTTCCAGCTGTCCAGGTGGGCCAAGGCCTCGGTGTACGCGCTGTCCGGCGGGATGGCCCAGCGGCTGATGGTGGCGCGGGCCATCTTCCACCGCCCCTCGGTGCTGTTCCTGGACGAGCCCACCGCGGGCCTGGACCCGCAGAGCCGGCTCGCGCTGTGGGACCTGCTCCGCGAGCTGCACGGCGAGGGCCAGACGATCCTGCTCACCACGCACTACATGGAAGAAGCGGACCAGCTCTGCGACCGGGTCGCGATCATGGACCACGGCAAGATCCTGGCCCTGGACACGCCGGCCGCGCTCAAGCAGAGCGTCGGCGCCGACACGGTGGTCACGGTGAAGACGGCGGGCGACACCGCCCGGCTGGCCGAACTGCTCAGCCAGGACGTGGAGGGTGTCACCCGGACCCGGCTGGTGGGCGGCCCGAGGAGAAGGCACGGTCGAGCTGCACATGCAGGGCAGCGAGCGGCTGGTGCCGCGGATCGTGCTGGCCGCGGAGCGCGGCGGGTTCGACCTCGTGGACCTGTCGATCTCCGAGCCCAGCCTGGAGACCGTGTTCATCAACCTGACCGGCAAGGAGCTGCGGGACTGATGACCACCTCGCTGACCCCGCAGGCACCCACCCGGCGGATCGGCGGCGGCCCGACCCGGTCGGTGGCCGCCGCGAGCTGGACCGCGCTGGGCGCGCTCATGCTGCGTGACCTGGTGGTGGTGCGCAAGCACTGGTGGGAGTTCGTGCTGCGCACCGTCATCCAGCCGTTCCTGCTCTGCTTCGTGTTCCTGTTCGTGTTCCCGAAGATCGGCCAGGGGATCGGCGGCGGGCACGGCACGGCGGCGGAGTCCGCGTTCGCGACCATCCTGGTGCCCGGCGTGGTTGGCATCTCGATCATGTTCCAGGGAGTGCAGTCCATCGCCCTGAATATGGCGCAGGAGTTCGGCTTCACCCGGGAGATCGAGGACCGGGTCCAGGCGCCCTGCCCGATCTGGCTGGTCGCGATGGCCAAGGTGCTCTCGGGCGCGGCCCAGGGCGTGATCTCGGCCATCATCGTGCTGCCGATGGCCTCGGTGGTGCACGCGCCCGGGGTGCACGCGCACCTCTCGCTGCACTGGTGGATCATCCTCACGTTCGTGCCGCTGGCCTGCGTGGCCATGGCCGGCCTGGGGCTGGTCCTGGGCACCAGCTTCGAGCCGCGCAACATCGGGCTGATGTTCGGCTTCATCATCCTGCCGATCACGTTCCTCGGCTGCACGTACTACTCGTGGACCAGGCTGGCCCCGGTGCAGATAGGCGGCTGGCCCTGGCTGCAGACCATCGTGCTGGTCAACCCGCTGGTCTACGTGAACGAGGGGATGCGGGCCGCGTTCACCGTGGCCCCGCACATGCACCTGTACGTGATCTACCCGGTGATGGCCGGGTTCGCGGTGGTGTTCCTGGCCATCGGGCTGCGGAACTTCCGGCGGCGCGTGCTGTCCTGAGGGCGGTCCGCGCCCGCGCTGGCGGGCGCGAGCGCTGGCGGCGCGCCCGAGATTGCGTTGACCAGCGCCGGGCGGGAGCGGCTCGCCGCGAGTCCTGGGACGAGCCCGTGCGGGCCCGCCTTTTGACTCACCCTTGACGGGACGTTTCCCCGCCATTAAATTACGGTCAAATTTAAGCCTTAAATCAAGGCTCGTACTTCTCCGGTCCCCCCCGCTCACCGGGAGATGTCATGCGCTCCGCTGCCCGCTTCCGTCCTGTCTCACTCCGCCTCCTGGCTACCCTCGCCGCCGTGCTGGCCCTGGCCGCGGCGTTACTCGCGGGCACGGCGCACAGCGCCGAGGCCGCGACCCTGCTCTCGCAAGGAAAGACCGCGACCGCCTCGTCGGTCGAGAACGCGTCGTTCCCCGCCTCGGCGGCGGTGGACGGCAACACCGGCACCCGCTGGTCCAGCGCGTTCAGCTGACCCGCAGTGGCTGGAGGTGGATCTCGGCGCGACCGCGTCGATCAGCCAGGTGGTGCTGGAATGGGAGACGGCCTACGCGACCGCGTTCCAGATCCAGACCTCGGCCGACGGCACGAACTGGACCACGATCTACTCCACCACCACCGGCACCGGCGGCACGCAGACCCTCAACGTCACCGGGACCGGCCGCTACGTCCGGATGTACGGCACCGCCCGGGCCACCCAGTACGGGTACTCGCTCTGGGAATTCCAGGTCTACGGCACGACGGGCGGCACCGGCGCCACGTGCAGCACCACGACGCCGCGCTGAACCAGCCCGCCACGGCGTCCTCGCTGGAGAACGCGTCGTTCCCGGCGTCGGCGGCGGTGGACGGCAACACCAGCACCCGCTGGTCCAGCGCGTTCTCCGACCCGCAGTGGCTGCAGGTCAACCTGGGCTCCAGCCAGACGATCTGCGAGGTGACGCTGGACTGGGAGACGGCCTACGCGACCGCGTTCCAGATCCAGGTCTCGCCCGACGGGACGAACTGGACCACGATCTACTCGACCACCACCGGCACGGGCGGCACCCAGACCCTGTCGGTGTCGCGGGACCGGCCGGTACATCCGGATGTACGGCACCGCCCGCGCCACCCCGTACGGCTACTCGCTCTGGGAGTTCGGGGTGTACACCACCGGCTCGTCGGGCAGCCCGACCCCCACCCCGACGCCCACGCCGACCTCCACCGGCTCGGGTGGCGGCACCGGTGCGCCGCCCGCCTCGTTCTGGGGCAACACCAGCGCCATCCCCGCGGCCACCCACGTCCTGGAACTGTCGATCGTGAACCAGACGAACGGGCAGTACCCGGACAGCCAGGTCTACTGGAGCTTCAACGGCCAGGAGGAGTCGATCGCCCAGCAGCCGTACGTGGACATGCCGGCCAACTCCGCGGGCCGGATGTACTTCTACCTCGGCTCACCGAACAGCGCCGTACTACGACTTCATCGAGTTCACCGTGGGCGCGTCGTCGATCAACGTGGACACCACGCGGGTGGACCGCTTCGGCCTCAAGCTGGCCCTGCTGCTGCACGGCCACGACGGGTCCAACCAGGAGGTCGGGGAGAACTACGCCACCTTCCAGGAGAGCCGCACCGCCACGTTCGCGCGGTTCGAGAACTCGGTGCCGACCGAGTTCAAGGAGCTGGCCACCGACAACGCGCCGTACGGCATCCCGTCACCCGGGAACGACCCGGCGTTCCAGCCGGGCGGCGCGTACGCGAACTACTTCACCAGCTACGCGGCCGCGGAGGGCGACACCTCCGATTCCACCGCGCAGATCTTCGGCTGCGGCGGGACGCTCGCGGCCAATCCCCCGCTGTGCGCCGGGCTGAACCGGCACGTCGCCCAGCTCCCCGCGGCGGAGCAGTCGAACCCGGCCAACTTCTACCAGGCCGCCCCGGCGAACTACTACGCCCAGTTCTGGCACCAGAACGCGATCAACGGGCTGCAGTACGGCTTCCCGTACGACGACGACGCCGGGCAGTCCTCCGACATCTCGATCACCAACCCGCAGTACCTGGTGGTGGCCGTGGGCTGGTAACGGGTTACGTCGGCGGCGCCAGGGCCAGGCCGAGGGCGGCGGCGTGCCGGTGCCCGGCGGCCGGCCCGGCCAGGGTGCCGCCGACGTTGCCCCGCCCGGCGGTCACGCCGTCGGGCAGCGTGCGCAGCAGCACGCCGAGCAGCTCGTCGTCCCCGGCCGGGCCGCCGACGATCAGCACCTGGCCCAGGTCGCGGCCGAGGGTAGCGGAGCGCGCGGGCCAGGTTGGCCGCGAACACGGCCTCCTTCAGCCGGAGCCGGATCGCCCGCCATTCGGCGGGGCTGTGCCGCGCGGTCGAACGGCAGCCAGCCGGCCGGGCCCGCGGCGGCGAGCATGCCCGCGGCGGCCGGGTCGGCGGGGCCGTCCAGGAACCCGCGGCTCCCGTCCTCGGCCTCGAACCGCTGGTTCCCGTCGAGCCGGACGCACGGGCCGCGCTTGACCCAGTCGGCCGCGGCGCGGGGCACGCCCAGGGTCTCCGCGACCGCGACCGTGAGCAGTTCCCCGGCGCCCGCCGCGACCACCTCCCCGTCCGGCGCGATGACGTCGATGGTGCCCGCGCCCACGTCGACCACGACGGCGTCGGCACGGGCGCCCGGCGTGGTGCAGGCGCCCAGCCGGGCCGCGGCGGGCTCGGTCAGCACGCAGCGCACCGGGCAGCCCAGCAGGTCAGCGAGCACGGCGGCGTGGTCGTCGCCGGGGCTGAGCCGGTGCAGCGACGAGACCAGCGCGGCCCGGCCCACGCTGCCCCGCCGGGCGGTGGCGCTGTCCGCCGCGGCGGCCAGGTCCACCGCGAACAGGTCGTCCAGGCGTGCGTCTCGCCGTCCGGGGTGCCGAGCGCGGTGATGGTGCCGACCGGCCAGCCCGCCAGCTCGGCACAGGCCTCCCGCAGGCCGATCCGGCGGCCGTGGGCCACCACCCACGGCTCAGCGGCCCGAGCGTCCGGACCCGTGACGGCCAGGCCCGTGCGGCCGGGACCGGCCCGGGCGCGGCCTCGGCGGCCAGCCCGATCACCCCGTTGCCGTAGTCGAGCAGGGCGCGGCTCACGGTGGCCGCGTCCCCGGCCTCCGCAGTCGCCGAGCCGCAGCGCGGCAGCCAGCGCGACGGGGTCGGTCAGCAGGGTCAGCGGCTGGCCCGGGCGCCGGACCTCCACGGCCAGCCGGGCGCAGGCGGCGGCCGCGGTCACGTCGATCTGGTCGATGACGGGGACCGGGGCGCCAGCCGGTTGGCGATGAGCACGCCCTCGTCGCTGCCGGCCAGCACCGCCCCGACCGGGACCCCGGCCGCGAGCAGTTCGCGGAGCCGGGACGCCGCCGCCGCATAGCCCAGGCCGGCGCAGGCACCAGGGCGACCCGCGCGGTGTCCAGGCCCGGCCCTGGTCAGCACCCTCCCCGTCCAGCCAGAGAGGCGCGCCCACGCAGGTGCCCGTGCCGCCCGGGCGTGGCGACCCCGGCGGCGAGCACGCGCAGCCGGCCGGTGTCCGGGACGACGGCCGGGATGGTCAGCGTCGCGGTGCCCACGGCCCGCAGCGGCGCGATCCGGGCCTCGGCGACCGTCGCGCCCAGCCGCCGCTCGATCCGGCGGACCAGCGCGGCCGCGCCGCGCAGCGATTCCGCCGATCCCTTGCGGCCCCGGGTGGGCAGCCGGTCGGCACCCAGCACCCGCTCCCCGTCCAGCACCACGACCTCGGTCGTCGCGTTCCCGATATCGACCCCCGCGACCACGCTCACCGGGGCGGCCTCCATGATCGCGGTCCGATATCGGTGCCTCGCGGCCGAAGATTGACCGTGATCATGCCAGTGCGGGGCACGCTGCGGCGCCGGCGGCGCGAGTGCACGCCGCTGGGCGGGAGCCGCCTGTCATGCGGTGAGGCCGCGCCGTTCGTAGATTTCGGCGGCCTCGGTGAGCAGTGCGGCGCAGCGGGGCAGGCCCCGGGCGGCGAGCGAGGCGGCCAGCGTCGTCAGCTGGGCCGCGGTGGAGCGGCCCGGCCGCAGCGCTTCGTAGATGGCCAGCACCTCGTCGTCGCCCAGCCCGGTCAGCTCGGCGGCGCGGCGCAGGTTCTCGGCCAGCTGGGGGTTGCCGTGCTCCAGCGCCACCTGGGCCTGATGCTCCAGGGTTCCGGGATGGATGCGCAGGTCGGGCAGGCTGACCTCGCCGCGGCGGACGGCCTCCAGGGTCAGCTCGCCGACCGGCCGCCCGGACAGTGCCTGGACGGACTGGCCTGCCCGACTGGCCTGCCCGGACTGCCCGGACTCGGCCTGCCCGGACTCGGCCTGCCCGGACTGCTGGGCCGCACGTCGGTCACTGCAATCCCTCCTTCGACAGCTGCTCGGCCGGTTCCCCGGGCTGGACCCAGGCCCGTTCCAGCGCCATCAGCGCGATCACGGTCGTGTGGTAGCGGGCCTCGATGGCCTCGTCGTTGTACGGGTTGCGGGCCGGGTCGGGGGTGCCGCCCTTGGCGTGCCGGGCGGCGTTGGCGCCGAGCAGCCGGTACAGCTCGCGGGTGACGGCCGGGGCCACCGAGTACAGCTCCAGGTTGGCCAGCGGGGCCAGGTCCCGGCGGTGGATGAGCGCGGTGCCCTTGCCCTGCAGGCCGATGCCGATGCCCGACCCGGCCAGCCGGGCGGCGGCCAGGCCGATCCGGCCGAGATCGACGGTGTCGTTGAACCGGACCACCCGGCCGACGCAGCCTTCTTCCTCCAGCCCGGCCAGCAGCTCGCCCAGCACCTCGGGGACGGTCAGCCCGGACAGGGAACGCCACACGTCCCGGCCCACCGCGGGGGACACGCCGATCACCACGTCCCGCGGGTCCTGCCCGGGGAAGGCCGGGCCGACCGGGGCGAGCAGGAGCTCGGCGGCCTGCGGCCTGCTCGGCGCGCAGGTCCTCGACCCCGCGGGCCTGCCGGATCTCGTCGATCTCGGCCTGCCGGGGCGGCGACGGCTCGTAGCCGGTGCCCGGGCCGGCGTAGTCGTTCGGGTCGGTGACCAGGGACAGCACCCTCAGCTGCTCGTCGAAGATCGCGGCGGTCTGCAGGTAGTCGCCGGACAGCCGGGCCCGGGTCATCTCCATGATCGCCTCGGCCTCGGCCTCGTAGCCGGTCTCGTCGAGCGCGGCGACGATGTCCACCACGGTCAGGCCGCCCTCGCGGATCGCGTGCGCCGCGCTCAGCACGGCCAGCGTGTCGGTCTCCCCCAGGTCCTTCGACCCGGCCGCGTCGACCGCGCGCTCCAGGTGGTCGTCGGTGAAGTCGGCCAGCCCGAGGTGCTGGTACACGGCCCGGCAGGCCTGGGCGGCGTAGCGGCGCAGCTCGCCGATCTCGCCGGCCGGGACGGTGCGCAGCCCGCCGTCGATGCCCCAGTCCCGCTGCATGGCCAGGAAATCGTCGATGTCCTCGGCGTTGAAGTTGCTCGGCCCGAACATGTTGTCGTAGCGCTGGATGCTGCCGAACCCGCTGAACACGAAGTCCGACCCGGCCAGCACGATGGGCAGCGTGCGGGAGGTGCGGCGCATGTCCGACTCGCTCATCAGCGCGTCGTTGCCGGAGCAGGACTCCAGGTTCCGCATCATGACCATGACGTTCTCGGCCATCAGCTCGCGCAGCCCGCGGGGCACGGACCCGGCCACGCTCGCCCCGTCGATGCCGCCGTTCTGCACGCCCTGGGCGCCGATCGCGCGGGCCAGCGCGATGCAGCGGGCCTCCAGGTAGAGCATGGACTTGCCCTCGGCCCCGGCCATCAGCACCTCGGCGCCCGCCCCCGAGGACACCCGCATCTTCATCCCGCGCGAGGCGTACGCGGAGGTCAGGAAGGCCTTGGACCAGGGGGTGTCGTCCCCGTCGGTGAACACCGGCTCGGTGCCGTACAGGGAGACCGTTTCCGCGTAGGAGGTCAGCCCGCGCATCCCGAGCTCGAGTTCCAGCGCCTCCTCGACCGAGCACTGGATGAGCACGCCCTGCGACCCGACCGCCGCGCCGACGAGGCAGGCCACCGCGTTGCTGGGCGCGTCGGCGAGGACCGGGACGGTGGTCTCGATCTCCCGGAAGCCGAACGCGGCCGCCGTGGCGGAGTCGGCGGCGAGCAGCAGCGGGTCATCGAGCCGGTTGGTGACGTGCGCCTGGTTGCTGGGGGTGCGCCGGCCGCGCAGCTTGGTCATGGCCAGCCCCAGCTCGGCGGGCCGCAGCAGGGCCAGCACCCGGGCCAGCTTGGCCGGGCGTGGCGCCCGCGCACAGCCGGATGACCTCGGCCCGGGGCACGTCCGGGCGGACCGCGAGCCGGGCCAGCTCGGTGTCCGGCAGGGCCATCACCTCGGCGGCGACGGCCAGGTCCAGGCCGTGCCGGGCGATGTAGGCGTCGAGGGAGTCGAAGTCCTGCTCCGCGACCCCGTCCATCTCCACCACCCGGCCATCGGAGATCACCAGCCCCGGCTCGGGGTCGTGCGGGGAACGCAGCGCGATCAGGCCCAGGTCGGGGTCCTCGACCGCGAACCCGTCGAGGTTGACCCGCTGCTGGTCCATGAACCGGATCCGGCCCACCGGCTTCTCCGCTGGCTCAGTCATCGGAACTCCTCTCCCGGAGGACTCGGATCGCTCTTGGATCAGATCGCTGTCGGATCAGGTGGCTGCTGGATCAGGTCGTGCTGCGAGTCAGATGGCTGCGGTCAGATAGCACTGTGCGGGCGCAGCTCGATGACCCGGCCGCCCCCGGATTCGGCGCGGGGTAGCCGCGTGCTCCCCCGGGGTCCGCACCATGATGCGGATCCGGTCGCCGCGGAACAGGTCGTAGGAGAACTCGAACGGCACCCCGTCCGGTGTCGGTGGTGGTCCGGGTGATGGCGAGCAGCGGCGAGCCCACGGGCACGTCCAGGACCAGCGCCTCGTCCTGGGACGCGGCGACGACCTCGATGCGCTCGACCGCCTCCCCGGGCCGGGTACCGAAGTGCTCGTCGAGCAGCTCGTAGACCGAGCCGCCCAGCGGGAGTTCCAGCAGCCCCGGGAAGCGGTCGGCGGGCAGCATGACGCGTTCCATCGAGATGGGGCTGCCGTCCGCGAGCCGGATCCGGACCAGGTCGATGAGCAGGTCGCCGCGCTGGATCCCGAGGGCGCGGGCCGCGGGCTCCTCCGCCCCGGACAGCCCGGCGCTGATCACCCGGGTCCCGGCCACCACGCCCTGGCTGCGCAGCAGGGCGGGCACCCCGACGACCCGGGAGGTGTCCCGCTCGATCTTGTCCTGGCTGACGAAGGTGCCGCCGCCGCGCCCCGGCACCCGGCGGACCACGCCGCTCTCGGCCAGCACGGCCAGGGCCTGGCGCAGCGTGGCCCGGCTGACCCCGAGCTCGGCCGCGAGGGCCCGCTCGGCGCCGAGCCGCTGGCCGGGGCGGAGGTGACCGGCCGAGATCCGTTCCGCCAGCACCCGCCGCACGTCCTCGGGGGTGCGCCCGCCCGCCGGGCGGCGCGCCGCCCCGTCCGGCACCGGGCCCGCTGGCTCTCCGGTCATCGGCGGCCGTCTCCGCGGCTCGGCATCCCGGCGCGGACGGCGCTAGCCATCCAGGGCGCCCAGGGATTCGGGCAGCACCTGCCCGCCGTCGACCACGATCGTCTGCCCGGTGATGTAGGCGGCCTCGTCGGAGGCCAGGAACAGCGCCGCGTAGCCGATCTCGTCCACGGTGCCGAGGCGGCGCAGCGGCACGCTGGCCGTCATCTCGTTGATGTACTCCTCGCCCAGGTCCACCAGGCCCTCGGTGATCACGTTGCCGGGCAGCACCGCGTTGACCGTGATGGCGTGCGCGCGCCAGCTCGATGGCGGCGGTGCGCATGAAGCCGAGCTGCCCGGCCTTGCTCGCGCCGTAGTGCGACCAGCCGGGGAAGCCGGTGATCGGCCCGGTGATGGAGGAGGTCAGGATGACCCGGCCGTGCGCGGACTCCTGCAGCGCGGGCAGGCAGGCCTGGACGGACAGGATGCAGCCGCGCAGGTTGGTGCCGAGCACGGTGTCCAGGTCCTCGTCGGTCATGTCCGCGAGCCGCTTGTCCGGGAAGATCCCCGCGTTGGCGCAGAGCACGTCGACGCCGCCCAGCCGCTCGGCCGCGGTCGCCGCCACCGCTGGCAGCCCTCCCGGACGCTGACGTCGGCCAGCAGGTAGGAGACCTCGGCCCCGCCCGCGGTCAGCTCCGCCACGGCCGCCGTGGCCGCGTCCTTGTCCCGCCCGACGATCAGGACCCGCGCCCCGTTGTCCGCGAACACCCGGGCGATGCCCTTGCCGATGCCCCGGGTGGCGCCGGTGACCACGACGGCCCGCCCCGCGATTGATGTGAACACGTAATACTCCCTTCTGTGCTAGCCCTGACGGCTGAGGTAGCGCTCAGCCAGGGCGCAGCTGTCCTGGGTATAGCCGGCGCCCAGCTCCCGGGCGATGTCGGCCCCCTGATGCGAGCCGATCCACGCGACCAGCAGCAGCCGCCGGAACATGATGAAGGTCCAGATCTCCGCCTCGTCCTGCGGCGGCAGGTCGATGACCCGGCGGTAGCCCGACAGCCAGCTGTCCACCAGCTCCGGCACGTGCGGCTGGTGCTCGAAGAAGCTCACCGAGGTGCCCACGTCGTACAGGTACCAGCTGAAGCCGGAGTCGTCGAAGTCGATGACGCTGACCCGGCCGCCGTCCACGAGCAGGTTGGCCAGCCTGGTGTCGGCGTGCACCAGCCCGTACCGCTGCGGGCCGGTGCCGAACGCGGCCAGCCGGTCCCGCAGCACGCCGTCCAGCCGGCCCAGCACCGCGCTGCTCGGCCGGCCCGACGCCGATCCCGTCCTGCCAGCGCCCCCACCGGGCGCCCGCGCCGAACGCCGCGTCGTAGTCCCAGTGGAACCGGGTGAACCAGGGCGGCCGCCGCCACTGCCGGGCGTGCTGGTGCATCCGCGCGGTGATCTCGCCCAGCTCGGCGAAGTGCGCGGCGTCGTCGTCGGCGGGCTCGGTCCCGGCCAGGAACTCGAAGCGGACGCAGTGCCGCTGCTGGCCCGTCTCGTCGGCCATGGTCATGACCCGGCCGCCGCCGGGCGCCGGGCAGACCTGCGGGGTGCGCACCCCGGCCTCGGCCCGCAGCGCGTCCATCCAGGCCAGCTCGGACTCGATCTCGGCCGCGGTGTGGTACCCGAGCCGGTGCACCCGCAGGATGGACGGCCCCTGGTCCGGGTCCTGGACCAGGTAGGTCGCGTTCTCCGACACGTTGAGCAGCTGCACGGTGGTGCCGGGACCGCAGCCGCCGGCCCGCGCGGCGCGGCCGGCGAACCGGGTGATCCGGGCCAGCACGTCACCGCCGCCGGACAGGTCGTGCGCGCCCGCGCCGGGCCCGTCACCGCCCCGGGCCCGTCATCGCGCCGGGCCCATTCACCGGCCCAGGCTCAGTCATCGGGCCGGCCCTCGATCCCGCCCAGCACCGCGACGATCTCGTCGCGGGCCCGCAGGATCTCCTCGCGGGGCCCGCTCAGGTAGATCCGCCCGGCCACCCCGATCATGGCCACGTCCACCAGCGTCACCCCGGGCGCGGTCCGTTCCGCCTCGTTGGCCGCCAGGGCCGCGAACAGCGCCGGGGTCACCTCGCAGACCAGCAGCGTCTCCCCCGGGATGATCATGGAACCGCCGCGGTTGCGGTTGATGATGATCGCCTGCCGGTCGGTGATGTCCTCGATCACGTCGCAGAACAGTATCCGCGGCCGCAACTGGTCCGACGCGCTGGCGTTCAGCCCGTCCAGGATGGCCTGCCCGGCGCGCTCCACGTCGGCCAGGCCGGGCCCGTGCACCTCGAGCACGCCGAACTGGCGCTCGACGAACAGGATGCCGGGCTCCACCGCCGGCACCGCGCGCAGGGCCAGATCGGTGACCCGCTCGATGGCCAGCGCCGGGGCCACCTCGACGATCAGCGAATGCTCGCCAGCCACCGGCGGGTAGCCGCGGGCCCGGGTCGGGGTGCCCAGGTACGCCGCGAACTGCCGCTGCAGGTCCCGGACCAGCAGGTGGACCCGCAGTTCGGCCAGGGGCGGCGCGGCCCCCTCGCGACTGGCGGCCCGGGCCGGGCGCCCGTGGCGCCCGCGGCACGCGCGGTGGCACGGCCGGCCCCGCACTCACTCGCCGCGGATGGTGAAGTGCCTGCCGAGTTCCGCGTGCGGCCGCGGGATCACGTGCACCGAGATCAGCTCGCCCACGGTGCTGGCCGTCTCCGCGCCCGCCTCGGTGGCGGCCTTCACCGCGCCGACGTCGCCGACGATGATGACCGACACGAGGCCGTCACCGACTTGCTCGCGGCCGACGATGGCCACGTTGGCCGCCTTGACCATGGCGTCCGCGGCCGCCAGCGCGGCCACGTAGCCCTTCGTCTCGATCATCCCGATCGCGTTGTCCGCCACTTCTCTCTCCTCTACTGACTGTCGTGATCATGATCGTAGGGTCGTTCCAGCGACACCTAAGTCATGATCACGAGGTGCTGCCCGATGGGTCTATGGAGCCGATGATCAGGGCGTCCACCGGGGGCGGCTCGCCCGGGAACCAGGCCGCGGCGACCGAGCCCTGGACGACCAGCACCCGTTCCCCGACCCCGCTGCCCAGGACGTCGAAGGCCACGAAGCGCTGGCCGGTGCC
Source organism: uncultured Actinomycetes bacterium (assembly GCA_963742055.1). GTDB lineage: Bacteria > Actinomycetota > Actinomycetes > Streptosporangiales > Streptosporangiaceae > RYN-230. The sequence continues at coordinate 50,964 of CAVUKT010000091.1, read as the reverse complement.
CGTCCGCCTCCACCTCCAGGAACGCGCCCTTGGGGATCTCGGCCAGCCGGCGGGTGGCCCAGACGTTTCCCACCACCGTCGCGGTTACCATCAGCGCTCCTTCTCGATCTCGACCCCGGCCGCCCGGGCCCGGTCGCGGGCCAGCGGCGTGAGCACCGCGCGCCGCCCCAGCACCAGCCGGGCCCCGGCCCGGGCCGCGTCACGGACCGCGGCCTCGGTGACCGCGCCCTTGTCGATGCGGTGCGCCGGCCGCGCGGACCCGGCGCGCCCGCGGCGCCGCCGGGCGCGAGACGGAACCGGAGCCGGCCGGTACGCAGGTCGTCGCGGCGGCGCGGGTTCTCGACCAGGTGCAGCAGCCGGGTCACGAACGCGGCCAGTTCCTGGTCGGTCCGCACGCTCACGGTTTCCACCTCGGCGACCCCGTCCCGCACCGTGTACGCCGCCCCGTCCTGGGCGGGCGCGCTGCTGGCCGGCGCCGCCGGCGGCGCTCGCCGGCGCCGGCTGCAGCCGCGCGCGGGGCTCAGCCGGCGCCCGGCCGCCGCGGGCAGCAGATCGGCCAGCGCCTCGCGGACCAGGGCGCGCAGCATCTCGGGGTCCAGGCCGGCCGTCATGCCCGGTTCCCCGCCCGGCTCCGCAGGGCGTGCTCGGCCGCGTCGGCGGCCTGCCGGACGTCCGCCTCGGACCCGGACAGGTACACCCGGCCCGTCGCGCCGATCATCCGGTAGTCCACGACCTTGATCCGCGCCGCCTTCTCGGCCTCGTTGACCGCGAGGATCGCGTACGAGGCGGGCTGCATCTCCAGCACGAACAGCGACTCCCCGGCCAGCACCATCGAGCCGATCTTGTTCCGGTTGATCAGGAACGCGTGCTGCGGGTCGATCATCGTGACGATCTTCGACGCCAGCACCTCCGGCGCCGTCGCGTCCGGCTTCCGACGCGCCCAGCGCGTCCAGCACGGCGGACCCGGCCGCCCGCACCTCGTCCGTGCTCCCGTGCACCTCCAGGTACCCGAAGTGCCGCTCCACGACCAGGATCCCGGCCTGCACGCCCGCGTACTTCAGCGCCACATCGGTCAGCGGCTCGATGTCCAGCCCGGGCGCGACCTCCATGACGATCGCCGCGTCGTTGCTCCGCGGCAGGCTCCCCCGGATCCACGACCCGAGGTAGCACATCGTCTGCGGCTGCAGCCGATCCAGAAAGATGAACGACCGCAGCTCAGCCACGCCCATCCCCCACGATCGCCGCGCAACTCCTCCAGCACGACCCGCCTGATCTCCGCCCGCAGCGCCTCCACATCGGGGTCGGCCCCGCCCAGCGCGCCAGCCGGCCGACGCGCCCAGCGGCCGCGGCGCGGGCGTCTTCCCGGCGTTGTGGCCGGGAGAGAATGCCCGGCCTCGGCCGCCCGCCCATCACGCAAGTTAGAGGCCACCGGATACGGCGGCACGGCGCCGGCAGGCGCCTCCCAAGGCACCAGCCCGGTGAAGTCGGCGAAACCCACGGCCGGGTCTTCGTTATAGGCCAATCGGGTCCATTGCACGAGGTGCTTCGGCTGCAGGTTCTCACCGACGGACGAGCGCCCGAAGAACCCGGTCCCGATGGTCATGGACGGCGCCAGCCCGGTCCCGACGCCCGCGCTGCCCAGGCTGGACCCGGCGTTGACCACGACCCGGAGCACCTCGAGCGCGGCCCCGTAGGCCATGATCGTCGCCGGGTCGGCCGCGTGGATCGCGGCCGAGTGGCCCCGGCCGCCGAGCCGGAGCACGGCCCGCGCGGCGTCGATGCCGTGCCGCACGCTGCCCACCTGGGTCAGGCCGAGGACCGGGCAGAGCTTCTCGTGGGCCAGCGGCTCCTCGGGGACGACCAGGGGGAACGGGGCCAGCAGCACCCGGGTCGTGCCCGGCACCCGCAGGCCGGCCTGGGCGGCGATCCAGGTCGCGTCCTTCCCGACGAACCGGGTGTCGAAGTGCCCGCCGGGGAACAGCAGGTCGCGGACCTTGTCCCGCTCGTCCGGCGGGAGCAGGTACGCGCCCGCGCGCTGCAGGTGGCGCAGCAGCGCCGCCGGCGGCCGCCTCGGTCACGATCAGCACGGACTCGTTGGTGCACAGGATGGAGTTGTCGAAGCTCTTGCTGTCCACGATCCGCTGGGCGGCTTCCGGCAGGTCCGCATCGTCCGCAACGAAAACCGGCACGTTGCCCGGCCCCACCCCGATGGCCGGCGTCCCTGAGCTGTAGGCGGCCCGGACCACGCCGGTGCCGCCGGTCGCCACGATCACGCTGGTCCGCTCGTCGGCCATCAGCGCGTTGATCAGCGGCACCGACGGCTCGTCCACGACCTGGATGACGCCGTCCGGGGCGCCTGCCGCCACCGCGGCCTGCGGCCAGCGTGCGGGCCGCGTCCGCGGAGCACTCCCGGGCCAGCGGGTGCGGGCTGACCACCACGGCGTTGCGGGTCATGAGGGCGAGCAGCGACTTGACGAACACGGTGGCGACCGGGTTGGTGGACGGGGTGAGCGCGAGCACCACCCCGGCCGGGCGCGGGATCTCGACCATCCGGGCGGCCGGATCGACCCGGGGGGTCACGTAGTCGTGGCCGGCGTAGGCCTCGACCAGCCCGGTGCTGCTGGCCAGGTTCTTGATGACCTTGTGCTCGGCCACGCCGAACCCGGTCTCGCGGACCGCCCAGTCGGCGTACTCGCGGGCCTGCGCCGCACCCGCCGCCGCGGCCGCGTGGACGATCCGGTCCACCGCGGCCCGGTCGTAGCGGGCGAACGCGGACGCCGCCCACTGCGCCCGCTGCAGCATGGCCCGGGCCCGCGGCACCCCCGCCGGGTCGGTGAGCAGGTCGATGCTGATCGGCTGGTCCGTGCCGGTCGGTCACGGGCTCGGTCATCGGACCCGCCTCCGCCGCCCGCTCGCGTCGTCGCGGGCCGCGGCGATGGCCACCTCGACCCGGTCGAGCAGTTCGGCGCACAGGTCCGGGGTGAGCAGCAGGCCCGGCTTGAACTGCAGGACCCGCGGGTCGAGGGTGGAGAAGATCGCCCACACGCCGTGCTCGTACAGCCGCTTCATCACGAACTTGGCGCCCTGCGGGTGGTCGAACTCCAGGCCCATGACCAGGCCGTCCTGCCGGATGCCGGTGAACCAGTCCGGGTAGGCCGCTGGATCCGGCGCAGCCCGCGGCCGATCAGGTCGGCGATGTAGAAGACCATGGACCTGACCTCGGGCCGGCAGGTGATCTCCAGGGTCTTCAGCGCCGCGATGCAGCCGAGTTCGGCGCCGCCGAACGTGGACATGTGCGCGAACCCGTCCTCGCTGAGCCAGCCCGCCGCCGCCTCGCTGACCAGGACCGCGCTGATCGGGTACATGCCGCCGGAGATGCCCTTGCCGGTGACCAGGATGTCCGGGGCGATGCCGTGCTTGGTGATGGCCCACAGCTCGCCGGTGCGCATCAGCCCGGTCTGCACCTCGTCGGCGATGTACAGGGCGCCGTACCGCTCGCAGAGCGTCTTGGTGCCTTCCAGGTAGCCCGGCGCGGGCAGCGGGAAGCCGTAGGTCGCCGGGATCGTCTCCATGATCACCGCGGCGACGTCCCGGCCGCGCAGCGCGTCCTCCATCGCGGCCAGGTCGTTGAACGGGACATGGGTGAACTCGTCCGGCCGGTCGGCCAGGAACAGGGTCGGCGAACCGCTCGTCGCCGGTCGCGACGGCCAGGCCGGTGTGCCCGTGGTAGGCCTTGGCCACCGAGACGATCCGGCGTTTCTTGGTGGCGTGCCGGGCGGTCTTCAGCGCGATGTCGATGGCCTCGCCGCCGCCGCTGCCGAACACCACCTTGGCCAGGCCGGGCGGTGCGGTGCTGACCAGCGCCTCGGCCAGCGCCGTGCGGGCCAGCGACGGGAAGTGGTGGTTGCCGATGTCGAAGCGCTGCATGGCCGCGCTGACCGCCGCGATGACCTCGGGGTTGCGGTGGCCCAGGTTGTAGGTGCCGCCGTTGAGGTGCACGTCGATCAGGCGCTTGCCCGACGACGTCGTAGATGAAGTACCCCTCGCGCCGGTCGATGACCAGCGGGACGCCGGAGTCGGCCCAGAACTGGGTCTTGTCCGGGTTCCAGAACTGCCTGGACCGGGCGAGCATCTCGGCCTTGGACGGGAAGGCGATCAGCTCCTCGGCCATGTCACCTCCGGGCAGCTCTGGTCACTTTCAGTTCCGGACTACGACCGTTCCGGTCCACTTCGGTCTGACCAAATACGTACCCTTCTGACCTTTACCTGTCAAGAGGTCAAGGTTAAGTCCATATTTCATGAACCGTAACTCTTGTCATGATTCTTACCTGCTGATACCGTCCGCGCTGTGATCTGTACCACAGGGCGTTCCTCAACCGTTTGACCTCGGCTTGACCCCCGCTGTCTGACCACCCGCTGTTGACACCGCCGTTTGATCACCGCGCCGCAGGCGCGGCCACCTCGCAGTAACTGGGCGATCCTCTGGGGAGGGCACTCATGGCACAGTCGGAGCTTCCACGGGTCGGCGGTATCGAGGGGATGGAGGAATCCCTCGACGTCTCCCAGCGGGCCGATGTCCCGAAGCTGCGCAAGGGAGCGGTCGGCCTGGGCGGGGTCCTCTTCCTGACCGTGACCGGGTCCGCGCCGATCTCGGCGATGCTGTTCAACACCCCGATCATGGTCGGGTACGGGCAGGGCGTCGGCGCGCCCGCCGCGTTCATCTTCGCCGCGATCGTGCTGGTCGTGTTCTCCGTCGGCTACGTGGCCATGACCCGGAAGAAGACCAGCGCGGGCGGCTTCTACTCCTACATCAGCCACGGGCTCGGCCGCCAGCTCGGCATCGGCACCGGCTACGGCGCGGTCGTGGCGTACTCGGTGTTCGAGGCCTCGCTGGCCGGCGGGTTCGCGTACTTCGCGAACCTCAAGGTGAACGCGTTCGGGGTCAATATCGGGTGGCCCTGGTTCGCTCTGGGCATGGTCGTGCTGATCTCGCTGCTGACCTTCTTCGACGTCCGGCTGTCCTCCACCCTGCTGGCCATCGGGCTGATCAGCGAGATCGCGATCCTGGTCATCTTCGACATCTTCATGTTCAGCAAGGGGCACGCCCCCTGGGCCGCGCTCAACCCGGCCAACGCGTTCAAGAGCTTCCCGGCCTCCGGGAAGCTGGCCGCCGGCTCGGTCGGCATCGGGCTGTTCTTCGCGTTCTGGTCCTGGGTCGGGTTCGAGATGGCACCCAACTACGCCGAGGAGTCCCGCGAACCGAAGCGGATCGTGCCCCGCGCGCTGTACATCTCGGTGATCGGCCTGGGCGTCTTCTACGCGCTGACGTCCTGGGCGCCGCTGTTCGGCTACCCGAGCACGCACGCGGCCGTCGCCGCGGCCCAGGGCAACGCGGCGAACTTCTACCTGGCCCCGGCCACCCAGTACGCCGGGCACTGGGTGTCCTCGATCATGAGCTACCTGATCATCACCGGCTCGTTCGCCTGCGGGATGGCGTTCCACAACACCACCGCCCGGTACATGTACTCCCTCGGCCGGGAAGGGCTGCTGCCCAAGCCGCTGGGCCGCACCCACCCCAAGTTCAAGAGCCCGTACATCGCGTCGGTGGTCCAGACGCTGATCGCCGCGTTCATCATCATCCTGTTCGCCGTGTTCACCGGCACCAACGACCCGAACTCCCAGGCCTACCTGCAGCTGTACGGGCTGATGGCGGTGATGGGCGTGATCATCATCCTGTCGGTGCAGGCCCTGGTCTCGCTGGCCATCCTGGTCTACTACGAGCGGCACCACCGACGACGAGGTGCACTGGTGGAAGACCCGGCTGGCCCCGGCCCTGGCGCTGATCTCCCAGGCCGCCGTGGTCTACCTGCTGTTCGACAACATCGACTTCCTGGGCAGCGGCTACAGCTACGCGAAGTGGTTCGGCCCGATCGACCTGGCCATCGTGCTGATCGGCGTAGGCGTGGCGTTCTACTTCAAGAAGTACAAGCCCGCCAAGTACGAGCAGGCCGGCCGGCTCATCAACGAGGGCCTCTAACCTCGCTCCGCCGGGCGCTGGCGGCTCGGGCCTGGCCCGGCGGGCCCCCGCCTTGCGCTATTACACTCTCCGATGTAATCCTATTGGAGGTAGCTAGCGAAGGCGGGCCGAGATGACCAGGGACTCCATCCGCGGGTCATCCGACCGCAGCATCCTGATCCTGACCAGCCTGGCCGACGGGCCGAAACATGGCTATGCGCTGATCAAGGACATCGAGGACTTCGCCGGGGCCACGCTCGGCGCGGGCACCCTCTACGGGGCCCTGGCCAAGCTCGAGCGGGCCGGCCTGGTCGAGGCGCTGCCGGCCAGCGACCGCCGGCGTCCGTACCAGATCACGGTGGCGGGCCGGGAAGAACTGCGGGCCCGCCTGCTGCAGGCGTCCCGGGTCGCCGAGGTGGGGCTGCGGCGGATCTCGGCGGTCCCGTCATGAGCCGCTGGCCCGTGCGCAGGCTCGTCGCGCTGTATCCGCGGGCCTGGCGGGAGCGGTACGGCGGCGAGGTCGGCGATCTCGCCGATGAGCTGATCAGCGAGGGGCAGACCACCCGGCTGCGGGCCGGGCTCGAGCTGGTCGAAGGCGCGGCCATCGAGCACGGCCGGGCCCTGGCCAGATCCCCGGCGGCCGCGCTGGGCTGGCGTGGCGGCGGTCACCGCCGCGGCCGGGATCGGGCTGGCCGTGACCCGGGCCCGGGCGGCGCAACGGGGCGGCCGTACTTCGACACGTCTTCGGCCGGGATACTGCTGCTGCTGGCCGTGCATGGCCTGGGGCCTGCTGGAGTTCGTCAAGTTCCTGCAGTGCAGGAAGCACAGGAATGGCGGGCCGGAGCGACCAGGAGCAGGGCGCCTGGCTTCTGGGCCGCCTCCGCCGCCTGCGTGATCGCCTGGGAGACCTGGCTCTACCTGGCCCCGGCGATCGTCCCGGCCGCCGCGATCCGGCCCGGCGCCCTGGCCTTCTCGGCCGGCCTGGTGTTCTTCCTGGCCGGCGTCGGGCTGCGCGGCTGGTCCTTGGCCGCGCTCGGCCGCTACTCCACCTACGCCATCGTGGTCAGCCCGGCCCAGCCGGTGGTGGCCACCGGCCCGTACCGCTGGCTGCGCCACCCCAGCTACACCGGGGGCCTGCTGATCTGCAGCGGGGCGGGCCTGATGTCCGCGAACTGGGCCGGCGTGGCCGCCATGACGCTGCTGCCGCTGGCGGTCACGGTCTGGCGTATCCGGCTGGAGGAGACCGCGCTGCTGACCGGGCTCGGCGAGCGGTACCGCGGCTACGCCTCGGACCGTAAGCGGCTCGTCCCGCTCATCTGGTAACCGGGATCACCGGACCGCGGCGCCCCGGTCGCGGCTCCTGAGAGAGGGACAGCGACCATGACCACCGAAGGGGCGTGGATCGGCTACAGCGGCACCGCCCGGATCGGGCTCGCCGTGGTGCTGCTGGCCGTCGCGGGCGGCGTGGCCTACGCGGGAACCCGGTGGCCCGGGCCCTTCCAGGCCCGGAAGCCGCGCCCGGCCATCGCGAACCTCATGATCGCGGTCTGGATCCTGGCCATCACGACGTTCCTGGTCTGCGCCTCCGTCTACGTCCACCAGGCGCGCCATGAACTCCCGGGCCGGGCCACGCCCACGGATCCCATCACGCCGGTCACCCTGCTAGGGGTCGGCGTCGTCTTCCTGGTCATCCTCATCGCCAGCACGGGCGGCCCGGTGGCCAGGCTCGGCAGCGCCGTGATCGGCGCCCTGGCCGCACCGTGGATCTTCGAGTTCCCGTTCGACCTCATCATCGTGACCCGGACCTATCCGATCCCTCCCGATCCGGCCGGGTACCGGGCGTTGTTCTTCCTGCCGCTGTTCGCCATCGCGCTCAGCACGCTGGCGCTCCTGACGCTCTCCCCCATGGTGAGACTGTCCAGAGCGACCTTCTGGTCCTTCGCGCTGATGCTGGCGGTGTTCGCCGTCTGGGCCCTGTTCGGGTTCGGCTACCCGTCCGCTCCCGTCCCCATCACGCTGAATGTGGTGTCGAAGATCCTGGCCTTCGTCACGGTCCTCACCCTCTTCCTGCCCCCGCGGGACCAGGCCAGCGCGAGCAGGCCGCGGGCCGGCGCCGCCCAGGCGCTCAAGTAGGCAGGACCCGGGCCGTACTGGGGGTCTCGCTGGGGCGCGGGAGTCGGTCATCAGCGGCGAGGCGGGCCAGCACGACCAGTCCGGTTCCGGTGCCGGTGAAGCCCCGCTGCAGCAGCCGGAACGGGGCCGTGCCGTACCGGGCCGCGGCGCCCCGCGCCCCGCTGTCGGGCTGGAGGAGGCGACCGGACGCCGCGGTGCGCTCGGCCACGGACCGGGTGGCCGCCGCGGCGAGCCGACGGCGGCCGATCAGGTTGCGGGCCGCCTCCAGCGGGAAGCCGAGCGGGAACCCGTACTGGCGTACCTCGATGTCCGTGAGCCCGCAGCTGGCCAGCATGGCGGTCATGACCCCGGGATCGTAGCGGCGGAAATGCCCGACCAGCTCGTCCCACGGACCGTACCGGCCCTGGTGTGCGGGCACGGACATCATGAGCCATCCGCCCGGCCGCACCCGGGAGATCCACTGCCGCACTGCGGCCGCGTCGTCTTCGATGTGCTCGAGCACCTCAAAGGCACATACGAGGTCGAAAAGCTCCGGGCCCAGCTCCTCCACCGGGATGTTGCGGACCTCCCCGTGCCCGGCGGCGCTGATCCGCCGCTGGGCTACGGCCCACGACGCCGGATCGGGCTCGAGGCCCAGGTACTGATAGCGCTGGGCGAGCCGGGCGCCCAGGGCACCCTGGCCGCAGCCGACCTCGAGCACGTCGCGCACACCGGAAGGCAGCATCCGGCTGACGACGTCGTAGCGCAGCCAGGCGTTCGGGGCGAGAGGCGCCACCACCCCGGCGGGTGTCCCCGGCTCAGCGGGCGCCCCCGGCTCAGCGGGCGCCCCCGGCTGCGGCGCCCCCGCTCAGCGGGCGCCTGGCCGAGGGCCTGGGCGGGCGGGGGCGCGAGCTGGAGCCGGCGCAGCAGCGGGGCCACGACCTGCGCCGGCGCGAACTGGCCTTCGGCCAGCCGAGCCGCGGCCCGGCGCAGCCGGGCCAGCTCCACGCGGTCCTCGGCCAGCCGGCGCAGGGCCGCGGCGAGCGCCCCGGGGTCTCCGGGCGGCACCAGGACGGCAGCCTCACCCAGCACCCGGCGCTGGGGCGGGGTGTCGGAAGTCACGATCGCGCAGGCGGCGGCGGCCCCCTGGAACACCTTGTTCGGGACCACCCGCCGCGCCTTGTCGCCGGTGCCGAAGATGCCGAGGCAGACATGGTGGCTGGCTACCACGGCGGGGAGGTCCGCGGCAGGTACCCAGTCAACCCAGCGGACCGCGTCGTTGGCCGCCGCGGCGGCTTTAGCCGCGGCCGCGTCCTGGCCATCGCCGATCATGGTGACCTCGATGGGCGTCCCGGCGAGCAGGCTCAGCGCGGCGCCGATGACCGGGGTTCCCTGCAGCGGTGTGTACAGGCCGTAGAACACCACCCGGAGCGGCCCGGGGGCCGTTTCGCCGGGTGGCCGCCGGTCTGGCCCTTCCCCCGCGCCCGTCGGCGCGCGGCGTACCACGCGTCGGGCGCACCCACCGGGACCACCACGGCCCGGGGCTGGTGCCGGGCGGGCAGGGCCAGGCGGTGCTCCTCGGTGTCCACCAGGACCACGTCGGCGGCCCGCAGCGCCGCCGCGTCGATCAGCGCGAGCACGACCTGGCGCGGGCCGCCGTCCAGCCGCCGGTCCCGGCCCGTGTCGCTGGCGCCCGCCAGGTGATCGAGGACGATGGGCACCCGTGCGGAACAGCAGCCGGGCCAGGTGCACGTCAAAGTGGCCCAGGTAGCCCACCAGGACCGCGTCCGGGGTGGGCATCCGGCGAGCCGACCGGGCCAGGGCGGCCCACCGCCGGGCCAGCCGGATCAGCAGGGCAGGCGCGCGCCACGGCTGGGCCAGCATCGCCACCCGGCCCGCGGTGTCCAGGCCCAGCGGCGCGTTGCATTCGGCCACCTCGATCCCGCTGTCCCGCAGGCCAGCGCCGAGGGTGGCGATTCTCGGATGCATGGAGGTGTCATATGTGCCGAAAAGAATCACGCGCATGGCTCCGGTACCCTAGCGCCCTCTGGAACGAATTGGACCAGATTGCGCACCAACGGGCGGGCCAGCGTTTACGCTCCTGCCTATGTCAGACCGTCAGGTCGCTCCCCCGGCCGGGCGGCGATATAGCGGGCCGCCCCGGAATGCCGCCGCGCGGCAGAGCCGCTGGGCCCGCATCGGCCCGCTGCTCTCCAGCAGGCCGGTCCGCTGGGGGTTCGTGGCGGTCACGGTGGGCCTGGGCGGCTACGCGGTAGCCCGCGAGTGGACCAGCGTTCGCGCCGCGCTGAGCGATCTCGGATTCGTCACGGTGGCCGAGGCCCTGCTCAGCGTGCTCGCGGCCATGGTCATGACCATGCAGGCGTGGCGGGTGCTGCTGGCCGGACTCGGCTCGCCGCTACCGGTCCGGCCCGCGGCCCGGATCATGTTCATCGGCCAGCTCGGCAAGTACCTGCCCGGCTCGGTGTGGCCGGTCCTGGCCCAGATGGAGCTGGGCCACGCCTATCAGGTGCCGCGGCACCGCTCGGCGAGCGCGTCGGTACTGGCCATGGTGGTGTCCCTGCTCTCGGGGCTGCTGACCGCCCTGGTCACGCTGCCGTTCGTGGCCGGGGCCACCGCGTACCGGTGGGCCTTCGCACTGGTTCCGGTGCTGCTGGCCGGGCTGCATCCCCGGGTGCTCAACGCCATCCTCGGGCGGCTGCTCCGGGTGGCCCGCAGGCCCCCGCTGGACCAGCCGCTGACCGGCCGCGCGTGATGGCGGCCGCCCTGGCCTGGTCCTGCTCGGCCTGGGTCCTCTATGGCCTGCAGATATGGCTGCTCGCGACCCGGCTCGGGGCGCCGGCCGGGCGCACCGCTCTGCTCGCCATCGGCGGTTTCGCGTTCGCCTGGAGCGTGGGTTTCCTCGTGGTGTTCGCCCCGGCCGGGGCGGGTGTACGGGACGTTCTGCTGATCGCTGTCCTGAGCCCGGTCCTGGGGGTGGGCAGCGCTACGGCGGTGGCCCTGGTCTCCCGGGTGCTGATGACGGGCGGCGACCTGCTTACCGCTGCCCTCGCCGCCGTGTCCAGCCGGGCACCGCACCCGCGTACGGGGGAGCCTGGTGACAGCGAGACCATGCAGGCCCTTGAGTAGCTCCGCCGTTACATGTCAGCAGGTAATTCTGTCTCCGAAGCATTTCCTAAATCAGTTTTGCCACCGAGGTAATTCCCGGCCCTTCGGGAGGATTAAGAAATTGTCGCACACACGGAACTACTGATGACTATTCTCCCCAATCGTGGGTTTTCGGGTAGGGGCAGGCCGTGCGACGCCAGCCATCCAGCAGGCACCGGCCGGACTGGAGGCTGCCCGGCGCGCCGGGCCCGCACGGTGGGCCAGCCATCCTCTGGGGGTAGGCCTGCTGACCCTGCTGGCCGCGGCGGCGTACTCGGCCTTCGCGCTGGTCCGCTTCCGCACCTTCCGGAGCACCTCCTACGACCTGGTCATCTTCGACCAGGCCGTGCGCTCGTACGCGCACCTGCAGCCCGGGCATCTCGATCATGAAGGGCCTGCACAACGGGTTCGGTCCTGACTTCTCGGTCCTCGGTGACCACTGGTCACCGATCCTGGCCGCCTGGCCCCGCTGTACTGGGTGAGCAACAGCCCGGCCAATCTCCTGGTCGCCCAGGCGGTGCTGTTTGCGCTGGCGATCCCGCCGGTGTGGATGTTCACCCGGCGCGCCTTCGGCGGGGGTACCAAGGCGACCGCGGCGGCCTACCTGGTTTCCGCGGTCTACGCGCTGAGCTGGCCGATCGCCTCGGCGGTGGCTTCGACTTCCATGAAGTCGCATTCGCCCCGGTGCTGACCGCTGTCGCCCTGGAGCGGCTGCAGGCCGGACGGCTACGCACCGCATTGATCGCACTGGCGGCCCTGCTGCTGGTCAAAGAAGACATGGGCTTCCTGATCGCCGGGATCGGCATCTACCTGGCCGTGGACCGCCCGCGCGTGGTCAGCCGGCCGTGCTGACCGGCCTCATCCTGGCCGCCGTGGGGCTGGCGGACAGCGTGGTGTCCATCTATGTGCTGATCCCCGCCTTCGGCGGCCGTTCCGACTACTACTGGGCGTATGGCGCGCTCGGGCGGCAACGTCCCGCAGGTCTTCGGGCACATCGTCACGCATCCGGCCAGTTCGCTGCGGATGCTGATCACCCCGCAGGTCAAGGTCGACACCGTGGCCTGGCTGTTTGCCGCGTTCTGCTTCCTCCCGCTGCTGCTCCCCGCATCACGCTCGCCGCGGTCCCGCTGCTGCTCGAGCGGATGCTGGACAGCAAGTTCCCCAACTGGTGGGTCACCTCGTTTCACTACAACGCCTACCTCGTGATCATCCTGCTGTTCGCGGCCGTGGATGGCGCCGCCCGGCTGGACCGGACGGCCGCCGCGGTCGGGAGCACTTCGAGGCCGGGCGGAGCGAGGCCGGGCGGAGCGCGACCGGACGGAGCGCGACCGGACGGAGCGCGACCGGACGCAGCGGGACCGGACGGAGCGCGACCGGACGCAGCGCGACCGGGCGCGCGTGGCCAGGCTGAGCGCGGCCTGGCGGCGGCGGCCGGACGGAACGCCGATCCACCCCGCCTGGCCCGGCCCCAGGCCCGTCCTGGAAGCCTGGGACGTTCGCGCTGGCCTGCTCGATCGCGATGATCGCCGTGGCCGTGGCCCTGGTCCCGCGGTTCGCGTTCGGAGCGGCCCTGCACCCGTCCTTCTACCACCGGACGCCCGGTGGACGCAGCCGCCGCGGCCGCCGCCGCGGTGCCGGCGGGATCACGGTCGAGGCGGCCGACCACGTTGGCCCGCATCTGTCCGGACGGGACACCGTCCTGCTGTTCGACGGCGACGGGGAATCGCCCCGGTTTTCCCCCTGGGTGGTCGCCGACGTGACGCACCGGGAGTTCACCTTCCCCTCCAGGCGGGCCGAGCGGCAGCGGGTCGCGCTGCTGGAGAAGCACGGCTACCAGGTGACCTTCCGGCGGGACGGGCTCGTCGTCCTGCATGCTCCGCGGGCCGCCCGGTGATCGCCGTGGCCAGGACCTCGCTGGCCGGCTCGCCCGCCGCGCCGCCACCGGCCTGATTACCGGCCCGGCGGGCCCGGCCGACCCGGCCGGGCAGCTGCTCGGCCGGCTGATGGTGCTGCCCGCGCTGCTGGTGATGGCCTGGCTGCTGGCCGGGCTGCCGCTGCTGCTCCTGGGCGTGTTCACCCCCCCGCTCACGCTGGTGATCTCGGTACCCTTGGCTGCCGCGCTGGTGCTGGCCGGACTGCGCTGGATCCCCGGCCTGAGCCAGGAACCCGGGCCGGCCCCGGCGTCCGGACCCGTCCGCCCCCGGGACGGCGACCGGGCCCGGGCCCGCGGCCGCCCCCGGGCCCGCGACCGCCCCCGGGACGGCGACCGGCCCCGAGCAGACGCCGGAGCAAGCCAGCGGCGCGACCGCCCCGCGGACCCCCTGGTGGGCCGTGGCCGCGGTGATCGTGATCGCGGCCGGGTTCGGCGTGGACCAGATGATCTACCACGCGCAGCAGCTCATCGTGATGCGCGATCCCGCGGCCTACATCCAGTTCGGCGAACTGGATAGCCGGCCATCGGCTCGCTGCCGATCCCCCAGGATCGGGCGGCCTTCGGCGGCACCCACCACGTGCTGACCTTCGACAGCTTCGCCTTGTACCAGGTCGGCGGCGTGGTGGTGCCCCAATTCATGGCCGGGCTGCCGATGATCCTGGCCGGCGGGTTCTGGATCGGCGGGGCCGCGGCCGCCACGGCGATGGCGCCGATCCTGGGGGCACTCGCCGTGCTCACGTTCGGCGGACTGACCGCCCGGCTCGCCGGGCCGCGGTGGGCGCCGCTGGCCGCGCTCGTCCTGGCCATCGCGCTGCCCATGCAGTTCACCAGCCGGTCCACCTACAGCGAGCCGACCGCCGCCATCCTCTTCCTGGGAGGCCTGTGCCTGGTCAGCGACTCGCTGCGGGCCAGAGGGCGGGGCAGCCGGGTCATCGCCGCGCTGGGCGGGCTGGCCCTCGGCCTGACCCTGCTGGTCCGCATCGACGGGGCCAGCGACATTCTCCCGGTCATCCCCTACATCGGGCTGCTGCTCATCAGCCGCCGGTCCCAGGCGCTGCCGCTGCTCGGCGGCCTGGCCGTGGGCGGGATCTACGGCGCCGTGGATGGCCTGGTGCTGTCCCGCCCGTACCTGGCCAGCATCAAGAGCTCGCTGATCCCGCTGGCCTTGCTGGCCATCGTGGTCGTGATCGGCACCGGGGTGGCGGTCCTGCTGCTGCGCCGCCGCGGCCTGCCCGCCATCCGCGGGAACGCGCTGCCGAACGCGGCTGCGGTGCTGGCGTTCGCGGTCATCGCCGGCTTCGCCGTGCGCCCCTACGTCCAGACCGTGCACGCCAACCTGAACGCGCCCACCCGGGCGGCCATGGCCATGTGGCAGCGGGCCGACGGCCTGCCCATCCAGCCCACCCGCCTGTACTACGAGATCAGCCTGCACTGGGTGTTCTGGTACATCGGCGTGCCCGCCGTGCTGCTCGGCACGCTCGGCGCGGCGCTGCTCGCCCGGCGCTGCCTGCGGGGCCGCGCGCCGCTGTGGACCCTGCCGCTGATCACCTTCAGCTGGACCATCGTGGCCACGCTGTACCGGCCGGCTATCGTGCCCGACCAGCCCTGGGCGAGCCGCCGGCTGGTCCCGGCGGTGCTGCCCGGGTTCATCCTGCTGGCCGTCTGGGCCGCGGCGTGGCTCCATGAATGGCTGCGCGAGCGAGGCTACGGCCGGGGTGGCCGGACGGCCGCCGTGGCCGTGTGCGCGGCCGCCCTGCTCCTCCCGGCCGCGAAGACCACGCTGGGACTCGGGATCCGGGACGGGGGCCCGCTGGGCCTGCGCCCGGCCGCGGCCGGGCTGGCCTTCACCGCCCACCTACCAGGGCGAGGTCGCGGGCCGTGCACGGCTTGTGCGCCGCCATCCCTCGTGACTCGTCAGTCCTGATCGTCGATAGCCGGACCGCCGACACACTACACGCAACTGATCCGGGGCATGTGCGGCGTCCCGGTCGCGCGGACCCACGATCCCAGGGTCCAGGGCCGTCAGCGACGTGGTCCGCGGTATCCGGCAGTCCGGCCGCCAGCCCGTGCTGCTCGCGGGCCGGAGAAGACAGCTCAAGCCCTACGGCGCCACGACCCCGCCAGATCATGGCCCTGCGCACGACGCAGGACAGCCACACGCTGATCAACCCACCCAGAGCCACCTGGAAACTCACCGTCAACATCTGGATGTCGGAGCCCTCACCATGAAATCGCTCACCGACGACCGTTTCGCTGCTGCTCCCGCCACGGCGCCCGCCGCGTCCCCAGAGCCGGACGGATGCCAGCCGAGCATGATCCGTACGTCTCGATCATCCTCCCCTGCCACAACGAGGAGGGCCACGTCATCGCCGAGGTGACGCGGATCTGCGCGGCCATGGACGCGAGCGGCTACGACTACGAGCTGGTCGCCTACGACGACGCCTCCACCGACGAGACGCTGGCCCGGCTGCAGGAGGCCGCGCCGCAGTTCCCGCACCTGAGGATCGTCGCGTTCCGGCGCAACGGGGGTTCCGGCACGGTCCGCCGGATCGGCACCCAGGACGCCCGGGGCCAGATCGTGGTGTGGACCGACGCCGACATGACCTACCCGAACGAGCGGATCCCGGAACTCGTCGCGATGCTGGAGAAGGACCCGGACACCGATCAGGTCGTGGGCGCGCGGACCAGCGAGGAAGGCACCCACAAGCTGCTCCGGGTGCCGGCCAAGTGGTTCATCCGCAAGCTCGCCGAGCGGCTCACCGGCACGCACATCCCTGACCTGAACTCCGGGCTGCGGGCCTTCCGCCGCCAGGTCGCCCTGCCTTACCTGAGGCTGCTGCCGCCCGGGTTCTCCTGCGTCACCACGATCACGATCGCGTTCCTGGCCAACCAGCACGACGTCCGCTACGTGCCGATCGGCTACGCGAAGCGGGCGGGCACGTCCAAGTTCCACTTCGTCAAGGACGCCTACCGCTACATCCTGCAGGTGCTGCGGATGGTGATGTACTTCAACCCGCTGAAGGTGCTGATGCCCATCGCGCTGGCCCTGCTCGGGCTGGGCGTCGCCAAGGGCATCTACGACCTGGTGGTGCACCCGGTGCATATCGCGGACGACACCGTGCTGATCTTCGTCAGCGGCCTGATCATCGCCACCCTGGCCCTGCTCGCCGACCTGATCGTCCGCTCCCGCAGCGACGGGTAGCCGCCGCTGTCCCCGCAGGGGCAGGCGGCCCGCGACACCGGGCAACACAGGCCTTCCGGGGGCGTTAGAGCGGCGCATGCCCGGGTACCCGGCCTCCGCACGCTAGCGGGCATCCGCCGGGGGTGGGCCCCGCGGGACCGCTGGCCAGGACAGCGGAGGAACCATGACCTCAATGGGGAGGCAGCGCCGGTTCCGGTGGCGCTCGGCGTGGTGGGCAGCACTCGCGTTCACGGGAGCGGCCGCGCTGGCGGCCGGGGCGCTGCCCGCAGCCTCGGCGGCCAGCTCAGCGACGGTGACGGCGCCACCGTACAGTTGCACGGCCAACGGCCCGGCCGGGAACCAGACCGTATACGGCACGTTCGGTGACGCCAGCGTGCTCGGCTGGACCGGGAACCACCAGGGCGTGCCCGCCTGCCTGGGCGGGAGTTTCTTCGTGATCAGCGGCGGCCAGCCGGGCAGCGGCGCCACCACGCCGGTCACCGGCACGACCTACGGCTATGGCGTCTACGACGACAGCCCGACCACCTGGACCAACGCGGACGGTTACCTGCCGGCCCTGGTGACGACCTTCCACCGGGACGGCGCCCGCATCTCGATCACGAACTTCGGCGACAAGGTCAGCATCGGCGGCCACGCGTATGTGGTGATCTACAGCCGGGTGCAGGTCAGCAACCCGACCGGCTCAGGCGCTGAGCATCGACCCGCAGGCCTCGGCCGGGCTGGTCCCGCTGAATTCGGCCAGCGATACCGTGCCTGCAGCACGGCACCGTGAATCACGACTACGCCGTGGCGGCGGACCGCTTCGGCGGAACATACGCGTGGCCGTCGAGTTCCGCGCTGACTGGCGCGGGCGGCTACGACCAGCACTTCGCGCACATGCGGGCCTACTGGAACCAGCAGCTGGCCAGCATCGCCCAGATCGTCAGCCTGCCGGACGCCAGCCTGGCCGACGCGTACCGCACCGGGTTCATCTACACCCAGATCATCCGGTCCGGTAACCAGCTGCGGACCGGCGCGAACGGCTACGACACCGAGTTCAGCCACGACGTCATCGGCATCCTGGCCAACCTGTTCACCCAGGGCTACACCAGCGGCGCGCACGCGCTGCTGGACCGGGCCCGGTACGTCATCGGCACCCAGACCCAGTACGACGACGGGGTGTGGACCTACCCGTGGGTGTGGGCCCTCTACCTGCTGAAGACCGGTGACCTGAGCTTCGTGAAGGCCAACTTCGCCACCCAGGGCCCGGCCGGCAAGACCGAGCCGAGCATCGAGGACACCGCGCACCTGATCGCCGCGGACCGGACCGGGCCGGGCGGGATCATGGAGGAGACCAACGACATCGACGCCAACGGCTACTGGACCATCGACAACTACACCGCGCTGACTGGCCTGGCCACCTACCAGTGGCTGGCCCAGCAGGTCGGCAACACGGCCGAGGCGAAGTGGGCCGCGGCCGCAGTACGCCAGCCTGCTCGCCGCGGTGAACAAGACGCTGGACGCGACGATCTCGGCCACCACCTGAACTACCTGCCGTGCTCGATGGTCGAGCCGAACACGGACAACCGGTGCTCCAACGCCGAGGACGCCAACTGGGCGGCGCCGTTCCTGTTCGGCCGGTGGGCCTGGGACGGCTACCTGTTCGGCGCCCCGCTCAGCGGGCCGGGTTCAGCCTGATCGACGCCACGTACGACTACGGCTTTAGCCGGCTGGCCGGGAAGCTGCCGCCCAACACGTTCGGCGGCTATCCCACGCAGTACTACAGCACCGCCTACAACGCCGGTTACGGGGAATGGGGCCTGGCCAGCGCGGATCACCGGGACCAGGGCATCCTCAGTTACGAGTTCATGATCTCCAACGGGCAGAGCGGCCCGTACTCGTGGTGGGAAAGCCAGCAGTTCCCCAACCCGGGCTCGCCCTGGACCGGGACCCACCCGGAGGCAGGCAACGGCTCCTCGCCGCACGCCTGGGGCATGGCCAACGCCAACATGGTGCTGCTCGACTCGATCGCCGCGCAGCGGTCCGACGGTGACCTGGTCGTCGGCCGCGGCGTGCCCGGGCTCCTGGCTCAGCGGCGGGCCGCCCATCCAGCTGGCCAACTTCCCGACCACGGACGGGCACCACCTGGGGCTGACCATCCAGGGCCACGGCAGCTCGGTCACGCTGACCCTGACCGGGCAGCCGCCCGGCCGGGCCGGTGCTGTTCCAGCTGCCCGCGTTCGTGGGCAACATCGCGTCCGCCAGCGCGGGCACGGTGAACCAGCAGACCGGGACCGTCACCCTGGCGCCCAGCGTGCGCTCGGTCACCGTCCAGCTGAAGCGGCCCGCCAGCTGACGCAGGCCCGCTGAAGTCCCGCCGTGGCGGCCCGGGGATCCCGGGCCGCCACGCGGGACCGTCGGTCACCAGGCCGGGGCGCCGGGCGTCCTACGCGGGGTGACCAGGCGGGCAGATTAGACCGGCCAAATCCGCGTGTTATTACGTTCACAAAGGACGCGGGGGGCGCCGCGCTCGCCCGCAGACCGCCGGGCAGCGGTCGTAATCCCAGTCCGGATGGGCGCGCCTGGGCCTTGACGTGATCACCGCGCGCACCACAATATGGCCGTCTAAAGGACGCCGTCCGGACCCAGCATTGCGGTCGCGCGATCGCACCCAGTGAGCAGGAGTTGCGTTGCCAGGCAGAGCCGCCCGAACCACCCGTGCCGCGCTGCGGGTCGTGCCGCCCATCCCGCATGAGGCGGCCCCGCCCGGGTCAGCCGGGCCAGCCCGGTCAGCCGGGGCGCACGGCGGCCGGCGCCGCAGCGGATCCGGCCGGCCGGCGAGGTCACCGCGTACCGGCAGCTGGCGGCGAACCTGCGCGAGGCGGTCGCGGCCGGGCGCTACCCGCCGCGGCAGCGGCTGCCCACCGAGGCCGAGCTGGTCGACTCCACCGGGCTGAGCCGCCAGACGGTGCGCCGCGCATTCCAGGAGCTCGTCTCGGAGGGCGTCATCTACCGGGTCCGCGGCCGGGGCACGTTCGCGGTCCCGGGAGAGGGCAAGTACCTGCGCTCGTTCGGCAGCATCGACGACCTGATGGCCCTCTCGCTCGACACCGAGCTTCGCGTGGTGGAGCCGCTGCACGTGCTGGCCAGCGTGGCGGTCGCGGACACGTTGCGGGTGCCCGAGGACAGCGTGATGGCCATGTCCTTTGTGCGGCTCCACGATGGGGTGCCGTTCTGCTACACGCGGGTTCATGTGCCGCTGGAGATCGGGCGCAGGCTGCGGGAGCTGCCCGAGCTGGGGGCGCTCACCGAGCCAGGCGGCCGGGCCCGGTTCACCGTGATCAGCCTGGTCGACCGGGTCAGCGACCGGCAGATTCAGAACGCGGTCCAGAACGCAACCGCAGTGGCCGCCGACCCGGACACCGGCCGCCGGCTGGGCTGCCCGGCGGGCGTGCCGGTGCTGCGCATCGAGCGGCTCTACTGCGACCGGGACCTGGTGCCGCTGGAGCTGGCCATCAACCACTTCCACCCGGACCGTTACTCCTACCGGCTGCAGATGCGGGGCCGGGTCGACCACTCCAGCGGTGACGCGCGGTGACCGGCAGCCCGGCCACGCTGCGCGGTCCGCGGCGGCCGGCCGCCGCCCCGTCCGGGGCCACGGCGATCGCGACCGCGCTGGCCAGAGCGGGTACCCGGGTCATGTTCGGCGTGCCGGGAGGCGGGCCGAACCTGGACGTGGTGGGGGCGGCCGCCGCCGCGGGACTGCGCTTCGTGCTCACGCACACCGAGACCGCGGCGGCCATCATGGCCGCCACCAGCGCTGACCTCACCGGAGCGCCGGGGCGGTCCTGGTCACCCGGGGACCGGGACTCGCCAGCGCGATCAACGGGATCGCCCACGCGGCGCTGGACCGGCTTCCCCTGGTGGTCATCGCCGACACGGTGCGGGCGGCCGAGGCGGGCCGGGTCAGCCACCAGCGGCTGGACCAGGCCGCGCTGGGCCGGCCGGTGGCCAAGGCGGTGCTGACGGTCGGCGGAGACCAGGCCGGCCAGGTGGCGGCGCGGCTGGTCAGCCAGGCTCTCGCCGGCCCGCCCGGGCCGGTGATCGCGCTGATGGACGACGGTATCCCGGCCGTCCCCGCGGGCACCCCCGCGCCGCACCCGCGGGCACTCCCGCTGCCGCGCCGGTCCCCGGCGGCCGGGGCGGCCTGGCCGGGGATCTCGCACCGTTGGCCACGGCGCTGGGCCAGGCCCGGCGGCCGGTCCTGTTGCTCGGCGCTCACGCGGTCGGCGCACACCGCCGCCATCCGCGCTGCCGTGGCGGGCCGCGGGATCCCCGCGCTGCACACCTACCGGGCGCGTGGCATCGTGCCGGACTCCACCGGCGAAGCGGCCGGGCTGGTGACGGGCGGGACGATGGAATGGCCGCTGCTGACCCAGGCCGACCTCATCATCGGGCTGGGCGTGGACGAGGCCGAGATGATCCCGGCGGCCTGGGACTACGCCGCGCCGACGCTGCTGGTCGGCGACTGGCCGGCCGAGCGGACCGGGGCCACGGGCTACTTCACCGGCGCCATCTCCCTGACCGCCCCGCTGCCCGCGGCGATCGATCTGCTCGCGGCCTGGATCCCGGCCCCCGGGCCACGCTGGGCGCCCGGCGCCGGGCGGGCCGCCCGGCGCGAGGCCGCCCGGCGGCTGGCCGGGGCCGCCATCGCCGCTCCCGGCACGCTGGCCCCGCAGCAGGTGGCCGCGGTGGCGCGGGCGCACACCCCGCCAGACATGATCGCCACCGTGGACGCGGGCGCGCACATGCTGGCGGTGATGCCGCTGTGGGAAGTGGACCAGCCGCGCCAGCTGCTCATCTCCAGCGGCCTGGCCACCATGGGCTTCGCGCTGCCCGCCGCCATCGCCGCGGCGCTGTGTTCCCCTGGCCAGCCGGTGGTGGCCTTCACCGGGGACGGCGGCCTCGGCATGACGCTGGCCGAAATCGAGACCGCCGTCCGGCTCAGGCTGCGGATCGTGGTCATCGTGTTCAACGACGCCACGCTCAGCCTCATCAAGATCAAGCAGCGGCCGCCGGCCAGGGCGGCGGCGAGGCCGTGGACTACGGCCCGGTCTCCTTCGCCGGGGTGGCCACCGCGATGGGGGCCGCGGCCGCCGTGGCCGGCACCGAGGCGGAGCTGGCCACGGCGCTGGACGCGGCGCTGCGCCGGGATGGCCCGACGGTGATCGACGTCGCGGTGGACCCGGCCTGCTACCCCGCGGTCATGGAACTGAGCCGCGGCGACGCGGGCCGCCGGGACGTGCCCGGCCTGACCGAGGCAGGAGGAGACGCGAACCGCTGACCGCCCGGCCCGGGGCACCAGCCTCGCGCGCCGGGCCAGCCCGCCCCGCCGGGACCCGGGTCCCGCGGAGCACCCCGCCCGCGCCGGTAACCCGACTCCGCGGGCCAACGCGCTAAGGCAAAGGAGCGTGCGCAGTGAGCATTACCGTGGCGAAGTTCAAGGATGTGTCGCAGGGCACTCAGCCCGGCCAGTTCACCGTCGGCGACCGCGAGCCGGTGACGAGCCTGGCCGACCTGGAGCCGAGCTTCAAGCGGCTGCTGGATGAGCCGGTGACCGCGGTCGTGGCCGTGGTGGGCCGGGCGGACCAGCCCCACCTGACCCCGGTGTGGTTCGACTACGAGGGCGACACGGTCCTGCTCAACCTGGCCACGCACCGCAAGAAGGTGGACTGGCTGCGCAAGGCCCCCTACGCGACCTTCCTGCTGATGAACCCCGAGAACACCTACCACTGGATCAGCATCAAGACCGTGGTGAAGCGGGAGATCTCCGAGGACGACCCGGCCGAGGGCCAGCGGGTCACCGACCAGCTGGACCGGATCTGGACCAAGTACACCGGTAACGAGCCGCCTACGGGCTGCGTGACCCTTCCTTCGACGAGCGGCGCGTGCTGTTCGAGATGGAGGTCGTCGGCGTCGCCACCTTCGGCCGCCCCTGACGTTCCGCCAGCAAAGCAGCAGGGACACGGAGCAGGAAGGAGCGCAGCCGGTGTCCAGGATGCCCAGGGTCGCCGTCGCCGGCGGGTCGGTGGGCGGGCTCACCGCGGCCCTGGTGCTCCGGGACGCCGGCTGTGACGTCCGGGTCTTTGAGCGGTCCTCCACCGCGCTGCAGGCCCGGGGCGCGGGCATCGCCGCCCTCGACACGACCCTGGACTACCTGCTCACGCGGGGCGGCTTCCAGGCCGCCGACGTGTGCTCGTCCACCGGATGGATCCGGTTCCTGGACCGCGACGGCGGCGTCCAGCACGAGCAGCGGCACCGCTACCGCTTCTCGTCGTGGAACACGATCTACCGCTCGCTGCTCAGCCTGCTCGATGCCGACCGCTACGAGCTGGGTACCGAGGTCACCGGGTTCGCCGGGCAAGACGCCGCGGTGACGGTCACCCTGAGCCGGGGTACCCAGCGCTGGCCAGCGCATCCAGGCCGACCTGCTGGTCTGCGCCGACGGCGTCGGCTCGGCCGCCCGGGCCCGGCTGCTGCCCGGGGTCCGCCCGGCCTACGCCGGGTACGTGGCCTGGCGCGGCACCGTGCCCGAGCATGACCTCTCCCCCGGTACCCGCAAGATCCTCGGCGACGCGCTCACCTACCAGGTGCTGCCGGACAGCCACATCCTCGTGTACCCGATCCCCGCCCTGGACGGCTCGGTGACCGAGGGGGACCGCCTGATCAACATCGTCTGGTACGTGAACGTGGCGCAGGGCGCACCGCTGGACGCCCTGATGACCGGCCGGGACGGGGTGCGCCGGCCGGTGTCACTGCCGCCCGGGGCGGCGACCGAGACCGCGGTCACCGGACTGCGGCAGGCGGCGCGGGACCAGCTCGCCGGCCCCATCGCCGAGGCGGTGGTGCGCGCGCCCGAGCCGTTCGTGCAGGTGGTCTACGACATCGAGGTGCCCCGGATGGTGTTCGGCCGGATCTGCCTCATCGGTGACGCGGCGTTCGCGGTCCGCCCGCACGCCGCGGCCGGGACGGCCAAGGCCGCCGCCGACGGGTGGGCCCTGGCCGGGGAACTCACCGCGGCGGGCGGCGATGTCCCCGCCGCGCTGGCGGCCTGGGAGCGGCGGCAGCTCGCGCTCGGCCGCGACCTGCTGGCCCGCTGCCGGGAGATCGGCGACAGCTCGCAGTTCCTGGGCACCTTCCGTCCCGGGGATCCGCGGCTCATCTTCGGGCTGTACGGCCCGGGCCATTAGCACGGCACCGACCCAGCAAACGAAGGAGAGAACGGGATGGCCGCCACGATCATCCGCGAAGAGAATTTCGAACCCGCCGACTACCGGGGAGAACTGGACGCGGCCCCGGAAAACCTGGACGTGGGCACCCGGCTCTGGTTCGAGAACGACCACATCCGGGTGTGGGAAGTACGGCTCATGCCGGGTCAGCGTGGCCCGTTCCACGCGCACACCCGGCGCTACTTCTGGACCGTGGTGGACGGCGGGATCGGCCGCCAGCGCACCGCGGACGGCACGATGATCACCCGTGAGTATCACGTCGGCGACACCAATTACTCCGACCACTCGCCGGACGATCCGACGATCCACGATTTCGAGAACGCCGGCGACACGCCGATCCGGTTCACCACGGTGGAGCTGCTGGACTAAGCGACGCCGCCCGGCTGGCACAACGGCCCGACCAGCGCCGCGGCCCGCGGGCACAGCCTTTCGACTAATTCTCTTAGTACCTTGTCCGGCTAATCCGCCATGAAGTGTGTTTCTTTAAGATTCGTGCCGCAATTCCCGGCCCCCGGACGCATACTGCTCGGTGGGCGGGACAAGGGGTGTAGGAGATCACGATGAGGGGGACCGGCGCGGGCCGCTACTGGATACGGCCGCTGCGCGGCACCGGCAGCCCGTCCGACCGTGCCCTGCACCGGCTCGTAGGCTGGTACGCCGTCGGGTTCCGGCTGTGGATCGCGGTCGCGGTGGTGGTGGCCGCCCCGCTGGCCGCGACCGCCGCCGTCTCCGGGGCGTGGCTCGCGGCCGCGCTGGTGACGCTGTCCGCGTGGTCGGTCTTCTTCGCCGTCCGGGTCGCCCGCCACGGCGTCACCGGCCCGCTCGTGCTCGCGGACGCCGCCGTCATCGTGGCCCTGATCGCCGTGCATCACCTGGTGGTGCCGGCCGCGCTGATCTCGGCGGGCACCACCTGGATGCTGCCGCTGGCCAGTACCGCGATCTACATCTCCCAGCTCTGCATCCCGCCCCCGGCGGGCCTGCCCGTGGCCGCGGTGGTGATCGCCGCCTACGTGATCACCGTGGCGCATCCGCGGGTGCCCTGTACCTGGTCTTCCAGGCCCTGGCCACGGCCGCCCTGATGGTCCTGGTCCGGCGGGGCGGCCGGAACGCCGACGCCGCCATCAGCCGCCAGCTTCAGCTGGAGCAGGACCTGAAGGTCGAGGCGGCCCGGCGGGCGGACCAGCGCGAGCAGGACCGCCGGCTGCACGACACGATCCTGTCCACGCTGACCATGGTCGCCTCGGGTGCCCTGGACATGTCCTCGCCGGTGCTCGCCGCGCAGGCCTCCCGTGACCTGCAGGTCCTGCACGCCTGGCCCGCGCTCCCCGAGCCAGGTCCCCCGGGTGCGGTGGCCCTGCCGGACCGTCTCGCCGCGGTGGCCGCCGAGGCTGCCCCGCTGCGGGTTTCCACGTCCTTCTTTTCCGCAACGAAGACCCTGCCCGCCACGGCCGTCAACCGGATCGCGGACTGCGCGGCCGAGGCGCTGCGCAACGTGGCCCGGCATGCCGGGACAGGCACGGCCGAACTCCGGGTCCGCGACGGGAACGGCCAGGTCGTGGTGGAGATCATCGACCAGGGGCGGGGGTTCGACGCCCGGGCCGTGCCCCGCTCGCGGCGCGGGATATCCGAATCCATCCAGCGGCCGGATGGCGGAGATCGGCGGCACGGCGGAGATCTCCGGCGCCCCCGGCGCGGGCACCACGGTGACCCTGCGGTGGCCCGGTGAGGGCACCGCAGAAACACAGCGGTGGCCCGGTGAGGACACCCGGAACACAGTGCTGGCCCGGTGAGGGCACGCACGAACACAGGGTGGCCCGGCGAGGGCACCACGGGAACACAGTCGCGGCCCGGCCGGGGCCGCGCGGCCGCGGCGCGGGGGCCGGGATGACCGCGCAGCCGGTGCCGGCTCCCCGGCCCTCGGCGGTGCTCGCGGCCCGGTACGCCCGCGCGCTCGACATCGCGGTGGTGGTCGCGGCGGCCGGCTGGCAGCTGGCCGGGGCGGGCCCGCTGCTCCTGGCGCACCTGGGCAGTTACCCATCCGATCAGTTCCAGGTCGCGGCGTGGTGCGCGATCGCGCTGATCATCGCGGCGGGCTCGGTCCTGCTGCTGCGCGGCTCGCGCGGCCGCGGGACCGGCTGGGCGCTGGCCGCCGCGGCCCTGGTGATCAGCACGGCGGCCGCGGCGGCCTGCCCGCCGGCCCAGATGCTCGAAACCAACTGGTCCTGGGGCACGGCGGGCTGGGTCGGGGTCCTGGTGCTGCTCCGGCGGCCCCTGGCCGAGCTGGGCGTGTTCCTCACGCTGGAGGCCCTGGCCATGTTCGCCGTGCTGGCCCAGGACGGCCTGCCCCAGCCGAACGTGGCGGCGTTCATCACGGTCCTGGCCGGGTCAACCGGAATCCAGGTGGCTATCTCCGTGGCGGCGCGGACGCTGCACGTCCCGGCCCAGCAGGCGGCGGACGCCGCCACCAGGGAAGCTGACGTCACCGCCCGGCAGGCGGTCGCCGACCGGATCCGCGGCGCCCGGCAGGCCCGCTGGCTGGAGCTGCGGGCGACCGCCGAGCCGCTGCTAAGCGGCCTCGCGGACGGGACCGCCGACCCCGGGGATCTCGCGGTCCAGCGGGCCTGCGCGGTCGAGGCGGCGCGGCTGCGGCGGCTGTTCGCCGAGGCGGACGACGCGCCGGACCCGCTGGTCCACGAGCTGCACGCCTGCGCGGACGTCGCGCAGCGGCGCGGGATGGCGGTGGACATCGAGACCGCAGCCCAATTCCCCGGAACGCAGCTACTCCCCGGGGGGAGCTCCCCGCGGTGCCGCCCGAGGGCCGCCGGGCCATCACAGACCTGGCCATCGCGGTCCTTGTCAACGCGATCTCCCGGGTGCGCGTCACTGTTACCGGGACGGCCGATGGCGTGATCGTCAGCCTGGTCTGCGACTCGCCTGCTGATCCGGACCTGCCCAGCACTCCGGCCGGGCTGGTCGTGGACAGTCAGCGGGACGGGCCGAGCCTGTGGGTGGAGGCGCGTTGGAACACCACGTGACGGTCGCGATCGTGGACGATCATCCGGTCGTGGTCGAAGGAGTTATCTCCTGGATCAGCGCGGATCCGGAGCGGCGGATCACCGTGACCCAGGTCGTCAGCGACATCACCGGGCTGGCCGCCCGCGCGTCGCGGACGTGCTCATCCTCGACCTGGAACTCGGCGGCCGCATGGTCGCGGACGAGGTGGCCCGGCTCGCCGCCAGCGGCTACCGGATCGTCGCCTTTTCCGCGCACGTCGATCCGGCCCTGATCCTGGATGTCCTGGACGCCGGCGCCCACGCCTACGTCAGCAAGGACGAGGGCCGTGACCACCTGCTCGAGGCCGTGCTGGCCGCCGCGGCCGACCGGCCCTGCGTGACCCGCTCCCAGGCCAAGGCCATCCTCGCCGATCCCCGTCCCGGCCGCCCGGCCCTGTCCGGCAAGGAACGGCAGGCGCTGCTGCTCTGGTTCCAGGGCATGTCCAAGGCGTCGGTGGCCCGCCGGATGTCCATCTCCGAGAACACCGTCCGGCAGTACATCGACCGGGCCCGGGTGAAGTACGCCACGCTCGGCAGGCAGCCCACACGAAGGACGCGCTGCTGGCCCGGGCCATCGAGGACGGCCTTATCCCGCCGGGCGAGGTGGCCACGTACACCACCTTCGCCAGCCGGCCCCGTCCCCGCGCTCTCCTGACCGGCGCCGCTCGGGCTCGACGCGCTCCGGACGGCCGATCTCCGAACGCGGCCCTACCCCGCTTCCGCCGCGCTGGCCGGCTGGGGCGGCAGCGGGGGCGTGGCGCCCGGGGTCGTGGGCGCCAGGAACTTGGCCACGTCGAGCCCCGATCCGACCATCTGCTTGAGCATGAAGTCGTGGTTGAGGTCGAGGATGGCGCGGGTCTCGGCGGCGATCACCGCGTTCCGGCTGAGGCTCAGCTCGTTGTCCTGCTGCTGCTCCCCCGACAGCGACCAGTTGGTCGAGCCTTTCACCGTGTATACGCCGTCCACGATCACGATCTTCAGGTGGGAGATGGCGTTGTGCACCGAACTGGTGCCGATCGCGATGCTGTTACCGAAGGCGTTGTTGTTCCACTTGGCCAGGATCGCCTTTTCGTGCACCCCGACGCCTGGCTCCGGTCCAGGCTCATCTGGACGTAGACCCGCTCGTCGGCCAGCTTGCCCTGGATGATCGAGTTCAGCTCGTCGTCGTCGTAGCCGAACATGTTGACCACGATGGAGTGCTGCGCCGTCCCGAGCAGGGCGACCAGCAGGCCGTGGACGTTGTCGCGCGGAGAGAAGAACGTCCTCTCGTCGTCCGGATAGCCGTCCAGAAACGTGCCCTCGGCCTTGTACGTTCCAAGGTTGTCCCACACAAACGGCGCATCGGCCATTGCCAGCCCCCCTGAGTTGTTCTTACGGGGGAAAGTATCCCCGTGCCGCGGGCCGCTGGCTACTGGCCGGAACGTGCCCTGAGCTGAATCAGCCGCGCGCGTAGTTGCTGGCCCCGTACCAGTCGACCACCACGACGGGCTCGTCCCCGACCACCCAGGCGTCGTGCCCCTGGGGCAGCGCGGTGACGTCTCCTGGCCGGGCGTCGAATTCCGCCCCGTCGCCCATCACGACGTGCAGCGTGCCCTGCACGTGGTACTGGAAGTGCGGCGCCTCGCACAGCTCGGTTCCGGCGAGCGGCTTGACGTCCTGTGACCAGCGCCAGCCTGGCTGCAGGGTGCAGCCTGCCGACCTCCCCGCCGCCGATCCGCAGCAGGTGCAGCACGCCGTGGTCGAACGCGCGCGTCTCGTCGGGGGTCTCGAAGCTCTTCTGTTCCGCTTTTCCGGTCATGGTCCTCACTTCTCCTTGCCCGCAGGCTCGTGTACTTCTTGCTGCTGAGCCTGGCCCGCCCGGGTTGCACTGGCTTGCAGCCACGGCTGCCCTGGGCAGCCGCTGACCTGGCGGTTGGGGCCGCACCAGGGTTGGATACCGGCATGAGGTCACTCGCGGTGCGGGTGCTCAACGACTTCGGCGTTGACGGGATGGAGCCGCAGTCGCTGGGCAGCCGGAAGGCGCGCCTGGCGCTGCACCTGCTGGCCCTGGCCGGCGGCCAGGTGGTGCCTCCGGCCGCGCTCGCGGACGCGCTGTGGGGTGACACCCCGCCCGCGAAGCCCGACGACCAGCTCGCCGTGCTGGTCAGCCGCCTGCGGTCGGTGCTCGGCCGGGACCGGATCGAGCATCGTGACCACGGCTACCTGCTGCGCTGCGACTGGCTCGACGCCACCGAACTGGCCGGGCTGGCCGACGAGGTGGGGCGGCGGCGCGACGCGGGCCACGTGATGGGGGCGGCGGCCGCGGCCCGCGTCGCCCTCTCCCTGATCCACGGCGACGGCCCGGCGCCACTGCCCGGCGAATGGGCCCAGCTGCGGCGGGCCGACCTGGAGCGCCTGATCCGCCGCGCCCGCCAGGTGGCGGCCACCGCGCTGCTGGCCGCCGGTGACTGGATGGCGGCCGCCGACGCGGCCGCGACCGCGCTGGAATATGACCCTTACGACGAGGCGGCGCTCCGGGTGCTGCTCCGCGCCCAGGTGATGGGCGGCCGGGTGGCCGCGGCCCTGGCCGCCTACGCCAGCACCCGGGAGCGGCTCGCCGACGAGCTGGGCACCGACCCGTCGCCCGAGACGGAGGCGCTGCAGCTGGCGATCCTGCGCGGCGAGCTGGTCCCGCCGGCACCTGCCCCGGCCCCGGCCGCCCTGGGCCTGGTCGGCCGGGAGGAGGAACTGGCCTACCTGGACGCCGTGGCGCTGCGCGCCCACCGCGCCCGGCTGAGGCAGGCGCCGCCGTGAGCTGAGGCCAGCGCGACCGGGCCGGGACCGGCGCCAGCGTCGAGGTGGTGGTGATCGAGGGCGAGGCCGGCATCGGCAAGACCACCCTGCTGCGCACCTGGGCCGACCGGCGGGCGGCCGCCGGGGACACGGTGCTGGTGGCCACGTGCGGGCAGCTCGACCGGGCCATGCCGCTGGACGCGCTGCTGGCCGGGCTGGCCGCGCTGCTGCGCCGGCTCGGGCCCGAGGTGGCCGCGGATCTGCTGGGGGGCGACGAGCCGCTGCTCGGGCCCGTGCTGGCCCCGGGCCCCGGGCCGGTCGCCCTCGTCCCTGAAGCACGGGCGCGGCCGGTCCTGGCCGACAGCATGCTCGGCCCCGCGGTCCTGTACGCGGCCCTGGTCCGGCTGCTCGGCAGGCTCACCGCGCGGGGGCCGCTGGTGGTGGCGATCGACGATGCGC
This sequence comes from uncultured Actinomycetes bacterium, assembly GCA_963742055.1. Taxonomy (GTDB): domain Bacteria; phylum Actinomycetota; class Actinomycetes; order Streptosporangiales; family Streptosporangiaceae; genus RYN-230. The sequence continues at coordinate 20,984 of CAVUKT010000091.1, read as the reverse complement.
ATCTGGCGGGCCCCGCGCTGCCGGACTGGCTGCACTTCGTGCGGCGCGAGGCCGTGCCGCTGGCCGTGGTGGCCGCGGTCCGGCCGGGAGCGGGCGAGCCCCTGCCGGCCACCGGGTTCATCCACCTCGGCGTGCTCGGCCGGGACGCGGCCGCCGAGCTGGTCGGCCCGGCGCGGGTGGACGAGCTGTACGAGCGGTCCAAGGGGCACCCGCTGTTCCTCACCGAACTGGCCCAGCAGGCCGCGGGCGGGACGCTGCCCGCATCGCTGGTCGAGTCGGTGTCCGCGCGCTGCGACGAGCTGGGCAGCGCCGGGGCGCTGCTGCGGACCGCGGCGGTGATCGGCTCCGAGCTGGACATCGACCTGCTGGCGGCGATCCTGGGCCGCGGCGCGGTGGAGCTGCTGGACGACGCCGAGCGGGCCGTCGCCGGGCAGTTCCTGGCCGACGAGGGCGGGACCCTCCGGTTCCGGCACGAGCTGCTGCGGGAGGCCCTGGCGGCGAGCGCCACCGCGGGACGGGCGGCGCTCCTGCACCGGCAGGCGGGCCGGGTCCTGGCCCGGCGGCCGGACGCCGACCCGATGGTGGTGGCTCACCACGCACGCCTGGGCGGTGATCTCGCGCTGGCCTCACGTACGCTGCGGGACGCGTCGGCGCGGGCCGGGGAGCGCTTCGATCACGCCGCGGCCGAGGCCCTGCTCGACGACGCCCTGCTCCTGCACCCCGATCAGGAGGGCTGGCTGGCCCGGGCCCGGGTCCGCACCCGCCGCGGCCGCTACGCCCAGGCCCTGGAGGATGTCCAGCGCGCCGGGGTAGCGGGCCCGGCCGCCCTGGAGGCCGGCGCGTGGGCGTCGTACTTCGGCCGCCGCTTCCGGCAGGCCGCCCAGTTCGCCGAGGACGGCGCGCTGGCCGCGGCGGATCCGGTGACCCGGGCCCGGTGCCTGGCGGTCGGGGGCCGTACCCACCATGCCGCGGGTGACCTGGACCGGGCCGAGCAGCTACTCGGTGAGGCGTTCTCGCTCGCGGAGGGCGCGGACCGGGTGACCGCGGCCGCGTGGCTGGGGGTGCTCCGGGCCCATCAGAGCCGGATGGCCGAGGCCCTGCCGTTGCTGAGCCCGGCGGCCCGGGGGCACGTGGGGGTGGAGTACACCTCGGCCACGCTGCATGCGCTGCTGTTCACCGGGCACGCGCACGCCCTCGCGGGCCGCCCGGCCCAGGCCCTGGCCGCGTTCGCGCGCTACACCGAGGAGGTGGAGCGGCGGCAGGTACCGCGCTTCGCGGGCCGCGCGGAGAACTTCGCGGGCTGGGTGCTGCGGAACCTGGGTGCCGCCGCGGAGGCCGCCGAGCAGCACGCCGCCGCGCTGGAGATCGCGCAACGCCAGGGCACCGCCGAGGTCACCATCGCCGCGCTGGAAGACCTGGCCGAGCAGGGCCTGGACGCCGGTGACCCGGACGGCGCGCAGGCCCGGCTGGCGGAGGCCGCCGCGCTGCTCCGCGGCGACCTAGTCTTTGGCTGGCGGCTCGGCCTGAAGCACCGGCTCATCACGGGACGCCTCGCCCTGCCGCGCGGCGATCCCGGCCGGGCGGCGGCCGAGGCCGGTGAGCTGGAGTCGCGCGCGAGCGCGCTGGTGTCCCCCGGTACGTCAGCGTGGCCCGCCTGCTCCGGCACCGCGCGGACCGGGCGCTGGGACGGCCGGTGGACCCCGGCGCCGTCGAGGCCGACCTGGACCTGCTCGATGCCTCGGTGGCGATCGAGGCGTGGTGGTGGACCGGCGAGGTGGCCGCCGACTTCGCCAACCCGGCCTGGCTGGACCGGGCCGTGGACCGCGCGGACCGGCTCGCCCGGCACGCGGAGGGCTACGCGGACGGGCTGCGGCGGCACGTGGACCAGCGCCTGCCCGCCTGGCGCGCCCTGGCCGGCTAGACGGCACCAGCCGAGCCACCCTGGCCGTCGGGACGGGCCGTAGCGGCCGGTGAGGACCAGCATGGAGACGACCAGCGGCCCGGTCCCGGCCACGGCCCGCTCGGCCGCGCGCCGCGCGGCCGCCCGCTGCCCGGCGTCCAGCGACTGCAGGAACGGGGCGACCTGGGCCATGCCCAGCCGCCACGACGCCAGCTGCGCCGGGGCCGACAGGCCGGTCGGCACGGTCATCGTGCGCACCCGCACGTCGGTGAATCCGGCGGCGGACGCCTGGGCGGCCAGCCGGGCCGTATCCTGCGCGGCGGGGCCAGCCTCCCGCTGCAGCGACGGGTACCACGCGGGAGGCTGGAAGCCGAATGGGCGCAGCGCCTCGTCCACGGCCAGCTTGGCCGGATGGGTCCAGCCGGGCGCGAACGTGCTGGCCGCGAAGCCGCGGCCGACCCGCCGGACCTCGCGCAGCGCGGCCCGGGCCGCTGCAGGTGGTTGAGGCAGAACGCGGCCACGACCAGGTCGAAGGCCTGATCGCGGAACGGCAGGGCCGCGGCGTCGGCCGCCACCGGGTGCTGCGCCGGGCGGGCCCGGCGCAGCATGGCCATGGCCAGGTCGGCGGCCACCACCCGGTCCGCGCCCGCGGCCAGCGCGGCCCGGCCGGCCACGCCGGTACCGGCGCCCAGGTCGAGGACCCGGCGCGCCGGCCACCGGGACCGGCGCCGCCCCGACCAGGGCCCGGGCCAGCGGGGTGTACACCTGCTCCGGGCCGCCGGCCCAGTCTGCGGCCGCGGCGTCGTAGGCCGCCCGTACGGCCGCAGAGCTCAGCTCAGCAGGGGTGCGGCCTGCACCGCCTTCGCCTCCCACCACGCCAGCTCCTCGTCGTAGCCGCCCAGGGCCTTCTCCCAGCCGAACTGGACCAGGGCCCCCAGCAGGCACAGGGCCAGCTGCCGGTCCCACCACGGCCTGGTGTCGATGCCGCAGTCCTCCAGCGCGTCCCGGTAGACGGCGATCGACGCCTCCTTGGGCTGCGGGAGACGGCGGCAGTTGATGGCCAGGTACCAGGCCAGATCGCTGAGCGGCGCGCCCACCCCGGGCTGTTCCCAGTCCAGCACGACCGTCCGCCCCGCGTCGTCGGTGCCGAGGTTGTCCAGCTTCCAGTTGCTGTGCACGAACGTGTGCGGCGTCCTGGCCAGGGCGTCGACCAGCGGGCCGGGGTCGTAGGCCAGTGGGGTGACCACGGCCGCGGCGCGGGTGCCACCTGCGCCAGCAGCGGCCAGCCCCGGCCGACCAGCTGGGGTACCAGGTGCCCGGTTCCGGTGGCCGCCTCGGTGGCCGCTTCGGCCTGCGCCATCCACGGGGACAGCTCCAGGTAACGGTGCACCGCGGGAATCACGTCGAACTCGGGGCCGCACGCCCAGAACGCGCGTGCAGGGCGGCCATGTGCCGCAGGAAGCTCCGGTGCTGGCCGGGCGGGATCGCCTCATCCGTGGCCGGGACCAGCCACGGGGTCACGTCGCGCATGAGCAGCGCGCAGCCGCGCGGCGCAGCCGGGCCGCGGGCCGGGCCCGCACCGGGAACGCACTCTTCGGGGGCCGCGCCGACGATGGGCTGGTTGAAGCAGCCGGGCAGGTGGGCCAGGATGCCCCGGTCCCACAGCTCCAGCGGGGCGCCGCGCAGCGAGCCGGACGCCCGCATCGTCCAGTCGGCGCTCAGGTCGAGGTGTTTCAGCACGTAGCCCTGGCCGCCGATCATCGACCCGCTCCAGCCGGGCCCCGGACTTGCCGGGGCCTCGTCCAGGGGAGTCCGCCCGGTCACGCCCGCGAGCAGCTCGGCGACATCGCGGTAGCGCCGTGCGGGCCGCGACGCCACGGCACCGTCGCGGCCATCCCCCGGATCATGCATCAGCCGCTTCCATTTCAGCCAGCAGGGCGGCCGGCCAGCGGCCCCCGCAAAACACCATATCGGAGACGATCCGGTCGCCCCGGAGCGTAATCAGGTGCATGTGGTGCCCGGCGTGCGGCACCCCATTCTCGGTCCAGCTAAGGGTGTACTCGACCACTTCGCTCGCCCCGCCGGAGACCGGATACCGGCGCAGTTCGTCGAAGTGGCCCGGGTCGGCGAACCACCGGGCGTACTCGGCACGGATCGCGTCCGGCCCGGCGGCGTGCAGCCGCCAGCCGGGCACGGTCGCGTCCAGGGTGGCGTCGGCGCTCCACGCGTCGCAGCTCAGCGATGGTCGCCGTCTCGATCGCCTGCAGGAACTTCCCGATCACCGGGTTGTCTGCAACCGGGTTCTGGATGACCGGGTTCTGGCTCACCGGGTTCTGCGCTACGGGCTTCTGGGTCATGGTCGCCTCCTGACGGGTCAGCCTCATGGTGCGGGCCTTGGCTTGCAGTCAGGTTGCAGTCCGGCGCTTCACGGCCGCTGGCGCGGGCCGGGGCCGGGTCCCGCGGATCACTGCAGGGCGTAGACGCGGAAATCGTTGCTGCCGACGTACGCGGTCCGGCCCGCCACGGCGATCTGGGATGCCACCGGCCCGCCCGTGGTGAACCGCCACACCGGGCTGCCGTCGCTGGCGCGCAGCGCGCGCACGACGTAGTCGTTGCCGCCCGCGTACACGATCCCCCGGGCCACCGTGATACCGGAGTTCACCGGGCCGTCCGTGCTGGCCCGCCAGGCCCGGCGGCCGGTGCGGGCCGGCAGGGCCAGCACCATGTTGCCGTTGCTCCCCAGGTAGACCACGCCGTCCGCCACCGCGACCCCCGACTCCACCGCGCCACCAGCAGGCGATGCCCAGAGCTTGCGGCCATCAGCGGCCCGCGCCGCATACAGCTTGCCATCCCCGCTCCCCGCAAACACGACCCCGCGGGCCACGGCCACGCCGGTGGCCCCGCCCGCGCCGGTGGCAAAATCCCAGAGCCTGCGGCCATCGCTGACCCGCAGGGCGTGCACCGCATTGTCGTCGCCGGAGGCGATGACGGTCCCTCCGGTGATGGCGATCCCGGTGACGCCGGCGCCGAGGGTGGCGCTCCAGAGCCTGGTTCCGTCGCTCACCTGCAGGGCGTACAGGGTCTCGTCGTCGCTGGCGGCGTAGACGACCGAGCCGGTCACCATGATCGCCGACTGTACGGCACCGCCGGCCGGGAAGGTCCAGAGCGGATGGCCGTCACCGGCCCGCAGCGCGTACACGCTGGCATCGTTGCTGCCCGGCGTACACCCGGCCGTCTGCCGCCGCGATCTGCGACTGCACCGCACTGCGGGCCGGGAAGGCCCAGCGGCGATGGCCATCGCCGGCCCGCAGGGCGTACACCTTGCCGTCGGCGCTGCCCGCGAACACCGTGCCGCCGGCCAGCGCCAGCCCCGTCACCAGGCCGCCGGTGGCGTAGCTCCAGAGTTCGCGGCCCGCGCCGGGCGCGGGCGCACTGGCCGAGGGGCTGGTGCTGCTGGCCGCGCCCGGCCGGGCCGCCGCGCGGCCGGTTTTGGCCTGCGGGCCGAGGTGGGGCCCGGCCTGCGGGTGATGCGGGGCGCCGTCCTGGCTGAGCGCCCACCCGGCACCGCCCAGCCCGGCCCCGGTGACGACGGCCAGCCCGAGCAGCATGCGCCGGCGGGTCAGGCCCTGATCTGCTGTACCGGACCCGTCGTACCGGGACCGCCGGTACCGGGAGCAGCTGCGAAGACCTGTTCGGCGGGCAGGCCGGGCCGGTGCGGGCTGCCGGCGCCGTCACCGTCCCGCGGCTGCCGTCCCGGCGGCGAGACCGGCCGTTCGTGGCTGGGCTGCCCCCGCCAAGGCGGGATCGGTGGACGCGGTGCTCCCGGCCAGCGCGGCGGGCCCGGCCCGGCGGCGGTCCCGGCCAGCACGGTAGGCCCGGCCTGCACGGTCGGCCCGGCCGCACGGTCGGCCCGGCCAGCGCGGTGGACCCGGCCTGCCCGCCGGAGCGGGACCGGTAGGTCCCTCCCGCAGTTCGGTGGTGAGCCGGGCCTGGTGCGCGCGGATGAGCCCGGTCACGGCCACGGGCCAGAAGGAGGCCAGCGCGTCCCCTTCGCCGGGGGCCAGGCCCGCGGCGATCACGGCCTGCAGCTCATCCAGGGTGGGACGGTCACGGGCGCCTTGGCCAGGCAGCCCGCGGCGAGCCCGCGCACCCCGCCGGGGACCTCCCCGATCGCCGGAACCGAATGCACCACCGGTACAGCAGCGGCGCCTGCGGACCGTGGCCGAACGGCCCCGTCCCGGTCGCGGCGAACACGATCACGCGCCGAGGGAGAACACGTCGCTGGGCGGCCCGACCCGGCCGCCTTCCGCTTGCTCCGGGGACATGAACGAGGGCGTCCCCACGACCATCCCGGTCGAGGTCACCGTGGTCTTCTCCAGCGCGCGGGAGATCCCGAAGTCGATCACCCGCGGGCCGTCCAGGGCGAGCAGCACGTTGGCCGGCTTCAGGTCCGGTGCACCAGCCCGCAGGCGTGCACCGCCTGCAGGGCCTCGGCCAGCCCCCCGGCCAGCCGCCACACCGACGCCGGCGGTAACGGCCCGGCGCTGTGCACCGCCTCGGCCAGCGACGGCCCGGGCACGTACACGGTCGCCAGCCACGGCGGGTCTCGTCGGGTCCGGCCGCGATTACCGGGGCGGTGTAGGCGCCGCTCACTGCGCTGGCCGCAGCGACCTCCCGGCGGAACCGGGTCCGGAACTCCGGATCTCCGGCCAGCTCACGGTGGATGACCTTGACCGCGACGGCCCGGCCGCCCGGGGAGTAGCCCAGGAACACCTGCCCCATCCCGCGGGCCCCCAGCCGCGCCCGCAGCCGGTAGCGCCCCATCTGCCGGGGATCCCCGGCCGCCAGTGCTTCCACGATGCGCCCCTACCGCCCAGTCCGGACGACTCCGGCTGCCCTCAACACGTGGCCGGGCACGCCGCAGTTCAACGCCCGGCAGGGCCTGGGCACTACCGCGCTCCCGCCGATGGCCATCCGCGCCGCGGGCGGCCACGTCGGCGCGGTCCCGATCACCCCGCCACTGCACCGCGACCTGAGCGCCGTCGTAGCAGCGGCCGCCGCCCACGGGGGCCGTGGAGGCACTGCTCGGCCTGCTCCCGGCCGGCCTACGCGGGGACGCCGGCTGACGCGCTCACCGCGATGGGGTGGGCGAGGGTCTGGTAGACGACGCAATAACGCTCGGTCAGCCGGAGCAGCGTCGCGATCTGCTCTTCGCTGGCCTCGCTGTCAAGCTCGAAGCTGAGCCGGATGGACTTGAACCCGACCGGCGCCTCCCGGTCCACCGCGAGCGTCCCCCGGAAGTCCAGGTCGCCCTCGGCGCGCACGGTCCCGCCATTGATCGGTATCCCGAGCGACGTGGCCACCGCCCGGAGCGTCACCCCCGCGCACGCGACCAGCGCCTCCAGCAGCATGTCCCCGGAGCAGAGCAGCGACCCATCGCCACCGGTGGCCGGATGCAGCCCCGCCACGGCCAGCGCGCGGCCGGTGTCCACCGAGCAGCTGATCCCTCGTCTCCCAGCTCACCGCGGGCGCGCAGGGTGACCACCGCCTGCCGCGGATCCTGGCGGTAGGCGTCCTTGAGCGGCTCCTGCACGGCCCGCAGTGCGTCGCTGTCCATGGCGTCTCCCTCTGTCGGATTTTGGTACGGGCCTGATTTCAGCGGCGGTCGCTGGAGTACAGATACGGGCCGCGGCCGCCGGGGTCCACCGGGGAGGCTGCGGTTTCGCCGCGCAGCCAGCGGATCGCGGCCTGGATGCCCTCGCCGTATTGCGGGGGCGGGTACCGGTCCGGGTCCACCGGGACACCGCCGGGCGGCCCTGCAGCACGACCAGGTTGGCCGCCGCGTCCTCGTGGTGCAGGTGTGAGGTGCTCGGCAGGCCGACCGTCTGCCCGCCCAGCGGCGCCGCCGGGGATTCGCCCAGGACCCAGTCGAGAAGGTCCCGGACCCCGCGCAGCCAGGCCGCGTTCATCCAGCCCGGCTCCCAGCGCCATGGATGCCGGGCGTCCGAGGCGGACATGGGATCGGGCACGTCAGCGTGCTGCAGCGCGTCCCGCGTGAGGTCACGGAGCAGGCGCATCTCGTCATCGGTGCGCACGTAATCGCCGCGGGCCCCGATGAAGCGGCCGCGGTTGTCCGCGTGCACCGGGATCTCGTCGGTGCCCCCCGCGAGCCAGGCCAGCACCGCCCGGGTCTCACGGAACTGGTCACGGAAATCGGCCGGCACGCCGGGCGGGGCCGTGGAGCCCTCCGGCTCCGCCGCGGCCTCGGCCAGGATCTCCTCCCGTGACGGCGGACGGCCGGGGGCCAGGGACAGGGTCACCGGCGACGGGCGGGTCCCGGTCAGCGCCCACTGCCAGGCCAGGGCGGTGCGGCCGCGCAGGCCCATCTCGCGCAGGCTCTGCGCGAGAACCGCCTCGACGTGCGGGCGGGCCCGGACGATCGCGGGGCTGAGCTGGTCGGGCAGATAAACGGTGGTCACGGTCCCACGGTACGGGCGACCGCTGACAGCGTCATCCCCGTCCCGGTAAGCTGCGGGCGGGCCGTGACTGGCGCGGCTGGGATGGGTAACCATCAGGGAGCGGCCCCGTCATCGGACGCATGCCGGGCGCCTGGGCCTCTCCGTGAGCAGACTGAACGCGCCTCTGGAGGTTTCCATGTCGTCACCGAGCACCGAGTCGGCCGCCTTCCGCAGCGCGCTGGACGTGGTCCGCGCCGTCGAGCCCGGAGTGGCCGACGCGATCGCCGCCGAACTGGCCAGCCAGCGGGCCTCGCTCAAGCTCATCGCCAGTGAGAACTACGCCTCCCCCGCGGTGCTGCTGGCCATGGGCAACTGGCTGAGCGACAAGTACGCCGAGGGGACCATCGGGCGCCGGTTCTACGCGGGCTGCGCCCAGGTGGACACGATCGAGACCATCGGCGCGGAGCACGCGCGCGAGCTGTTCGGCGCGCCGCACGCCTACCTGCAGCCGCATTCGGGCATCGACGCGAACCTGGTCGCCTACTGGGCGATCCTGGCCCGCCGGATCGAGGCGCCGGCGCTGGAACGGGCGGGCGTCCGGCAGGTCAATGACCTGAGCGAAGAGGACTGGTCGCGGCTGCGCCACGAGCTCGGCAACCAGCGGATGCTCGGCATGTCCCTGGACGCCGGCGGGCACCTGACGCACGGCTTCCGGCCGAACATCTCCGGGAAGATGTTCGAGCAGCGCTCGTACGGCACCGACCCGGCCACCGGCCTGATCGATTACGCCGTGGTGCGCGAGACCGCGCGCGAGTTCCGGCCGCTGGTGCTGGTGGCCGGATACTCCGCCTACCCGCGGCGGATCAACTTCGCGGCCCTGCGCGAGATCGCGGACGAGGTCGGCGCGACGTTCATGGTGGACATGGCGCACTTCGCCGGCCTGGTCGCGGGCAAGGTGTTCACCGGCGACTTCGACCCGGTCCCGCACGCGCACATCGTCACCACGACCACGCACAAATCGCTGCGCGGACCGCGGGGCGGCATGGTGCTGTGCCAGCCTGAGCTGGCCGAGGCGGTGGACCGGGGCTGCCCGCTGGTGCTCGGCGGCCCGCTGCCGAACGTGATGGCGGCCAAGGCCGTGGCGCTGGCCGAGGCGCGCCAGCCCAGCTTCCGCGAGTACGCCCAGCGCATCGTGGCCAACGCCAACGCCCTCGCGGACGGGCTGATCCGCCGCGGGACCCGGCTGGTCACCGGCGGCACCGACAACCACCTGGCGCTCATCGACGTCGGCGGCTACGGGCTCACCGGGCGGCAGGCCGAGCAGGCCCTGCTGGACGCGGGCATCGTGACCAACCGGAACGCGATCCCGCGGGACCCGAACGGCGCCTGGTACACGTCCGGGATCCGGATCGGCACCCCGGCGCTGACCACCCGGGGGCTGGGCACCGCGGAGATGGATGTGATCGCCGGCCTGATCCACGAGGTGCTGAGCCAGGCCCGGCCGGGGACCACGTCCAGCGGCGCGCCGTCGAAGGCGGCCTGCGTGCTGGACGATGCGGTCGCCGAGCGGGTGGCCAAGCAGGCGGCCGAACTGCTCGAGGCCTTCCCGCTCTACCCCTCGGTCGATCTCGCCTGATCAGGCGGTACTGAGCTGCTGATCAGGACGCGAACTCGCCGAGCATCTGGCGGGCGAGGCCGGGCCGGGGAGCATGGCAGGCCGGGCAGCGCGGGCCCTGGCCCGGGACGTTCAGCCAGTAGCCGGACACGGTAGCGCTGCTGACCCGGATGGCCGCGGCCAGTTGCTGGCTGCTGACCACCGCGCCGGGAGGGTTCGTGGACAGCCCGGCCAGCACGCTTATGTGCGGGTTAGCCGCGCGGGCCTGCGCCGCCGCGGCCCGGACGAAGGCCCGGTAGGCCTGTGGCTCCCGCTCCAGGCTTTGCGCCTGTACCTCGACCACATTGGCGACCCGGGCGATCCCGCCGGCCAGGTCCAGGCGCAGGTACTGCCGCCACAGCGGGCCGCCCGAGCGGGGCTGGGCGGTGGCCAGGTCGAGCGCGGGCGCCACGATGAGGCTCAGATGGTGGGCCCGGGTGACGGCCGCGGCCTGCTGGGCGGCCCGGACAGGATTGCGCTGCTCCGCCACGGGCGTGTACGGCCAGACCTCAGGGTCGTAGAGGACAGCCCGGGTTCCGGCGGGCAGCTGGCCGCCGTCCACGGCCTGCCGGAGCGCGCTGACCGACGAGAACGTGACCACCGGCTCGGCCCCGGCCGCCGTGAGCGGCTGCTCCCCAGGGGTGAGGATCTCGTAGACGCGGGCTACCTCCAGCCGGGCCGCCACCGTGGGATCAGACAGCACCTGGCCGAGGGCGCCCCGGGTCAGCATCCAGGTCGAGCGCTCCCCCGGCCCGGTGGCCACCGGGCCCGTGGTCCCCGGCCGGATCGTGGCCCGCGGCCCGGGCGCGAGGCCGGGCGGCCCGCGCCGGAGTGCGCGGAACAGCCGGCCAGCACGCAGGTCACGGCCACGACCAGGCCGAGGACCCGCGCCCCGCGAGCGGTCAAGAAGCTAGCTGCACGTTCGCGGTCATGCCACCGAGCGGAGTGACCCGCTGGTGGCCGCTGATCCGCACGATCGCCTGGTAGGCGGTGCCGATCGACGTGCTCACCGGCGTCGGCGAGACCTGCTGGATCGTGCCCCGGACTCCGCTCAGGCTGACGGCCGGCACCGCGACCGTCACCGCCTGGCCCGCGTGGACCTGCTGGATCCCGCTTTCCGGGACCAGCACCGTGACCTGCCAGCTGCTCGAGGTGCGCAGCGCGATCATGGGCAGCGCGGACTGCGACGAGCTGCTCTTGACGTTGGCGGCCGGGCCCTCGGGAAGCAGCGAGAACGGCGGGGACTGCGAGCCCGACGCCTGCGACTGCGAGGCGTAACTCCGGATCCCGGCGGCGGTCACCGTCTCGCCCGTCTGGCCGTTGATCGCGATCACGGTCCCGGCCGAGGGGGCGATGATCTGGGTCTCGGCCAGCTTGACCTTGTCCGAGGCCAGCTGGGCCTGGTCCTGAGCCAGTTGGGCGCCGGCCCCCGCGATGCTGGCCTGCGTGCCGCCCACCTTCAGCTCCGCCAGGCTCGCCCGGTCCGCGGCGATAGAGGCGCGGTCCGCGCTGATCGCGGCGGTCGTGGACGGGGACGTCTCGGTGGCGAGGACCTGGCCGGCCTTAACGGCCTGGCCCAGCTGGATCGCGACCTTGCCGACCAGCCCGGAGTTCGCGAAGTTCAGGTTTGTCACGCCGCTGCTGCTGACCGTGCCGGTGAAGGACCGTGCGTCGGAGCGCATGATCCGCGGTACGTACCAGACCGCGGCGGCCACCACGATGACGGCGATGAGGATGCCGCCGACGATCTGGGGGTGGTGACCGGTCGCCGCCTGGGCTCCTCGGCGGCCGTCTCCGCTTCGGCCTCCGCTTCCGCGTCCGGGACTGCCGGGACAGCGGGTGCAGCCGTGAGAGCCGGTGCGCCAGCCGTCCGCTCTTCCACCGCCTCCTCCGGAGCTTCCTGTTCCAGCACCTCGCCCTGGGTCGCCACGTCCTGGGAATAGTCCAGGGCCGGGCTCCCGAGCGTCAGGTGCGGGCCGGATGTACCGGTGTCAGGGCTCCCCGTCAGGGTCATGGTCCTCCGCCTCAGAATCAGGTCCCCCCCACCGGACGTCGCCCGCATCAGCGCGGCAAGATCCAACGACCGGCAGGCCGACTAGGCCGAATATGCGTTCCGCATTTCGGCAGGGGTCAACTGGCGCCGTGGCATTCAGCACCATGCGCGCCTGGCCATTCGGGCCGGCTCTCGCGGCAGTCCCGGGCCGGGACCCCACCAAATCTCCGCGAATGCCTTCTCATGCTCCAACGATCAGGAGCATACCGGACTCAGACATATGAAGTCTCGCAACTAATCCATAAGTTACATGTCGGTCTGGTTAATTCGATGTAACCGAATCTAATTGATATTCTCGACATGCAATATAGGAAATAGCCTGCCGACGTTATCCGTGTCCAGCTTAGGCCCTCTGAGCAGCCTGGATACCACGCTCCGTATAAAACCGATAACACATGTGCCATTTCAGGTCCGCGCTTCCTGCGAGAAAACTTCAAAAGCAACAGCAAAGACCGCTGGCCAGCGGCGACTTTCCGGGAATCGCTTCACGTGTCCATAACCCCCAATTTGAGGCTCGGACATACTCATCTGGTACGTTCGCGCCCCATACGCCGGTAAAACCCTTCTGAGGTACCGCAGAGGATTTATGGATATACCAGCACTCCTGGTCACGGCTGTCCTGCTGACCGCGCTCGTGGTCGCTTGCCTGCTGCCGGTCTACGCGGACAGTGCGGACGACGGCGGCGACGGGCGGACCGAGGTGATCATGCCGGGCTACGTCCGCACGCCGAATCACCGCCCGCGCACCTGGGCGTTCCTGGCCATCTCCGCAGTCCTGGGCCTGCTCTTCCTGGGCTGGAAACGGCCTTCGCTGCCGCAGTTGTACGCCGAGGGCGTGCGCGGGGTGGCGGTGGCCCTGACCCACGACCCGGCCAGCGTCAACGGCTACGTCGCCCGGCTGAGGCCGGCCCTGGCCTTCTTCGCGGTCGCCTTCATCATCAGCATGTCGCTGGTCGTGCGCACCGGGCTGGGCCGGCGGCTGGCCATGGTCTCCCACGTCGCGCTCTACCTGGCCATGACCCTGCTCGCTCAGGCCCTGATGATCTCCACCGGCATCGCCACCGGCTGGCTGGTGGCCCCGTTCGGCATCGAGGCCACCCTGGCCAACCTGCTCATCGGCGGGCTGGTGATCATGCGCATGACGTTCACCGCGTTCGCCTTGCCCCGGTCGACCACTGTTCCCCTGGTGCGCCGTGACCGGCGCTGGGACAACCTGCTCACCTGGTGTGCCCTGATCACCGTGATCGCGCTGCTGGTGGGCCTGTACGCGTTCATCTCCCAGCAGGCCAACCTGGGCTCGGTGTGGCAGGTCTTCGTGCCGCTGTACGCGGTGAGCATGCTGTTCCTGCTGATGTTCGCGCCGCTCTGGCTCATCTGGTGGGCCAACCGGACGCTGCCCCGGCCCGGCCCGGACCGGCCGCCGGTGGACATCATCATTCCGGCCTACAACGAGGCGGACAACATCGTCCGGCTGCTCAAGTCGATCGACATCGCCGCCCGGCCGCTACGGCGGCCCGGTCCGGGTCGTGGTCTCGAATGACGGCTCGGTCGACGACACCGCCGCGCTGGCCGAAGCCGAGATCGCCAGGTTCCGGTACGCCACGCCGTGGTGTCCCCGACGCGGGCACGAACGGCGGCCAGGCCGCCGCACTGAACCGGGGCATCGCGATCACCGACGCGGAGATCGTCATCCGGGTGGACGCCGACTGCGTGCTCGGCCCGGACGCCCTCGTCTATGCCGTGCCCTGGTTCCGCGACCCCGACATCGGCAGCGTGGGCGCGATGGAGGAACCGCGTACCGACACCCGCACCTGGTTCCACGAGATGCGGAAGCTGGAGACCGTGTTCCAGTTCCGGTTCGCCCGGCTCGGCCAGAGCATGGTGGACGGGATCGTGGTCATCCCCGGGACCTTCACCGCCTTCCGGCGCGGCCCGGCGGTCACCGCGGGCGGCTTCCCGGTCGGCATGAACGGCGAGGACGCCGACCTGACCATGCAGATCGGCCGGCTGGGTTACCGGGTGGTGGTCGATCCCCGGATCCGCTCCTACGAGGACGTGCCGCGCAGCCCCGGCGAATTCGTCGAGCAGCGCACCCGCTGGGCCCGGGCCGGCTTCCACGTCTTCGCCCGGCACGTGCCGCTGCGCGCCGGCTCGGCCGGGCCCGCGGGTCTGGTTCTGGACCCTGCGCCGCGGCTTCTCCTGGTTCTCCATCCAGGCCGGCCTGGTCGCGCCCATCTTCCTGCTGGAACTCGTGCTGACCAACCCGACCTACCGGCAGAACGTGGCCACGTTCGCGCTGCTGTACATCGCCGGTGGCGGGATCGGCGCTGGCGGTCAGCCTGCCCTATGCGGTCAAGTACGGGTACTGGCGCGCCATCCTCTACTCACCATCCTGGTTCGTCTTCGCGTTCCTGCGCCGCCTGGCCACCCTGGAGGCAGCCATCTCGCTGCCGGTCCGGCCCTTCCCGGCGCGGCTGCCGCTCAGGAAGACGCCCGCCCAGCCGGAGCCAGTGCCGGTCCGCGGGCCCAGCGGGGTCAGCGTCGACGCCGGCCAGCCCTGACCCACGGCCGGATCGCGACTGGATCGCGAGGCCGGCCCCGGCTGTCGGCGCCACGGCCCGAAGCGCGGACACTGTGACGATGACCACGCCAGACTCCGCGCCGCCAGTCCTGGTCCTCGGCGCGACCGGGGGCAGGGCGGCGCCGTCGCCGCCGCGCTCATCCGGGCCGGCCGCCCGGTCCGCGCCCTGGTCCGGAACCCGGCCGCCCCCGCCGCACGGCGGCTGGCCGCGGCCGGGGCCCAGCTGGCCACGGGCGAGTTCACCAGCCCGGCGCGCTCACCGCAGCCATGCGGGGCACCGCGGCCGCATTCGCGCTCACCACGCCCTTCGAATCCGGCCCCGGGGCCGAGCTGGACCAGGGCCGGGCGATCATCGAAGCGGCGGCCGCGGCCCGGCTGGGCCACCTGGTGTTCTCCTCGGTCGCCGGGGCTACCCAGGAGACCGGGATACCGCATTTCGACAGCAAGGCCGCTGTCGAGCGGATCCTGGCCGCCAGCGGCCTGCCGCACACCATCGTCGCCCCCACCTACTTCTACGACAACGCCCTCGGCGGCGCGGAGCAACTCCGCCGGGGCGTGCTGGAACTGCCGCTGCCCGCTGACCACCCGCTACAGCAGCTCGACCGGACCGACCTGGGCTCCTTCGTCGAACTGGTGCTCCGCGACCCGCGCGCGTTCGCGGGCCGGCGCATCGAGCTGGCCAGCGACGCGCCAACGCCGGCCCAGATGAGCCAGGCGCTGTCCGCGGCGCTGGGCCGCCCGGTCCGCTTCGAGGAGGTGCCCATGTCCGCCGTGCGGCAGGGCAGCCCGGACATGGCCGCCATGTGGGGCTTCCTGCGCGGCCGGGGGTACCGGGCCGACATTGGGGCGCTGACCCGCGACTACCCGGAGGTGGCCTGGACCTCGTTCCCCGCCTGGGCGCAGCGCACGGCCGCGCCCGGCCCTGGCCCCGCCGGCTAGGTGAAGCGGCGGCCGAAGGGGCGCGCGGCGTGCCGCTCCGCGAACATCCGGGCCAGCATCCGGTGCCCGCGCTCGCTGGGGTGCAGCCGGTCCACGCCCCACATCCGCTTGTCGTAGATCTCCGGGCGCGCCGCGAGGTCCACGTGCACCAGGTCGTAGCGCACCGCAAGCTGGCCCAGGACCGCGTTGATCTGGTGCGCCCGGCGGGCCAGCGGGCGGCGGATCGAGGCCGGGATCCGGAGCAGCAGCCCGGGGTCGGGCAGGCTCGCCGTGAGCACCACCGTCCCGGCGTGCTGCAGCGCGGCGACGGTGTTCTCCAGGTCCGCCGCGATCGCGGCCGGGTCGAACTTCCCGCGCAGCGTGTCGTTGACGCCGACCAGCACCGAGGCCAGCGCCGGGCGCACCGAGAGCGCCAGGGGCAGCTGCTCGCTGGCCACGTCCCGGACCAGCGCGCCGCTGCGGGCCAGGTTGCACAGTTCCACCTGATCCGGCGGGGCCAGCGAGCCGGCCAGCAGGGCCGCCCAGCCGCGCCAGCCACCCTGCGGCATCTGGTCCCCGATGCCCAGCGTGACCGAATCACCCAGCGCCGCGAAACGCATCACCGGGGTCTCGCCCGGCCACCCTGGAGACCAGCCTCGGATGTGCTGGTCATGACGGGCTCCCGCCCCGGCTGTGTGTCCCGGCGCCGAGTCCCCCAGCGCTGGGCCCCCCGGTGCTGGATCCCCGGCGCTGGCCGCGGCCACCCCGGGAAGGCCAGGCCCGGGGGCCAGGCCGTGCGCGTCCAGGAAGCCGCGCACCGCGGCGGGCCAGCCGTACCGCTCGGCCTGCTGCCGGGCCAGCCGGCGGCGTCCGGTCACGTCCCAGGCCAGCAGGGACGCGATGGCGTCGGCGCACGACGCGTCATCGTCCTCCGTGGTCAGCCCGGCCGGCCCGACGATGTCGGGCAGGGCGCTCCGGCTGCTGACCACGACGGGCGTGCCGCAGGCCAGCGCTTCCAGGGCCGAGAGGCCAAACGTCTCGACCGGCCCGGGCGCGATCACCACGTCGGCGGTCGCGAGCAGCCGGGCCAGCACCCCGCGATCGGAGATGTGCCGCAAGAACCGGACCGGCAGGCCCCGGGCCTGGGCCTGCAACGACCGGCGCTGCGGCCCGTCCCCGGCGACCACGAGAACGGCGGGCAGGCCGCGGCGGCGCAATTCGGCCAGGGCGCCCAGGGCACGCTGCGGCCGTTTTTCCGGCGACAGGCGGCTGCAGTGCACCAGCAGGGCCTGGCCGTCCGGCGCGAGCCGGGATCGCAGGCTCTCGTCCCGGCGCCCGGGATGAAAACAGGCCAGGTCCACGCCGAGCGGCACCTGGAGCAGGTTCGGCACGCCCAGCCGGCGGAATTCGGCGGCGGCCCAGGCGGTGGTGCAGAGCACCACGTCGTAGGAGCGGGCGGTGCTGCGGTTGAACTGGTCGGCGAGCCAGGCCGCGGGCACGCCCGGGGGGCTGAACATCGTCATCAGCCCGGCCAGGCTGTCGTGCGACACCATCATGGACCGCACCCCGCGGGCCCGGGCCCAGGCGCCGGTCCAGCGCAGCGTGGTGCGGTCGGACACCTCGAGCCGGTCGGGCTCCAGTTGCCCGAGCAGCCGCGCCAGGGACCGGCGGGCCAGGATGGCCCGGTACCCGCCGGTGGCCGGCACCCGCCACCCGGGCACGGTCACGACCAGCCCCTGCTCGGTCAGCTGCCGTCCCGGCCGCGCGCCGGGGATGACGAGCACCGGCTCGTGCCCGGCGGCCAGGTACCCCGCGCCGAGTTCACGCAGTGAGGTCCGCAGGCCCCCGGACGCCGGGGCCACGTAGTTGGCGAGCCGGACCACCCTCACGCCTCAGCCCGCCTCACGCCTCAGCCCGCCGCACGGTCGCTACGTGCACACCCCGATCTTGACGGGGCCAGGCTCATGAATCAGTAACTCAGCGTGACAACTTCGCGAACAATGGGCGGCATTACCACCCGCCAATCAGCGAACGGGAACCGTCCCCGCCCAGCGCGGGGCGGACGGGAGCGCGGCCAGCAGGGCGCGGGTCCAGTCGCGGTAGCCAGCCTGGCTGGGATGAAAGTAGTCCGAGGCGAACTTCCCCCGCCAGGGCGGCCGGAAATGCGTGGACACCTCGGCGACCGGCAGGCCGCGCGCCTGCGGCGGCCTGGTGAATGGTCCGGTTGACCCGCGCCACGTAGGGCACGGTGAACCGGCCGAGGACACCCCACAGCCCGCCGGGGAGCGGCAGGTCCAGGACGACGGTCTGCTCCGGCAGGGTGGCGATCAGGGTGCGCAGGTCGGCGAACAGCCGGGACGGCGCGGTGTACAGGATGTCGTTGGCCCCGATCCCGCAGGTCACCAGGTCCGGGGCGGCGGGCAGCCGGGGCAGCTGGTACTGCAGGACGTCACGGATGAGCGCGCCGGACGTGCTGAGGTTGAGCACCCGCCAACGCTGCCCGGTCCGCTCCCGGAGCTCGGCCAGGACCTGCCCGACGTAGCCGCTCTCCGGGCCCGGCGCACCGAGGCCCTGAGCCGTCGAGTCACCGAGCACGACCCAGAGCGGCCCGGACTCGGCGGCGATCCGGTCGTTGTGCAGCTGCCAGTGGCTGGCGAACGCGACGCAATCGCCGCGCATGGCCACCACCCCGTCGGTCCACCGGCCGAACCACCCGCCGCGCAGCCCGGACAGGTCCGCGACGGGCGTCCTGGTCACATAGGAGGCCATGTTGGCCACGATCTCGACCGGCGACCGGCGCATCCCGTCGCCGTTCGGTGAAACGCCTTCATCCAGGCAGGACGCGAAACCTCGGGCGTCCGGTGCATGCTTGCTCCCCGCCCCGGTCACCCGGCACTTTACTGACGTAGAGATGAACGAAGATAGGCAAGCAAATCTACAGCAGTCAAAGCGCGGGTATACGGCCGCTCACCGCCGGCCATGCGGACGCGCCGGGCGGCCGCCAGGGCCGGGCGCTCACAGCCTGGACCACAGGCAATGTGCGGCAGCACAAGAACAGCACGATGTATTGTGCGGCCGGGACGTGGACAGCACGGGGGTTGTCCATGATGCTGGGTGGTGCCTGTCCTGACTTCCGCTGGAGCCCCGGATGAGTCCTTCCCCCCGCACTGACGCCGCTGACTTGGTCGCCTCGATCGGCCGGCACTGGATCTGGCTGCTGGCCTTCGGCATCCTCACGCTAGCGGCCGGCGTGGCCGCCGTGGCGTGGCCCGGCCCGACGGTCATCGCGATCGCGGTGCTGTTCGGCATCCAGCTGGTCGTGGTCGGCATCTTCCAGTTCGTCAGCGCGTTCGCGGGCGACGGCGAGTCCGGCGGCGTCCGGGTGCTGAGCGCCGTGCTGGGGTTGTTCGCCTTCATCATCGGCCTGTACGCGATCCGCCACGTGCTGGTCTCGGTGGTGGCGCTGGCCCTGCTGCTGGGCATCTTCTGGATAGTCAACGGCTTCTCGGAGATCTTCAACGCGCTGGCCCACCGGGACCAGCCGCACCGGGGCTGGACCGGCTTCATCGGGGTGCTCAGCATCCTGGCCGGGATCGTCGTACTGGCCGAACCGGGCATCTCGCTGGTGACGCTGGCCCTGGTGCTCGGCATATGGCTGATCATCTACGGCGTGATGGAGATCGCGGCGGCGTTCCGGGTCAGGTCGGCCATCGGCCGGGTCCGGCACCGGGTGGCCGCCGCCGTGTGATCACGCCCCGGCGGACTCCCGGGCGCGGCTAGGTTGGGCCCTCGGAAGGAGCGCCCGATGAGCAGCCTGCCCAGCGATATCACCGTCCCGGGACGGCCCGAGGTGCACGAGGTGTCCGCCGGCATCTACGCCTACGTCCAGCCCGACGGCACCTGGTGGATCAACAACACCGGCTTCCTGACCGGGCCGCAGGGCGTCATCAGCATCGACTCGTGCGCGACCCACCGGCGGACCCGCGCCTACCAGGCCGCCATCGCGGCCATCACGCCCGCGCCGGTGCGCACCGTGGTCAACACGCACCACCACGGCGACCACACCTTCGGCAACTGCCTGTTCCCGGCCGCGGCGATCGTCGGCCATGAGAGCGCGCGGGCTGAGGCCCTCGCCTTCGGGCCGCCGCGCGAGCTGCCCTTCTGGGACGGCCCGGACTGGGGTGAGCTGACCCTCGACCCGCCCTTCGTCACGTTCACCGACGAGATCGCCGTGCACGCCGGCGACCTGCGGGCGTCCGTGCGTCACGTCGGGACGGCCGCGCACACCACCAACGACTCGATCGTCTGGATCCCGGACCGCTCCGTGCTGTTCTGCGGCGACCTGATCTTCAACGGGGGCACGCCGTTCCTGCTGATGGGCTCGGTGGCCGGCGCGGTCGAGGTGCTGGAGCAGGTCGTGGCGCCGCTCGGCGCCCGGCTCATCGTGCCCGGCCACGGTCCCGTGTTCGAGGGGACGGGACCACTCGACGCGACGCTGGACTACCTCCGGTTCGTGCTCGAGGTCGCGGCCCGCGCCCAGGCGGCCGGGGTGACCCCGCTCGCCGCGGCCCGGGACACCGACCTGGGCCGGTTCGCCGGCTGGGCCGACCCCGAGCGGATCGTCGGCAACCTGCACCGGGCCTGCGCCGAACTCGCCGGGACCCCGCGCGGCGGGCCCATCGACGTGCCGGCCGCGCTGGCCGACATGGTCGCCTATAACGGCGGCGCGCCGCTCACCTGCCTGGCCTGATCCACCCGGCAGGCCGCCCGGTCCGCACCACGGATAATCGCTCCTGATTACGGATCGGCGCCAGGCACTCCGGGATGGCCGCGCGGCATTACGGCTGACCGCTACGCGGTGGCATGTGTTCACAGCGTGACCTCTCGCCCGTGCGCAATTACGATGGGTAGGCGCACGATAGCGGCTGGGGGGCTTATGACCGCGATCAGCGGAGCGATGCCTGCCGACCTGGCCGAGGCGGTACGCAGCCTGGCCTGCGGCGCCTGCCAGGCTCCACGGGGCGAGTACTGCCCCTGCGACGGCACCCACCTGGCCCGCTGGGAACTGGCCGCGGCCGCGGCGCTGGTGTCCGAGCGGGACTACCGCGCGGCGGCCGAGGCGGCCCGGCCTGCCCCGCCCGGCTTCCCGCGCGGGCCTGTCCGTGGTCCCCGAACTGTCCGGCGTGGTCTGCGCGGCCGGTCATCCGTTGCGGTGGTCGGCTGACGTCCGCCGCGGCAGTGGGTGCACCTGGACCCGGTGGCCACCCCGTCGTGCCCGGCCCCGGCCGTGCCCCGGCCGGCTCCGGGGGAAGCGTGCCGCTACCACCGCCGTCACTGGTTACTGGGAGTCCCGGCCGTGGCCATCGCGGGCACCATGCCAGCCTGCCGGCGGTGCGCCCGCAAGCACGCCCGCCGGGCCC
>CAVUKT010000090.1:0-7689 GCA_963742055.1 uncultured Actinomycetes bacterium | reverse complement strand
CGTCGCGGGTCTTGAGCAGGTATCCGGCGATGACCAGCAGCACGGCGGTCCACAGGCAGAACACGCCGAAGCCTTCCCAGGGCGAGAGCACCTGATTGGCCTGCTGGTGCGCCTGGCCGATCAGCTGGCCCGCCTCGGTGGGCAGGTAAGCGTGCACGTACTTGCCGATCTTCCCGGGAATCAGCTGGGTCAGCGGGGCCAGCACCAGCACGAAGGCGATCACTCCGGTGATGGCCCCGGCGGTGTGCCGGATGATCCCGCCTATCCCCATCGCGAACAGGCCGAGCACGCACAGGTACAGGCCCGCGCCGAACACCGCCCGGGCTACCCCGGGATCGCTGAGCGACACCGGCGCGTGGCTGTGCAAGATGGCCGCGCCGAGGAAGAACGACGGGAACGTGACTACCTCGCCGACGATCAGGACCAGCACGGCGAAAACCAGCGCCTTGGCCGCCAGCATCGGGATTCGCCGCGGCACCGCGAGCAGCGACGCCCGGATGACCCCGGTCGAGTATTCACTCGTGATGACCAGCACGCCCAGGACACAAATGGTCAGCTGGCCGAACTCAAGCCCCGATCCGAGGATCGTGCTGACCGGATCGGCCCTGATCTGCGCGCGCGATGCCGCACCGCTCTTATCCCATTGCAGGATGGTGAGCCAGGTGAACAGGCCGGTGAAGCCGAAGGTGACCACGACGAGCAGGACCAGTGACCAGACGGTCGAGCGCACCGACCGGATCTTCGTCCACTCCGACAGCAGCAGGCGGCCGAACCCTGCGGCGCCGGACACGGCCGGGGTGCCTGAACTGCCGGGCCGCGTGGCCTGCACCGGCGGGCTGGCGGAGGTCACTCGGTCCTCCCCTGGGTCGTGGCAGGCGCCCGCTCGCTACCGGCCGGCTGGGCGGCTGGTGCCGGTGGCCCGGCGGCTGGGAGCCCGTATTCGAGGCTGTCCGCAGTCAGCTCCATGTACGCCTCCTCCAGCGAGGCGAGCCGCGGGGTGAGTTCGTGCAGCACGATGTTGTCGGCGGCGGCGATCTGGCCGATGCGCGGTGCGTCCAGGTTGCTGACCCGCAGGGCGGGCGTCTTGCCGCCGGCCGTGGTCTCCGGCTCGGCCTTGCCGCCTGCCGCGGCGATCAGGCCGGCCAGCGTGGCCGCGTCGGGCGAGCGGACCAGCACGTATTTCTCTGAGCTCCGCTCGATGAAGTCCTGCGTGCTGGTCTCCGCGAGCAGCTTGCCGCGCCCGATCACGATCAGGTGGTCAGCGGTGACGGCCATCTCGTTCATCAGGTGGCTGGACACGAAGACCGTGCGGCCCTCGCTGGCCAGCTGCTTCATCAGGTTCCTGATCCACAGGATGCCTTCCGGGTCGAGCCCGTTGACTGGTTCGTCGAGGATCAGGATCTCCGGATCACCCAGCAGCGCCACGGCGATGCCGACCCGCTGGCTCATGCCCAGCGAGAAACCGCCGGTGCGCTTGCGTGCTACCTCGGTGAGCCCGACGAGCCCGAGGACCTGGTCAACCCGGGACCGCGGCAGGCCCTGGGTCTGGGCCAGGAAGAGCAGGTGGTTGTACGCGCTGCGGCCGGTGTGCATGGCCCGGGCCTCGAGCAGGGCGCCCACGGTGCGCAGCGGCTGGGCGAGATCGGCGTAACGCTTACCGTTGATCGTCGCGGTGCCGGAGTGCGGGCGGTCCAGGCCGAGGATCAGCCGCATTGTCGTGGATTTGCCTGCACCATTCGGCCCGAGGAACCCGGTCACCCGGCCCGGTTCCACGGTAAAGGACAAATGGTCAACAGCGAGTTTATCCCCGTAACGCTTGGTGAGGTCCCGTGCCTCAATCATCTATTTCCCCTTGAGACGGCCTGGCCGACTTGGTTGCGCCGTGCCCCACAACCGGTGCCCCCACAACCTAAGGTACCAAGGAATTGCGCGCCGCCGATTTTCCGGGCCTGCCTCCGCGGGCCCGGCCGCCGTGGCGGCCCGCGACACGCCGCGGCGCGCCCGGCGTGCCGCCCCGCGGCGGCGGTCACGTACCCTGCTGCGGAGTATGACCGAGCCAATGCCACCCCTCTCCCAGTCACCGGCTGCCGGGCGCGCCACCCCGGGAATCCGCCGCGGCGTCGTGGCCTGCCTGGCCGTGGCGGGCGGGACCGCGCTGCTCGGGGTGGTGGCCGGGTTCCTCTGGGCCGTGGCGGCCCCGCGGCCGCTGCTGGTGATGACCGGCCACGGCACCGCCGCCGTGATCAACGTAGAGACCAGCGCCTTCATCGCGGGGGACGGCTGGTACTGCTTCATCTGCCTGGCCGGGGGCGTGATCAGCGGGCTGGCCGGGTACCTGCTCGCGGTCCGCAGCTACGGCCCGGTGGCCATGGTCATGGTCCTGGTCAGTGCCCTGGCCGCGGCGCTGATCACGCTCTGGATCGGCGAGCATGCCGGGCTGGCCAGCTACCACCATCTGCTCGCGACCCTGCCCGCCGGCGCCCGGCTCCGGGCGGCCCTGTCACTGGGGGCCCGGAGCGCCATCGCGATCTGGCCGCTGGCGGCCGGGCTGATGGCGGGCGGGATGGAACTGGCCGCGGTGCTGCGTGACCGCCAGGTGGCTGCAGTCCGGGTCGGCCCTGGCCCAGGAATGACCGGCCGGGCCGGAGCCCCCGGACGGCACCCTGGGGCGAGGGCGGAATGTCCACCATGCGGACGGGGCCGACGGCTCGCCGGCCCGCTCCGTACACTGGGCGGGTGCTTTCCAGGATTGATCTGCGTGGATCGTCGGCTGCCCAGCTGACCAGGGAAAAGCTTGCCCCGGTGCTGCCCAGGGCCGAGCTGGATGTCGAAGCCGCGATCGAGAAGGTCCGGCCGATCTGCGACGACGTCCGCCATCGCGGCGCGGCCGCGGTCCGCGAGTACACGCTGCGTTTCGACGGCGTGGACCTGGCCACCACCCGGGTCCCGGCGGCCGCGCTGGCCGGGGCGCTGGCCGCACTCGCCCCGGACCTGCGCGCGGCGCTGGAGGAGACCGTCCGCCGGCTCCGCCTGGTCTGCCGGGCCCAGCGGCCGGCCGACGTGGTGACCAGCATCGGCGCCGGAGCCACCGTGACCGAGCGCTATGTCGCCGTGGGCCGGGCGGGCGTGTACGTGCCGGGGGGACTGGTCACCTACCCATCCTCGGTGCTGATGAACGTGGTCCCCGCCCAGGTGGCCGGGGTGCCGCAGATCGCGGTGGCCTCGCCGCCGCAGGAGGACGGCCTGCCCAGCCCGGCGGTGCTCGCCGCGTGCGCGCTGCTCGGTATCAACGAGGTCCACGCCGTGGGCGGGGCCCAGGCCATCGCCATGCTCGGGTACGGCACGGCCGACTGTGCCGCCGCGGACACCATCACCGGCCCGGGGAACATCTACGTGGCGGCGGCCAAGCGGCTGCTGCTCGGCACGATCAGCACGGACGCCGAGGCCGGCCCGACCGAGATCGCGATCATCGCCGATGACACCGCGGATCCGGAGTTCGTCGCGGCCGACCTGATCGCCCAGGCTGAGCACGACCCGCTGGCCGCGTGCCTGCTGATCACCACGGATCCGGGTCTCGCCGACCGGGTGGACAAGGCCCTGGTGCCGCAGATCGCCGCGGCGCGGCACCGGGAACGGGTGCAGGCGGCCCTGGCCGGCCAGTCAGCGTGCGTGCTGGTGGACGACGTGGACGCGGCGCTGGCCACCTCGGATGCCTGGGCGCCGGAGCACCTGGAGATCCAGGCCCAGGACGCGGGCGCGCTGGCCCGCCGGGTCCGCAACGCGGGCGCCATCTTCGTGGGCCCGTACGCCCCGGTCTCGCTCGGCGATTACCTCGCGGGCTCCAACCACGTGCTGCCGACCGGCGGCACCGCGCGGCACACCGCGGGCCTGTCCGTGCTGACCTTCCTGCGCGCCATTCACCTGGTCGAATACGACCGGGACGCGCTGGCGGAAGTCGCGCCGCACATCGACGCGCTCGGCGGGGCCGAGGACCTGGCCGCGCACGTCGCCGCGGTGCGGGTGCGCATCCCCAGGACCGGCGTGAACCGTTATCCGCCCGCTCCCGCCGCAGCCGGGGCGGGCGCGCGGAGGTTCCCGCCCGGGCCGATCGCTTCCCGGTGGCTGCCGATCCGCGATGACCTGGCCGGGCACACCGCCTACGGTGCCCCGCAGATCGACGTCCCGGTCCGGCTGAACACCAACGAGAACCCCTACCCGCCCTCCCCGGCGCTGGCCCAGGCGATCACGCAGGCCGTCGCGGAGGTGGCCGGGACGCTGAACCGCTACCCGGACCGTGACGCGGTGGCCCTGCGCGCCGACCTGGCCGCCTACCTCGGCCACGGGCTGGACGCGGACCGGGTGTGGGCGGCCAACGGGTCCAACGAGATCATCCAGCAGCTGTTCCAGGCGTTCGGCGGCCCGGGGCGGACCGCGATGGGCTTCGAGCCCTCGTACTCGATGCACCCGCTGATCGCGCTGGCCACCGGCACCCGCTGGGTCAGCGGGGCCCGGGACGCCGACTTCGGCCTCGAACCCGGTCACGCGATGGCCGCGATCCGCGCGCACCAGCCCGACCTGGTCTTCCTCACCTCACCGAACAACCCGACCGGCGCCGCGCTGGCCCCCGAGGTGATCGAGGCGGTCTGCGCGGCGGCCCCGGGCCTGGTCATCGTGGACGAGGCCTACGCCGAATTCGCCCGGGACACCCGGGCCACCGCGCTGACCCTGCTGCCCCGCTGCCGGCGGCTCGTGGTGACCCGCACCATGTCCAAGGCCTTCGCGCTGGCCGGGGCGCGGGTCGGGTACCTGGCCGCGGATCCGGCGGTGCCGCAGGCGCTGCTCCTGGTCCGGCTGCCCTACCACCTGTCCGCGGTGACCCAGGCGGTGGCCCGGGCCGCGCTGGCGCTGGCCCATGAGCCGCTGGCCACCGTGGCGGCGCTCCGCGCGCAGCGCGATGAGCTCGTCGCCTGGCTGCGCGGGCGGGGCCTGCGGGTGGCGGACTCGGACGCCAACTTCGTGCTGTTCGGCGAGTTCAGCGACCGGCACGTGATCTGGCAGGCGCTGCTGGACCGGGGGGTGCTGATCCGCGAGACCGGGCCGCGCGGCTGGCTGCGGGTCACGGCGGGGACGCCCGCCGAGATGGCGGCCTTCCGTGACGCACTGGACGAGGTGCTCGCGCTAGCCCGGGGGACGACCGCCCGGACCCCCCGATCGCCGCTGCGCGCCGGGCGGCGGCCAGCCGCCCCGGCTCAACCTCGGAGGCGTCACGATGAACGACACACCGAACCAGGCCCCGCGGCGGGCCGGGCGGGTCGAGCGGGTCACCAAGGAGACCAGCGTGCTGGTCGAACTGGACCTCGACGGCAGCGGCACGGCCGACGTCAGCACCGGGGTGCCGTTCTTCGACCACATGCTCAGCCAGCTGGCCAAGCACGGGCTGCTCGACCTGAGCGTGCGGACCACCGGCGACATCGAGGTGGACGCGCACCACACCGTGGAGGACACCGCGCTCGCCCTCGGCCAGGCGCTGCGCGAGGCTCTCGGCGACAAGTCGGGCATCTGCCGTTTCGGTGACGCCGCCGTGCCGCTGGACGAGACGCTGGCCCGGGCCGCGATCGACCTGTCCGGGCGGCCCTACCTGGTGCACGCCGAGCCGGACGGCATGGCCCCGCTGATCGGCAGCTATGACACCACCCTGACCCGGCATTTCTTCGAATCCGTGACCTCCACGGCGGCGATCTGCCTGCACCTGGAGGTGACCGGGCGCAACCCGCATCACCTGGTGGAGGCGCAGTTCAAGGCGGTGGCCCGGGCGTTGCGCGCGGCCGCGGCCCCCGACCCCCGGGCGTCCGGGATCCCCAGCACCAAGGGCGTGCTATGACCAGGCCCCGGGTCGCGGTCCTGGACTATGGGTCGGGAAACATCCGCTCCGCCCAGCGGGCCCTGGAGCGGGCCGGCGCGGACACCGAGATCACGGCCGACTGGGATACCGCGCTCAACGCGGACGGCCTGGTGGTACCGGGCGTGGGCGCGTTCGCGGCGTGCATGGCCGGGCTGCGCGAGGTGCGCGGTGACCAGATCATCGACCGGCGGCTGGCCGGCTCCCGCCCGGTGCTGGGCATCTGCGTCGGCATGCAGGTGATGTTCGAGGAAGGCGTCGAGCATGGCCTGCACACCAAGGGCTGCGGCCAGTGGCCCGGCACCGTGCAGCGGCTCCATGCGCCGGTGCTGCCGCACATGGGCTGGAACACCGTTGACGCCGCGGCCGGGTCCCGGCTGCTGGCCGGCCTCGATCCCGGGACCCGCTTCTACTTCGTGCACTCCTACGCGGCGCTGGCCCTGCCCATGCCGCCGTCCGAGTGGATGACGCGCGCCGCTGATCAGCTGGGCGGAACACGGGGAGCCGTTCATCGCGGCGGTAGAGAACGGCCCGCTGTGCGCGACCCAGTTTCACCCGGAGAAGTCCGGCGACGCGGGCGCCGCGTTGCTGGCCAACTGGCTGGAGATGGTGCGATGACGACGCCCGGTGGCCCGGCGGAGAGCGCGCCGGGAGCAGGTGTCTCCGCGGCGGCGGCGGCTGACCTTGCTGCCCGCGGTGGACGTGGCCGGCGGCCAGGCGGTCCGGCTGGTCCAGGGCGCCGCCGGGACCGAGACCGACTACGGGGCGCCGCTGCAGGCCGCGCTGGCCTGGCAGGCCGCGGGCGCGCAGTGGCTGCACCTGGTTGACCTGGACGCCGCGTTCGGCCGCGGATCCAACGCGGAACTGCTCGCGTCCGTGGTGGGACTGCTGGACATCGCGGTGGAACTGTCCGGGGGAATCCGTGACGACGCCTCGCTGGCGGCCGCGCTGGCCACCGGCTGCGCCCGGGTCAACATCGGCACCGCGGCGCTGGAGAACCCGGACTGGGTCCGGTCCGCCATCGCCGAGCACGGGGACAAGATCGCCGTGGGCCTGGACGTGCGCGGCACCCGGCTCGCCGCCCGGGGCTGGACCCGCGAGGGCGGCCAGCTGGATGAGGCGCTGGACCGGCTGGACGCCGACGGCTGCGCCCGCTACGTGGTCACCGACATCAACAAGGACGGCATGCTGTCCGGGCCGAACCTCGACCTGCTCCGGCACGTCTGCGCCCGGACCGCGCGGCCGGTGATCGCCAGCGGCGGCGTGTCCAGCCTGGCCGATCTGGAGGCCCTGGCCGGCCTGGTGCCGGACGGGGTGGAGGGGGCGATCGTGGGCAAAGCCCTCTACGCCGGGGCCTTCACCCTGGAGGAGGCGCTCGGGGCGGTGGCAGCGTGACGCGCCGGGTCTTCAGCGGCACCGAGTGGGAGCCGGTGGTGGGCTACAGCCGCGCGGTGGCGGCCGGCGACTACGTGTTCGTGGCCGGGTGCACCTCGGTCGCGGGCGCGGAGTTCGTGCACGAGGATGACGCGTATGCGCAGACCGCGCAGGCGCTGCGCAACGTCGCGGCCGCCCTGGACCAGCTGGGCCTGGGCCTGGCCGATGTGGTGAGCACCCGCATCCTGGTCACCGACATCTCCCGCTGGCAGGAGTACGGCCGGGCGCATCGTGACGCGTTCGGGGACACGATGCCCGCCGCGACCATGATCGAGATCGCCGGGCTGGTGGATCCCAGGATGCTGGTCGAGGTGGAGACGATCGCTTACCGCCCCGGGATCGGCACCTGATGCCCC
>CAVUKT010000089.1:0-16358 GCA_963742055.1 uncultured Actinomycetes bacterium | reverse complement strand
ATGTACCACTCGGTGTAGCCTTACCAGGCCGACCCGTACCTGGTCACCGTGAGCCCGCCGCGGTTCGAGAGCAGATGCACTGGCTGGCCCGCCGCGGCCTGCGCGGCACGTCCGTCCGGGACTTGCTCGCCGCCCGTGCGGCGGGCGCCGCGGCCTGGTCGGGCTCACCTTCGACGATGGCTACGCCGACTTCGCCCGGCACGCGCTGCCGGTGCTGCAGCGGTACGGTTCGGCGCGACCGTGTTCGTCATGCCGGCCGGCTCGGCGGGGACAACGCGTGGGACCCGGAGGGGCCGCGCAAGCGCTGATGGACGCGCCGCGAGGTGCGGGAGCTGGCCCAGGCCGGCATCGAGATCGGCTCGCACGGGCTTCGCCACGTCCGCTGCCCGCCGCCCGGCACGCGCTGGCCGAGGAGGTCGGCGACAGCCGCGCGCATCCTGCAGGACATCACCGGCCAGCCGGTCAGCGGGTTCTGCTACCCCTACGGCGACCTCGACGCCGGCGCGGTAGCCGGGTCCGGGACACAGGCTACGACTACGGCTGCGCCATCTGGGCGTCGGCGCACACCAGCCTGCACGCACTGCCCCGGAACTACATCGTGAGGCACATACCGCACCCGGCTCTGGGCCAAACGGGCTAGGCACCAGCTGGCCTGCACGCCCCGGCGGCGCCGGAAAAGCAGCCGGACGGCTTAATCTCCCTCACCCTGCCTAGGGTGCGTACCCCTCTTGAGCGACCCAGAGGGGGAGGGCGGGTGGCACTGTCGGGATTACACCAAAGAAATCCGCTAGGCGTCAGGGGGCTTTCGCCTAGCTCAAGGCCCGGGGGCACAGTGGCCGAACATCGACTTTCGCTTGCGATCGACGGGCGGGAGAACCAGCTGCGCAACAGGCTGATCACATTCGAAACGCCAGGTCACGGGCAGGATGACCGGCAATGAAAATGGCCATGGGCTGATCTCAGCTGACCCGGTTAGCACGGGCTCGGTGGCCATTGTCGGCCTAGGGTACGTCGGGCTGCCGACCGCGGTGGAATTGCACGGCAAGAGCCCGCGGATCATCGGCATTGACGTCAGCGAGCAGCGGCTGCTGGATATCTCCGCCCGCGACGCGGACCTTACCGAAGCCGACCAGGAGCGCCTCGCCGCGGCCCTGGCGGACGGCTCCCTCGAGCTGACCAGCGACCCGGCCGCGGCCGCCGCCGCCGAGACGGTCATCATCTGCGTGCCGACCCCGGTGGACACGAACCAGACCCCGAACCTGGCCGCGCTGCGCGCCGCCTGTGCGGCCGTAGTGCAGTACGCCGTGCCCGGCCAGATGATCATCCTGACCTCCACCAGCTACGTCGGCACCACCCGTGATCTGCTCACCGAGCCGCTGCGGCAGCGCGGGCTGACCGCCGGCACCGGACATCAACGTGGCCTTCAGCCCGGAGCGGATCGACCCGGGCAACGCGGACCACCTGCAGAGCGAGACCGCGCGGGTCGTCGGCGGGGCCACCGAGGCCTGCACCAGCCGGGCCGCCGAGGTCATCGGCCGGCTCACCGACTCGGTGTACCTGGTCAGCTCGACCGACGCCGCCGAGGCCACCAAGCTCTACGAGAACATCTTCCGGGCCGTGTCCCTGGCCCTGGCCAACGAGTTCGCCGACGCGTGCGGCACGCTTGGCCTGGACCCGATCGAGGTCACGCTGGCCGCGGGCACCAAGCCGTACGGCTTCCTCGGCGTGTTCCCCGGGCCTGGCGTGGGCGGTCACTGCATCCCGTGTGACCCGCACTACCTGCTCTGGCAGCTGAACGCGCGGGACCACGCCTCGCCGCTGATCGAGCAGGCCATGAAGTCGATCCAGCTGCGCCCGGAACGGGTCGTCGAGCGGGCCGGCCGAGGTCATGGCGGCGGCCGGCCGGCACGCTGGCCGGCGCGCGGGTCATCGTGATCGGGGCCAGCTACAAGGCCGGCGTGCGCGACCTGCGCGAATCCCCGGCCGTGCCCATCATCGAAGGGCTCATCCGGGAGGGCGCCGAGGTCGCCTACTACGACCCGCTGATCCCGGTGCTCGACCTGCCCAGCGGACGGCAGCTGCACAGCGTGGCGGCCCCCAGCGGGCCGGCCTTCGACCTGGCCCTGGCGCACACCCTGCACCCCGGACTGGATTACTCCTGGGCGCAGGACTGCCCGCTGGTCCTGGACGCCACCTACCAGTTCTATGACGCGGCCCACCGCGTCGTGGTCTGAGGACCTCCGCGATGATCACCGATCTTCGTGCGGCGGACTGGAGTACCCCCGCGGTGGTGCTCAAGTTCGACCAGAACATGCTGCACCACGGCAGCCTGGGCGTGATTCGCAGCCTGGGACGGCTGGGCGTGCCGGTGTACGGCGTGCACGAGGGGGCCTGGGCTCCCGCCGCGAGTTCCCGCTACCTGACCGGCCGCTTTTTCTGGCAGCCCCGTCCCGATGATCCGCAGCGTACCCTGTCCGGCCTGCTCGACCTGGCCAGCCAGATCGGGCGCCGCGCGGTGCTGTACGCGACGGACGACGCGGGTGCGATCTTCCTGGCCGAACACGGGGACGTGCTGCGCGAGGCGTTCGCGTTCCCGCGGCCCCCGGCCGACCTGCCCCGGCGGCTGGCCGGCAAGTACTCGATGTTCCAGCTCTGCCGCGACCTGGGGGTGCCGACGCCGCAGGCCATGCTGGCCTGGTCACCCGGAGAGGCCACCAGGTTCGCGGCCCAGGCCGGCTTCCCGCTCATCGCGAAGCTCACCACCCCCTGGCGGGGGACCGCGGGCCAGCAGCTGCGCAGTACCACGATTATCCGGCCACCCGCGGAACTGCGGGAGGTGTGGGCCTGCGCCGACCAGACGGGCACGGGACTGATGCTGCAGGAGTACATCCCGCCGGCCCCCGGCCAGGACTGGTTCTTCCACGGGTACTTCGACTCGGCCAGCCGCTGCCAGACCGCGTTCACCGGGGTGAAGGACCGCTCCTACCCGGCCTACGCCGGGCTGACCAGCCTGGGCCGGGCGGTGCCGAACAGCCGGCTGCGGGAGCAGGTCACCGGGATGGCCGCCGCGATCGGCTTCCGCGGGATCGTCGACCTCGACCTGCGCTTCGACCCGCGGGACGCCCAGTACAAGCTGCTCGACTTCAACCCGCGCCTCGGGGCCCAGTTCCGGCTGTTCACCACCGGCACCGGGGTCAACGTAGCCCGGGCCGCGTACCTCGACCTGACCGGCCAGCGCGCCGAGGCCGGGGAGATGGCGCCGGGCCGGCGCTTCCTGGTCGAGAACTACGACCCGCTCGGCGCGGTCGGTTACTGGCGCCGGGGGGAGCTGGGGCTGCGGTCCTGGGTGGCGTCGCTGCGCCGGGTGGACGAGGCCGCCTGGCTGGCCCGCGACGACCTGCGGCCGTTCGGCCTGATGTGCGCGCGGATGGCCTGGCGGGGCGATCAGCCGCCGCTTGCGCCGTCTACCGATGCCCGGGTCCGTCCGCGCTGCCGCGCGCCGCGGGCGGACCTCGTTACCGTCCCGGGCCGCGGAGTGCTCGCAGGGCACCCGCAAGTCCCCGCACACCCGGGACATCACGGAAGCACCATTTCAACGCACAGGGGGAAAGAGTATGAACGGCATCACTGATGTGGCCATCGTGGGGGCGGGCCCTTACGGGCTCTCGGTCGCCGCGCACCTGCGCCGGTCCGGGCGGAGCGTCCGGCAGTTCGGGCTGCCGATGCACCTGTGGCGGGCGAACATGCCCCAGGGCATGTTCCTGAAGTCCCAGGGCTTCGCCTCCAACCTGTCTGACCCGGCGGCCAAGCTGACCCTGGCCGCGTTCTGCCGGGAGACCGGGCGTCCCTATGCGGATTACGGCCTGCCCGTGCCGCTGGACACGTTCGTCGCCTACGGCCAGTGGTTCCAGTCGGCCGCGGGCCTGGACGTCGAGGAAGTGCTGGTGACCGGGGTGTCGCCGGCCGGGGATGGCTACGAGCTCACCCTGGCCGACGGGGAGACGCTGCTGGCCCGCCAGGTGGTCGTGGCGGTGGGGGTCGAGCACTTCGCCTACCTGCCCGAGCAGCTGGCCGCGCTGCCCGCCGGGGTGTGCACGCACAGCTCGGCGCACACCGATCTGGCCGCATTCGCCGGCCAGCGGGTCACCGTGGTCGGGGCCGGCCAGTCGGCCCTGGAGTCGGCGGCCCTGCTGCACGAGCATGGGGCCCAGGTCCAGCTCGTCATGCGCGGGGAGCAGGTGGTCTGGAACGGTGCGCCGCTGGCCCCGGACCGCCCGCTGTGGCAGCGGCTCCGTGAGCCCGAGGCCGGCCTGGGCTCGGGCTGGGGCACCTGGTTCTACTCACGACAGCCGGCCATGTTCCGGCACCTGCCTCAGGCCAGCCGGGTCCGGCGGGCCAGGACCGCGCTCGGCCCGGCCGGCGCGAGCTGGCTGCGCGGCCGGGTGGAGGGTGAGTTCCCCGTCCTGACCGGCCTGGCGCTGGACCGGGCGGAGTCCGGTCCCGAAGGGGCCTGGCTCGGCCTCGCGCACCGCTCCGGCTCCCGGGTTGAGCTGCCGGTGGACCATGTCATCGCGGCCACCGGCTACCGGCCGGACCTGAACCGGCTGACCTTCCTGGACCAGACGCTCCGGTCCGGACTGCGGACCGTCGCGGGCACGCCCGCGGTGGACCGCGACTACCAGACCAGCGCTCCCGGGCTGTTCGTGGTGGGCCCGGGCGTGGCCCCGACCTTCGGCCCGGTCATGCGGTTCGTGTACGGCGCGGATCACGCGGCCCGGACCGTGGGCCGGCCGGCTGGCCGGTGCGGGCGCCCGGCGCGCGGACGTGGCCGTGGGGAGCCGGCCGGTGAGTCTGTCCCTGACCAGCCAGCGAGCCCGGACCGCGGGCCCGGGTGAGCGGCCGGCGCGCCGGTTTCCCCGGGCGCACGCGAACGCCCCGGTACGCACTGGACGGGTCGCGGCCGGCGTGGCCATGCCGCTGGCTGACCTGATGGCGCTGGCGGCCACGGCGGCCGTGGCCGGCCTGGCGGGCGGGCTGGGCGGCTGGCTGCTGGCCGGCTACGCGGCCGCCGTGTTCCTGGTCCTGTCCGCCCTCGGCCTGCACCGGCTGCGGATCTGCCTGCGGGTCGGCGACCAGTCGGGGCGCATCATCATGGCGGCGGCGGTGCCGGCCCTGGCCGTAGCGCCCTGGATCACGGCCGGGCAGGCGGTGGCGCTCGCGGCTGGGCACCGCCGGGCTGCTGCTCGCCGCCCGGGTGGCCGCCGCCGCGGTCCTCCGCTCGGCTCACCGGCATGACCGGCTGACCGAGCGGGCCGTCCTGGTCGGGGCCGGACCCCAAGGCCGTCAGCTGGCCACGCTGCTGGATGAGCACCCCGAGCTGGGGCTGCGTCCGGTCGGCTTCCTGGACGACCCGCCCGCCGA
The DNA here is from genome assembly GCA_963742055.1 of uncultured Actinomycetes bacterium. GTDB lineage: Bacteria > Actinomycetota > Actinomycetes > Streptosporangiales > Streptosporangiaceae > RYN-230. The sequence goes on along the minus strand of CAVUKT010000089.1, from coordinate 10,937 downwards.
CGAGCCCACCTCGCCGCGGCGGCCACGGCTGCCTGTGGTTGGCCGGGTGAGTGATCTCGGTGCGGTCGTCGCGCGCGAGGGCGTTAGCCGGGTGATCGTGGCTGACCCGGCGGCTCCCGACGCGGAACTGGCCAGCGCGCTGCGCGCCAGCCGGCCGCTGGCCGCCGACGTGTGCGTGCTGCCCCGGCTGCCCGGGCTGGGCGCGGCCGTGCCCGCTGGCCTGCCTGGACGAGGTGTGGGGGATCCCGCTGATCCCGCTGCGCCGTTCGGGCCGGGCGGGCCCGGCGCCGCTCGCCCGGATGGCCAAGCGCACCTTCGACGTGCTGGCCGCGGCGGGGCTGCTGATGCTGTCCGCGCCGCTGCTGGCCGTGACCGCCCTGGCCGTCCGGCTGACCCTGCACCGTCCGGCGCTGTTCCGCCAGGTCCGCGTGGTCGGCCAGGGTGACCTGGCCGAGATCGTCAAGCTGCGGACGCTTGGCCGGCACGGCGACCCGGATACCTCCTGGGCCGTGCCCGCCAGTCAGTGCGGCGCGCTGGGCCGGTTCCTGCGGGTCACGCACATCGACGAGCTGCCGCAGCTGGTCAGCGTCGCTGCGCGGCGACATGTCCCTGGTCGGGCCGCGCCCGGAACGGCCGCATTTCGTGCGGCAGTTCAGCCAGTCCGTACCGGGATACGCCGGGCGGCAGCGGATGCCGGCCGGGATGACCGGGTGGTCCCAGGTGCACCGGCTGAACGGCGACACCTCGATCGGTGACCGGGCCCGGTTCGACAACTACTACATCGAGTACTGGTCCTTCTGGCTCGACCTGGCCGTGCTGGCCCGCACCGTGACCAGCATCGCGGCCGAGGCGGCCGCCACCGTCTCCCGGGCCATCCGTTCCTATCGCCTCAGTGGAGGTTGACCATGAAGGTTCTGCACGTGATCACCGGCCTGGGGGTGGGCGGTGCTGAACTCCAGCTCCGCTCCATCCTGCAGCAGACCCGGCACAACAGCGAGGTCGTCACGCTCTACAACCCGGGGCCGGTCGCGGACATGATCCGCGCCGACGGCGGCCGGGTGCGGGACATGGGGATGACCCGCAACACCCAGCTGTCCGCCCTGCTCCGGCTGCGCGCGCTGATCCGGGACGGCCGGTACGACGTGGTGCACACCCACCTCTACCGCTCGCAGGTCTACGGCCGGGCCGCGGCCTGGCTGGCCGGGACGCCGGTCGTGCTGAGCACCGAGCACTCGATCGGCGAGACGCACCTGGAGCGCCGGCGGATGACGCCGAGCGTCCGCGCCCTGTACCTGGGCACCGAGATGCTCTCCGACATGACGGTCGCGGTCTCCGGCACCGTCCGGGAACGGCTGGAGAAGTGGGGGATCCGGCCCAGGCGGGTGACCGTCATCCCGAACGGGGTGGACCTGCAGCGGGTGGCGTTCGACCAGACCGCGCGGCGGCGGATCCGGGCCGAGTTCGGCGTCGGTGACGACGTGCTACCTCATCGGCGTGCTCGGGCGGCTCGACCCGAACAAGCAGTTCGACATGGTCATCGAGGCGGCCTCGGCGCTGCTCGGCGACAAGGTCAGGCTCATGATCGTGGGCAAGGGCGAGGAGCAGGCCCGCCTGGAGCAGGCGGCCCGCGAGCACGGGGTGGCGGACCGAGTGATCTTCGCCGGGGAGCGGCACGACGTGTCGGCCATGCTGTCCGCGATGGACCTGTTCGTGGCGTCCTCGCGGCAGGAGACCTTCGGCCTGTCCGTGCTGGAGGCGCTGGCCAACGGCGCCCCGGTGCTGTACACGACCTGCCCGGCGCTGGACGGCCTGGATGCCGAGCGGGCCTGCCGGGTGCCGTCCACGGCGGACGGGATCCGGGCCGCGATGGCGGCTGAGCTGAGCGCCGGCCAGCGGCAGCGGATGCCCGAGCCGGCCGTGGAGAAGGAGTACAGCGTCGAGGCGGTCACCGCGCGGATCGACGACCTTTACGAACGGCTGGCCAAGCGCAGGGTGTGGCGCACGATGTGGCGGCCGAGGACAAGCACGCGGAGTACACGATGAGATGTTTCGTGACCGGTGCGGCCGGGTTCATCGGCTCGCACCTGACCGAGGAACTGCTGGCCGCCGGGCATCAGGTGGTCGGGCTGGACGACCTGAGCACCGGGCGGCTGGAGAATCTCCGGGCGGTCAGCGACCACCCGTCGTTCCGGCTGGTGCAGGGGTCCATCCTGGACAGCGCCACGGTGGCGGAGCTGACCGCCGGGACGGACTGGGTGTTCCACCTGGCCGCCGCGGTCGGCGCCTTCGTCATCCGTGATCGCACCCTGTCCAGCCTGCGCACCAACGTCCGGGGCACGGAGAACGTGGTCGAGGCCGCGCACCGCAGCGGGGCCCGGCTGCTGGTCGCGTCCACCAGCGAGATCTACGGGAAGAACACCAAGATCGGGCTGCGGGAGGACGACGACCGGATCATCGGTTCGCCGCTGAAGTCGCGGTGGAGCTACTCCGAGGCCAAGGCGATCGACGAGAGCCTGGTCGGGGGTTACGTCCGCGAGCTCGGCCTGAACGCGGTGATCGTGCGCTTCTTCAATACCGTGGGGCCGCGGCAGACCGGCCGTTACGGGATGGTCATCCCGCGCTTCGTCCGGCAGGGGCTGGCTGGCCAGCCGCTGACCGTGTTCGGCACGGGCCAGCAGATCCGCTGCTTCGGCCACGTGCACGACGTGGTGCCCGCCCTGACCCGGCTGATCACCTCCGACCGGGCCAGCGGCCTGGCCGTGAACCTGGGCAGCACCGAGCAGGTCACGATCGAGGGCCTGGCCGAGCGCGTGATCGCGGCGACCGGGTCCGGGCCGGGATCGAGCGCACTTCCTACCTGGAGGCATACGGCTCCGGCTATGAGGACATGCAGCGCCGGGTGCCGGACTGCGGGCTCGCCGCGGACCTGGTCGGCTTCCGGGCCACCCGGAGCCTGGACGACATCATCCAGGCCGTGATCGAGGACCAGCTGGCCGGCCGGGTCGCGGCGGCTGCCGTGAGCTGAGAGCGGGCCGGGCTGATGAGAACCGGAGCAACGAGGACGACGGCGCAGACAACAAGACGGCACACGGCGGCAGCCAGGCACCGGCGACGGTGCCAGAAAGCCGCGGCACACGTTCGCCGGTGTCGCGTGGCTGGCCGCTGTCCTGATCGGGGCCGCCGGAGTGGGACTGACGATGGTGAATTTGCGGGGCAGCGCGCCGCGGCACACGCTGGTGGTGGCGTCCATGCCGTACTGGAACATCAGCCACGGCACGCACGGCCGTACTCGGCCACCGCGCAGGACGTGACCGAGGCGTCGCCGTGGATGTACGGGCTGACCAACTCCGGGCAGATCGACACGCAGTACCCCCCGGGCCAGGCCGCGTCGGTCGCAGCCGAGATCGAGCGGCTGCGCGGGGCGGGCCAGCTGATCGTGCCGAGCATCGCGAACATCACCGGCGGGAAATGGTCCTACGGGCCGGTGGGCCGGATGCTGCACTCGCCGGAGCTGATGGCGGCGCAGGTGGCCGCGATCGTGGCGCTGGTGCAGCGGAACCAGTACGCCGGGATCGACCTGGACTACGAGAACCTGCACGCGGCTGACCGGCAGGCGTTCACCACCTTCGTCACCCGGCTGGCCCACGCCCTGCACGCGAAGGGCAAGGTGCTGTCGGTCGCGGTGTTCGCCAAGACCACCAACGCGGGCACGGACCCGCGCAACGTGGCCCAGGACTACGCGGCTATCGGCCGCGCGGCCGACCAGGTGCGGCTGATGGCCTACGACTACCACTGGGGAAGTTCCGCGCCCGGGCCGGTGGCCCCGATCAGCTGGGTCCGCGGCGTGCTGCGCTACGCCAAGACGCAGATCCCGGCCAGCAAGATCATTCTCGGCGTGCCGCTCTACGGCTACGACTGGGTGGGCCACCACGGCACCGGCATCAGCTGGCTCCAGGCCCTGCGGCTGTCCCGGCAGTACCACGCGGCCGCGCACTACGACCAGGCCAGTCAGGCGCCCTGGTTCAGCTACCGGGACGCGGCCGGCCACGAGCACACCGTGTGGTTCGAGAACGCGGCGAGTTCCCGGGCCAAGTTCGGCGCGGCCCGCAGCGCCCAGATCGGCGGCGTGTATCTGTGGATGTACGGATATGAGGACACCGGCACCTGGTCCGCGCTGAGCCATGTGCTTCCGACATCCGGGCCGCACGCGCTCAGCACCGGGTCGGCGGTGTCATGATGCCCTGGTGGGTGCTGCTGATCTTCGTATTGGGCGCCAACTTCGCGCTCTGGGGGACCGTGGGCCTGGTCCGGCTGGCGGAATCGCTGGCTGGCCGGCGTGGCCGAGGGGCCAGCACGGGGCTGGCCAGCACGGGGTTGGCCAGCACGGGGCCAGCACGGAGGGAACGGTGATGGCTGTCACGGCCGGGGCTGGGCAGGCCGCCCGGGCTGGGCGCGTGCCCGCCGCACCGTCCGCTCAGTACCACTGACGTGGCGGTGCTCATCCCGGCGCATAACGAGGCCCTCGTCCTCGAGGAGAGCCTGCGGTCCATCATGGCCCTGGTGCCCCGGGACAACGTCCACGTGGTGTCCGACGGATCCACCGACGCCACGGTCGAGATCGCCCGGCGCTCCGGCGCGCGGGTGATCGAGACCCAGGAGAACGTGGGCAAGGCCGGGGCGCTCGAGGAGGCTATCGGCCGGTTCGACCTGATCAGCCGGTTCCCGGTGGTGATGCTGCTCGACGCCGACACCCGGGTCGAGCCCGGCTACTTCACCGCCGCGCTGCCCATCTTCGGCAATCCGGAGGTGGTGGCCGTGGCCGGCTGCGTGCGGACCGGGCAGGACCGGAGGATGACGCTGGAAGGCAAGGTGCTGGTCGGTCACCGCACCCGGATCTACGCCATCGGCCAGCGCGCGCTGAAGTTCGGCCAGACCTGGCTGCGCGTCAACGCCACGCCCATCGTGCCCGGCTTCGCCAGCCTCTACCGCACCGAGGTCCTGCCGCACATCGAGATGAACCCGCCCGGGCTGGTGATCGAAGACTTCAACATGACGTTCGAGGTGTACCAGAAGGGGCTGGGCAAGGTCGGCTTCTCGCTGCGCGCGGTGGCGGTCACGCAGGATCCGGACAACCTCCGCGACTATGTGCGCCAGACCAAGCGGTGGGCGGTCGGGCTGTGGCAGACGGTGCGCCGCCACCCGCCCCAGGCGAACCTGTTCACCGGCATGATCACCCTGCTGCTGATCGAGCTGATCACGTCCAGCCTGCTGTTCTTCCTGCTCCCGCTGGCCCTGATCGTGCTCGCCGTGCCCGACCTGGCCGGGAGCGCGCTGACCTGGCCCGGCTTCGGCGAGGTGCACGCGGTGGTCGCGGCCCACCTGACGCTCACCGCGGTGCTGTTCGGCGTGGTGCTGCCCGACTACCTGCTCACCTGCGTGGTGGCGGTGCTCGAGCGCCAGCCACGGCTGCTGCTGCTCGGCGTGTTCTTCCCGTTCATGCGGATGCTGGACGCCTACATCGGCCTGTATGCGATCCCGGCCGCGTGGCTGTCCCGGTCCAGCGGCCGGTGGAAGAGCCCGGCCCGGCGCGCGGTGCAGCCCGGCGACGCGGCCACGGTGCCGCCGCCGCGGCGTAGCCTGCCGTGCGCCGCGCCGCCCGCCGGGCACCGGGCGCCGGCCGGATCCCGATCCGCACTCCCCGGCTCGCGTGGCGGAGGCGAGTCATGTATCTGGGTGAGGACCGGCCGGTCGTGACGGTGCACAGTGAGCTCATGGATCCGGTGCGGATACTGCTCGTGGATGACCATCTGATGGTCACCGAGGCGCTGGCCTCCCGGCTGTCCGCGGCGATGGACCTGTGGGTGGCGGGACGATGCGCCGTGGCCGACCCCAACCTGCTCGAGATCGTCCGCGGGCTGCGCCCCGACGTGATCACGATCGAGGTCGAGCCGCTTGGCTCGTCGGTCGGGGAGGTGCTGAAGGGCCTGATGGCCGCCCGCCCCGAGGCCAAGGTGGTCGTGCTGAGCGCGGATCACAACATCGCGCACGCGGTGGAGGCGGCCCGGGCCGGTGTCTCCGCCTGGGTGGCCAAAGAGCAGGGCGCCGCCGAGCTGGAGACCGTCATCCGCGGCGTGTGCCAGGGCTATTCCTGGTTCCCCCCGGACATGCTCGGCGCGATCCTCAGCGAGCTGCGCGCCGACGTCGGCCGGGCCCGCGAGCACGAGAACGTGCTGGAGATGCTCAGCCCCCGGGAACGGGACGTCCTGCTCGCCATGATGGACGGCAAGCGGGGCCGCCAGATCGCCCAGGACCTGCTGATCTCCACCGACACCGTGCGGACGCACACCCGGAATATCTTCGCGAAGCTGGACGTGCACAGCCGCCTGGAAGCAGTGCGGGTGGCCCGGGCCGCTGGCCTGCGGGCACCCGACCGGGGGGAATAAGCCGAGAGTGACAAGCTGTCACCCGGGGTGATGTTCTTGGGGGGCGCGGCGGTCCGGGTGGCCACGGTCATCACCCGGCTGGAGGGCGGTGCGGGACAGCACGCGCTGCGCGGGGCGCTCATCATGGACCCGGCCGCCTACCAGATGACGATCATCACCGGAAGCGGGGATCCGCTGCTCCTCGACGCAGGCCGCCGGCGGGCGGGCTGGAAGTCCTCATCGAGCCCGCGCTGCGGGCGCCCATCGCGCCCGGCAGTGACCTGCGGGCCCTGGTCCGGCTCCGGAAACTGTTCGGCCGCCGGGCCTTCGACGTCGTGCACACGCACACGGCCAAGGCCGGGGTGGTCGGGCGCCTCGCCGCGCATGGGGCGGGCGTGCCCCGGCTGGTGCACACCTACCACGGGTTTCCCGTTCCACGAGTTCCAGGCCGCCCCCCGGCGCCTGGCCTACGTGCGGATTGAGCGCTGGCTGGGCCAGATCACCGACCTGGCGCTGTGCGTGGGCACCGGGGTGGCGGTCGAGGCGGTGCGCCGCCGGCTCATCGCACCCGGACGAATCCGGACCATCGGGGTGGTAGCGGCGCGATGGTGGCCGGTGGCGGGCGGCCGGGATGCGCGCCCGCTGGTGGTGGCCGGTGCCGCCCGGGCCCGCGGCCGGGCTCGGGCCTGCCCGCCGGACGCGACCGTGGTCGGCACGGTCGGGCGGCTGACCTACCAGAAGGCGCCGGAGGACTTCCTGGCCGCGCTGCAGGCGCTGGACCGGCCCGGGGTGACCGGGGTCTGGGTCGGTGACGGGGAACTGGCCAGCCAGGTCGCCGCGCAGGCCCGCCAGATGCCCTCGATCCGGGTGCTGCTGGCCGGGCCAGCGGCGCAACATCCCCGACCTGCTGCCCGCCTTCGACGTGTTCGTGCTCTCCAGCCGCTATGAGGGGCTGCCCACGGCGGTGGTCGAGGCGATGGTGTGCGGCATCCCGGTGGTGGCGACGGCGGTGAACTCGGTGGGCGACGTGGTGGTCCCGGGCGAGACCGGCCTGCTGGTTCCGCCGGGCCGCCCGGCGCTGATGGCGGACGCCGTCGGGTTCCTGCTGGACTCGCCCGAGGCCGCGGCGCGGATGGCCGCGGCGGCCCAGGCCGGGCTCGGGAAGCGGTTCGGTCGGCGGCGCTGCGCCGGCGCTGATGGCGGCGTACTCCGGCGAGGGTGCCGCTGCCTAGGCCGGGCGTGGTTAACTGTGCGTAATGCCGCATCGGTGACTAATCCGCACCGGAGGGTAACGTAAGGATGGGGGAGCACGCGGGGGTAACGCCCCGGCCCGGCCGCCCGGGGGGGCGGTACGGGGAGCGCGGGGGGACCAAAGGTCGGGGGGAACACGTGGAGCCGTCGTTGGACCGGCGACGGGGCCGGGGGCGCAGGCGGTCAGACGTTCAGGAACGCTTGCCGTGCGCGGCCTGCTGCATGATCTTGGACATCAGATGACCACGCTGTCCTATCTGGTCGAGGCGGTGCGCGGGGATGTGGACCTGCCCGGGGGACGCGGGCTTCCGGCTGGAGTTGCTGTCCCTGGAGATGTCCCGGCTGCTGGACGTCATCGCCCAGGAGATTCCCGGCGGCGCGAGGTGACGCGGCCTCGGTCGCCGAGGTCAGCCTGCGCTCGCTGGCGGGCCAGGTGACCCAGCTGGCCCGGGTCGCGCACGAGACCGCGGTGACGCTGCGGCCCGGCCCGGAAGTGACCGTCGATGGCCAGCCCGGTGCTGCTGTGGCGGGTACTGACCAACGTGGTGGACAACGCGGCCCGGGCCGCGGGACCGTCCGGCCGGGTCGAGGTCGCCGTCGGCTGCTGGCCGAGCCGCCACCGCGGGCGCGTGCTCGAGGTGCTGGACAACGGCCCCGGCTTCGGCCACGGGCCGCCCGGCGCCGCCTCGCTCGGCCTGGGCGTGGTGACCACGCTGCTCGAGTCGTGCGGCGGCAGCTGGAGGTCGAGCGCCCGCGGCGGGCGGCGCGCACGTCCGGATCGTGATCCCGGTGCGGCATCCCGCCGCCGCCCCGGCCGGAACGGCCAGGTGGCACATGACCGGACTAGTCATCGGGGATGACCACAGCGTCTTCCTGGACGCCATGTCGGCGGTGCTGATCCAGCGGGCTACCAGGTCACGGTGGCGCGCAGCGTCCGGGACACGATCGAGTCGGTCCGCCGGAAGCAGCCCGACGTGTGCCTGATCGACCGGCACTTCGCCGGCGACGAGCGGGATCACGCGCGATCGGCCCGATGCTCGCGGCCAGCAGCCGGACCAAGATCCTGGTGCTCAGTGCCGACCCGGACACCGAGGGCATCCGGCAGGCGCTGCAGGCCGGGGCGTCCGGCTACCTGCACAAGACCCGGGGCGTGTCCGCGCTGACCCGGGCCATCGACCGGGTGCAGCGCGGCGAGGTCGTGGTGGACGTGCCGAAGCCCGCCCCGCCCGGCGCGCGGGCCCGGCCAGGACCATGCGCACCGGCTGGCCGCCTTCCTCACCGCCCGGGAGCGGGAATGCCTCAGCCTGCTGGTGGAAGGGCTGGACACGTCCGGGCATCGCGACCAAGCTGGGCGTGTCCGCGGCCACGGTGCGCACCCACGTCCAGTCGGTGATGACCAAGCTGGGCGTGCACTCCCGGCTGGAAGCCGCCTCCTACGCGGTCCGCTACGGGCTGCTGGATGACGAGGAGAGCCACTTCCGGTCAACCGGTACCGGCTTAGCCCGCGGCCAGCCACCCTGGATCGGCCCGGCCAAGCCGTCGGCGGGGGTGGCGCTCGCGCCCAGGGCGGGGACCGTCCCGGGCAGGACGGGGGACACCACGGCGTGCCCCCCGTGCCTGCCGCAACGCGCCCCCCTCGGGAGATGCCCCGTGTCCCCCCGCCTCCGGCTTGTGACCAGGCTAGGCGGGCGGGCTGGCGATCCTGCCCCCTGTCCGGGTGAGTTCTGCTACCTCATCCACTACCCCGGGCCGGCCTGACGCTGCCCGCGGGCCCTCGTCACCGTCGCGGGGACGTGGTTGACTCACGGACGAGGGGGTGCGCTCACCATGGCCCACAAAAACCAGGCGATGGCGTCCAAGCCGCGCAAGAACCACCAGGTCCGTCCGGTGCAGGCCGCACGGTGCCGCGCCGGCTCAGTACGAGAAGGAGCTGTCCGGCTCCAGGCCGAACTCGTGAAGCTGCAGGAGTGGGTCCGAGACCGAGCGGCCGCGGATCGTCGTGGTCTTCGAAGGCCGCGACGCGGCCGGCAAGGGCAGCACCATCAAACGGGTCACCGAGTACCTCAATCCCCGGGTGGCCCGGATCGTCGCGCTGCCCGCGCCGACCGAGCGCGAGCAGAGCCAGTGGTACTTCCAGCGCTATGTCGAGCACCTTCCCGCCGGCCGGCGAGATCGTGCTGTTCGACCGCAGCTGGTACAACCGCGCCGGCGTCGAGCGCGTGATGGGCTTCTGCACCCCGGAGGAGTACGCCCGTTTCCTGCACCAGTGCCCGGTCTTCGAGCGGCTGCTGGTCGAGGACGGCATCATGCTCCGCAAGTACTGGTTCTCGGTCAGCGACGACGAGCAGGAGCGCCGATTCCGGTCCCGGCTCGAGGACCCGATGCGGCGCTGGAAGCTGTCGCCGATGGACCTGGAGTCGCGTGACCCGCTGGGAGGACTACTCCCGGGCCAAGGACGAGATGTTCGCTGCACACCGACATTCCCGAGGCGCCGTGGTACGTGGTCGAGAGCCGACGACAAGCGCCGGGCCCGGATCAACATGATCGCCCACCTGCTGTCGACCATCCCCTACCACGACGTGCAGCGACAGCCGCTGGAGCTGCCGCCGCGCCCGCCGGCCCAGGGCTACGTGCGGCCGCCGCGCGAGATCTAGGCGTACGTGCCCGACCACGCATCGGCGCTGGGCTTTTTTTTTTTTTTTTTTTTTTTTTTTTTTTTTTTTTTTTTTTTTTTTTTTTTTTTTTATGGGCACCGGCGTGAGTGAGCCGACCACAGGAGCCGGAACATTGCGAGCCCATCCCGCGCCCGCGGGCAGTCGCTCCGCATCGATCTGGGCCCTTGAGCACGCCCAGGACTTCGTGAGCGTGGCCGTCGGTGTGGTGCTCATCGTCCTGGCCGCCACGCTGGCCGTGTCCGGGGTGGTCGGCTTCGCTGAGGGACGTGCGGAAATTTCTCGGTCACCTCGGCCGCCATCAACCTGCTGGACCGGGTGCTGCTGGTGCTGATCCTGGTCGAGATCGTGCACACGGTCGTGCTGTCGCTGCGCGCGCACCGGCTGGCCGCGCAGCCGTTCATCGTGGTCGGGCTGGTCGCGGTGATCAGGCGGATCCTGTTCCTGCTCAGCAACGAGAACCGTATTCCCACCGCCGAGTTGGCCCTGCTCATTGGCATGGCGGTGGGCCTTCGTGGCCGCCTATCTGGCGGTCAGCTACTTCGAGAAGCCCGATCCGGAGGATGCCGCCGCCCCGGCCCGGGCCCCGGGG
>CAVUKT010000088.1:0-18885 GCA_963742055.1 uncultured Actinomycetes bacterium | reverse complement strand
ATCCGCCGCTTAACGCAAACAATGGGGGGAGAATTCGATGAAGCGGCCCTGGGTTCGGGAGCGTGATCTGGATCGTGTTCGGGATATCGGCGTCTCGACCCTGCTCTTGACCCTGACCGTACGGCTATTCTTCCGCCGCAGCAAGCAGGCCACCGACTGTAACCACCGCGCACCTTCCAGATCCCGCACGTCACCTTCCGGCCGCGCCGGGGATTGATCATCTTCCCGTTCACATGATCGTGGCCGGGTCGTCTTCCTGCACCGGACGGTTATGGGGCCACGTCTCCCGACGGCGGAGCTGATGTACGGGGTGTGGGCGCTCAGCCTCGGGTTCGTGCTGCCCCAGCTCACCCTGGCCTGGCTCCAGCGCCCGTTCAAGGTGACCGAGATACAGAGCGTGAAGCTGGACCGGCTGGCGCGTCGCCGCCGTGATCCCCTGCTACAACGAGGATCCGGCCATCCTGGACCGGACCATCTACGCGCTGTTCCCCCAGACCCGGACGCTGGACTGGGTCATCGTGGTCGATGACGGCTCCCGCGTCGACTACACCGAGGTCCGGGCCCGCTGGCAGGCCCACCGGTCCGGCCACCGAATTCTCTGGATCCGCCAGGAGAACCAGGGCAAGAAGCACGCGCAGGCGGCGGCGTTCCGGGCGGTGCCCAACGCCGACATCTACGCCACGATGGACTCGGACTCCGCGCTGGAGCGCCGTGCCATCGAGGAAGGCCTCAAGCCTTTCGCCGACCGCGATGTGGTCTCGGTCGCGGGCCTGGAGATGGCCTACAACCTGAACAAGAACCTGCTCACCCGGGCCATGGGGCTGCGGTCCCTGGCCTTCCAGCTGTTCACCATGAGCGCGCAGAGCGTCGCCGGGCGGGAACGTGGTGATCAACCCGGGCGCCTTCTCGCTCTACCGGGGCTGGCTGATCCACCGGATCCTGCCCGCCTACGTGGAGGAGACATTCTTCGGCATCCCGGTGATCCTGGGCGACGACACCGCGCTGACCATGTTCGCGCTGCTGCACGGGCGGGCCGTCCATCAGCCCACGGCGGTGGCGATGCCGGTGTACCCGGAGACGCTGTCGCACCACCTGCGCCAGTGGACCCGCTGGATGCGGGCCTCCACGATCCGGACGCTGTGGCGGATCCGCTATCTGTGGCTGCGTTCCTACGCCTGGTGGTTCGTGCTGTACCAGCAGTACGCCTTCTTCGCCTCGGCGGCGGTTTCCCTGGCGGTGCCGTTCGCCTGGCCGGCCACCCGCAACCTGGTCTTCGCCAGCTGCGTCGCCCTGGTCGCCTGGCCGTTCGCGGTTGCCATGCGGCTGATCACCGTGAACCGCTCCGACCTGCGCTGGCGCTCCTGGCTGGCCTCGACGGCGCTGCTGCCGTTCGCCGCCCTGTGGTACCTGCTGGTGCTGCGCCAGATCCGCTTCTACGGCATGGCCACCTGCCACCGCCAGGGCTGGGTCACCCGGAAGAAGGTGGAAGTCACCTTGTCCGGCCCCCCGGCCCCCCCGCGGAGGTGCTCGTCAATGAATAAGGCCAGGCTGGTGGCCGGGCTGATCGCCGCGGTGGGCGTGACCATCACGATCGGCCGGGCGCGGCTCCGCGCTGTGGTTCTTCCGGCACGAGCCCGCCCGTCCGCGGCACGCGCGCGGTCGCCGTGCTGCCCTTGGCCAGTTCGGCGCCCTACCCGCAGTCGGCCATCGGCGACCCCAGCCCGCTGCACTACCTGGGCGTCGTCGAGCGCAACACGCCCAGCACCTACCAGCCGGTGACGCGCTTCACCTCGGTGGCCGGCCGCAGGCCCAACATCACCGTCTACTACAGCCACTGGGGCAGCCGTTCCGGGCCCGGTTTGCCACCGCGGCCGCCCGGGCCGGAGCGGTGGTGCTGGTGCACATGGAGCCCTGGCACGCCGTCGCTGGCCGCCATCGCCGACGGCCGCTGGGACAGCTACCTGCGCCGGTTCGCCGGGCAGGTCCGCCGCTACGGCGGCCAGGTCATCCTGAGCTTCGCGCCGGAGGCCAACGGCGGCTGGTACCCGTGGGGCTGGCAGCACGCCAGCCCGGCCGGTGGGTCGCCGCCTGGCGGCACGTGGTGACGGTGTTCCGTAACTCGGACGCGATCAACGTGACCTGGCTGTGGGTCATCAGCGGGGATAACCGCGCCACTGGGCAGCTCCGGAACTGGTGGCCGGGCCCCCGCTACGTGGACTGGGTCGGCGTCGACGGCTACTACTTCACCCCGGCCGACACGTTCAAGTCCGTCATCGGCAACACCGTGAGACCGTCCGGAAGTTCACCAGCAAGCCGATCCTGCTCTCCGAGGTCGGCATCGGGCCGCGCGCCGCAGGCCAGCGAAGATTCCCGGCCTGTTCGCGGGTATCCGGCCGCGACCGCCTGCTGGGCCTGATCTACTTCGACGTCAACCAGCATCAGGGGCTCTACCACCAGAACTGGCGGCTGGATGACAACCCAGCGGCCGTCGCAGCATTCCGCGCCGGGGTGAGTTCCCGCTGCCGAACGGGCTAAGAGCGGGGGGGCGTGAGGGCAGGCGTGACGCGGGGCCCGGCGTCAGCCGGGCCCCGCGTGGTGGGGGTTGCCTCAGTAGCCTGCGGTCTTCATCAGCCGGAAGAACTGGTCCGTCTGGGGGATGTTCCCGGCGGCGGCGACATAGTAGCCGTCCGGGCTGATGGACTGGGCCGCGGTGGCCATCTGGGCCGCGGTCCCGTTGACGGTCGAGACCTCGGAGAACACCCTGACGTTCGCGTTCGCGGCCTGGGCCTGGCCGTCGGCGGTGTTGAACATGTAGGCGTACTGGCCCCCGGCGGTGGTGTTCGACTCGTCCTGGAGCTGGAAGATGTCACCCGCGGCCGCGGCCTTCCCGGCGATGTTGACCCGGATGAACCACTGGTCGAGCTGACTCGCCGGCCTGCCGCGGGAGGACCGAGCCGGGGACGGTCCCCAGGTCCAGGGCGGGAGCCTGGATGACCTTCAGCCCGTTGGCGTGGGCCAGCTGGCCGAACAAGGTCATGTACTTGACCGGGTCCTGCTGCTCGTTGACCGGGGTCGCGGACCAGTTCTCCGGGTCATACATGACCCACTTGTAGGGGTAGGTGATCGCGCCGCTGCTGGATGTCGGAGCTGAACTGGGCGTAGGACGTGTAGGACAGCACCGGCGTGGTGGCGTAATGGGCCTGGACGGGGGTCTTCACCAGGCTGGCCCCGGCGCCGTAGGCCGTGGACGTGTTGAAGAAGTAGCGACGTGGTGCTGGCGTCTACCGCGCTCATCGACTGGACGTTCCCGGCGGTCATGCTCCAGACCGGCTTGGTCGCGGCGCCGGCCGGGCCCGACGGCCAGGGCCAGCGCCACGCCGGTGGCACCGACCGCGGCCACGGCCGCGACGCCGGCCTTGGCCCGGGTCGTGCGCGGGCGCCACCCCCGGACCCGATGGCGGCCAGCCGGCGCACTCGTCGTCCCCGGAGCCAGGCCGGCTTTTCGGGCGATGAATTCGCATTGGTCAGCATGACGGCTCCTGGAGATTCTCTTACTGGTTCTTTGGCTTTTATTACCAGTATTGGGAAATCGCCGCCCGCGCCCCAGAGAATTGCAGCCTGTCTTGATGGAGGGTTTTTCCCCGGTCCGTTTGCCGCCGGATCCGCGGCCGGCGGGGCCCTATGGCCCGAGCCGGAATGCCCTGCAGCGGCCCGGCGGCGCCGGGCCCCGCGGAGCGCGTGGTTGCCTCAGTAGCCTGCGGCCTTCATCAGCTGGAAGAACTGGTCCGTCTGGGGGATGTTCCCGGCGGCGGCGACGTAGTAGCCGTCGGGGCTGATGGACTGGGCCGCGGTGGCCATCTGGGCCGCGGTCCCGTTGACGGTCGAGACCTCGGAGAACACCTTGACGTTCGCGTTCGCGGCCTGGGCCTGGCCCTCGGTCGTGTTGAACATGTAGGCGTACTGGCCCCCGGCGGTGGTGTTCGACTCGTCCTGGAGCTGGAAGATGTCACCCGCGGCCGCGGCCTTCCCGGCGATGTTGACCCGGACGAACCACTGGTCAGCCGACTCGCCGGCCAGGCGCGGCAGGACCGAGCCGGTCACGGTGGCCAGGTCCAGGGCCGGGGCCTGGATGACCTTCAGCCCGTTGGCGTGGGCCAGCTGGCCGAACAACGTCATGTACTTCACCGGATCCTGCTGCTCGTTGACCGGGGTCGCGGCCCAGTTCTCCGGGTCATACATGACCCACTTATACGGGTAGGTGATCGCGCCGCTGCTGATGTCGGAGGCGAACTGGGCGTAGGACGTGTAGGACAAGACCGGCGTGGTGCGTAATGGGCCTGGACGGGGGTTTTCACCAGGCTGGCCCCGGCGCCGTAGGCCGCGGACGTGTTGAAGAAGTGGGACGCCGTGCTGGCGTCCTCCCCGCTCATGCGACTGGACGTTCCCGGCGGTCATGCTCCAGACCGGCTTGGTCGCGGCGCCGGCCGGGCCCACGGCCAGGGCCAGCGCCAGGCCGGTGGCCCCGACCGCGGCGACGGCCGCGATGCCGGCCTTGGCCCGGGTCGTGCGCGGACGCCACCCCCGGACGCCGACGGCGGCCGGCCGGGCATTCGGCTGCCCCGGGCCAGGCTCAGCGGCTTTCGGGTGATGAATTTCCATTGGTATGCATGACGGCTCCTGCGAATTTCTTGCAAGTTCTTTGGTCTTCATCACCACTGTCGGGAAATCGCCGTCTGCGCTCTAGAGAATTGCAGCCTGTCTTGGTAGAGGATTTTTACCCGATCCGTTTGCCACCGGTCCGGTCACTGGCGGGGCACCATGGCCTGAGCCGGAGTACCCGCCCAGGGACCGGCGCAGGATCGGGGCGCACGGCGCGGCCTGCGGCTCTGGCACGAAAATCGTTGGCGCCGGACGGCCCGCGCTGAGTTACTGGACTTATGAAGGTCGAGCGGTTCGATCCCGGCACGGACGACGCCTTGGTACGCGCCTGCCACGACATCTACCTGAGCGGCCTGCCCGATGATGACCCGCTCGAGCCGCCGATGAGCTCCCGCGTGTTCGCAGGCTGGCTGGCCCTGGGCTGGACCGAGGACCCGCTGGAAACCTGGCTGGCCCGGGACGATTCGGGTGAGCCCTGCGGCTGGTACGCGCTCAACCTTCCGCAGCGCGAGAACCGCCAGCTGGCCGGGCTGAGCCTCGTGGTGCACGCCGGCCGGCGCCGGGCGGGCCGGGGCACGGCGCTGCTCGGCCACGCGGCCGGCCGGGCGCGCCAGGCCGGCCGCACCGTACTCGAAATGGGCGCGCTGGAGGGTTCGCCCGGCGCGGCGTTCGCGGGGGCGCTCAAGGCCCGGCCGTCCATTACCGCGGTCCAGCGGGTGCTTGCCCTGGCGGACCTGCCCGCGGGCCGGCGGGCCGCGCTGCGGAGGGAGGCAGAGCCCGCGGCCCACGGATACACCGCTGCTGGCCTGGCACGGTCCGGCTCCCGACGACACTGTCGAGGAGGTCGCTGTCCTCAACGGGGCGATGGCCGACGCGCCCCGCGAAACCGGCCAGGAGGCGCAGACCTGGGACGCGGCCCGGGTCCGGCTGGACGAGCGCCGGGTCGCGGCGATGGGATTGCGGGCCCACGTGGTCGCGGCGCGTGCGCCGGGACCGGGAGACCTGGCCGCGCTGACCCAGGTGTGCGTAGACCCGGCCATGCCGGGCTGGGGATTCCAGGAGCTGACCGCGGTGGCCAGGCCACATCGGGGGCACCGCCTCGGCCTGCTGCTCAAGCTGGCCATGCTGGACCTGCTGGCCGCGCGGGAACCGCAGGTCACCCGGATAATCACCGGGAACGCCGACGGCAACCAGCACATGATCGCCATTAACGAGCAGCTCGGGTTCCGGATCCTCGGCCGCTGGCCGTCCTGGGAGCTCGACGTCGCCGACGGGCCCGCGAATCTGGCTGGCCGGGCTTGATCCCGGTCCTGATCCGCCCGTAACCCGGTCCGTATATTGGCGGTGGTGCGATCTTTGAGTCGCTTCGTTACCCGCACTGCCGCGGGTCCGATAAGTCCGGGAGGTCGGCGTGGAAGATGAATTCCTCGTCTCCTACGAGGCGGTGACGCCGGGAGTCCCGGTGCTCACCCGGGACAACGAACAGTTCGGCATCCTGGAACACGTGCTCGAAGTCCCGCAGCTGGACCTGTTCGACGGGATCGTGGTCTGGGTCGGCGGCGGAGCCTTCACGACCGCCAGATCCAGAAGGAGCTCGCGAAAGGCCACCCGTCCGCGGCCCGGAACCTGGAACGGCTGTCGCCCTCGGGCGGGCTGCGCTTCGTCGATGCCGACAAGATCGCCGCGATCACCGCCGGCTATATCCGGTGCGACCTGGACCACTCCGAGGTCGCGCTGCTGCCGCCGCCGGACGGCGCGCCCGTCTATCACGTGAACATGCTGGGGGAGACCGGCCCGGCCCTGCACGACCGGATCGGCCGGATGTTCCGCCGGCCGCACTGGACCCGCGATTAGGCCCGGACCTGGATGCCGCTCGCGCTCACGGCCCGGACGTGAGCGCCTGGGCGGAGGAGATCAGCGCGGCTTCCGCCTCGGCGATGCGGGTCCGGCGGGCCGAGTTCCACTGCCGCGCCGCCGCTACCCGGCGCCGCACCCGGAGGGCGTGCTCCCGGACCCGGGCCGGGCTCGCGCCGCCGGGGGCGCTGCGCGCGGCCACGACCGAGGCGGGATCGGTGACCGCGCTGAGCAGGTCCGCGGTGATCGGTACCTCGGATCCGGTGATTTCCGCCGCGGCGGCCCGCACCACGGGCACGGTCAGCTCGTCCCCGCCGCGGGCCAGCGCGCTGGCGACGGCCCGGCCGACCACCCGGTAGGCGGTGCGGTAGTCGAGCCGGTAACGCTGGGTCAGTTCCTCCGCGAGGTCGGCGGCCGCGGTGAAATGGCTGACCGCCTGCTCGGCCAGGACATCGGCGTCCACGCTCAGCCCGGTCACCACCGCGGTTCCCAGCCGGACGAGCCGCCCGGCCAGGTCGAGCGCCCCCGCCACCTCGCCGTAGGCGTACAGCCAGTTGTCGGTCCGCGCGGACGGGGTGAGCCCGGTCGCGAGCAGCCCGGTCAGGCGGCCCACCAGCGTGCCCGCGCCCCCGCGCAGGACCGGCAGCGCGTACGGGTTGCGTTTTTGCGGCATCAGCACGCTGGCCCGGCACAGCGAAGCGTCCAGCGTGACATAACCGAACGCGGGGCTGGCGAAGATCTCCAGGTCCGAGGCGAGCTGGCTGATCGTCGTCACGGCCTGCGCCGCGGCCAGGACCGCGTCGGCCAGCACATCGGCCGACCACATCGCGTCGCGGGTGTGCGGGCCGACCGCGCCGAAGCCCAGTCCCTGGGCCAGCCGGCCCCGGTCCAGCGGCAGCCGGGTGCCGCCCACCCCGCCCGCGCCGCCGGGCGAGACGTCCACGAGCCCGTAGGCGGCCTCGATCCGGTCCAGGTGCCGCACGGCCTGCTCGGCGAAGCCGCCCAGGTAGTGCCCGAACGTGGACGGCTGCGCGGGCTGGAGGTAGGTGGTGTCCGCCCACAGCGTGCCGGCCTGGGAGGTGGCCTGGTCCGCGACCGCGCGGGCGAACGCGGCCACGTCGGCGTGCAGGCTGAGCAGCCGGTCCCGCAGGGCGAGCCGGAACGCGATCCGGCCCGCCTCCCGGCGGGTCCGGCCGAGGTGCAGGCGCCCGGCGGCCGGGCCGAGTTCCCGCTCCAGTTCGCGTTCCCGGCTGTTGTAGGCGTCGCCGTAGACCGGGTCGTAGGGGAACTCGGCGGCCGGTGAGTCGAGCAGCTTGAGCAGCACCGCGCCCACCGGCGCCGCCTCGTCACGGGTGAGCGCGCCGCACTCGACCAGCTCGACGAGGTGCGCCAGGTCGGCCAGGGTCAGGCCCCGGTGCAGCAGCGGCGCGTCGCCGATCTCCAGCGCGTAACCGGCCTCGACGAGTTCGGGCGCGGGCCCGCTGGTGATCCGGGCCGCGGTGCCGAGGTATCCCTCGGGAGGACGCACTCCCGTCATCACGCCTCACCTCCGGTGGGCTCGTCCCCCACGAACAGGGTGGGCGCGCCCCCGCTGACCAGGAACACCTGGGGGCCGTGCACCCGGCCCGCGCGGCACCCGGCGATCAGGGCGGCCATCGCCTTGGCCCCGAACACCGGGTCCAGGAACACGCCCTCGGTCTCCGCGACGAGCCGCGCCGCGGCCTGCCCCGCGGCGGAAGGGACGCCGTACCCCGGCCCGATCCACCCGGTGCGCACGTCTGGCGCGGGGAGATCCGGGCCGGTCCCGGCGAGCGCGGCCGCCGCGGCGGCCAGTTCCCGGACCCGGCCCGCGGCTTCCGCCGGCCGGGCGGCTCACCGTCACCCCCACGACCTGGTAGCCAGCGCCGGTCACGGCCGCCCCGGCCACCAGCCCGGCCTGGGTCCCGCAGGACCCGGTGGCCAGCCACAGCCCGGCCGGCGGCTCGTCCAGCCTGGCCAGCTGGGCGGCCAGTTCCAGGCTGGCCCGGACGTAGCCCAGCGCGCCCAGCGGCGTCGCGCCACCCCGGGGCACCGGGTACGGGTGCCGGCCCGCGGACCGCAGCTCCGCCGGTGACCGCCGCGATGCCCGCGTCCACTGACGACCGTTCCGCCTCCCCGGTGAACCGCACGTCCACCCCGAGCCAGCGGTGCAGCCGCATGTTGCCCTGTGGTTCGCCGCCGCCACTGCCGTAACACACGATGTGGGCTTCGATCCCGTAGCGCAGGCAGGCCAGGGCGGCCAGCATCGTCCAGTTCGACTGGGGCCCGGCCCCGGTCACCAGGCTGTCGCAGCCCTGCGCGAGTGCGTCCGCGATGAGGAACTCCAGCCCGCGCAGCTTGTTGCCACCCAGGCCGACGCCGGCCAGGTCGTCGCGTTTGAACAGCACCGGAACCCCCAGCTCGCGCGACAACCGCGGCGCCGGGTGCAGCGGGGTGGGGGCGAGGACCAGGTCCACCCGCGGGGCAGGTCATCCCCGGATCCCAGCCGGAACTGCCTGCGCCAGTCCCGGGGCTCGCCCTGGCACCAGTCACCCCGCGATCACCCCGGCCCCCCTCAGGCACCGTGATCTCCGCTTACGCCACCTGCCGGGCGCGGTCCACGAACGCAGCGCAGGAGCCGAGCGAGGAGCGCACCTCCAGCAGCTCATCGAGTTCGGCGTCGGGAATCGCGTCCAGCCGGGGATCCGCGCGCAGCGCGGCGCGGAAGTCCTGATCCTTGTCGAGGCCGTGCATGGCCGCGGCGTACACGCTGTCGTGCGCGGAGTGCTTGCCGAGCCGGTCGGCCAGCGCCCGCATCACCGGCTCGGACAGCAGGTAGCCGCGGTGGCTGTCGATGTTGGCCAGCATCCGCTCCGGGTCGGCCCGGATCCCGTCCAGCATCCGGGCCCCGGACCCGACGCAGGCCGCGAAGGCCATCGAGGTCTCCGGGACCACCAGCCACTCGGCCTTCCAGGCCCGGCCGTCCCGCTCGTGCTCGCTCACCATCCCGTCCAGGGCCACGCCGGCCTGGGCCCGGATCACCCGGGCCAGGGTGACCAGGTGCTCGGAGATCTCCGGGTTGCGCTTGTGCGGCATGGTGATCGAGCCGACCGTGCCCGGCGTGAACGACTCCCGCAGCTCCCCGATCTCCGGCCGCTGCAGCTGGTACACCTCGTTGCCGATCTTGCCGGCCGTCGCGGAGATCGCGGCCAGCAGCCAGATGAACTCGGCCACCCCGTCCCGGGCCGTGATCCACGGCACCACGGGAACCCCCAGCCCTAGCTGCCGGGCGAACCCCTCCAGCAGATCCAGGGCCCGGCCGCCCCAGAACTCCATCGTCCCGAGCGCCCCGCCGAGCTGCACGACCTCCCAGCGGCGCCGGCCCTGCCGCAGCCGCTCCAGGTGCCGGTCCAGCTCGGCGGCCCACACGGCGGCCTTGAACCCGAACGTGATCGGGAGCCCGGGCTGCCCGTGGGTCCGCCCGCACATCGGCGTGTCCCGGTACTCCCGGGCCAGCTCGAGCGCCCGGTCCCGCATCCGCGTCACGTCCCGCTCGGCGATATCCCCGATGGCCCGGAACACCAGCGCGAACCAGGTGTCCGACAGATCCTGCACGGTCGCGCCGTAGTACACCCACTCCCGTGCGTCCTCCGGCAGCACCGCCCGCAGCGCCGTGATCAGGCCCATGGTCGAGTGCCCGGTTGCCCGGGTCTGCTCGGCCACCAGGTCCAGGTCGATCAGCGACACGTCGGCGTGGGCCCGGATCGCCTTGGCCGCCTCCGCGGGTATCAGTCCCACGTCGGCCTGGGCCTGCGCCAAGGCGGCCAGGATCTGCAGCCAGGCCTGCGTCCGCCCCTCGTCGGTAAACAGGGCCGAGGCCTCGGGAGTGGTCCAGAGGTGCCCGAAGATCGCCGAATCAGCCGGGTGCGCGCCGCCGCTCATGGCTCCGTGCTTTCTGCCGCCGGGACCCTGGCGGGTGCCGCACCCGGCGATCCCGGCCAGCTCCGCCGACTGGCGGGACTCCGCACAGCGCTCGCAGCGCGGCACGGACTTCGTCCAGGTTGGCGCCCCAGGGGACGACGGCCGTGCTGCCGTTGACCTCGATGCCGCGTTCAGCGGAGGCAGCACTTGGTCAGCACGGGCGCTCCGGGGTCGGCCGCCACGACTCTCGCCGCGGGGCAGAGGTCGACCTGCGCGCGGTTCCGTTAGATAAAAGTGGTTGTGGAACTGGCGGGAGCGTTCACAGCCGATGAGCAGCCAGTCGTCGTGGTAGGGCGGGTGGGTGTCGAGGAAGCTGACGTCACCCTCGGCGGGCACGCCGCTGCCCCGGCAGGGGAGCAGGTAGTGCGGCGCCGGGTTCGCGGCGACCAGTTCGGTCACGTCCACCGCGTCCAGGATCAGGTCGATCGGGGGCAGGTCCTCGTCGTAGGCGACGACCTGCTCGGCCATGGCCAGGAGTTTCGGGGGGTGCGGGGGGATGACCTCGGTGACCCGGATCTGGACGGGGGCGGGCCGCCAGATGAAGTTGACGTGCTCGAACTTGCCCTGGACGACGTAGGCGAGCACGCCGTCGCGCTGGTGCTTACGGGCCGCGCGGCCAGCGACGGTGGCGTTGCCCACGTCCGTCGGCGGGTCGGTGATCCACGCCGTGGCTTCCGGGCCGGACAGGACGCGTAGCTCGGCGACCGGGGAGAACAGCGGGCCGGGATCGGCCGGGCCGGACGGCGACCAGGGCGGTGTCCGGGCCGTTGCGGAGCACCAGGAACGCGGTCCGCCGGTAGATCTCCCGGTGGCTCAGCAGGCCCTCGATGCCGGCCGGGGTGAGCGGGACGTCGACTTCCTGCACGGACAGGCCGCGGTAGGGCCGGGTGATCGTGTTGGGCGCGGGCTCGGCGATCACGTCAGGCGCACCGTCAGGCCAGGGCGCCCGGTGCCAGCGCACGGGCGCCGGCTGGACGGTGTCGGCGCGCAGCCCGAGCCGCAGCGTTTCCAGGGCCAGGACGCTGGCCGGCGCGATGTTGCCGAGGTTGACGTCCGCCCCGAGCTGGCGGATGAACCAGGCCTGCTGGCTCTTGCCCGGGGCCTCGAAGATCACCTTGTCCGGCGGGATCCAGTCCAGGATGGCGGTGACCAGGTCCTCGCGGATGCCCTGGTCCGCGTTATACAGCCCGACCGTCCCGCTCTCCCGGCCCTCGGCGATCACCCAGGTGGCGCCGGCGTCGAGGTCGCGGGTCATCTCCTGCGGCCCACTCCGCGGGGGTCGGCGGGTAGTCGCCTTCCTTGGCCCCGGTCTCGGCGAGCACCACGAAGTCCGCGGCCAGCTCGCGGACCAGGGCGTGCTTGCGGCTGGCCGACAGCGCCCGGAGCCCGTTGGACACCTCGATATGGGTCATGCCGACCTTGAGCGCCCAGTCCCGCAGCTCGCTGACCCGGTCCTGCAGCGCGGCCACCTCGAGCAGCGTCCCGCCCAGCGAGACCGGGCAGTCGTGGTCCGCGCAGATGCCGACCCGCTCCTCCAGCAGCGGATCGACGTACCCGATGCCCCAGCCCACTTTCACGATGTCCACCAGGTGCCCGGCCTGGCCCAGGAAGGCCCGGGTCCCGTCCGGGGTCAGCCCGCTGTCCAGCACGTGGGTGAGGCCGCGGGACCGGGGCTTAGCCTGCCTGGCCGGCAGCCTGAGGAAGCTGGGACACTCGGGCACGGTGCGCCTCCCGCTCTATGGTGTGGTCGCACCATAGGCACGCGGGTCCCCGAGTTTCGCTGTCCTGGCAGGGTGAGGTTTGGCGGTTTCGTTGCCCCTGGGGAGCCGCGGGCGTCCCCGGAGGGGTGGAGCCTCCGGGGACGGGACGGTCAGCCCTGGATTTCGGCCCGGACCTGGGCGGCGCCGTCGGCGAGCGCGCGCAGCTTGCCCGCGGCGATCATCCGGGGCAGGTTGATCAGCCCGCAGTCGGTGGACAGGCCCAGCCGGTCGGCGGGCACGTACTCGAGCACCTGCCGGATCCGGTCGGCGACCTCCGCCGCGCTCTCGGTGACGGTGGACTTCACGTCGATGACCCCGGCCACGAAGGGTTTGGTCCAGTTGTTGTCGGTCAGCGGCTTGAGGTCGTCCGGCCCGGTCCGGCCCACCTCGTAGTTCAGCGCGGTGATGTTCGCGTCGAGCACGTGCGGGAAGATCGCGTGCGCCCGTTCCGGGGCCGGGGCGTCGGAGGCCCGCTTGTCCAGCACGAACGCCCCGAACTCGGTGGTCGGTCTCGTCCGGGAAGTACGCGGGCGTCCCGGAGTAGTTGCCCCAGCAGGTGTGCACCCAGAACTCGCAGTTCACGCCCTCGACCGAGGCGTTCAGCGCCTCGATCTCCCAGTCGCCCATGCCGTACGGCCAGACGAACTCATCCAGCTGGATGATGTCGCAGCCGTTGTCGGCCAGTTCCTTGAAGTCCTCGTTGAACGCCTTGGCCAGCGCCATCGCGACTTCCCGGGTGTCCTTGTAGTGCAGGTTCGTGGTGGCCGCGGCGATCACGCCCAGGCCGGTGTAGGACACCTTGACCGGCTTCCTGGTCGCCTTCCGGACCGCGCGCAGGTTGACCAGGTGGAAGGGGACTTCGCGGGCGATCTCGCCGACGCAGGTGGGGGAGAAGAGGGTGGAGTAGATCGGCAGTCCGATCGGCGGCCCGGAGAGCCGGTAGCCGGACATGCGCTCCAGGTAGTAGTAGAGGATCGTGCCGTACGGGGAGTCCCCGCCGTAGACCTTCCCGTCGCTGATCACGTCCAGGCCTGCAGCCTCCTGGTCGCGCACGATCGCACCCACCACATCCTCGAACGCTTCCTTGCTGATCGAGTCGTGGATGAACTCACCCTTGGGCAGGGTGGCGAACGCGTGCCCGTCGTACCAGCGTGGATTGGGATAGTTGCCGACCATCGTGGTGGGCAGCAAGATGTCCTGACCGCCGATGAGCATCGTTGCTCCTTCCGGTTGCGCGGTGTTAGCCTGCGCGGTGTTCACACTGCGCCGGTTCAGGCTGCGCAGCCGCAGGTAGGTGCGAGGAGCGTAGGCCGGCTGATCAGCGAGTTTCTTCCCTCCCCGGGGACCGTTCTCGGCCTGCTGGTCCCCACCCCGGGGCAGAAAACCCGGATCGGGTTACTGTCGGTAGCGTGATCTCGACCTCGAGCCTGCTGGGCTACGCGCTGGCATCCTTCATCCTGATCGTCATCCCCGGACCGAGCGTCCTGTTCGTGGTGGGCCGGGCGCTCGCCTACGGCCGCCGCACCGCGCTGGCCACCGTGTGCGGCAACTCCGCGGGCAACTACGTGGTCGCGATCTGTGTCGCGATCGGCGTGGGCACGCTCGTCCAGCGCTCCGCGCAGGTCTTCACGGTGCTGAAGCTCGCGGGCGCCCTGTACCTGATCTGGCTGGGGATCCAGGCGTTCCGGCGGCGCGGCACGCTGGCCGAGGCGTTCGCCGAGGCCACGCAGGCGCGCAGCGACCGCCGGGCGGTGCGCGAAGGGTTCCTGGTCGGGGTGACCAACCCGAAGGCGCTGATCCTGTTCGGGGCGGTGCTGCCGCAGTTCGTGAACCGGGCGGCCGGCCACGTCCCGCTGCAGATGCTGGTGCTGAGCCTGGTGTCGATCGTTATCGGGCTGGCCTCGGACAGCACCTGGGGGGTGGCGGCCAGCCAGCTGCGCTCCTGGTTCGCCCGCTCCCCGCGCCGGTTCGCGATGGTCGGCGGGGCCGGCGGCCTGGCCATGATCGGCGTGGGCGTAACCGTGGCCCTGACCGGCCGCAAGAACTGAGCTGCCCAGGTGACTCCGGTGGCGCAGCGGCGCCCCGGGCGGTGGTTAGCGCGCGGTGGTTAGTGTGTGAGGCCGTCGATCGCCTGGCGGATCACGTCGGTGACGGCCTGCGGCTGAGAAATCATGATCACGTGAGATCCCTCGACCTCGGTGATTGCCGCCCCGGCGCGCCGGGCCATGGA
Organism: uncultured Actinomycetes bacterium; assembly: GCA_963742055.1. GTDB lineage: Bacteria > Actinomycetota > Actinomycetes > Streptosporangiales > Streptosporangiaceae > RYN-230. The sequence continues at coordinate 4,383 of CAVUKT010000088.1, read as the reverse complement.
ACGGACGACGTCGCTCCCGGCGGCCTTGTCGCCGGTGGCGACGACCGCCCACGATGGCAGGTTCTTCCAGCCTGGCGTCCCGTTGGGCTCGGTGAATGCGGCGGCGGCGACGGGGCGCTGAGTGGCGGCCATGGTGGCGGCTTGTTCCTCGGGTAGGTCCGCGGCAAAGGCGGCGTGGAACTTGGCGGGGTCGATGGCAAATTCCACCGCGGTCTCGGTGCCGTTCCCGGTCGGGTACTGCAACTGCAGCAGGGCGGAATTCAGGACGCTGTCCTTGGAATCAGCTTCGATGTCCCCCAGGGCCTCGCCTTCATCGGGGGCGAAGGCAGCGACGTAGACCAGGCCGGCGACGTTGGCAGCGTGGGGTGCGGCGTTGGTGATGCTCGCACCGCCGTAGGAGTGACCGACGGCGAGCACCGGTCCGGGGATCTGCTGGATGGCACTGGCGACGTAGGCGGCGTCGGCGGAGATACCGCGCAGCGGGTTAGAGATGGCCTGGACGGCGATCCCGGCGGCCCGCAGCTGCCCGACCACATCGTTCCAGCCTGAACTGTCGGCGAACGCGCCATGGACGAGCGCGACGGTGGGGCGGGAGCCGGCCGCGGCCGTGGCGTCGGTCATGGGGTTTCCTCCTCGATGTAGGTGGACAGCATGTGCCCGGTGCCCGGACCGAGGTGGCGGCCGGGTGGCTGGTGATCAGGAAGATGATTGCCACCCAGGCACCAAGCCGAGCCGCAAGCGCCTATGGCATGCGGTAACGACCCTCGATAGGCGGCGATGCGCCTCGATGGTTGCTAGCGCATGACGGGGCTGCGCCGCCCTGGCGGCCCCTAAATCCGGCGGCGTCCTACCCGCGGGGATACCGCAGCGGCTACGACGGCGGTCTTGGCGACGGGCGCGCGGCCGGGGGTGACGGCGGCGGCTACGACAGCGGTTTTCGCGACCGGGGCGCGGATGACGCCGACTCTTCCGACCCGTGCTGGCCTGAGCGGCATTTCAGTCTCCTGTCTAGCGGTGGCCTCGTCGGCCTCGATCGAGGCGATGATGGCCTGAATGGGAATCCGCCCGTCAGCGATCAGTTGCCCACCTGACCGGCGCGCCGCGGACGCGAAGGGCGCAGCCCACAAGTTCTCCCAGATGAGCACGCCTGCGGTGCTGCCAGGGTCCATCGCCGCGGCCAGGTTGACGATATCGTCCGCGGCCAGGAGTTCGCCCAGCTCGGCCTCAAGCACCTGCAATTCACCGAGGTCCGCGAGGTCGGACAGCTCGGTCGCCTCGACGGTACCGTCCGCGTCCTTGGTCAGGATGAGCACATCGATCACGCGGATGGTGCCGGAGTTCGACCAGCGCTCGCAGTTCCTTCACCATCTCGCCGGTGAAGCTGCTGGCTCCCGCCGGGAACTCAACGACGACGTAGTCAACGGGGCCCAGCGCATCCAGAGATACCTCAGTCATCATTATTCCGTTCGGCCCGGACTGAGCTACCGCGACGCGGCACCTTACGGACCTTTCTCACCGTAGAGGCACGGCTGCCCGGCCGGGGTCACCCACCGAGGGTGAGGCAACGAGGTAGAACGCCGTGTCAGTGGTCACGTCAGGGGCGTGTCAGGGCCGTGTCAGGGGCGGTGCCGACGATGGCCGCATGAGAAATTCAGCGATTGCAGTCTCAGGGCTGCGAAAGGCGTATGGGGACAAGACCGTGCTCGATGGCGTCGATCTGGATGTTGGTGCGGGCACGGTCTTTTCCCTGCTCGGCCCGAATGGGGCGGGTAAGACGACGACGGTGAACGTGCTGACCACGTTGATGAAGGCCGACGGCGGGACGGTACGGGTTGCCGGGCATGATGTTGCGACCGAGGCCAGGGCGGTGCGCGCGGTCATCGGGGTCACCGGTCAGTTCGCGGCGGTGGACGATCTGCTGACGGGGCAGGAGAACCTGCAGTTGATGGCGGATCTGCACCATCTGCGGGCCGGCGAGGGCAAGCGGGTGGTCACCTCGTTGCTGGAACGGTTCGACCTGGTGGAGTCGGCGCAGAAGATGTCGGCGACCTATTCCGGTGGTATGCGCCGGAAGCTGGATCTGGCGATGACGCTGGTTACCAGGCCGCAGATCATTTTCCTGGACGAGCCGACGACGGGACTGGATCCGCGCAGCCGTCGCACGATGTGGAACATCGTCCGCGAGCTGGTGGCCGATGGCGTGACCGTTTTCCTCACTACCCAGAATCTCGAGGAAGCCGATCAGCTCGCCGGCCGGATCGCGGTGCTCGACCAGGGCCACCTGGTTGCCGAGGGCACTCCCGACGAACTCAAGCGCCAGGTTCCCGGCAGCCACGTCCGGCTCCAGTTCACCGACGTCCTCGAACTCGACGCGGCGGCGCGGGTCCTGACCGGCTCCACGCGGGGCGACGAGGACCTGACCCTGCGGGTTCCCGGCGATGGCAGGGCGAAATCGTTGCGGGCTCTGCTGGACCGGCTCGGCGAGCATTCGATCGACGTTGAGGAGTTCTCCGTGCACACACCGGACCTCGATGACGTTTTCCTGGCCCTGACCGGTCACGCGAGCACGGAGGCCATCGCACAATGAGCACCACTTCAGCACCCTTGACCGATGCGCGGATCATGCTGCGCCGCAACTTCCGGCACATCCTTCGGAATCCGGTCACGGTATTCAACGGGACTTTGATGCCGGTCGTGCTCATGCTGCTACTCGTCTACGTGTTCGGCAGCGCATTCAATGTCGGCGAGCGCTATATCCAATACGCAACACCAGGCCTGATCCTGCTGGCCATCACCTACGGGCTGGCGGCCACCGCGGTATCGGTGAACTCCGACATGACCAAGGGCATCATCAACCGGTTCAAGGTTATGAATGTCTCCCGCGGTGCCGTCCTGACCGGTCACGTACTGGCGACCATGCTGGGCAGCACGATCGCCATCGCGGTCATCATCGGCATGGCCTTCGCGCTGGGGTTCCGGTCACCTGCGACCCCCCTGGACTGGCTTGCCGCGATCGGCATCGTCGCGGCGACAGCCTTCGCGGCCGCCTGGCTCACGGTCGCGCTGGGCATGGCTGCGAAGACTCCGGAATCCGCTGGCCTCACCGTCGTGCCGCTGATCCTGCTGCCCTTCCTGAGTAGCGCGATCGTGCCCGCCGCCAAGATGGGACAGGGTGTCCGGCAGTTCGCGCAGTACCAGCCCTTCACCCCGATCATCCAGTCAGTGCGCGGACTGCTCGCCGGCACCCCGTCAGGCGGCTACGTAGCCGCCGCCCTCGCCTGGTGCGCCGGGATCGCCCTCGTCGGGTACCTGTGGTCGCGTGCCACGTTCAGCAAGCGAGCGTAGCTTCGACCAGCTCACGCCAGCTCGCCTGCGCCCCCTCCTGTGTCGCCTCGGCGAACCGCGCGTCGCCGAGGCGACACCGGGCGGCCTGCTCGATCCGGGCCACATCCGGGTGGGAACGATCCGGCAGTCCGCGCACGCCGGCGCTTGCCGCGAGCAGCCGCGCGGCCTGCTCGTACTGGTCGCAGCGCAGGGCCAGGTCCGCGACCCCGACGAGTACCCGCGCGATCAGGGGCGCATGCCCCGCCTCCGACGCGGCCTGGAATGCCGCGCCGCGGTGCTCGCGGGCCTCCTCCAGGCTGTCGGCGAGGTAGCCGAGCAGGTCGTGTGTTACCGCGCGGATGCTCGCCTGCTCCGCTTCGCCGCCCAGCATGGTTGTCGCGACGCCGAGTTGCCGGTAGGCCTCCTCGGCGTCGCCGCGCCAGCGAGCGAGCTCCGCCTTCGCCAGGGCCAGCTCGGCCAGCGCAGCCGGCCAGGTGACCCGTTCCGCGTACCGCTGTGCCTCCGCCGTGGCAGCCGCGCTCGACACCTCATCACCCAGCAGCCAGTACAGCTGAGCCTGCCGCGCCCGCATCCGAACCACATCTTCGATGGCGCCGACTTCGGTGACCACCGCGATTGCCTGTTCGTAGTACTCGCACGCACCGGCGAACTCGCCGCGCACGGCGATTCGATCCGCCAGCTCGGTCAGGGCGAACGAAATCCCCCACCGCTCGCCGAGCGCCCGGAACTCGGCGAGCGCCATCTCGAGATACGCGTCCGCATCCCGTCCGTCCTGGCCGAGCATGATCCGCATCTTGCCGAGGTGCAGCCGGGCCAGTGCGCGTACCCACGGGTCCTCGTGGTCCAGCAGTGGTTCGAACGCGGGCAAGAACGCGCCCGGCGCTTGCAACATGCGTTCCAGTGGGGCTATCAACCCCAGCAGCGGGTTGCGGTGCTGGCTGCGCTGGCTGAGCCGGTATGCCTCGTGGATCCACTCCTCCACCTGGTACTGGTCACCCGGGCCGTCGGTCAGGAACATCACGACAAGCGCGTACACCA
>CAVUKT010000087.1:0-42586 GCA_963742055.1 uncultured Actinomycetes bacterium | reverse complement strand
CGCCCGGGCCCTGCCTACAGCCAGCCGATGATCGTGCCGAGGATGCCGCCGGAGTTGCTCCCGGTGCCCGGCGAGGTCGTGTCCGTCGGCGTGGGGGTCGCCGTGGGCGTCGGCGAGGGTCTACGCCGGTGGCGTCGGCCTGGTGCTCGGCGGGGCGGTGGGCCTGGACTTCGAGGGGGCCGCCGAGGACGGGTGGCTCGCCGCCGTAGAGGGCTTCCCGGACTTCCCGGACTGCCCGGAGCCCGGCGTGTGGAGCCCGGTGCCGCTGGCTGCCGCAGTCCGTGCTTGCCGTGCTTCTTGTGCCCGGATCGGGACGCCGAGGGCTTGGGCGTGTTCGCCGCGGGCGCCGCGTCCGCAGACGGGACGGACGGGGCCAGCGCGGAACTGACCGGGGGTGACGTGTGATGCAGTGAGTTCGCGGCGAGCATGGCCCCGCCCCCGAACATCACGAACACCGCGACCAGCACCCCGGCCGCCGGCACGAACGGCCGGCCCGCGCCTGGACGCCAGCGGGTCCAGCGGCACCGGGAAGCCGGACCGGGTGAACGGCTCGGCCCGCTCCGCGATCTCCGCCCGCTCCTGGGCCGCATCGGCGGAGGTGTCCGCGAGCAGGCTGAGGGCCGCGTGCTGCAGGCTTTCCGGCAGGACGGGCTCCGGCAGCGCGCTGAGCAGCGCTACCGGGTTCACATGCCGCCGCTCGTGCTCGCCGCAGATCTCGCAGGTGCCGATGTGCCGGCGGACCTGCTTGCGCAGGTTGGGGGTCAGGTCCCCGTCCCAGTCTCCCAGGATCCAGGACAGCTCCTGGCAGGATCCCAGGCGGGAGCGGGCCACCATGTGCGCGCCCAGCGCGGTCTCGAACCGGGTCCGCGCCCGGCTGGTGAGCGTGTGCACCTGATTCCGCGGCACCCCCAGCGCGTCCGCCAGGTCCGCGCCGTAGAACTCGTGCCGCAGGTGCAGTTCGACGATTTCCTGGTCCGCTGGTTCCAGTTCGGCCAGTGCGGACGACACCATCTCACGCTGCTGAGCCTGCTCCAGCGCCGGGCCGAGATCGGCGGTCGCTTCACCGGCGCCGAACTCGTCGTCGGTGAGCGGGACGGAGGCGCCATCGCCGTGCAGCCGGCGCCGGCACTCGTTCCGGGCCACCGCGTACAGCCAGGGCCGCAGGCGGCTCGGGTCACGCAGCAGCGGCAGCTTCACTTCAGCCACCACGAAGGTGTCGCGGACCGCCCCGGCCGCATCCGACGGCTCACTCAGCAGCGACCGGCAGTATCCGTACAGCGCCGGAGCGAACTGATCGTAGGCCGCCGCCAGCGCGGCCGGATCGCCCGCCACGACCGCCGCTACCAAGTCCCCGTCACGCATGCGATCAACGCTATGGCCTCGCGGGAGTTTTCGGATTGAGTCCGGCCGAATCAGCGTGAACCAGACGTCCCGGCTTTCCGGTATCGCCGGCCAGCTCCCGGGCGGTCCCGCCGGGCCGGTGGACCGTCCGCGGCCAGCCGCCGACCGTGCCGCTGACTAGCCGAGCAGCTGATAGGTGACCGGGACGCTGAGGCCGCCCGGGCTCACGGTCAGCAGCGCGGTGGAGAACAGGGCCGCGCCCACGGCCGTCACCGTGATCTGGACGCTCTGCCCGGCGGCCAGCGACCCGGAGGCCTGGCTGACGGTGAGGTCCTGGAGCAGGGGCACGGGCACGGCGACGTGGTAGGCGGAGACCGGCCCGCCGTGGGCGGTGAGGGTCAGCGTCCCGGTCCACAGTCCGCTGAGGGACAGCTTGAGGCTGAGGCTCGCGGGCGACACAGTCAGCGTCCCCGCGACCACCGCGGATACCCCAGGCGAGGGCGCCGCGGAGGTGGCCGGGACGCTGGGCGACCCGGCCGGAGCCGTGCTGGCCCATCGCCGGCGCCGCCGCTGGCGCCGCCGCTGGCGGTACGCAGCACCTGCGGCCCGGGGGAGGCGACCCCCTCCCCGGCGCCGCCCCCGCCGGACGGGGGCGCCGTGGACCGGCCCGGCGCGGGTGGCGCGCCGTGTGGTGGGCAGCGCGCGGCCGGTACCCGGCGGCCCGGCCGGTCGCGGATGGTGCAGCAGCCCGCCGCCGACGATGACCCCGCCGACGATCGCGGCGCCGCCGGCGGCGGCGCCACCCCGCACGAAGGCGGAGTGCGCCCCGTGGTGCAGCCGGATCGGCGACGGCGGATCGAATGGCCGGGGGAATCCCCCGGGCCCGAGCGTGCCTGCCCGCTGCCCGACCGCCAGCCGCTGGGCCACGGCGCCGGGCGAGCCGTCCGCGATCAGGCCGAGCACCTGATGGCGCAGGGCGGCAGGCAGCGCGGCCACCGGCAGCACGCTCAGCAAGGCCACCGGGCTGAGCTCACGGCGCTGCCGGTCCCCGCAGGCGTCGCAGCGCCGGATATGCCGTCCGACCCGCTTACGCAGCAGTACGGTGAGCCGCCCGTCCCAGCCCTCCAGGATCCCGGCCAGTTCCGGGCAGGCTTCCCGGCCGGAGCGGGCGACCAGCAGCACGCCGAGCGCTGATTCGTAATGGGCCCGGGCCCGCGAGGCCATGGCGTGCGCCTGGTTGCGCGGGACGCCGAGCGCATCGGCCAGGTCCGCACCGGTCAGCTCGTGTCCCAGGTTCAGCTCGATGATCTCCCGCTCGCTGGAGGTGAGACCGCCCAGCGCCGACCACACGACTTCGCGGAGTTCCGCCTGTTCCAGATCTGATCCGAGATCGTTCGTCTCGTCGGTCACCCCCGCCGCCTCATCGAGCGGGGCGGCGCTGCCCGCGGCCCGGAGCCGCCGGTGGCACTCATTCCGGGCCACCGCGTACAGCCAGGGCCGGAGCCGGTCCTGGTCGCGGAGCGCGGAAAGCTTCGCCGCGGCGATGATGAACGTGTCCTGGACGGCGTCAGCCGCGTCCGCAGGCTCGGTGAGCAGGGACTGGCAGTAGGCATAGAGGCTCGGCGCGTAGCGGTCGTAGGCCGCGGCGAGCCCGGCTGGGTCGCCCGCGACGATGGCGGCCACGATCTCGCGGTCGAGCATGGCATCACGGTAGAACTCATCAGGGCAGATCCGGGCGGATTCCGCGGTATCGGGATAACCGCCCGGACGCGTGCCTGGTGACGGTGCGCTCCGGGCGGACGGCATGATCCGGGCCGGGCCGCCCCCGACCGGACCTCGGCCGGGCCGGAGTCAGGCCGGCCGGAGGCTGGTCACGCCGGCCGGGCCCGGCCGCTGTGCGCGCCTGCGGCACGGCACCCCGGGCGTGGCCCGGCCGCCGGCTGGCCGCCGGCCCGGCTGCTGGCGGAGGGCTGCGATCCGGGTCCGGGCGTGCCCCGAGGTCGACGTCGCCGCAGCGGAGGCCATCACGACCCGGCCGGGCGTGCCCGGGCCCCGCCAGGAACCCGCCGGCTTGCCGGGCAGTAGCAACAGGACGCTGGCCGTGGCCGCGATGAGCACGCTGAGGGCGATCCCCGATCCTCTGGTCACTGAGTCCATGCCGCGTCCCCTCCTCGAGCCGGCGCCCAGACACGCGCCAGCACAGTTAGGAGTCCGTCGTCCCGCCCGGCGCCAACAACTTTTCCGGGTTTTTCCGCCTCTACGGCGTTCGGTGCCGGAGCGGCTGCGGATGGGTGATTCGCCGGCCAGCCGGAAGGTGGCCACAGCAGGCGGGGCAGCCGCAGGCTCGAGACAGGACAGCCCGGCCGGAGCGGCTCAGTCAGGCACAGTGCCCGGCCGGGGCGGACGTGACCCGGCCGGGTACGGCGGTGTGCCCGGTACGGCGTCCGGCGGGGCTGCGGCACGCCGTCCCGGCGGGCGCGGGCGCGCCAGGTGCCCGTGCGTTTCTGTTCCCAGGTAGATACGGGGGATCACCGCGCCACAGCACAGACCCGGCCGCCGTGAGCCGGAACAAATACCCCGGTGGGGTTCTCCGCATCCCCTGGACCGGTATTCATTAATACCTCCAGGGGGTTCCGCAGATACCCCCGGCGGGTTTAATCCCCAGTGCGGACCATTGCGGCATGCCCCTCGTTATGGCAGCTCAGGCCGCTCCTGATGGCTTTATGCCCGCTCCTGCTTGCGGCCGGAATAGTCCGGCCTTTACGATTCCCTTATCGCGGCCAGGCGCGACCAGAAATGCTCTAACGATCACCTGCAGCGAGCACATCTAAGGCGAATTAAGTACGGGCTAAGGAGAGCCAGCCGTGAGTGAGGCAGCCGTTACCCAGCGCGGCACCCGCGCACCCGGCGACGACCATGCCCTCGCCCCGGCGGACTGGCCCGCGCCTGACGCCCGGCGGCGGCTGCAGCTGGCCCTGGGCGCCCTGTGGCTGCTGGACGCGATCCTGCAGTACCAGCCGGTCATGTTCACCCGGGCCTTCAGCCAGATGCTCGCGGCCGCGGCGCAGGGCAACCCAGCCTTCGTGAGCCGCGCCGATCCTCTGGGACGCCCATCTCGTGGGGCAGCATCCGGTGCCGCTCAACGCGGCCTTCGCCACCATCCAGCTCCTGCTGGGCCTCGGCATCGCCTGGCGGCCCACGGTCAGGGTCGCGCTGGGGGCGTCGATCGTCTGGGCTCTGGGCGTGTGGTGGTTCGGTGAAGGGCTGGGCGGGGTGCTGACCGGGACGGCCAGCCCGGTCAGCGGCGCACCAGGCCCGGTGATCCTCTACGCGCTGCTGGCGGTCCTGCTGTGGCCGCGCGACCGGGGCGGGACCGTGGCGGGCTCTGCCGGTCCGGCCGTCCCGTTCGTCGCCGCCCGGGCCGTGGGCGCCCCGGCCGCGCGAGCGCTCTGGCTCGTCCTGTGGGCCAGCCTGGCCTATTTCACGCTGCTGCCCGCGAACCGCGCCCCGCAGGCGCTGCACACCATGCTCTCCGGCATGACCGGGGCGAACCGGCCTGGCTGGCGGCGATCAGCCAGCATGGCGCGGCGCTCCTGGCTCACCAGGGCCTGGCCGCCTCAGCCGGGCTGGCCGCCATCCTGGGGCTGATCGCTGTCGGCGTGTACCTGCCGCCGTCAGCGGCCCGGGTCACTCTCACCGTGGCGGCGGTCCTGGCCGCCGCGATCTGGGTGGCAGGCCAGGACCTCGGCGGCATTCTCACCGGCAGCGGGACCGACCCCGAGTCTGGCCCGTTGCTGATCTTGCTGGTCCTCGCCTACTGGCCCGTGCGGACTCGTGGGGTGCGGACCATCCGCGGGCCAGTCGCCGGGAGGACCGTGACGTGACCGGACCTGCCTGGCTCGCGGGCATCCTGGCCGTGATCATGATCGCGACCGCCGCGTACTGCGCCTCCCGGCTGATCATCGCGCGAGCGCAGCGCCGGGCGCGATGAGCGCGACGTTGACCTGGTGCACACGGTGATGGGCGTGGCCATGGCAGGCATGCTGGTGAGCTGGCTCAACCCACTCCCGGACGCGGTCTGGGCAGTGATGTTCGGAGCGGGCACCGGCTGGTTCGGCTGGCGAGCCTGGCGCGGCCGCCAGCAGCGCACCGGCGTCAGCGCCAATGACCAGTCGCCGTACCGGCATCACGTCCCTCACCTCGTGATGTGCGGCGCCATGGTGTACATGCTCCTCGCCGCCGGCGCGGTGGTGTCGGCCACGCATCCCGGAATGACCATGGGCGGACTGCCAGCGGCCGGCCGCTTCCCGCTGGTCGCCCTGGTCCTGGCCGTGTTCATGGTGGGCTACGTGATGTGGCAAGCCGACCGCCTCCCCGCCCTGGCCCAGCCCAGCACGCCCCGCACAGCACCGGCCGGGGCGCTTGCACTGGTCCCGCTAGCGGCGGCCGGCGGCCAGGCCACGGAGGCCCACGAGCCGGCGCCGGACCCGCCTGCCCGCCAGCGGCGTCAGGGCATGTCGTCCCGGCGTCTGATGGCCCGGGATAACATGCCGCCAGCTGGCCCACCAGATGCTGTCCCCCCGCCTAGCGGCCTGCTGCCAGATCGCCATGGCCGTAACCATGGGCTACATGCTGATCCTCATGCTCTGAGCACACGGTGCGGCGGTGTTCAGGCGCCGGCACCACCTGCGCCCCGGTAGCGGTCAAGAGCCGCCAGCCGGGCCGCCTTATGATCCACGATCGGCCCCGGGTAGTCCTGGCCGATCCGGCAGCCGGCCCGCTCCTGTTCCTGTTCCGGCATCCGCCACGGCTCAGCCAGGTACTCATCCGGAACCTGGGCCAGCTCAGGCACGTAACGGCGGACGTACCGGCCGCCCGGGTCGAACCGCTCCTGCTGGAGAGACGGGTTGTAGATACGCCGGAACGCGGGCTGCGGGTCCACCCCTACCGAGGCGATCCACTGCCAGTTGCCGTTGTTGCTGGCCTGGTCGCCGTCCAGAAGCAGCCGCATGAACCAGTCCTCGCCGCGGCGCCAGTCGATGCCCAGGTCCTTGGTCAGGAACGAGCCCACCATGAGCCGGACCCGGTTATGCATCCAGCCTTCCCGGCGCAATTGCCGCATCCCCGCGTCCACCAGCGGGAACCCGGTCCTGCCCTCGGTCCACGCGGTGAACTCCTCGTCCCCGCCCGCCCAGGCCAGCGTGCCGCGGTAGCGGGACTGGAATTCCTGCTGGGCGTTTTCCGGGTGGTGCACCAGGACGTGCTGGTAGAAGTCACGCCAGCAGAGCTGGCGCCGCAGTGCCGCTGAACCCTCGGCTTCGCCGCCCGCGGCTCCGGCGCCCGTGGCCCGGCGCCCGTCCCGCCCGGGAGCTGGTCTTCCACCGCGCGCGGCGACAGGCAGCCGAACCGCAGGTAGGGAGACAGCCGGGACGAGCCGTCGGTGCCGGCCTGATCACGGCCGGAGTCGTAGTCCCGTACCGCGCCGTCCAGGAACTCCGCCAGCCGGGTCAGCCCGGCGCGTTCCCCGCCGGGGGCCGGCTCCGCCACCTCCTGCTCGAGGCCGAGGCTGGCCAGGGACGGCACCCGGCCGTGCCGGGTCTTCGCGGGCATGCCGATCCGCTTCGGCGGGTCCAGGACCGGCCGCCGGCTGACGCGTTCCCAGTTGCGGTAGAACGGCGTGAACACGGTGTAGGGGCGGCCCTGTCCGGTCTGGATGGCGCGCACGTCATCGACCACGCTGACCCCGGGATGCGCGTGCCCGGTGACACCGGCCTGCTCCAGCGCGGCCCGCACCCGCCGGCCCCGGATGGCCTCGTACGGGCCCGGGTCGCGGCTCAGGTGGATCTCACTGGCGCCGAGTTTCACCGGCCAGCGCCGGGAGTTCCCGCTCCGGCGGTCCGTGCCGGATGACCAGCCGCGCTCCGCGCTCCGCAAGCTGGCTGTCCAGGTCGGTCAGGCACTCCAGCAGGAACGCCGTGCGCGGTCCGGACGCGTGGCGCCCATGCAGCAGCCGGTCGTCCAGGCAGAACACCGGCACGACCTGCTCGTGGCTGGCCAGCGCCGCGCAGAGCGCCGGATGGTCGTGCACGCGGAGGTCCCGGCGGAACCAGACAAGAGCAACCATGTTCGCCGAGAATAGAGGGTGCCGCAGACAAGAACGTGATGAGCTGCGACGACGCGCGAGTCAGCGGGCCAGGGGTTCAGGCAGCCAGGGGTTCAGGCAGCCAGGGCCAGACGGCCAGGGACGCTGGCCCAGAGGTCAGCTGGCCCAGAGGTCAGCCCGCCGCGGGCAGATCCAGGTCCACCACGATCGGGGCGTGGTCCGACGGCCCCTTGCCCTTGCGGGCCTCCCGGTCCACGTAGGCGTCCTTGACCGCCGCGGCGACCGCCCCGCTGGCCAGGACCAGGTCGATGCGCATGCCCATGCCCTTGTGGAACATGCCCGCCCGGTAGTCCCAGTAGGTGAAGGGCTCCCCCTTGAGCGCCCGGGCGGGGACGTCGGTGAGCCCGAGGTCCAGCAGGCCGGCCAGGGCGGCCCGTTCCTCCGGGGTGACGTGGGTGGAGCCGGCGAACGCGGCCGGGTCCCACACGTCGTCGTCGCGGGGGGCGATGTTGAAGTCCCCGCACACGGCGAGCCGCGCCCCGCTCGGCGTCCGGGCTGAGCTCGGACGGCCAGCGCGCCGCGCAGGGCCGCGAGCCAGGACAGCTTGTAGGCCAGGTGCGGGCTGTCCAGCGCCCGGCCGTTCGGCACGTACACCGACCACACCCGGCAGCCCGCGCAGGTGGCCGAGATGGCCCGGGCCTCCGGGTCGGGGAAGCCCGGCTCGCCGGGAAAGCCGCGGCGCACGTCGTCCAGGCCGGCCCGGGACAGGATGGCCACCCCGTTCCACCGGCCGGTCCCGTACAGCGCGGCCTCGTAGCCGAGTTCCCCGACCTCCTTGACCGGGAAGCCGGCGTCAGGGGCCTTGGTTTCCTGCAGGCACAGCACGTCCGGCCGGGTCTCCTCCAGCCAGCCAAGCAGCCGGGGCAGCCGGGCCTGCACCGAGTTGACGTTCCAGGTGGCCAGCCGCATGGTTTCCTCTCCCCGATCCGTCAGGCGTTCGCGTGCAGCGCCGCGTTCAGCGCGATGCCGTGCCCGGCCGCGCTCGGTGACCCGGACCGCGCCGGTCTGCGAGTCGCGCAGCCACAGCAGCCCCGGGCGGCCGGACAGGTCCCGGGCCTTGACCACCTGCCCGTCCGGCAGCGCGACCTTGGTCCCCGCCGTGACGTACAGCCCGGCCTCCACCACGCAGTCGTCGCCCAGCGAGATGCCGACGCCGGCGTTCGCGCCGATCAGGCAGCGCTCACCGACCGAGATCGTCTCCTTGCCGCCACCGGACAGGGTGCCCATGATCGACGCGCCGCCGCCCACGTCGGAGCCGTCCCCGACGACCACGCCGGCCGAGATCCGGCCTTCCACCATGGACGTGCCGAGGGTGCCCGCGTTGTAGTTGACGAAGCCCTCGTGCATGACCGTGGTCCCCTCGGCCAGGTGGGCGCCCAGCCGGACCCGGTCCGCGTCCGCGATCCGCACCCCGGCCGGCAGCACGTAGTCCACCATCCGGGGGAACTTGTCCACGCCGTACACGGCGACCGGGCCGCGGCGGCGCAGCCGCAGCCGGGTGGCCTCGAAGTCCGGGACCGGGCACGGCCCGTGGCTGGTCCACACCACGTTGGCCAGCGTCCCGAAGACGCCGTCCAGGTTGCAGCCGCGCGGGCGGATCAGGCGGCCGGACAGCAGGTGCAGCCGCAGGTACGCGTCGTGCGCGCCGGCCGGGGGCGCGGCCAGGCTGCCGATGGTGGTGCGGACCGCGACGACCTCGACCCCCCGGGCCTCGTCCGGGCCGAGCAGCGCGAGCCACGTCGGGGCCGAGCGCCTCGGCCGCCTCGGCCAAGGACAGCCGGGCGGTGCCGCTGGCCTGCGAGGCCGGGACCAGCTCCGGCGCGGGGAACCAGGTGTCCAGCACCGTCCCGCCCGGACCCGCTGCGCCGCTCACCACCGTGGCCAGGCCGGCGCCCCGCGCCCCGGTCGCCTGCGGATCAATCCCTGACTCAGTCACGGCCCACATGCTAGCCGCCGGCCGCCGGCCTGGTTCCGCCTCGCACGCCGGCGCCCACATATCACGCCGATGGTGCGCTTTCCCGGCGCGTTTTGCCCGGTTTGGCGCACGGCGGGCGTGATAAGTGGACTGGAGGGGCCATTGTGACTGGAGGGACTGGCGCCTGTAGGCCCGGACCCCGGCGGGCCGGGACCCCGGCGGGCCGGGATCCCGGCGGGCCGGACCCCGCGCGGCGCGGGCCCCGGCGGCCTGGACCCGGGTGGCCGGGATTCCTGCGGCTGGGCGATGTGGACCGCCGCCGGCGGGCGTTAGGGAAGAGGATTGCGTGACTGCGGGTTGGGGGCCGCGGCGAGCACGGGGGAGGACGGGCCGTCAGTCGCCGAGCTCGGCGCGGCGGCGGGTCACGAACTCCTCCAGCTCGGCCCGGATCCCGTCGTCCAGCGGCGGCGCCTGATACTCCGCCAGCGTCTTCGCGGAGATCTCCCCGGCCCGGGCGGTGGCATCCTTGGCGCCGAGGCGCACCCACCGCTCATAGTTGGCGGTCGAGGACAGCAGCGGCCGGTAGAAGCATTCCCGGAACCGCTCCATCGTGTGCTGCGCCCCGAGGAAGTGGCCGCCGTGGCCGACCTCCTCGTGCGCCCCGAAGGCCAGCGACGCCTCGTCGATCTCCAGCGGGGTGAACTCCACCCGCAGCATGCGCAGCAGCTCCACGTCGATGATGAACTTCTCGTAGCAGCTGACCAGCCCGCCTTCCAGCCACCCGGCGGCGTGCATGACGAAGTTGGTGCCGGCCAGGAAGGTCGGCAGCAGCGTCATCAGGGCCTCGTAGGCGGCCTGCGCGTCCGCGGTCTGGCTGGAGTTGAGCCCGCCGCCGGTGCGGAACGGCAGCCCGTAGTGCCGGGCCAGCTGGCCGGTGCAGAACAGGCCGATGGCCGACTCCGGGGTGCCGAAGCTGGGCGAGCCGGACTGCATGTCGATGTTGGACAGGAACGAGCCGAACACGACCGGGCAGCCGGGCCGGATCAGCTGGGCCAGCGCGATGCCGGACAGCGCCTCGGCCAGCTGCTGCACCAGCGCGGCCGGGATCGTGACCGGCGACATCGCGCCCATCAGCAGGAACGGGGTCAGCACCACCGGCTGGTTCGCGGCGCAGTACTCGAACTGGGCGTCCAGCATCCGGTCGTCCCAGCGCAGCGGCGAGTTGCAGTTGATCAGCGAGATGGTGGCCGGGGTCTGCTCGATCGACGCCCGGCCTTTGTCCCGGCCCGCGCCGCCGCCGAACAGGATCTCGGTCATCGCGATGGTGTCGGCCGCGTTCGGCCCGGACACCACGTTGCCCATGTAGATCTTGTCGGTCACCGTCTGCAGCGCGTAGATCATGTCCAGGTGCCGGGAGTCGAGCGGCGTGTCGTTCGGCTCGCAGATCACCCCGCCGGCCGTGTCCAGCTCGGGGAAGGTCTGGGCCAGCATGCTCAGCCGGCGGAAGTCCTCCATGGTGGCGTCGCGGCGGACGTCGCCCTCGCGGACGAACGGGCAGCCGTAGACGCCGCCGAACACCATCTGGTCGCCGCCGATGTGCACGCTGTTGGCCGGGTTGCGGGCCTGGATGTCGAACTCGCGCGGCGCCTTGGCCACCTGCTCCAGGACGAAGTCCGGGTCGAGGAAGACGACCTCGTCCTCGACCTTCTGGCCGGCCCGGCGGAACAGCTCCAGCGCCTCGGGCTTGGCGAACTGGACGCCGATCTCGGAGACGATGCGCCGCCACCCCCTGTCCAGCACGCCGATGGCGTCCGGGGAGAGGATCTCGTAGCGCGGCATCGTGTTGCGGAACATTGCCACCTCCGGCCCGTCTTGACCCTCCCTGGCACCGCTACGTAACATCACATCGTAGAACAGAGTTCCGTAATCTGGAACTCATTGGACAGTGATCTCATCGGTGTGCAAGCCATGGGTTTTCAAGCAGAGCGCAGCAGGCAACCGCCGGGCACGCGGGAGGCAGCAGTGGCCACTCCCACCGGCACGCAGGCGGTGGACCGGGCCGCCCGGCTGGTCACCGAGGTCGTGCACGCCGCCGACTCGGTGACGTTCACCGAGCTGGCCGCGGCCACCGGGCTGGCCAAGAGCACCACGTCGCGGCTGCTGGTCGCGCTGGAGCGCGGCGGCCTGGTGCGCCGCGACGACGACGGCCGGTTCCGCCCGGGTGACGTGTTCGTCCGGTACGCCTGGCGGGGCGGCGCCGAGGCCGGGCCTGATCGAGGTGGCCCGGCCGTTCCTGGACCGGCTCGGCGCGCAGACCGGCGAGACCGTGAACCTGGGCGTGGCCCGCGACGGCCTGGTCGAGCAGATCGCCCAGGTGGACAGCAGATACCTGATCGGCGGGACCAACTGGGTCGGCCGCCCGGTCCCGCTGCACTGCACCGCGCTGGGCAAGGTGCTGCTGGCCTACGGCGCGGCGCAGCTGCCGCCCGGCCGGCTGGAGGCCCGCACCTCCGCGGACCCTGACCAGCCGCGCCGCGCTCGAGGAGAACCTGCGCCAGGTCCGCCGGTGCGGCTACGCGGTCACCGACGAGGAACTCGAGCCGGGGCTGGTCGCGGTGGCCGCCCCCGTCTACCGGGACGGCGCGGTGGTGGTGGGCGCCCTGTCGGTGTCCGCGCCGGCCAGCCGTCTCAGCCCGCCGAGGATCCCCGGGGTGGCCGCGCAGTGCGTGACCCAGGCCGCTCGGCCTGTCCGCGGTTCTCGGCCACGTCCCGCCGCCCGAGCCCGGGCCGACGAGCCCGGCCCCGGCCCGGGCCCGAACCCCCAGTGCCTGCAATCCCCCGCCACGCGCTAGAGAGAAGGTGCCTCGTGACGCAGGACGAGCTGCTTCGCCAGCTTTATGACTTCACCCTGGTAGGCAACGCGCCCGAGGTGCTCAGCCTGACCAACGCCGGCCTGGAGATGGGCCTGGGCCCGGAGACCCTGCTCTACGAGGCGCTCATCCCCTCCCTGGAGGAGGTCGGCGCCCGGTTCGAGCGCGGCGACTTCTTCGTCCCGGAGATGCTGATCGCGGGCAAGGCCATGGCCGGGGCGCTGGAGGTCCTGCGCCCGCTGCTGGCCGAGACCGGCGCCCAGTCGATCGGCACGATCGTGATGGGCACGGTCAAGGGCGACGTGCACGACATCGGCAAGAACCTGGTCAACATCATGTTCGAGGGGGCCGGGTTCCAGGTCATCGACCTCGGTGTCCAGGTCGCGCCGGAGAAGTTCATCGCCGCGATCCAGTCGAGCACAAGCCGGACATCGTGGGCTTCTCCGCGTTCCTGACCACGACCATGCCGATGTTCAAGGCGAACATCAACGCGCTGCAGAAGGCGGGGCTGCGCGACCAGGTCATCGTGATGGTCGGCGGCGCGCCGGTCACCCAGGAGTACGCGGACGTGGTGGGCGCGGATGGCTACGCGGCCGACGCGTCGGCCGCGGTGGTCCGGGCCAAGGAACTGCTGCGCCGGCGCCGCGCGATGACACCGGCCTAGGGAGCACGCCCATGGAAACCGTCCTCCGGTCCGCTTCGCGCGAGGTCGTGATCGGCCCGCAGCAGCCGTTCTGCATCATCGGCGAGCGGATCAACCCGACCGGCCGCAAGATCTTCCAGGAACAGCTCCGCCGCGGTGACCTGTCCCGGATCGAGATCGACGTGGCCCAGCAGGTGGCCGGCGGGGCCATGGTCCTCGACGTGAACATGGGCGCGCCGCTGGCCGACGAGGCCGAGCTGATGGTGGCGGCGGTGAAGCTGATCCAGGGCCTCACCGACCTGCCGCTGTGCATCGACTCCTCGATCATCGAGGTGCTCGACGCGGGCCTGGCCGCCTACCAGGGCAAGGCGCTGGTGAACTCGGTGACCGCCGAGGACGAGCGGCTGGAGGCCATCCTGCCGCTGGTCAAGAAGTACGGCGCGGCGGTCATCGCGCTCCCCAACGACGAGGAGGAGATCCCCGAGGACCCGCGCAAGCGGCTGGACCTGGCCCGCAAGATCATCGACGTGGCGACCGGCCGGTTCGGCATCCCGGCCGAGGACATCGTGATCGACCCGCTGGCCATGCCCGTCGGCGCGGACACCTCCCTGGTCGTCAAGACCATGGAGACCATCTCGCTGCTGCGCGAGGAGTTCGGGGTGAACACCACGCTCGGCGCGTCCAACGTCTCGTTCGGCATGCCGGACCGGCACGCGATCGGCGCGGCCTTCCTGCCCATGGCCATCACCAGCGGGCTGACCAGCGCGATCCTGGACGCCCGCGCGCCGCAGATCGTCCGCGCCGTGCAGGCCGCCGACCTGCTGCTGGACCGGGACCCGTGGGGCGCGTCGTGGATCGCCGCGCACCGGGCCCAGCAGGCCGCGCAGGCGGCCAGGCCGCGGCAGGCCGCAGCAGGCCGCGACGTGACCACCGGCGCAGACACCGGGACACCGACGTTTCCGCTGGACGGGGCCGGTCCGCGTCGACCTGCGGTTCGAGCCCAGCGGCCGCCAGGTGCGGGTGCCCGCCGGGGTGAGCGTGTTCGACGCCGCGAGCTGGAACGGCATCGCCATCGACTCCACCTGCGGCGGCCACGGCACCTGCAAGAAGTGCAAGGTGCGGATGCTGGACGGGGCGGCGGCGCCGTCGGCGCTGGACATCCGCGCGTTCTCCCCCGACGAACTGCGCGACGGCTGGCGGCTGGCCTGCCGGGTGCTGGCCGACGGCGACGCGCGGATCGACGTCCCCCCGCTGGCCACCCGGCCCAAGGCGGCCACCGTCGGGGTCGGCCGCCAGGTCATCCTGCGGCCCGCGGTGCAGAAGCGCTACCTGGAGCTGGACGAGCCGTCCCTGGCCGACCAGCGCAGTGACATCGAGCGGATCCTGGACGGCGTGGACGACCTGGAACTGCGGCCGGACCTGCACGCCGTGCGGGTCGCCGGGCGGGCGCTGCGCGCCGCGGACTTCAAGGTCACCGCGGTGATCGTCGATGAGGTGCTGATCGACGTGCAGCCCGGGGACACCTCGGCGCGGCTGTTCGGCATCGCGTTCGACCTCGGCACCACGACGGTGGTGGCCACCCTGCTCGACCTGTCCACCGGCACCCCGGTCGCGGTGGCCTCGGCGCTGAACCAGCAGCAGCCCTTCGGCGCCGACGTGATCACCCGGATCAGCGCCACCATGATGGACCCGGCCACGCTGGCCCGGCTGACCGCCCTGGCCCAGCAGACCCTGGCCGAACTGGCCGCCGAGGTCTGCGCGGCGGGCGGGATCGACCCGGCCGAGGTCTACGAGGTCGCGCTGGCCGGCAACGCCACCATGACGCACATCGTGCTCGGCATCGACCCGGAACCGCTGGGCGTGGCCCCGTTCATCCTGGCCACCCGGCTGCTGCCCGAGGTGCTCGCCGCCGAACTGGGCCTGCCCGCCCATCCCCGGGCCCGGGCGGTGATTTTCCCGCCGTTCGGCGCGTACGTGGGCGGCGACATCACCGCCGGGCTGCTCGCCTCGGGGATGGACCGGGACGCCCGGACCCGGCTGTTCATCGACATCGGCACGAACTGCGAGATCGTGCTGGGCAACCGGGACTGGCTGCTGGCCACCGCCGCGCCCGCGGGGCCGGCCTTCGAGGGCGCGGCGATCCGGTGCGGGATGCGCGCCGCGGACGGGGCCATCGAGGTGGTCACGATGACCCCGGACGGGTTGGAGCTCAAGGTCATCGGGGACGCCGAGCCGGCCGGGCTGTGCGGCTCGGGCCTGGTGGACGCGGTCACCGGGCTGGTCCGGCTCGGGCTGCTGGACTCCTCCGGGCGGCTGGTCCCGCGAGGAACGGGCCGCCGAGCTGGCCCCCGGGCTGGCGGACCGGCTGACCCAGCTCGGCGCGGAGCGGGTCTTCGTGCTGCACTGGCTGGGCGAGCCCGGGAACGTGTCCCGGTCGGTGTACCTGTCCCAGCGGGACGTCCGCGAGCTGCAGTTCGCCAAGGCGGCCATCGCCACCGGGTGGCAGATCCTGCTGGAGGAGGCCGGGCTGGAGCCGGGCGACATCCAGCAGGTGCTGCTGGCCGGCTCGTTCGGCAGTTACCTGTCCCCCGCCAACGCGATCCGGATCGGCCTGGTGCCCGACATCCCGGTGCTCCGCGTGGTCAGCGCGGGGAACGTGGCCGGTGAGGGAGCCAAGATGGCCCTGCTCAGCGTGCGTGAGCGCGCGGGCGGGCTGGCCCTGCTGGAGGAGGTGAGGTATGTCGAGCTGTCCGACCGGGCCGACTTCAACGACCGCTTCGTCGACCAGCTGGCCTTCCCCGGCTAACGCCAGTCCCACCGCAGCCGCCACGCCCCGCGCGAGCTCCGACCCCGGCCGGATCACCGCCGGTCCGGCGGTGGTCATCGCCTGCGGGGCGCTCGGCGGCCCGATCCGGGAGATCGCCGCCCGCCGGGGCTGGCCGGTCGAGCTGCACTGCCTGCCCGCGCTGCTGCACAACCGGCCCGGCCGCGATCACCCCGGAGGTCGAGCGGCTGGCCGTGGCGGCGCAGGCCCGCGGCCTGCCGGTGGCGATCGGCTACGCCGACTGCGGCACGCTACGGGGCGCTGGATGAGCTGTCCGGCCGGCTCGGCCTGCGGCGGCTGCCCGGGCTGCACTGCTATGACCTGCTGGCCGGGCCGGACCGGGTGGCGGCGCTGTTCGAGGCCGAGCCGGGCACCTACGTGCTGACCGATTTCCTGGTCCGCAGCTTCCGCCGGACGGTGCTGGCCGGACTCGGCCTGGACCGCTACCCGGAGCTGTGGCCGGACTACTTCGGCCACTACCGCCGGGTGGTGTGGCTGGCCCAGTCCGCGCGACCCGGCCCTGGACGCCGAGGCGGAGGCCGTGGCGGCCCGGTTCGGCCTGCCGCTCACCGTGATCGACACCGGCACTGCCCGCCTGGAACGCGAACTCGAACACCTCCTGGCCGCCTCCCGCACCGGCCGGCCCGGGGAAAGCCCGCTGCTGCACAGCAGCCCTGCGAGCCCCGGAGATCGCACACGGGCCCAGCCGCCGAGGCGGAGCGGTGCGCGGCGGGCTGACGAGCGCGGCGGCGCTGCTGGCGCAGCCGCGCTACGAGGTCTTCCCGTCCGGGTCGGTCGAGCAGGCCGTGGCGGACTGGGTCCCGCCCGGCATGACGGTGACCGTGACCGCCTCACCGGCCCGGGGGCTGGACGCCACGCTGGACCTGACCGAGCGCCTG
This sequence comes from uncultured Actinomycetes bacterium, assembly GCA_963742055.1. Taxonomy (GTDB): domain Bacteria; phylum Actinomycetota; class Actinomycetes; order Streptosporangiales; family Streptosporangiaceae; genus RYN-230. The sequence continues at coordinate 25,931 of CAVUKT010000087.1, read as the reverse complement.
GCCGGCCCGGGGCTACCGGGTGGTGCCGCACCTGTCCGCCCGGCTGGTCGTGGACGACGCTCACCTGGCCGCCATCGTGACCCGGCTGCTCGCCTGCGGGGTGGATGACGTGTTCGTGCCCGCGGGCGACGCTGATCCCCCGGCCGGCCGGTTCGACAGCGCGCTGTCCCTGCTCACCCGGCTCACCGAGATGGGACGCCCGTTCGCCCGCGTCGGGATCACCGGCTACCCGGAGAGCCACCCGCACATCGACGACGACATCACCGTGCAGGCCATGTGGGATAAGCGGCATCACTCGTCCTACATCGTCAGCAACCTCTGCTTCGATCCGGCCGTGCTGCGCAAGTGGGTGGCCCGGATCCGGGCCCGCGGCGTCACGCTGCCGCTCTACGTGGGGCTGGCCGGCCCGGTGGACCGGGCGAGGCTGCTGCGCATGGCGGCCCGGGCGGGTGTGGCCGAATCCACACGCTTCCTGGCCGGGCATACGGACTTGTTTTTGCGTCTCGGCCTGCCCGGTGGCTACAGCCCGGAGCGGCTGCTGGACCGGACCGGGGCGGCGCTGACCGCCCCGGCGCGGCCGTGGCCGGCCTGCACTTGTTCACCTTTAACCAGGTCAGGCAGACGGAGGAATGGCGGGCCGCGCTGCTGCAGCGGCTGGGCGGCCCGGACCGCGGGCGCCTGGCCATCTGACCGGACCGCTGCAGGCCCATTTCTGGTCACGCACCGCCGGCCGCAATGCGTTCCCTCTTGCCTACAGAACGCTGCCCATTCCGGGCTGCACCGTCATAGGCTGTCTTGTGCAACTGTTTCGATCGACTGCAACGGATCGCAAGAGATGTCCGGATGTGGGTGGGAGCAGACGGTGAATAGCCACGCAACTGCAACGAGGCCGCCAGGACCCGCATGGCCATCGCGCCGGCCCGCCTAGTGGAGTGGCCGCTGCGCTGCGGCCCGGTCCCACCCCTGGCTGACTGCCACAGCCCGCGTCCGGAGACGGGGCTGGGCCGGATCGGCAAGCTCGATCCCGGCGACACGTTAATTCTCGTCCCGGCGCCCAGCGCGGCGCCCCCCGGGCTGCGCGATCCGGCCGTGGGCGGCGCCGCTCGCCTCGCCGCCTCCGGCGGCCCGGCCAGCCTGTCCGCCTCCGGCGACCCTGCTTATCTGTCCGCCTCCGGCGGAACGGGCAAGACCCAGCTGGCCGCGGCGCTGGCGCACCAGCTCTGGGACAGCCGCGCGGTGGACCTGCTGACCTGGGTGAAGGCCAGCAGCAGGAACGCCATCCTGACCGGCTACGCGCTGACGCTCGCGGAGCTGGGCGCCGCCGATCCGGGCGACGACCTGCTGACCGGCGCGCAGCGCTTCCTGGCCTGGCTGTCCAGCACCGAGCGGCGCTGGCTGGTCGTCCTCGATGACCTGGCCGACCCGGCCGACCTCGAGGGTCTGTGGCCGGCCGGGACCGACGGCCGGGTCGTGGTCACGGCCCGGCAGGACGACACCCTGGCCGCGCCGAACCGGAGGATCGCGCCGGTCCCCGCGTTCAGCACCCGGGAAGCCCTGGCCTACCTGAGCGCCCGGCTAGCCACCGACCCTGGCCAGCGGACCGAGGCCCTCGACCTGGCCACACGACCTGGACTGCCAGCCGCTCGGCGCTGTCGCACGCCACCGCCGCGCTGATCTGCACCGGGGCCAGCTGCCGCGACTACCGGGGCTGGTACCACGACCGGAAACGGCGGATGAGCGCCACCAGCGTGCCGCCCGGCGGCGGCCCGGACGCCCGGGGCCTGGCCCGGCCCGGATCCGCCTGGCCAGCTCGCGGACCCGGGCTCGTCTGGCCCGGGCCTGGACTACGCCGCGCTCGGCCACACCGGCGTGACCTGGTCGCTGGCCATGGACCTGGCCGACCAGATCCCGCCCGCCGGGTTCGCCCGGCCCGCCCTGGTGCTGGCCGCCCTGCTCGACCCGGCCGGCATCCCCGGTGTCGTCTTCACCAGCCCGGCCGCCTGCGGTTACCTGACCGGTCACCCGGCCATGCCCGGCGAGCCCGGCCCAGGCCCGCGACGCGGTGCACGGCCTGGCCCGGGCCGGGCTGGTCACGATCAACCCGGCCAGCACCACGCGGACCGTGCAGGTGCACCCGGCGATCCAGGCCATGACCCGGGGGATCATCCCGGCGCCGGAGTTGGAGCGGGCCGTCCGGTGCGCCGCGGACGCGCTGTTGCAGTCCTGGCCCGCGGATCCGGTTCCGCCCCGGCTGGCCCAGGCCCTGCGGGACTGCACGATCAGCCTGCGCGAGTGCAGCGGCGATCTGCTCTGGGCCCCGGAGACCCATCCGGTGCTGATGCAGGCGGGCCGGAGCCTGGACAGCGACGAGATCAGCGGCCCGGGCCTCGCGTACTGGCAGGAGATGCTGGAGACCAGCACCCGGGTGCTCGGCGCCGGACCATATCCAGACCTTCCGCTGCCGTGACGGCCTGGCCTCCGCCTACGAGGCCGCGGGCCGGCTGGACGACGCCATCGGCGTGCACCAGCGCACGCTCGCCGAGCGGCAGCGGGCCCTGGGCACCGACCATCCCGACACGCTGATGTCCTGCGGCCATCTCGCCCGGGCCTACGCCGCCGCGGGACGGCACGCCGAGGCGCTGCCGATGTACGAGCGGGTGGTCGCGGACCGGGAATGGGTGCTGGGCGCGAGGCACCCGGACACGCTGGCCGCGCGCGGCGACCTGGCTGGCGCCTACCTGGCCGCCGGCCGGCCCGAGCAAGCCCTGCCGGTCTACCAGCAGACCCTGGCCGACCTGGAGCGGGGGCTGGGCCCCGCGCACCCGGACACGCTGGCCGCGCGGGCCGGGCTGGCCCAGGCGTACCAGACGGTGGGCCAGCTCAAGCAGGCCGTGCCGGCTGTACGAGCGGACCCTGGCCGACCGGGAGAAGGCGCAGGGCCCGGACCATCCGGACAGCATCGGCGCCCGCGCCGACCTGGCCTACGCCTACCGGACCGCCGGGCGGATGAAGCAGGCGCTTCCGCAGTACGAGCGGGTGGTCGCGGACCGGGAACGGGTGCTGGGCAGCTACCACCCCGACACCATGACCGCCCGCGGCAACCTGGCCAACGCCTACCTCGCGGCCCGCCGGGTCAAGGACGCCATCCCGGTGTACGAGCGGACCCTGGCCGACCGGGAGATGGCCCAGGGCGCCGACGACATGGACACCATGACGGCCCGGGGCAACCTGGCCAACGCCTACCACTCGGCCGGGCGGCTCAAGGACGCGCTGCCGCTCTACGAGCAGACCCTGGCCGCGTGTGAGCGGGTGCTCGGCCCGACCCACCAGTCCACCCTGACCTCACGGGCCAACCTGGCTTCCGCCTACCATGCCGCGCTGCGGCTGTCCGAGGCGATCACGGTGTTCGAGCGCACCCTGGCCGACTGCGAGCAGGCCCTCGGCCCTGATCACCCGCTTACCCGGGCGGTGCGGGAAAATCTCGAAGCCGCCCAGCGGACCTGACCCCGGACCCGGCCGGTCCCGCGGACTGACCGGCCGGAGGCTGGGCCCGCCGGAGACCTCCGGCGGGCCGGCCCTCAGGGCCCGCCGGAGCCGCTCCTCGGGCCGCCCTTCAGGGCCGTTCCTCAGGCCCGTTCGCTTCAGGCCCGTTCCTTCAGGGCGGCCACCAGGGCCGGGATCACCTCGGCCAGGTCGCCGATCACCGCGTAGTCGGCCCGGGCCAGGATCGGCGCCGAGGGGTCGGTGTTGATCACCACGATGTGCCTGGCGCTGGCGCAGCCCGCCATGTGCTGGATCGCCCCGCTGATCCCGCAGGCCAGGTAGAGCTCCGGGGTGATCTTGGTGCCGGTCTGGCCCACCTGCTGGGTGTGCGGCCGCCAGCCCTGGCTGGTGACCACCCGGGACACCCCGACCACCCCGCCGAGCAGGCTGGCCAGTTCCTCCAGCGGGGCGAAGCCGTCCGGGCCCGCCGACGCCGCGGCCGCCGCCGACCACCACCCGGGCGGTGGCCAGTGACACCCCGCCGTCGCGGCCGGCCGACACCGTCGCCCGGACCCGCAGGTCCTCCGGGGCCAGGTCGGGCTCGTGGACCTGGACGGCGGGCTCAGCCCGGCCCTCGGCCGGCACCGTGTCCACCGGCACCGGGAGAACGGCATCGGTGGCCACGGTGAGCAGGGCGGGCGTCCCCTCCAGGATGGCGTCCTCGATGAGCAGCCCGGCCCAGCGCTGCCGGGACACGGCCAGCGTGCCGTCCGGCCGGCCGCGACGGGGCGGGCTCGGCCGCGATGCAGTTCGCGGCCATCGGCTGGCCGGTCAGCGCGCCGAGATGGGCCAGCACCTCGCTGGCCGCGGTCGGTGCCCGCCGCCACCACCGCGCCGGCCAGGGTCACGCTGAGCAGGCCTTCCAGGGTCCGGGCCCAGGCCTGCGGCGCATAGCCGTCCAGCGCGGCCGGCTCGACGACGTAGGCCTCGGTCACCCCGTAGCGCCCAGCAGGCCGGCCGGGACCCGGTCGGCCGGGCCGAACAGCACGGCGGCCAGGGCCGGGGCACCGCCGGCGGCCAGCGACCGGGCGAAGGTCAGCGCGCGCAGCGACGCGTCCGTCACCCCGGCCTCGTCCAGTTCGACCAGGCACAGCACGGTATTCCCGCTCGCCTCGGGCACGGCCCGCTCACTTCAGCACCCCCAGCTCGTCCAGCAGCCGGACCAGGGCGGGCACCGCGTCCGTCCCGGTGCCGAGCACGGTGGCCTGCTGCCGCGGCTGCTCCGGCACCCGGAGCGCGCGCTTGCGCAGTCCCTCGGGCTGCCACTGCGGCTGGTACTGCTCGATGGCCGCCCGCTTGGCCCGCAGCCGCCCCGGCAGGGACGGGTAGCGGGGCAGGTTGATGCCTTCCTTGACGGTGATCACCGCGGGCAGCGCCGAACTCGAACGTCTCCTCGCTGCCCCGGTACTCCCGGCGGGCCCGCGCCCGGTCCCCGGTGATCTCCAGGTGCTTGATCCCGGTGACGCACGGCCAGCCGAGCCCGTGCGCCACCCGCACCCCGACCTGGTAGTCCCCGGTGTCGGCCGCCTCGTTGCCGAGCAGCAGCAGGTCATAGCCCGGGCCCTCGGCGGCCTGGCGGCGGGCCTCGGCCACGATCGCGGCCGCGGTCGCGGCCGGGCCCCACTCGCGGCCGCCGTCCTCCAGCAGCACGGCCCGGTGGGCGCCGAGCGCCAGCGCGTCACGCAGCTGATCGGCCGCCTCCGGCGGTCCCAGGGTCAGGACCGAGACGGTGCCGCCCAGCCGCTCGGTGATCTGGACGGCCTCCTCCACCGCGCATTCCTCGTGCGGGCTGATCGCGAACCCGGACATCCGGGTGTCCACGTCCTGCCCGTCCGGGGTGACCACGATGCGGCCGCCCACCTGGGGGACCCGCTTCACGCAGACGGCGATCTCCACCGCCGGTCAGCTCCGGATCCGCGCGTTGTCCGGGTCGAACAGCGGGGTGGCCCCGGCCACCGCCACGGTCACCGGGTAGGCGTCCCCGAAGCATTCGACCTGGAGCCGGGTGCCCGCACTGGCCTGGGCCGGGGGCAGATAGGCGAGCAGCAGGTGGCGGCCCACCGACGGGCCGGAGCCGGCGCTGGTCACGTACGACGGCCGGCCCTTCGCGTCCACCAGCCGCTCGCCGCCGGCCGACAGGATGGGCTCACCGCCCAGCATGTACCGGGCCGGGCCGCTGGCCGGGGTGTGCTCGTCCACGGTGAGCGTGCACAGCACCGCGGCGGGCGGCTCGGCCCGCTGGGCCAGGTAGGCGTCCTTGCCGATGAACGGCTGGGCCTTCACCTTCGGGCGGGTCATCCCCGCCTCGACCAGCGTGTAGTCCGCGGTCAGCTCGTTGCCGAAGGCCCGGTAGCCCTTTTCCAGCCGGCCGGTGGTGCCGTACACGCCGATGCCGACCGGCACCAGCCCGTGCGGGGTGCCCGCCGTCCCAGAGCGCGTCCCACAGCTTCGCGCCCTGCTCGATGGGCACGTGCAGTTCCCAGCCGAGCTCACCGACGTAGGAGATGCGCGAGGCCAGCACGGACAGCCCGGCGATCTCCACCTCCCGGCAGGTGCCGAACGGGAACCCGCCGTGGCTCATGTCGTCGGCGGTGACCGAGGCCAGCACCTCGCGCGCCCGCGGCCCCCACAGCCCGAGCGTGGCCTGGGCGGAGGTCAGGTCGGCGAGCGCGGCGGTGCCGTCGGCGGGCAGGTGCTCGGCGAACCAGGCCAGGTCGGACATGCCGGTCGCGCCGCCCGTCACCACCCGGAACCGCTCGCGCGCCCAGCCGCATGATGGTCAGGTCGGCCTTGAACCCGCCCCGCTCGTCCAGCAGCGAGGTGTAGACGACCCGGCCCGGGGCCACGTCGAGCTGCGCGACGGCCAGCGACTGCACCACGTCCAGCGCGGACGGCCCGGTGACGTCGAAGATCGCGAAAGCGGACAGGTCGACGAGCCCGCATGCGTCCCGCATGGCCAGGTGCTCGGCGTTGATGATCGGTGACCACCAGCGGGCGTCCCATTCGGCGTCCCGGGGCATCAGCCGTCCCGGCGTACCGCTCCAGCAGCGGCTCGTTGGACGCGTACCAGTGCGGCCGTTCCCACCCGGCCGTCTCGAAGAAGACCGCGCCCAGGTCACGCTCCCGGTCGTAGACCGGGCTGACCCGCACCGGGCGGCCGGACTCCCACTGCTCGGCCGGGTGCACGATCCCGTACATCTTGTTGAAGCCCTCCCGGGCCCGCGCCCGGACGTGCGCCACGGTGCGCTGGCTCGGGTAGAACCGGGCGATGTTGGCCTCGTCCACGTCCACGGACGGGACCTGGCCGCTCATCCACTCGGCCACCACGCGGCCCACCCCCGGCCCCTCCTTGATCCAGCTGGCCGCGGCCGACCACAGCCCGTCCACCTCGGGCGCCGGGCCGAGCAGCGGGTGGCCGTCCGGGGTCATCGAGATCAGGCCGTTGATCGCGTACCGGATGCCGACCTTCTCGTCGCCCAGCAGCTCCGGCATCAGCTCCAGCGCCTCGGCCAGCTGCGGGTCGAAGTCGTCCGCGGTGAACGGCAGCTCGGTCGGGGACAGCGCGGATTCCTCGATGGAGGGGATGTCGTCCGGGCGGACGATGATCGGCCGGTGCGCGTAGGAGCCCACCTCCATGTCGCCGCCGTGCTGCCGCTCGTACATGTTGGTGTCCACGTCGCGGACGATCGGGTAGGCGATCTCACCCTGGGTGCCCTGCGAACAGCGGGATCGGGCCGACGCTGATCATCTGGTGCACGATCGGGGTGAGCGGGATCCGGGCCCCGGCCATCCGGGCGATGCGCGGGCTCCACACCCCGCAGCAGACCACGCAGATGCTGGTCTCGATCTCCCCCGCGGTGGTGCGCACCGAGGTGATCTGCGGCCGCCCGTTCCGGCCGTGCCCGGTGGTGTCGATGCCGAGCACCTCGGCGCCCGCCAGCACCTGGAGCGCGCCGGACCGCTGCGCCTCCTCCCGCATCAGCGTGCCGGCCCGCAGCGAGTCGACCACGCCCACGGTGGGGAAGTGCGCGCCGCCCAGGATCACCGACTCATCCAGGTACGGCACCAGCTTCGCGACCTCGGCGGGCGAGACCACCTGGGCCGGGATGCCCCAGGCCTTGGCCGCCGTGCAGCGCCGGCGCAGTTCGTCCATCCGGGCCTGGGTCCGGGCGACCTCGATGCCGCCGCTCTGGGTGAACACCCCGAGCTCCTGGTACTGCTCGGTGCTGTCCCGGGTCAGCTCCATCATCATCTTCGAGTACTCGATCGGGAAGATGAAGTTGGAGGCGTGCCCGGTCGAGCCGCCCGGGTTCGGCATCGGGCCCTTGTCCACCAGGACCAGGTCCCGCCAGCCGAGCCGGGCCAGATGGCAGGCCAGGCTGTTGCCGACGATCCCGGCGCCCACGATCACGGCGCTCGCCCGGGCCGGTGTGTCATTCATGCCGCTGATTCCTGCCCATCCGTGTCGCGTCCCGTGCCCCGCTGGCTGCGGGGTTGCCTCGGCCCCGCCACCGGCAACTCTGGCGGCGGGGCCGGGGCACTCAACTCATGCCGTGCCGTGCTACGCGCTGCTGCGCTTAGCCGACTGTGCTTATTCGACCGGGATCTCCTTGTTGATCAGTCCCAGGTCGATGCCCTGCCTGCTGCGCACGACCCGGGCGATCACGTAGATCACGATGGCCAGCACGTACATGGCGCCCATGTAAATGAGCGAGTCGTGACTGTTCACGAAGTAGTTGTCGTTACTGAGCCACTCGTAGAGGTTGAAGACGAGCAGCCCGATCGTGATGACCCCGGCCACCGGGACGATCGGCACGCCGAGCAGCTTGATCCGGCTGGCCGGCGAGGCGCGCCACAGGTCGGGCTTGACGAACGGCAGGAGCACCACGGCGATGGCGCTGCCCAGGTAGGTCACCGCGATGACCAGGGTGGCGTCCAGCGTGTAGGACCGGAACGTGGTCGAGTACGCGTAGACCGCGGCCAGCCCGGCCGCCGGGAGCAGCATCAGGATCAGCGACTAGACCGGGACCTTGCGCCGCTCGGAGACCTCGGCGGCCCGGTCCGGGCAGCACCCGGTCGAACGCGGCGGCGAAGATGACCCGGGTCGAGGACAGGAACAGGGTGCCGACCCAGGCGAAGAACCACAGGCTCAGCACGAGGATCAGGACGACCTGGAACGCCGTGTTGTGCACCAGCCAGCCCGCGAACATGAACGGGTACGGCCAGATGCCGAAGGTGCGGCGTGAGGTTGTAGTCCAGCGCGTTGAGGTTCTGGTAGAAGTCCCAGCCGACGGTCTTGGCGATCAGCAGCAGGAAGATGACCGTCAGGATGACCGTCATCCACAGGCCGGCGAACATGCCGGTGAACACCCGGCGGAAGTCACTCGCCCCGCGGATCTCCCCGTAGAGGGTGGTCCCCCAGTTCGGCCACAGCAGGAAGAACATAAAGGCCGGCACGAGCAGCATCGTCGGCCCGAGCGGGCCGAACCCGAACGGCGAGGTGGTGTAGCCCGCCTTGGCCGCGGCGTGGTTGGTCGCCGCGTAGGCGTTGTGCACGCCGAAGAGCTTCTGGCCTTCGAGGTTGAACGAGCTCACGAAGCTGGCGTGCGAGTTGACCAGCAGCAGCACGACCACGACGGCGAAGCCGACCATGCCGCCGAGGAAGAACCACCGCTGGATCTTCGCGTACCCGGCCATCCCGAGCGAGACCAGCACGCCGGCCAGGGCGATCGTGATGAGCGTGACGATGAAGATCCCGTTGTTGGTGCCGAACCAGGCGGCGCCGCCCGCGGGCCAGGTCCATTTCAGCGTGGCCCACAGCGGCTCGAACAGCTGGACCGAGAGGATGTTGCCGTAGATCGGGCGCCCAGAGCCAGAGGATGAACCACCAGCCGGTGGCGGCCAGCACGAAGCCGATGCCGCTGCCCAGGATCCGGCTCTGCCAGACGTAGTCACCGCCGGCCCGCGGGATGGTGACGACCAGCCCGGCGTAGGCGATGACGAGGAACGAGACCCAGACACCTGAGATCAGGATCGCGGTGATGAACTGGCCCTTGGGGAAGGCGGGCCCGGCGAAGGTGAACTCATAGAGTCCCAGCGTGACGAAGTTGGTCGCCAGGCAGGCGTAGATGATCGAGTCCCGGACGGACCAGCCACGGACGAGCCCGGTGGCTTTGCGTAGGAACAGTGTCGGCGTCTCGCCGCCAATTGCGTCAGTTGCCATGCTGATCTCCCGGTTGGGGGCCTTTTGGGGGGTGGCGGGGCCAGCCTATTGCTCAGGCACTGACAAGCCGGCCGAGTTTCAGCCATTTACCAGAAGGTATTTAGTAACCTTCCCCTTCTTGGCGTTCAGCTCGAGTACGGCACCCTGCAGGACGCCGTCACCGTAAACACTGCCGGGATTGATGGCCAGTGTCCGGCCCATGCGTCTTGATGCCGCGGCTCTCGTGGATGTGCCCGTGCACCGAGAGCATTGGCTGGTAGCTGTTAATCGCGTCGCGCACCGCGGTCGATCCCACCGGCTTCATGACCGCCCCGCCGTGCGTCGGCCGCAGCGTCTCGTCCAGTGCGGGCGCCTCGTCCAGGCCGGTCCCGTAGGGCGGGGCGTGGAAATTGAAGATGGCCCGTTCCATGTCCGGGATCTGGCTGACTACCGCGTCTATCTTTTCCTTGAGCTGTTCCTCGGGAGCCTCGCGGAATGTGTCCCACGGGGTCGGGTTGGTCCAGCCCATCGACACCAGGTGGAAGCCGTCGAGGTCGAGGGACTTGGCCTCGCCGAAGGTGACGTTCGGCGACGCCTCGATGATGTCGTCGATCTCCCAGATGTCGTCGTTGCCGCCGTTCAGGATGCACGGGATGTCGCCGCCGCCAAGCTTCCCGTCGGCCATGTCCAGCCACCGGTCCAGCGAGCGGGTCATCTCGGCGCTGAACCGCCGGTCCACCGCGCCCTCTTCGTCGCTCAGGGCCTGCAGTTCATCCGGGGCTGACCAGGGCCGGGTAGTGCCCGGCGTTGCGGATCTTCTTCTGTACCTCTTCGAGTTCGGCCTTGGTCTCCATCCGGATCGTCTCGCCGCGGACCACGGCCTGCCAGTAGCCGTTGTGCGCGACGACCGGCACCATGATCTTGCCGGTGACGTCCCCGCCCAGCACGACCAGGTCAGCCTTGTAGAACGCCGCCGCGTTCAGGAACTTCCGCCAGCAGACCTCGGAGCCGTGGATGTCGGTGGCGAAGAAGACCCTCATGTGAACACCACGCCTTCCTGGTCCACGGCATGCAATGTTCACCGGCGCGGTGCGCAACGCCCGTGCGTCCTGTGCAACGTCTAGCACCCAGCCGAAACCGGCGTCAAGCAGGACGATGCGAATTTAAGCCGCATCCCGGAAAGCCTGCTGCTAGTGGGCGACTTCCTCGGGCAGCTCGTACCAGCGGACCCGGTCGCCGACGTTGGCCCGGAGCTTCCACTTGACCCCTTTCGGGGCCGCCTCGGCGACGTCCAGCAGCTGCCGCGCCTGGGCCAGCGGGTCATACCGGGCCCCGGGCGGGACCAGCCCGGGCTTCTCGGCCAGCAGGGCGGGCAGCTTGGCCAGGTTCCCGGTGACCGTCCGCCACCAGCCCCAGTCCGCGGCCAGCACCTTGCCGAACCGCCCGGTGTCGATCGCGGGCGGCGCACCCTCGCCGACCGGGAGCCCGGCCAGCAGGTGCGACGATGTCGTGTGCGTCCTTCTCGTTCAGCTCGACGATCTGCAGCTTGGACAGCAGCACGTCCACCGAGTCCACCGTGAGCGGCAGCCGCCCGAACGACGGCCGGAAGTCCAGCGTGTGGCACATGGTCAGCCGGTCCACCATCACGTCGATGGGCCGGCCGGAGGGGGCGTTGAAGTACATCTGCCGGTCGCCGTTGAGGTTGTTGAACCGGCGGTCCGGCTCGCAGCCCTGGTCGGCGAGCCAGGCGGCCACGTCCTTGCGGCCCTTGGCCAGGCAGGCGAAGTCCATGTCCTGGTCGCGGCGCAGCCGGGGCGGGAAGTCCGGGCAGAGCACCCGGACCGCCAGCCCGCCGAGGAGCTTCAGGCCCAGCCCGGCCTCGGCGGCGGCCCGGGCCAGCCCCAGGGCCTCGGGAAGCGGATCGTGCGGCGGATCCGACGGTGGGCTCGTCATCGGGGTCGGCCATGCCCGGGCCTGCTCTCGTCCCTCGGGGGCACCCGCGGGGATAACGGGCGGCCCAGCGCAATTTCGGCGGAACTCAACCGCGGCATTCAACGGTGAGATTCGGGTGGAACTCGACAGTGAGTATGCCATGAGCCGCCCGCGTGACGGCAGTTGACGCAGAACGGGCAATTCGGTCATTCTGGTTGCGTGAGTGAAAGCCTCGTTGCGGGAGGCGCAACCTATCAGTCAGCCGAGCGCGTGCTGACCCTGCTCGCCAGCTTCGAGGACAGCCGGCCAGAACTCAGTGTGACAGAGATCGCCGAAGCGCTGGGCGTGCACAAGTCCACCGCGTCGCGGCTGGCCGCCACCCTGGAACGGACCGGTTTCCTGGCCCGGTCGGGCCGCCGCTACCGGCTGGGCGTCGAGATCATCCGGCTGGGCACCGTGGCCCTGCGCAGCGCCGACATCGTGGCCACCATGCAGCCCGCCATGGAAAAGCTCTCCCAGCTGACCGGCGAGACCATCAACCTCGCGGTGCCGGCCGGGCCGGACGTGCTGAACGTGGCCGAGGTGGCGAGCACCTACATCCTCAGCTCCTCGGGCGGCTGGGTGGGGCGGCGCACCCGGCCGCACGCGGTGGCCAACGGCAAGGTGCTGCTCGCGTTCGGCGCCATCCCCGCGCCCGCCAGCCTGGAGCGCTACACCGAGCACACCATCACCGACCCCGGCGCGCTCCGCGCGGAACTGGCCCGGGTCCGCCGGGACGGCTACGCTACGGCGGTCGCGGAACTGGAGGAGGGGCTGGTCGCGGTGGCGGCGCCGGTGTTCGGCCCGGGCGGCGGCTGCGTGGCCGCCCTGTCGATCTCCGGCCCGGCCTTCCGGATGCCGCCGGACCAGCTTGACCAGCTCGGACGGCTCTGCGCGGACTGCTGATCGCGGCCTGGCGCCGTCAGGGCACCGGCGGCCGACGGACCGAGGCAGCGGACCAGCAACGAGCAGCAGCAACGGGGAACAGCAGGAGCGGGAGGCCCACGCATGGACGAGCACCTGCTCTACATCGGCGGCCAGTGGCGGCGCCGGGCGCACGGCCCCGGACCGCGGCGGTCAGCCCGGCGACCGGCGAGACGTTCGCCTCGGTCGCGGTCGGCCGGCCCGGCCGACGTGGACGACGCGGTGCGCGCGGCGGCCCGGGCCTGGCCGGACTGGGCGGCCCGGTCGCCGTTCGAGCGGGCGGCCTGGTGCGAGCGGGTCGCCGCGGCCATCCTCGGCCGCCGCGACGACCTGGCCCGGGTGCTCACCCTGGACCAGGGCAAGCCGCTGCTGGCCGAGGCCTACGACGAGGTCGACGAGCTGGCCGAGTACTTCCGGATGGCGGCCGCGGACGTGCGGCGGCTGGACGGGGCCTTCCCCCCGTCCACCTCCGCCGGGCGCCGGGTGATCACCGCCCGGGTGCCGCTCGGCGTGGTCGGCGTGATCAGCCCCTGGAACTGGCCGTACACGATGGGCGCGGAGCTGTTCGCGCCCGCGCTGGCGGCCGGGCAACGCCGTGGTCTGGGTGCCCGCCCCGAGCACCAGCGCGTGCTGCGCGGTGCTCGCCGGGATCATCGCGGCGCGAGGACACGCCGGCCGGGGTGTTCAGCTTCCTGCCCGGCCCCGGGCCGGTGGCCGGCGATGCGCTGGCCGGGCATCCCGGGCGTGGCGGCCGTGGGCTTCATCGGGTCGGTCGCCACCGGCGGGCTGGTCGCGGCGCGGGCGGCCGGCAAGACGCAACTGCTCGAACTGGGCGGCAACGGCCCGATGGTGATCCTGGAGGACGCGGACCTGGACCTGGCCGCCGAGGCCGCGCTGGAGGCCGCGTACCTGTGCGCGGGCCAGAGCTGCACGGCCGGCGAGCGGTTCCTGGTGCACGCCGCGGTCCGCGCCGAGTTCACCGAGCGGGTGGTCGCGGCCACCGCGGACCGGGTCCGGCTGGGCGACCCGTTCGACCCGCAGACCACGATGGGCCCGCTGAACAACGAGGCCACCGCGGCCAAGTTCGACCGGCACGTGGCCGACGCGGTCAGCCGCGGCGCCAAGCTGTGCCACGGCGGGCGGCGCGCCGCCGGGTTCCCCACCGCGCTCTACGCGGAGCCGACCGTGCTGGACGGGGTGACGCCCGACATGCTGATCGCCACCGAGGAGACGTTCGGCCCGGTCGTGCCGATCGTCGAGGTGACGTCCGCGGCGCAGGCGCTGGAGCTGACCAACTCCTCGCCGTTCGGGCTGACCGCGGCGGTGTTCACCGGCGACCTGGAGCGGGGCCTGGCCTTCGCGGAGCAGGCCCGGGCCGGCTGGGTCAACGTCAACGCCTCCACCAACCTGTGGGAGTCGCACCTGCCGTTCGGCGGCCGGTCCGGCTCGGTGAGCGGGCGCGGCCGGGTCGGCGGCCGGTTCGCGATGGAGACGTTCACCGAGCCCAAGACGATCCTCTACCCGGCGCCGCGGCCTCAGCGGGTAGCTTCCGCCCCGGTGTCCGCTCCGGCGGGCACCCCGGCGGTCGCGACCTGGCCGTCCGGGTGCAGGCCCAGGATCGTGAGCAGGACCATCAGCGCGCCTCCGCAGCAGATCGCCGAGTCGGCCAGGTTGAACACCGGCCAGTGCGGCAGCTGGATGAAGTCAACCACCCAGCCGCGCAGCGGCCCCGGGCTGCGGACGATCCGGTCCGTCAGGTTGCCCAGCGCCCCGCCGAGCAGCAGGCCGAGCGCGACGGCCCAGCGGCGGCTGGCCAGGGTGCGGGCCATCCGCAGGATGGCGACGATGACGGCCGCCGCGATCAGCGTGAACACGACCGTGTACCCGTCCGCGCCGAGCGAGAAGGCGGCCCCGGGATTGCGGAGGTAGTCCAGCCGCAGCAGCGAGCCGACCACCCGCACCGGCACGTTCTCGGTGAGCGTCGCGACCACGATGACCTTGCTGATCACATCGGCCGCGTACACCAGCAGCGCCACCGCGACCAGCACGCCGACCCGCCGCCGGGCTGGCCCGCCGGACCCGTCGTCCTCCGTGCCCCGTAGCCTCATCCGGCCTCCGTTCGCCGGGTTCAAGCTATCTCAGCGGGAAACGGCGCGGCGCCGAACTACCGCGCTCCGTTCTGCTGCCAGGCGAAGGCCAGCGGGGTCAGCGCGGTCAGGTCGATGGCCGGCTCCACGGTCGAGTAGGACTGCACGTTGTCGGCGAACACGGCCTTCTGCCCGTTGAACGCGGCGTACGGGACATCGCCCGGGGCGTTGGCCGCGCACCGGCCGCATGTTCGGCACGGTGCCGGTGGCCGCGAACGAGTTCGGCCCCTCCACCGCCGCCCCGGCCAGGACCGGCGGCTGCCCGTCGAGCGACCCGGCCAGGTTCGCGACCTGGTGCTGCATGCAGTCCGGGAACACGGTCCCGTCCCCGACGATCAGCGAGACGCCCCACGCGTTGCTGCCCAGGATGTCGTCCAGCCAGCGCTGCGCCCAGGCCGCGTAGACCGGCCGGCCGGCCAGCGCGTCGTACTCGTCCGCCATCACGGTCAGCCCGGCGCCGTGCGTGGTGGTGTCCCACTGGTCCCAGGCGAAGCCGAAGCCGAACGGGTCCTGCCGCGGCCGTCGTGATCCCCTTCTTGATCTGCGCCGCGCAGGTTCGCCAGCAGCTGGGCCCGGGTGATGGCCAGGCCGCGGACCGGCTGGCGGGCCAGGGCCAGGTCGAGTTCGTAGTCCGCCAGCGCGCTCACGTCGTAGAGGTTCAGCGTGTCCGGACAGCGCCTGCTTGCTGTTCACCCAGGCGCTGGCCCAGCCGGCCGCGTCGCGCAGGTAGGTCGCGGCGGAGCGGACCGGCAGGCCGCCGGGCAGGCTCCCCGGGCGGCCCGCCTCCTGGAGGGCGCGGGCCAGTTCGGTGGCGCCCAGCATCATGTCGTCCCGCCAGCTGGTCTCCGGGTAGAAGTCCCACGGCAGCGCGGTGAGCAGCTGGCCCTTCCAGTGCGTGCCCGCCTGCGCGTACACGGTCTCGGCCTCGCGCAGGCAGGTGCCCGCGTAGCCCGGGTCGGAGTGCCGGAACACCTGGTAGCAGAGGGCGAAGTCGGCGGCCAGCCGCCCGGCCAGGTTCGGGCTGATCGGGGCGCCGGGCTTGCCCGGCCCGGAACACCGGCGGGTGCCGGATGTAGGCGTACCGCGGGTTCGGCGCCTGGTAGTGGTCGTCGGCCTGGGGCAGCCGCCAGATGTCGTGGTCGCCGAAGTAGTAGTTGTTCGCCTCGCCGGTGCCGACCTGGTAGTACAGCGTCCGGGTGCGCTGATGCCACATGCGCTGCAGGAAGTCCAGGCCGAACTTGGCCTCGCCGGTGAAGTCCGCGCCCGGGGATCCCGCCCCGGCGCCGGCCCCCATCTGCCCCGGGAACGACGCGATGCCCTGCAGCAGGATCGCCTCGGTGTAGCTGGTCGTCTCGACGAAGTGCAGGTAGTCCCCGGCGTCGAACCAGCCGCCGGAGGCGTTGATCCGCACCCCGGTCGCGTATTTGGCCAGGCTGCCCTTGAAGTTGCCGTTGTCGTCGACCGGCGGGCTGCGGTAGGTCATCGCGCTGACGTCGTTGAGGTGGCCGGGCGCGCTGCGCAGCGCGGTGTGGATGAAGTCGGGGCCGTCCCGCTCGTTCTCGTAGAAGTAGAGCGCGTTGGCCAGCGGCCGGGCGTAGAGCCGGGCGGCCGGGCCGATCGCGAACCACGGCGAGGCGGCCGAGGCGTCGCCCAGGATGCCGACCCGGTACCGGCCCGGCGCCCGGACCCCGGAGAACCGGGCCGCCCACACCCAGCCGTAGCGCTTGCTCCAGGCGCCGAGGTTCTGCCGGGCCACCCCGGAGGCGGCCACCGTGCAGGACCCGGCCCGGACCAGCACCCAGTGCAGTCCGCCACCGGGCAGGCGCCCGACGGCCTGGCTTTGGTCATGATCTCGGCCAGCTTGGCCGCGCCCGACGGGTAGCCGACCTGGTCCACCCGGATCGCGGCGGCCGGCGCCCCGGCGGGCTTGCGGTGCGAGCCGGTGGTGAGCACCGCCCCCGAGGAGGGCTCGGCGCAGATCTTGGCGATCTCCGGGCCGCCGGTGCGTCCCGCCGCGCCGATCCGGCTGGCGGCGCTGGCCGCGCCGCCCAGCTGCGCCCCGCCCGGTGCCGCGCCGCCCGGTGCTGCCGCCGCAGAGGGCCGCCGCGAGGCTGAACGCCGCGGCGCACGCCCCGGCCCGCGCCGCAGCGCGCCGTGTCCTGCCCAGCCGCGTCCTGCCCTGCCGCGTCCTGCCCTGGCGCCACGCCGAAGATCCATCGGCCCAGGCTAGGCCGCCGCGGCCGCGCGGACAATGGGCCAGTAAAGGTTGTTTCCGGTAGCAGGCTGGTTACGGCCGGGCGATGACCTGGATGGTGGCCAGGGTGGGATCGGCGGCGTAGGCGATCCGGCCGCCGTCGGCCCGGGCCGCGCGCAGCGCGTCCAGTGCCGCCGACGTGATCACCTCGCCCGGGGCGAGCACCGGGACGCCCGGCGGGTACGGCGCCACCAATTCGGCGCTCACCCGGCCGACGGCCTCGCGGGCGGAGAGGGTTTCGTTGCGGCAGAAGAATGCGTCCCGGGGCGGCATGGCCATCTCCGGAATGACCGTCCACGATGCGGCCGGAACCGGCCGCCGCGGCGGGCCCCGGTGCGCTTCGACGATGCTCGCGCAGGGCGGCGGTGAAGCGGGTCACCGCGGCCTCGTCGTCGGCCAGGGTGACGATCGGGATGATCGTGTCGCGGTCGGCCATCTCCACCGGCATCCCGGCCGCGATGAGGTCGGCCTCCACCGCGATGCCGTGCGCCCCGGTCCCGGCCAGCAGGACGACCAGCTTGGCCGGCTCGACCCCCGGGCCGTCCAGCACGTCCAGGCCGGGCACCTCGCGCAGCCGGTCCCTGGCCGCCGCCACGACCCGCAGCAGCCGGGCGCACAGCTCCTCGCCGTCGCGGGCCAGCAGCGCCCGGGCCGCGTCGATGCTGGCCATGATCGCGCCCGCCGGGCTGGTCGTATGCGTCGCCTCGAACGCCCGGTCCAGGCGGGCAGGGTCCAGGCGGGGCGCAGCCGGCTGCCCCGCGGCCGTGCGGGCCAGCACCAGCGCCCCCTGGGTGTAGGCGGGCAGGACCTTGTGCGCGCTGGTCACCATGGCGTCCGCGCCCGCCGCCAGGGCGTGCGGCGGCAGTCCCGGCTCGAAGCCGAGGTGCGCGGCCCACGCCGCGTCCACCAGCAGCGGCACCCCGGCCTCGTGCGCGGCCGCCGCGTGCCCGGCCAGGTCGCCGGTGGTGCCGACGTAGGACGGGTCGCCGAGGAACACCGCGCAGGCGTCCGGGTGCCGGGCCAGCGCGTCCCGGACCGCGCGGACCGGGACCGGGCCGGGCAGCCCGGTCGCGGGGTCCACCTCGGGCAGCACCCACACCGGGTCCAGCCCGGCCAGCACGATGCCGAGCAGCAGCGAGCGGTGCAGCGCCCGGGTGACCACGATCGGCTGCCCGGGCTGGCCGGCCGCCAGGGCGAGCGCCTGGTTGCCGTGCGTCGAGCCGGCCACCGAGAACCGGCACCAGTCGGCGCCCCACAGCTGCGCGGCCCGCCGCTCCCCCTCGGCCAGCAGCTCGTCCGCGTGCTTGATGCGTGTCCAGCCCGCCGTACAAGCGGCGCGTCGCCCGCGGTCACCGTGCCGGTCAGGTCACGCCGCTGCTTGTGCCCGGGCACGCTCATCGGGGTCAGGGCCCCCGCGTCCGCCTGCGCGGTGAACCGCAGCCAGGCGTCCAGCAGCGGCGCGTCGGCGCGCCAGCCCGCGGGGGTCCCGGGGGTCGGTCGGCGTCCCGGGGTCGGTCACCGGGCCGCGGCCGCCGGCTTGCCGCGGCTCGTGCCGGTAGAACGGGACGGGCTCCGGCGGCAGCGGGGTGTTGCCCAGGATCAGGTCGGCGGCCTTCTCCGCGGTCATCATCACCGGGGCGTAGATGTTGCCGTTGGTGATGTACGGCATGACCGAGGCGTCCACGACCCGCAACCCGTCCAGCCCGTGCACCCGCATCGTGGCCGGGTCGGTCGACGGCGTCGGCGCCGGTACCCATCTTGGCGGTGCACGACGGGTGCAGCGCGGTCTCGGCGTCCCGGCGGACCCAGTCCAGGATCTGCTCGTCGGTCGCGACCTCCGGGCCCGGGGACAGCTCGCCCGCGTTGTACTCGTCGAACGCGGGCTGGTTCAGGATGTCCCGGGTGACCCGGATGGCCTCGGCCCACTCCCGGCGGTCGGTCGGCGTGGACAGGTAGTTGAACCGCAGCGCCGGATGGACCGCGGGGTCGCGCGAGACGATCCGGACCGAGCCGCGGGAGTCGGAGTACATCGGCCCGACGTGCACCTGGTAGCCGTGCCCGCCCGCCGGCGACGAGCCGTCGTAGCGGATCGCGATGGGCAGGAAGTGGTACATGAGGTTGGGGTAGGCCACCTCGTCGTTGCTGCGGATGAACCCGCCGCCCTCGAAGTGGTTGGTGGCGCCCGGGCCGCCGCGCAGGAAGAGCCACTTCGCGCCGACCATGGGCCGGTTGCGCAGCTTGAGCGCCGGGGCCACCGACACCGGCTGCTTGCGACCCGTACTGCACGTAGACCTCGAGGTGGTCCTGCAGGTTCTCGCCCACCCCGGGCAGGTCGGCGACCACGTGGACGCCGAGCCCGCGGAGCAGCTCCGCCGCGGCCCACGCCGGACAGCTGGAGCAGCTGGGGGGTGTTGATCGCGCCGCCGCACAGGATGATCTCGGCGCCGCGGGCCAGCCGGGCGGTGCTGCGGCCCTGGACCGCGCCGCCGCGGGCCTGCCGGTCCGGTACTCCACGCCCACCGCCCGCTCGCCCTCGAAGAGGATCTTGGTGACGAAGGCGCGGCAGGTCACCTCGAGGTTGGGCCGGCTCATCACCGGGTGCAGGTAGGCCCGGGCCGCGCTGAGCCGGCGGCCCCGGTGGATGTTCCGGTCGAACGCGGCGAAGCCCTCCTGCCGGTACCCGTTCACGTCGTCGGTGAGCGGGTACCCGGCCTGCTGCACCGCGGCGAAGAACGCCTGGAACAGCGGGCCGGTGGCCGGGCCGCGTTCCAGCACCAGCGGGCCGTCGCCGCCCCGGTACTCGTCCGCCCCGGCCAGGCAGGTCTCCATCTTCTTGAAGTACGGCAGGCAGTGCGCGTAGTCCCAGTCCGCCATGCCCGGGTCGGCGGCCCAGCGCTCGTAGTCCAGCGGGTTGCCGCGCTGGAAGATCATCCCGTTGATGCTGCTGGACCCGCCGAGCACCTTGCCCCGGGCGTGGTAGACGCGGCGGCCGTTCAGGTCCGGCTCGGGCTCGGACTCATAGCCCCAGTCATAGAACTTGTTCCCGATCGGGAAGGTCAGCGCGGCCGGCATGTGGATGTACACGTCCCACGGGTAGTCCGGCCGGCCGGCCTCCAGCACGAGCACCCGGGTGGCCGGGTCGCGCGGACAGGCGGTTGGCGAGGGCGCTGCCGGCGGAGCCTCCGCCGACGATGATGAAGTCGTACTCTGCAGGAGCCATCTGCCCTCCCCGGCCGCGGGCCCGGGCCGGGAACCTGCCCGGCACGAGACGGCGGCCACGGTCTCGGATACCAGGGGCGCCCTGGCGGCGAGCCGCACCGGCCGCATCGCACAATAGCGGCATCTCACCGGACCTGGTCGCGAAGCGCGCAGCACGCCGGGCTACCCTGCGGACGTGGTGATGCCCGAACGCGAATCCCAGCCCGCCCAGTCCCCGTACGGCGCCCCGGCGGCCAGCGAGCCGACGTCCGGCGAGCGCACGAGCGACCGAGCGGGGGCGCAGCATGAGCCGCACCCCGGCGCGACCGCCTACCGGCAGACCCGGTTCCGGCTGCCGCCCGGTGCGACCGACATCCTGATCATCCGGCACGGCGAGTCCGAGGCCGCCTATATGGACAAGCCGTTCCCGCTGGTGGACGGGCACGCCGACCCGGAACTCTCGGAGAACGGGCGCGAGCAGGCGGAGCGGCTGGCCGAGCGGCTGGCCAAGCAGCCCATCGACGCCATCTACGTGACCTCGCTGCGCCGCACGGCGCAGACGGCGGCGCCGCTGGCCGAGCGGCTCGGCCTGACCCCGCAGGTCGAGCCGGACCTGCGCGAGGTCAACCTGGGCGAGTGGGAAGCGGGCGTGTTCCGCAAAATGGTCGCGGACAACCACCCGATCGCCGAGCGGATGTGGGCCGAGGAACGGTGGGACGTGATCCCCGGCGCCGAGCCCGCCGACGTGTTCGAGGCCCGGACCAGCGGCGCCATCAAGCGGATCGCCGCGGCGCATCCGGACCAGCGGGTCGCGGTCGTCGTGCACGGCGGCGTCATCGCCGTGCTGCTGGCCATGGCCACCGGGTCACGGCCGTTCGCGTTCCTCGGCGCGGACAACGCGTCGATCTCCCGGCTGGTCATCACGCCGGAGCGATGGATCCTCCGCGGCTACAACGACACCGCCCACCTGGACTAGCGCCGCGCCGTTCCCTGATCACGGTCAATCCTGATAAGGTGGCGTTTTACCTGTCCTTCTCGTCTTGCCTTGAGCGTGCGTCCCTCGTCGTTTTCCCACGTCATAGCGGGGTGCGGGGCGGCGGTTCCTCGATCCTGGTGGTCGGCCGGAGCCGGGCTTGCCGGGTTTCGGCGCACCCGCGGGCGGGCAGCTTTCGCGCGGATGTTCCTAAACCCCCGGCGGACGGGCCGGGGTCAGCCTGCGGTGGCGGGCAGGCCGTTCCCAGGGGTGGCGCAGGTTCGCAGCGGCAGCGGCGGGCGGGCGGGCGAAGCGCAGTTGGCGTGGCAAGTGATGATCAGCCAGGTCCACCGGTCCGCCGCCTCAGGTCGCGATTTCGGGCGGTCCAGCCTGGAGACCTGCTTGAACAGGCGGAAGGTGTGCTCAAGATCGAAACGCGAAGGAACGCCTGCCACAGCCGTCCACCTCAGCGCGTGCGCCGTGAGGCCAGCACCGCGCTGCCTGACGCCAGCAACCAAGAAAACCTAGACCCAGCCCGGCCCCGGCCGCACCGCGCGGGCTGACCCCGCATCTGAACACTCACCACACTCAGACAGCCCACCAGCCAAATTTACCGTCCACGGAATGCCCGCAGGACTGTCGCCACTGCGTCGAGCGGCGCGATGCTCAAAGGTGGAGGCGGGCTCGCCTGAACGGCGAGTATGGCCATCAGCCGGAATTCGGCCTCATTCCGTGCGGTGGGCATCATGCGCCGGTAATGCCTGAGGTAGTACTCAGCCTCGCGAGCTGTGTGTCCCGTGACCCGTGACACATCCAGAGCCTGGCTCCACTCGCGCAAGGCTGGCGGCATCTCCTCGGGCTCGCGATCGAGGTCCAGCAGTGGCAGCTTCCGCTCGCGCCTCCACATAGTCGCCTCCCCGCTACGCAGCCAGCCCGAACCTCTGCTCAAATCTACCCGCCTCACCGCATTGCCGCGAGCGATACCCGTCGCGCAGTCGCCCCAAGCCAGCCGGCGACGGCAAGCCCCTCATGGGCGATGACCTCAGACGAGGCAGGCAGGGCGGTACCTGTGAGGGGTCCGGAGCAGAGCCGAGGCGGCGTTGACGTCTTATCTCCGGTCACGGGGGACGCATCAGTTGGGCTGGGCCCCAGGGCAAGACTGTTGACTGCAATAACGATCACCACCAGCAGGATAATTGCGATGATAATCACAAGAATGATCACAGCAGTTCGGCTCATCGGGAATCCTTTCCCAGTGCCGTGCCCTACCATGACCCGGCCCGTCGAATTACACCGTACTCCTGTGTACTTTTGCCTCAAAGGAAAGTCGCGCATGGGAACGCTTCTACCGGCGTCCCGGTCGGCCTGGTAAGGAGTAGCCGTGCCCGCTGCGTGCCCGATCCCAGGACCACGTCGAGATATTGCCGTGACTCAAGGACAGGGCGACCGCCTACCTGGCAGCGGTCGAGTTGGTCACCAGGGTCGCCCTCTCATTCTCTGCTAACCGGCACGCCTAACGATCTTTAATGGCGGAGGTACCAGTCTCGCTGACGGCTGGCGCGTCCTGCGGTATCCCAGAGGCATGAGGTATCCCGATGGTGGCGGGCTGAACGCGGCTGAGCGGGGCCGCCGTGAGCAGGTGCGGCTGGCGGCCGCGGAGTTAATCGAGGCCGGGGCCAGTGACCGGGAGATAGCCCGCCGCTTCCGGGTGTCGCGGATGTCGGCGAACCGGTGGCGGCGGGCGCCGGCGGCCGGGGGCCGGGCGGCGCTGGCGTCCAGGGGTGCGGGCGGGGCGAAGTGCAAGCTCAGCCCCGGCCAGCTGCGGGAGCTGGAGACGGTGCTGGACGCCGGGCCGGCGGCGTCGGGGTGGGATGAGGACCAGTGCTGGACGCTGGCCCGGATCGCGGAGGTGATCCGCCCCCGGTTCCGGGTGGACTACACGCTGGCGGGGGTGGATCTGCTGCTGCACCGGATCGGGTGGAGCGTGCAGGTCCCGGCGCGGCGGGCCGCCGAGCGGGACGAGGCGCGGATCGCCGCCTGGCGGGAGGAGACCTGGCCGGTGGTAAAAGGACGGCGGCGGACCTGGGCGCCTGGCTGATCTTCGAAGACGAATCCGGCCAGGGCTTACGGCCGCCCAAGGGCAGCACCTGGGGCCGGCGCGGCCGCACCCCGGTGGTGACGGTGACCGGCGCGCACAACACGCGGGTGTCCCTGGCCGCGCTGATCGCGGTCAAGCCGGGCTGCCGGCCCCGGCTGATCTACCGCGTGCACCACGGCCGCGGCCCGGCAAAGACCGGCGCAAGGGCTTCACCGAGACGGACTACGCCCGGCTGCTGGACGCCGCGCACCAGCAGCTCGGCGGGCCGCTCGTGGTCGTCTGGGACAACCTGAACACCCACGTCAGCGCCGCCATGACCGAGCTGATCGCGGCCCGGGACTGGCTGACCGTCTTCCAGCTGCCGCCCTATGCGCACGAACTCAACCCGGTCGAGCTGGTCTGGTCACACCTCAAGCGATCCCTGGCCAACCTGGCCAAACGCAACCTCACCCAGCTGACCGCGCTGGTCAAGACCCGGCTCAAGCGGATGCAGTACCGGCCCGGCCTCCTCGACGGCTTCCTGGCCAGCACCCGCCTGGACCTCACACCCTTCTGTAACCCCCACGATTAAGGATCGTCAGTGGCCGCCGGTCTGCTCGAACACCAGCTGCGCCCGGCGCATCCAGTCCTCCTTGACCGGTGACCTTGAGGTAGATCAGGATGACCACGGTGAGCGCCAGGACGACGATGAAGGTCATCAGGCCCCAGAACACCGGTCCGGTGCTGGTGAACGGGGAGAAGTAGGACTTCCAGACGACCAGGATGCCCGCGGCCGAGGCGACCACCGGGACGACCATGTGCAGCAGCGGGTTGAACTGGGCGCGGCCCTCGGTGAGGTAGTACTTGACCACCCCGATGTTGCACAGCACGTACATGAGCACCAGGCCGATGGTGATCGCGTTCGCCCAGGAGAAGAACACGTTCGCCACGCCCCAGATCAGCACGCACGCGAACGCGATGACCTGCACGCCTATCTGCAGGGCGATCGCGTTGTCGGGAGTCTTCCGCTTGGCGTTGACCTTGCCGACCATCTTGGGCAGCACGCCGGAGCGGCCCATCGCGTACCAGGTCCGGGTCCCGCCGTTGAAGCACGCGATGGACAGCGCGATGGCCGAGTTCAGCAGCGCGAACAGCAGCAGCACCCAGGCGCCGCCCCAGACCCGCTGGGCCAGGGTGGCGACCGGGAAGGCGGTGGCGGTGGCGATGCCGCCCACCTTGGCGGTGCCGATACCGACCAGGTAACCCCAGGTCACGAACACGAAGTAGACGGTCAGGACGGCGACCGAGCCGACCAGCCCGATGGGTACGTTGCGCTTGGGGTTCCGGCTCTCCTCAGCCAGCGGGCCGGTGGACTCCCAGCCGCTGAACGCGAAGATCGAGAACACCACGCCGAGGAACAGGTTGCCGGCCAGGCCGAAGTGACCGGGGTTGAGCGGCGCCCAGCTGAACCCGCCCGGGCCGGGCGAGGCCAGCCCGGTGAAGGCCAGCGCCACCATGATCACGATCTCGATGCCGCCGGTGATGATCAGCGCCTTCTCGGAGATGGCGATGCCCCGGTAGGCGAAGAAGATGACCAGCGCCACCCCGAGGACCACCCAGATCCACCACGGGATGTCCACTCCCCATTCGGACTTGATTCCCGGCTCCAGCACCGTCTTGGCCAGGTACGACATGGTGAGCGTGGCCACCGGTGGCAGCCAGATGGAGAACAGCACCCCGGCGAAGAACCCGGCGCGCGGGTGGAAGGCCCGGGCGATCCAGGTGTACCAGCCGCCCGCGGACGGGAACACCTTGGCCAACTGGGCCGCCGACAGGGCCTGCAGGCCCAGCAGGATGCCGCCGAACAGGAACGCCCAGGGCGTCACGATCCCGGCGAAGCCCACGATGAACACGAACGACGCGAGGATCGCGAACGATGGCCCGATCGTCGCGATCCCCTGCATCAGGATGCCGGGGAGGCCGACGGCGTTCGCCTGCAGTTCGGACGCTACGGTGCCTTTACCTGTACCTGACTGACCAGCCTCGACAGCCACCGTGAGACTCCTTCCTGCCACCTACCGGGAACAGGATCACTTGAGTGGAGAGCAAACGCTCACGGATCGGTCATCCGTTCACAGGAGTATCGACCGTCCCCGCTGGATCTTGGCAAGAGCCTGGACGCCCCGGCAGGCCAGGCCGTGATGCCCGGGCCCGCGCGGGATGACCGGCCAGATGTCCACCACCACGCCGTCCTCCACCACGTGATAGGCGTCGTACCAGTTGACGGTGCTCGGTGATACCCGGGCACCAGCGCCACCGGGTCGCCAACCCGCAGCGGGGAGCCGCCAGCCGCGTCGAAGATGCCGTGCTCCTCGTCGAACCGGGACACCGGCAGGTCATGCCCGATGATCGTCACGTCGGCCGGGTCGGCGACTGACTTGTCGCCCGCGTCCACAATGACCTTGCCGCTCTGCCGTATCACGGTGGCGGCGATGGTGAGCGAGTGCTCGAAGCCCGGCACCATCACGCCGTGGAAGTTGTCCATGACCACGTAGGTCCCGGCCTGGATCTCGGTGATGCCGGGAAAGGCCGCGGTCCAGTTCCAGGTCGCGATCCCGCCCGCCGACCGGATCGGGCACGGG
>CAVUKT010000086.1:0-48274 GCA_963742055.1 uncultured Actinomycetes bacterium | reverse complement strand
CCGAGTGAGGGCGTATGCCACTTACGGCGCAACAGCCTGAGTCCGTCCTCGTCATGGCCGCCCCAGATGCCGTACTCCTGGTTGCTGGTGACAGCGAAAGCCAGGCATGGCAGCTGTACCGGGCACCGGGCGCAGATCTCCTTGGCCCGCTCGATATCCGCGCTCGCCCCCCGTCCGACCGGGAAGAAGATCTCGGTGTCGACCTGACGGCAAGCGGCCGAATCGCGCCATGAGTTGCGCTGGGGGCTGGTCGCAGATATTGAGCGCACACACTCTTCGTCGCTGGGCGGGTCGCGGTGGGCGACGGTCACGGCTTCCTCCTCGCCCGGGTGTCCTTGTTCCGGCTGCCCTAACGGGTTCCGGCTGTCCTGACAGGGCAACTGGGTGGCCAGCCCCGCAGGCGCGCGGCTGGCGCATTCCGGTTACGCAGCGCGTGCTGACTGAGCTCAGCGGGCCTCGTCGATCTTGATGGCATTGCCGAGGGCCATGAACGTTGGCGCCCACAGGCCGACGTAGATCCCCCATCGGTCAGCCTTCTCCCCCGGCGCATCTTCCATGTTCTTGGAGGCGGCCCAGGCGACGACGCTGGCCCCGATCGAAGCCAGTGCGGCAACGTAGGCGATATCGCTGCTCAGGCCAAGGTTGCGAAGCATTCTGATCATGATGTTCTGGGATCCTTTTCCTCGGCAACACGGATGAGGTGACTTGTCCTGGGTGCTACCCTATCATCACTCTGACTAAGGAATCCTCATCAGTATGATGAACTCTGAGATCGTCGATGAGCCGGCGGGACCCGACCCGGCTGTGCTGTCGATCAGCGAGGTTTCGCGGCGGACCGGAATTCCCGTCGCCGGACTGCGGAACTGGGAACAGCGCTACGGCCTGCCCCGTCCGCAGCGCACGGCGAGCGGGCAGCGACGCTACCGGGAATCCGATTGCGCCCTGCTGGAGGAGGTACTCCGGGGCCGCGCAAGTGGCCTGTCCCTGCCCGCGGCCATGGCGCACGCCTTGTCCAGCACGGGCCGGAACTCCCCCGCGTCAATCTTTGCCGGGCTCCGCGCCAGGCATCCCGGCCTGGGACCCCACGTCCTCACTAAGGCGGTCCTGCTCGGCCTGACCCACGCGATCGAGGACGAATGCTGTGCCCGGGCGCAGCGCCCCGTCCTCGTCGGATCGTTCCAGCAGCAGCGCTATTACGCAGCCTCCAGAGCACGCTGGGCCGACCTGGCGAGCAGCGCCGAGCAGACCATAGTCTTCGCCGACTTCGGGCGCGCCCGGCACCAGCCCGGCCCGGTAGCGGAGGTACCGATTCCCGCTAGCTCCCCGATGCGCCGGGAATGGGCCCTGATCTGCGACGCACCAGACCATCCGGCCTGCGTGGCGGCATGGGAGCTTCCCGGGCAAGAGCACCGCCGCGATCGCAGCCGTCTCTTTGAGTCGCTGTGGTCAGTGGATCCCCAGGTAGTCCGCGATGCCGCGCGCCTGGGTACCCAGCTTGCCGCCGCAGACTTTCCCGGGCTGCCTGGCGCGCTGGGCGCCAGGCTCGACGAGGAAGCCCCGCCCAGCTCGGCCGACCTGCGCCGGGCCAGCGGGCTCCTCGAGCGAACCCTCGCCTACCTGGCCCCTGGGAGCGGCCCCTCGGGGCATGGGCCTGACCCACTGTGACGGACATTCATCATCACGGGTTCGCCGTTGCCCGGCTGGGCCCGGCCTACGCGAGCCTGGCCGTGGTCAGTTCTGGCTGGCAGGCCGGATGGTGATGTCGCCGATCTCGACGTCGTCGGGCTGCTCGATTGCGAAGGCGACGGCCCGCGCCACGGCGTCGGGGCCGATGCCGAGCGTCGCCATCCTGCGCTGCACCTGTTCCCGGAGTTCGGGGTCGTCGACGTAGTCGGCGAGTTCGGTGCGCACGTAGCCGGGCGAGATCGATGTCGTGCGCAGCACCCCGTCGGTGGACTCCTGGCGCAGTGCCTCCAGTAGCGTGCGGACCGCGTTCTTGGTGCCGGCGTAGACGGCCTGGGTCGGGACGATTTTCAGGCCCGAGGTCGACACGGTGGTCACGAAATGCCCGCGCCCCTGGCGGCGGAACACCGGCAGCGCGGCGGCGATCCCGTGCAGCACGCCGCGCAGGTTGACGTCGATCATCGCGTCCCAGCTGTCGACGTCGAGCTCAGCCATCAGAGCGGTCCTGGCGATCCCGGCGTTACTCACCAGGACGTCGAGGCGCCCGAACCGCTCGACCGCCGTGGCGACCAACTGCTCGAGGTCCGCGCGCTGGGTGACGTCCACGGGCAGCACCTCCGCCCGGCCGCCTGAGGCGCGGATTCGTTCGGCCAGTGCGCTGAGCCGGTCGGCGCGCCGGGCGCCGAGCACCACCGCCGCGCCCCGGGCCGCGAGTTCCAGCGCGGTCGCCTCGCCAATACCGCTGCTCGCTCCGGTGATGGCGACAACCTTGCCGTTGACTCCGCTCATCAAGGTGGCTCCTGCTCTAAGCTGACCGCCGTCCGGTCGCCGCCGGCGCGTTAGGAACGATGGATCAGATCGTGTCGGTAAATCCGCACGCGCACAGCGGGCGGCCGCTTCCCACTTGTTACCCGGCACCCGGGTTACCCCCCGCCTTCGGGCCGAGGTTGACGTGGGCCCGTTGCAGGAGACGCTTGGCTTCCCTGATCCCGCTGGCCATCGCTCCGTCGGTGTACACCAGACGTGCGCTCTGGGTGTGTTCTCCGGCGAACAGAACGCGACCGTGCAGCGGCTCGCCGAGCAGGTCCGCGTCGGCGGGGGCGGCTCCGGGCGGGATGTGAGAGTAGGCACCGAGGCTGTACGGGTCGGTCGCCCAGGAAGTCACCGCGACGGCGGCCGGCTCCGGGCACGCTGCGCCGAGCGCTTCCGTGAGCATCCCGCAGACCCAGCCAGCTGCCTGGTCCGGAGTCGTATCGAGCACCCGGTCCGGCCGCGCCGTGGAAGATGAAGCAGGCCAGGGTGGGGCCGGCGCCGAAGGCGTCGAGTCCGATCAGCCACATCGCCGACTCGTCCGGGTCACGCGGAAACAACATCAGGTGCGCCAGCCCCGCAGCCCGCCAGAACGCCTCGTCGAAGGTCAGCACGACCTTCTCGAACCGGCCGAATCCCAGCCGGTCGATCGCGGCCAGTCGATCTGGTGGCAGCGCGGGTGAAAACTGCGGTCGCCGGTCTTTGAGTACCCCGAGCGGCACAGTGACCACGACGTGTGAGCCGTCCTCAGCCGGGCCGGCGGCGCTCCGCACCCTGCACACCGTCAGGCTCGACGGCAATCTCGGCCACGTCGAAGTTCAGCCGAACATCAGCGCCGTCCGCCATGGCCTGCACCAGGCTTCGGTAACCACCGCCCGGCAGGTCACCGAAAAAGCTGCCCTCGTACTCGAACTCGTTCCACATCCAGCGCAGCGACTGACGCTCAGCCAGATCCGCGGACTCGCCCTCAATGAGCGCCCGCAACCCCTGACGCGCGCGCCGCGCCGCCGCCGGCGACAGACCAGCCCCTTCCACAAACGCGCCGATCCCCTCCGCAGCCGACGCATCGGGACCGAGTTCACGCTGCAGACGATCGATCGCCGCCGGGAAGGCCTCATACAGCGTGCTCAGTTCCGCGCGGACCTCAGCCGGCGACAGGCGGCGTCCCGCACCGAAGTCATAGGCCGCCATCTCCGGCAGCGGGTCACCATCACGGCAGCCGATACCAGCCTGGTCCGCGAAAGCGCGCAGCGGGTTCCCGATCGGATGGTGGATCCACGACCCGCCCAGATCCACCGGGTGACCGGCGAGGTCGATCGTATGCAGCCGGCCCCCGACCCGGTCACGCGCCTCCACCACCACGCAAGGGACCCCCGCATGACGCCAGCGCGTTCGCCACGGTCAATCCGGCGATCCCCGCGCCGACCACTACCACCCGCCCTACCGGGCCAGTCACCCCACCGGGCACATCAGATCGGCCATCGTCATACGTCCCGGCCATCAGCAACGCCACCTACCGTCCATTGCCAGCCAGTGCCTGCGTACTGTTTGCTGGCGATCAAGGGCAACCCAGAAGTCCGGGCCCGGAACAATCCTGCCTGACCGCGTGGCGGGGGGGTGTCGCATGACCGCAGTGGCCAGCCAGGATGTTCCCGGCCGGCAGCATCCACTGGCCCGGCGGCTGCGGGCCGCGGTGCTGGGGCCGCGGGGCGGGGGCACGACCCGCCGCCGGGCCTCCGATGCATTCCGCCTGGGCATCGCCATCGCCGTGGTGGCGGTATCCATCCCGGTCATGCGGGCTAACTCGGCCGTCGAACTCAGCATCGTGCACGCCCTGACCCCACCGCCCGCGGCGATCAGGTGGCTGGTCACCTCGGTGTTCTGGCTCGGCTCCGCCGGGGTGATCGTCCTGCTGGTCATCCTCGGGTTGCTGGTTCCGCGGCTGGCCGCGGTCCGGTGGACCGCTTTGGCTGCCGTACTGACCTGGGGCGTGTGTGCCCTGCTTGGCGCGTTGCTCGGGTCGGACGCCGGGAGGCCGCCGACCGCTGCGCTGGCCGGGGTCAGCACCAGTTATCCCGTCACCCAGCTCGCGGTCACGATCGCGGTGGTCGCCACCGCGCTGCCTTACCTGAGCCGTCCGGCCCACCGGCTGGTGTCGTTCCTCGTCGCCGTGGCGACGCTGGCCGCGGTCTCCGGCGGGTACGCCCTTCCCGTCAACGCGGTCTCCAGCCTGGTGCTCGGCTGGGGGGTGGCCGCCGCCCTGCACCTGGCGGTGGGCTCACCGCTCGGCCTGCCCTCGGCGGCGGAAGTCACCGAGTGGGTCGCAGACCTGAACCTCACGGCGCAGAACATCACCCGTTCCCCTCGCCAGGTCTGGGGGGTGGAGCAGTTCACCGGCCAGGACCAGGCGGGCGGGACGATCGAGCTGGCCGTCTATGGCCGTGACGCATCCGACGCCCGGATGCTGGCGAAACTCTGGCGGTTCTGCCTGTACCGCGACTCGGGGCCCACCCTCATCCTCGATCGCATGCAGCAGGTCGAGCACGAGGCCTACCTCACCCTCATGGCGGGACGGGCCGGCGTCCTCGTGCCTGAGGTGCTCGCCGCCGGCCGATTCGGGCCCAGCAACGACGCGGCGCTGGTGACCAGACTCCCGGACGGCCCGCCGCTGTCGCGGGCCGCCGACAGCCCCGTGGCCGACGCCTCCATGGCCGACGGCCCCGTGGCCGACGCCACTCTCGATGAGCTGCTGCTGACGGTGCTCCGGCTGCGCGCAGCCGGCATCGCCCACGGGGCGCTAGGCTCCGACACCATCATCCTGGCCGTCGAGGGCGTTTGCGTGCGCAACTTCCGTTGCGCATCCTCGCCTGCCCCGGCCAGCCGCCTGGATAGTGATCTGGCGGCGATTCTGGCCGCGATGGCCGTGCGGGCAGGCGTCGAACGTACCGCCGCAGCCGCCGCCCGGGTGCTTGATGCCGACCTGGCCCGCGGTGCCCTGGTGCACCTTCAGCGCGCGGCGCTGGACCCAGCCACGGTGGCCGTCCTCCAGCACCAGAAAGATCTGCTCCCCCGGCTGCGGACCGCGGTGGCTGGTGAGGCGGGCATCGAAGCACCCAAGCTCGCCGAGGAGAAACGGGTCAGCTGGACGAATCTGATCTTCGGCGTCGGCTCCCTGATCGGCATCTGGGCCATCATCGGGGTGCTTTCCGACGCCAGCGGCTCCCTGGACGTGATCAAGGGGGCCAGCTGGGGATGGGTCGCGCTGGCGTTCCTGTTCGCTCAGCTTCCGGTGATCTTCAAGGCCTGGGCGCTCATCGGCGCCGTGGTCGGCCAGCTCCCCTTCGGGCGGTGCGTCGCGCTCGAGACCTCGAACACGTTCACCTCGCTCGTCGGCGGCGGCACGGCCGTATTCGCCCTCCGGGTCAGGTTCTTCCAGCGTCAGGGATATGACGCAGCCACCGCGGTCAGCTCCGGAGCCATCGCGTTCAACCGCGAGCTGGACCGCCAAGGCCCTGCTCTTCCTCGCGGCCATCGGGTTCTGCGGCCGGCAACTTCCATGTCCCGTCGGATTCTGGCGGCCAGCCGGATTCCGGCGGCCACCAGGGGATCGTCTGGATCGTGCTCGCGGTCATCCTCGCTATGGGGATTGCGCTGACCCTGGTCGGACTGGTCCCGCGGCTCCGGCGGATGGCCAGCCGCCAGATCCGCCCGCACCTGCTCAACATCTGGACCAACATCAAGGCGATCGCCGCCGAGCCGCGCAAGATTTTTTATGTCCTGGCCGGCTCTGTCCTGGCCCAGCTCTTCGTCGTCCTGGCTCTCGGTGCATCGCTGCACGCCGTGGGGGAGCGAGCCAGCATGGCCACCCTGATTACCGTCAACACGCTGGCCGCCGTGGTCGGCGGCGCGGTACCGGTACCCGGTGGCGCCGGTGTCATCGAGGCGGGCCTGATCGCCGGGCTTACCAGCGCCGGTATCCCGCAGGACCAGGCGGTCGCCGCCGTGTTCATCGAAAGGCTCTTCACCGCCTACCTGCCCCCGATCTGGGGCTGGATCACCCTGGCCTGGATGCGCCGCCGCGAATACGTATGACCGGGCCGCCACCGGCTGACCGGGCCGCCACCACCGGCTGACCGGGCCCCGGGCTTGGCCCCGGGACGGGAGCTACTCGGTGTGCAGCACCTGTCCGGCTGGCGATCTCGCCGCCGCCACTGCGGGGACGATGGCGATCGCGATCGCCGCGACGAGCACCCCGGCCGCGAGCGCCGCGATGAGCCAGCCGGGCAGTACCGGGACCGCCACCACCCCGGCGTCGAGGGCGAAGACGCGCCAGACCACCCTTCCGGCCACCAGGCCCAGCGGTACGCCGACCACGATCCCCGCCACCGCCACGGTCGCGGCCTGCCAGAACACCACGGCCGCGACCTGGCGGCGGACGAACCCGAGAGCCTTCAGCAGGCCGCTGTCCCGGCGCCGCCGCCACACGCTTACCGCCAGCAGATGCGCCAGCGTGGCGGCACCGCACAGCGTCACCACGCCGCCCAGCAGCAGCGGGAAGTTGGCCGACTCCCCGAAGTTCACCAGCGCGGTCGGGACGGTGGGCCGGGAGGCGTCGCCCGGGTACTGCCGGATGTGCCGGGCCAGCGCCGCCCTCCCGGCCGGCCCGGACACGGCGTGCACCAGTACCAACTCCGGAGGATGGGCCGCGGCTGCGCTGCGGCACTTCTGCTGCGCAGGCGACGGCGGGCACTGCGCCGCGGTGTATCCCGCGGTGGTCAGCGCGGCCCCGGTGCCAAGTCCCCCGGTGCCGAAGTCACTGGGGAACGACACCAGCCCCACCACCCGGAAACGGGCGCTGCGAGGCGGCGCCCCCCGGGGCGGTCACGCCCACCTGGACCACGGATCCGATATGCGCGTGGGCCTGGCGCATGGTGGAGGCGCCGAGCGCTATCTCGCCCGGGCCGGCCGGAAGCCGCCCGCCGGCGGCCGACAGCAGCAGCGGGCCCCGGGGCGCCGCGGCGGCGAGCGCCTGGACGCCGACCTGGTTGACGGTGATCGCGGGCCCTGACACCAGCGTGATCCGGTCGATCGCCGGATCGCGTTCCAGCCCGCTCAGCAGGCTGGTAGCAGCCGCTTCCCCCGGTCCCGACCAGCTGAAAATCGCCTGAAACGGGTCTCCGTACAGCTCGGGCGAGGCGGTGAGGTGGGACAGGCTGGCGCCGAGCACGGCGGTCGCGCACAGCGCGGCCACCGCCAGGATCGTGCCGGCCAGGGCGGTCCCCACCGGGACCGCGCGGGTACCGCGGCCCCGTTCCAGCCCCTGCCGGATCCCCAGGACCGCGACGGCCGGCGCGCCCGCCGCCGCGGCCGCGCCCCCCACCGCCGACGGCCGGACCACCCGGGCCCGCCGCGGGGAGCCGCGCGTCCGCAGCGCGGGCGCTACCCCGAGCGCCAGCACCACGGCCACCGCCGCCATGGCGCCCAGGACGGCCACCGGCCAGTCGAAGGTCAGGCCCGGAGCGGGGTCGGCGAGCCGCGCCTCGCCCACCGGCGCGAACGCAGACAGCAGCGTGGCCAGGCCCACCCCGCCCGCCGCCCCGGCCAGCGCCACGAGCGCGGTCCGCAGCATGCTCAGCGCGGCAGACTGCCGCGAGCTCAGGCCCAGCGCGGACAGGGTCGACTGGTCGGTGTTCTCCGCGGCGGTCTGCCGGGCCAGCGCCTGGCCCACCACCACGGCCGCGGCCAGCGCGGCGAGCGCAGCGAGCACCCACCAGCCGACGGCCTGAGGGCGGATCGAGGCCGTTATCGCCGCCGCCGCCGCGTCGAGATCCTGAACCCCGACTCCGTTCAGTCCGCTGGCCGCGGCCTCGAACCTGGCGAAGTCCGCCTGCCCGTGCCGGAGCCGCACGTAGTAGAACGGCAGGGCCGGGCGTGCCGCGGGTGGCGGCGGCAAACGCCTGGGTCGGGTAGAGGTCGTAGGCGGAACCCTGCCCGGACGGGAACTCGCTCTCGGCCGCCGCGATACCCACCACCCGCAGCGCGATCGTGGGCCCGGCGGGCTTGGGCACCGGGCCGCCGGCCAGGGACTTGAGCTCCGCCCCCCACTGCGAGGCCGCCGCCATCGGGAGGCGGATCACCGTGCCGGGGCCGATCCCGTAGTCGCGCTGGAGCGTGAACGAGGCCAGCGCCTCGTGCACGGACGCCTGGTCGGGCATGCGGCCAGAGACCAGCTTCACCACCCGCCCCAGGGCCACGGCGGGCACCTCCCGGACGGCGAAATCGCCCTGGTTGATCTGGCGCCCGCAGGAGCACACGGGCTGGCCGTAGAAGGGCGCCCGGATCGGCGTCACCTGCGACACCTGGGCAGCATGCCAAGTTTCGGCAGCGGCTGGCCGCTGTAGACGATGGCGTCGTAGCCGTGGCTGGCCGCGAACCGCGGGAACGCGGAATCGGCGCGGCGGCCCGCCGTGACGGCCGCCAGCACGACCCCGGTCCCGATCGCGACAATCAGGCCGAGCAGCAGCCAGGACCGCCAGTAACGGCGGGCTCTAGCCGCCAGGACCAGCAAGATCGCACCCATCGCCCTCCCCTGGCTAAATATCCCGCTGCAGGGAGCATCAGGAAAAGGATGGCAGCCGCCAGCCTGTGGCCGTGCTAGCACGAACACCAGGCCTACCAAGCGAACACGGGACCTACGAGCGAACACGAGGCCGGGCGTGCGAACACCGGGCGGCGCGAGATAGATCCGGCGCGGCGGAACCGAACTCATCGGCCAGCCGTCCAAGTCCTCGTGGACGACACACACGCGCCGCGAAACTTTCATCCGCCCGGTCTCCTCACCACCGCGTCCGCAGCGAGGAAATCCGCAGGTCCGCAACCCTTTCCGGACCAGCGCACAGCAGGCACCCGATCAGCCAGAAGCCAGGCCGCGAGCGGGCCAGGCCGATCGCCGGATAAGTCATGACATCGCCGGGATCGGTACTTGCCCCAGCTAATAGTCTGGCCATGAGGCAGGCAGACCCCGGTGTTCACGGTGGTCCGCCTGAGCACATGTGTTGAACTCCGACAGCAGGGAATGGTTTCGGCGCACGGGCGATCTGACTAGCCGAAGGACACGCGAGGTCTCGACGAAGATGACCATGGCGATGAAGGCGCGGCCATGAAATCTGCCCGATCCGGGTCATCAGCGTTCGGCATCGTGGCGGGCGCGGCCCTGGTCTCCTCCGGCATCGTCAGCGGTCTGCTTGGGGGTGGCACGGCCGGCTGAGGCCGCCACGGTGAGCGCCGCCGCCCCCAACGTGTGCGGTCAGCCGCCGGCCAGCACCTCAGCCGCCCGATCCGTCCCGGCAGGCCAGACGGCGATCGTCCTGGACGCGGTCTCGCTCCCCGCCGCCCAGACCCCCAAGCCCAAGGCCACCAAGTCCGCCGCGGCCACGTCCAGCAGTTCCGCCTCCCCCTCGGCCAGCGCCAGCCAGTCCGCGACCGCCAAGGCCACCGCGAGCGCGACCGCCAGCCCAAGCCACCGCCACCGCCAACGCCACGGCCACCGCCACCAGCAGCCGCCGCTCTCCCAGCCCCAAGGCCACCGACAGCGCCTCAGCCAGCCCGAGCAGCAGTACCTCGGCCAGCCCGAGCAGCAGCGCCTCGGCCAGCCCCAGCAGCAGCGCCTCGGCCACTCCCTCGCCCAGTTCGACGGGGTCGAGTTCAGCGAGCCCCTCCCCCAGCCCGAGCCCGACCGGCAGCAGCCCTTCGGTCCAGCTCTGTCTCGAGGTTCAGCCCGTCGCGACCAAGTCGGGCGTGCATCCGGGCGGGACAGGCAGCTACGCGATCTGGGTCTGGCCCGCGGGCGGGGCGGCCAGCGGCGTCACCGTGACCATCACCGGCAAGGTCGCCAGCAACGCCGTCAGCCCTAAGTTCACCGTGTGCCCCACGGCCAGCGGGCGCACCTGCAAGGTCGGCGGGATCGCCAAGGGCACCTCGGACGAGCTCCAGGCCACGATCGCCGTTCCCGGCGGCACCGCCGCCGGCAAGCAGGCGATCCTCACCGCTACGGCCAGCGCCAGCGACGCCGCCGCCCCGCCGGCCGCCGACGCCGCCATCAAGATCACCGCAAAACCGTCGGCCACGCACTCGCCTTCACCGTCCCCGACGCCCACGCCCACCTCCAGCTTCGACCGGCACCGGCCTCGGTGCCACGCTTCCCGCGGGGATCCTGCCCACCGTGCCCTCGGCAGCGGTCCCGGGGGCTTCGATAGGCGAACTGCCCGGGCCGACGACGTCCGCGGGCTCACCCGGCGGCCTCTTCCCGACCGTGTCGCCGCAACCGAGCGCCAGCCCCAGCCCGTACTCCGCGGTACTGCCCAGCGCCCGCGGCGTTCGGGTCACCGACGCGGCGGCGACGTTCCCGTTCAGCACCCGGCTGATCGGCGGCGAACTGGTCGGGCCTGGCCGTGCTCGCCGCGGCCCTGGCTATCGCGATCGTCCGGTTCTCGCTGCGCAGGCCGCGCCCGCAGCACAGCAAGGACGCCACCAGCTGAGCACCGGCCCACCCGCTGACCGTAATCCGGCGCCCCAACCCGCCGGCCAGAATCAGCGGCGTCATCCGCCCGCGCGCGAGTCCTACCTGGCGACGTGCTCGACCATCGGCCGGATGGCCCGCAACTGCGCGGCCAGCCTGGTCGCGCTCATCGTCGGCGAGGCCACCACGCCGAACGTGTCGTTGTCGGCCCAGGTGCACAGCGCGACGCTGCCCGGCACGCTGGCCTGGGCGTTGACGCACGCCGCCGACCCGCCGAGCGACCCCGGGCTGGTCTCGAAGGCGCCCTTGGACTGCTGGGTGAAGCTGCGCGATGAAGCCGCCCGGTGAGACCCCGGACAGGTTGCCGCCGATGAACAGGATCATCTGCGGCGTCTTGGTGCTGCTGGCGCTGGTGCCGTCCTCGTAGACCGCCGAGACGACGTGGCTGGCCTGGCCCGCGCTCTTGGCGATGACTTCCCGCTGCAACTGGCTGGCGTTCATCTGCTTCTCGAGCTGCGGCCGCCGGACGTAGGACGCCCAGCTTGTCCGGCGTGACCAGGACGTGGCCGGGCCCGCCGCCGAATAGGCCCAGACTCCACGGCGACCGCCGCGCCGGCCAGGACGACCGCCAGCCCGGCCCCGATCATCAGGATCCGGCGGCTGCGGCGCCGCCCTGACCTGCGGCCCGACCGCGCCGCCCGGGGCGGCCGCGCGCCGCCAGCCGGGGCCACCTCGTCGTGCCGGCGGCCCGTTCCGGCGGGCGCTTCCCGTGCCGCGGCCCGGCCGCGGGGCCGGCGGTCCCTGGCCCCCTCGTCCGCCGCCCGCGGATCCGCGGGCGGCTGGACCGCCGAGGGTCCGGACGCCGGGCGGCGAGCGGGCTCGCGCTCTTGGGCACGCCGGTCGTCAAGATCAAATTCCGGATCCGCAACGAAGCCCGCTGTGCCGCCGCGCCCCCGGCCCGGCCGGTTCGGGGGACCGGCGCCCGGGCGGGATGGGGCCGGAGTCGGCCCAGCCGGACGCGGTCCGGCCGGACGCGGCGCGGGCGCCGCCTGCGGGACCGGTGGCTGGCGCCTGACCCGGCCCGGCTTCCCGGGGACTGTCCCAGCCCACCCCGGAGCCGCCGGGCGCCCGGCCGTGGCGGCTGGGGCCGGCCCGCTCCGGGCGGTCCCCGCTGCCGGTGCCAGGCCTACTCGGGATGGGGTTCGGGACGGTGCCGGCGCCCGCGCCGGGGCGCCGAGGTCCAGTCCGCGGCGGACGGTTCTTCGGTGGCCTGCCGCCGGCCCCGGCCGGAGGTGCCCCTCCAGGAGCGATTGCTGTGGTGGCGCGGTCAGGTAGTCGTCCACGCCTGGCCCACCCGGCCGGAACCGGCCCGCCGGGCGGCATCGACCGGCCACCCGGCAACGGCCCTCCTGGCGGCATCGACCGGCCACCCGGGACCGAATCGCCACGCGGCCCCAGACCGCCGGTGGGAACCGGTCCGCCCGCGGGGGCCGGAAAGCCGCGCGGAACCGGACCACCGGGCGGAACCGAACCGGGCGGAACCGGGCCTCCACCCGGAACCGGGCCTCCACGCCGGAACCGGCCGGCCGGGGGGACTGATTCGCCCGGCGGCACCGCGGGCACCCCCCAGCCGGCCGTCCGCCTCGTGTCCCGCGCTCGGGTGCGGCCAGGGCGTCGGCCCGGGCGGTCCTGCCCCTGGCCTCCCCGCGCCCGGCATCGTCATCAGGTTCTAGACCGGCCTCGCGGCCGCGCCTGCCGAACAGTCCACGCCCCCGGCCACGGCCCCCGGAGGGACCGTCCCGCCCGGCGTCGTCGTCCGGTTCCCGGTCCAGGAAATCGGTGCGGCCGAGGAACCCGTTCCGTGCCGCAGGGGCGGTCGTCCCCGCCACCGGCCTTCCGCAGCCCGGCCGGGCGCCTGCCTCCCGGCTTCGCGCCCGGGAGAGTCAACGCGGTCCCCCCGGCCACGCTCGGGCCCCTGGTCGGGCCAGGCCTCGGACCACTCCGGGGACCGCGGTCGGCGTAGAAGTCACGCGGCCCGCCGGGCTCCTCACGGGGGGCTGCGGCGCGGCGGCCCCGCCCGCTGGCAGGCGCGCGGCTGGGCATAATCCGCCTGGCTGTCATCCAGCCCGCGCCCGGTCTCGCGGCCCGCATCGTTCCGCCCGCGGCCTGGCTCTTCCCGCCCTCGCCGCCGGGACCCGGGCACGTCCTGGATCCGGCCGCCCGGGGCCTGCTCGCTGCCGCGGGCGGCGTCCCGTCCGCCGGTCCCCCGCCTGGGCTCATGCGGTCCGCGCGGGGGGGCCGCCGGGTAACTGCGCCTGCCCGTCGCCTGGGTCTGTGTCCTGTTCCTGACCAGGGGCTATCTCGCCTGGCCCGGCGGGCCAGGCGTAACGGCCGTCGCCCGGGCGTCTCCTGCGGAGCCTGCCCCGGCGTGCCTGGCGGGGCCGGGTAGTCCTGGGCTGCCGTGCCGGTATCCCCCGGGGCGCCGCCCGGCCTGCGCTGGCCCGGCACTGTCTCGGGGTACTGCGGTGGCGGGTACGGACGCCGGGGCAGGTCACCGGGGTACTCGGGTCCGGGATCGACGGAGCCACGCGCTCGCCGCCCACGCGGCGGTTCCTGCGGGCCCTCGTCGGTCATTTGTCCCCTTGCCGTGCCAGTGACGCGATCTTGCCGGACCGGGAGTCACCCCATCATGGGGCATGGCCGCGACGCTCGCCACCGGGTCTGGCGCGCTCGTCCGCACGAGCCGGGCCCATCGGCCTGGCCGCCGGCGAATGTGTGCCGAAACGGCTGCGGGGACAACGGTCAGGGCACACATTCGCCGCGAGGATCTGGCGCGGGCCGGGGACCGCTGCGGGGCGGCGCATCTGTGTCGTCCGGCCTCCGCCTGGTCGCCGATCTTTCGCCACAGCCCGCGTTATCCGGCGGGCCTCTCAGCCGCGCTGCGGCGGCTGGTGGTAGGCCGAGCGGGTGCCCTCGGTGTGCTGGCGCGCGATCTCGGCGGCCCGCTCCTCGTCCTTGGCCTCGACGGCGTCGATAAGTTCCCGGTGCTCCGCCCATGACTCCTGGCCGCGCTGCGGCGCGACCTGCCGGTAGTACCAGCGGACCCGGCGGCTGACGATGCGGGCCAGGTCGGCCAGCACGGCGTTGCCGGCCACCCGGGCGAGCTCGGCGTGGAACTCGTTGTTGGCGGCCACGACGCGTTCGGTCTCCCCGGACGCGACGGCGCTCTGCCCCTCGAACCAGATGGCCCGCAGCCGGGCTATCCCGGTGGGAGAGGCCGCGCGCGCGGCCAGCCGGGCCATCTGCACCTCGAGCAGCTCCCGCACGTCGAGCAGCTCATCGACCTCATGATCGGTGGGGACGTGGACGAAGGCGCCCTGGTTCGGCCGCAGATCCACCCAGCCTTCCGCCTCCAGCCGGTGCAGCGCCTCGCGCACCGGCTGGCGGCTCACCCCCAGCTGCCGGGCCAGCTCGGTCTCGACCAGGTGCTCGCCGGGGCCGAGCCGGCCGCCGACCACCAGCTCGACCAGGGCCTCGTACACGGACTGGCGCAACGGCACCGGGCGCGCGACCGGGCTGATGAACACGGGCGGGCCGGCCGGCTGCGCGTCCGCGGTCACGATGCTCTCCCCACGCATTTAGCATATCGGCGGCTGTATCCAAAATGCGGTGTGCCCCGCGTGCTCCTGGCAGGACTGCGCGGGGCTCCGCGCGGGCCTGGCCCGCCGGGGGCCGGGCTGGTAGACACGGCACATGGTGCTGCATGTGCGCGGAACCGTGCTGCCGGAGCGGGAAGAGCGCTCGCTGTGGATCGACGGCGGAGTGCTCCGCGAGGATCCCGTCGCGGGCGCCGAGACCGTGGCCGACGGCGGCTGGCTGCTGCCCGGCCTGGTCGATGTGCACACTCATCCCGGAGCGGAGCAGCCCGGCGACCCCTTCGACGAATCGGTGCTGCGCACCGACCTCGCGGAGCACGCCGCCGCGGGCGTGCTGCTGATCCGCGCCCCCGGGTCCGCGGCCCGCATCCCGGGCTGGGCCCACGACGCGGAAGGCCTGCCCCGGGTCCGGTCGGCCGGACCGTGGCTCGCCACGCCGGGCCGTTTCTTCCCGGCCTGGGGGCGCCACGTCACGGAGGCGGAACTGGCCGGGGCCGCCGCTGCAGGAGGCCGCTGCCGCCCAGGAAGCCGCCGCCCGGCCGGAAGCCGCCGCGCAGACCGGCCGGGAGCCGGGGACCGGCCTGGGGACCGGCCAGCCGGCCGCCTCCGCGCCTGGCCCGGCTCCGGCAGCCGCGGCTGGCTGGTGCAAGATCATCGGCGACTGGGCCTGGGACGAGCCGCCGGTGCCGCTGGCGGTTCTCCGCGAGGTGACCAGCGCGGTGCACGCGATCGGCGGGAAGGTGTCCGTGCACTGCCAGACCGCCGCGGGCTGTGCCAATGCGGTCGCCGCCGGGGTGGACAGCCTGGAGCACGGCATGCACCTCGACCCGGGCCTGCTGGACCAGATGGCGGCCCAGGGCACGGCCCTGGTGCCGACCCTCAACGCGTTCGCCGCGTCCGCGTTCCGGGTCCGGGCCTGGGATCCGGGGCCGCGGCGGGACTCCTACCTGGCGGGCTGGGCGGCGATGCCGGCCACCGCCCGCGCCGCGTACGAGGCGGGGGTCACGGTGCTGGCCGGCACCGACACGCACCCGTGCGGGACGGTCGCCGAGGAAGTGGAGCGGCTGATCAGCGCGGGCCTGCCCTGGGAAGCCGCGGTGGGCGCGGCCAGCTGGACCGCCCGGGCCTGGCTCGGCCTGCCCGGCCTGACCGACGGCGCCCCCGCTGACCTGGTCATCTACGACGAAGACCCGGTAGCCCACCCGGACGTCCTGCACCATCCCCGTCGGATCATCCTGCGCGGCCAGATCCTGGCCTGACCGGCAGCGCGAACATCCGTCGCACCTCTCCCTCCCAACACATTTCTCCCTCAAAACACATTCATCCCCCGCAGCAGGCGCTGCGGGGGATGAAGTGGATTCCCTGTCGCGAAGGAAATTAGTAGTTGAGGGCGGATTGGGCGGGCGGTGATCGACGTGAGCGTGGGCCTCAGTCGTAGTACATATTCGGACTGAGCCCCTGTAGTCACAGCAGACGCGACAGGAGCAGAGTTAACACTGGCGACGATTGATGGAACGGCTACGGCGGCTCCGGAAAGGAGCGTGACGCCGGCCACGCAGAGAGGTAACGTGACTTTTATGGCGAGTGCCCGCGCGATACGCATGGCGCCTCCATAAGATAATGCCCGAGGGTGGTTACCCGTAATGGGCGGTCCTGTGGATAACCCGGCGCATGCGTTCCGGCAAGACCAAGTTACCGCCGCCTGACCTGGCTGTCTACCGGAATTGAGAAATTAAAGAAAGATTTTAGCGAAATTCTATTAACGCGTTCTTTGAACCCTAAACTACTGTTTATTCCCAGGACAAAATTAATGCAACCTGACCTGCCGGCTATAAACAACTAACTAGCAGTAGTAGAATTGCAGGGCAGAATTGCGTTGCAATTAGCGCAGTGCAAATCGCACTGCAAGTTGCACTGACGTAGCATACATGCGAACTGCCACAGCGTCATGCGCATGATCCCTTGCTGGGCCGACCAAGATCTTCTTGTACCACCGTTTACCAGGGCGAAAGCGCTTGTTCCGCCCATATTCGGGAGGTACGATCCACCTCGTGCCCGATACCACCCTTAGCCGACCAACTGGTCGGCCGGGATCATGAACTGTCGCGGCTTATCAGCTGCGCGGCTGAGGCGACCGCGGGGCACGGCCAGGCCGTGCTGATCGAGGGCGAGCCGGGCATCGGCAAGTCCACGCTGGTCCGGGCGGCCTGCGCGGAGGCG
Organism: uncultured Actinomycetes bacterium; assembly: GCA_963742055.1. Lineage (GTDB taxonomy): Bacteria > Actinomycetota > Actinomycetes > Streptosporangiales > Streptosporangiaceae > RYN-230. The sequence goes on along the minus strand of CAVUKT010000086.1, from coordinate 31,387 downwards.
GCGGACCGTGGCTGCCAGGTGTTCTGGGGCGCCGGCGACGAGCTGGGCCAGGCGCTGCCGCTGCTGCCCATCCTGGACGGGCTGCGGGTCCGCGAGCCCTCGGCCAACCCGCGGCAGGAAACCATCGTCGCGCTGCTGCGCGGCGAGGTCGCGTCCGGCCGCGGCGAGGACGTGCCGACCGCGCTGGCCGAGCAGTTGCTCGCGCTCGTCGAGCGAGTTGTGCGCCGCGCTGCCGACGGTCCTGGTCGTGGATGACCTCCAGTGGGCCGATCAGGCCAGCGTCACCCTGTGGGAGCGCCTGTCCCGGTCGGCCCGGCACCTGCCGCTGCTGCTGATCGGCATGATGCGCCCGGTGCCGCAGCGGGAGGATCTGCTGGCCCTCCGGCACACCGCCGACCTGGCCGCGCGCTTCCAGCTGGGCGGGCTTCCCGAGGAGTCAGTGACCGAGCTGGTCGAGACCCTGGCCGGCGGCAAGCCCGACGAGGAACTGATGCGGCTCGCCGACGGCGCCGCCGGCAACCCGCTCTACCTCACCGAGCTGGTGGACGCGCTGGCCCGCAGCTCCAGCCTGACCGTCTCCGACGCGGGACCGCGGAGCTGACCAGCGACCGCGCGCCCGACTCCCTGTCCGCGGCCATCGCGGACCGGCTCCGCTTCGTCCCGGCCTGGGTGCGTGAGGTCCTGCGCGCGGCCGCCCTGCTGGGCGTGGACTTCGCCGTGCCCGGACCTGGCCACCGTGCTCGGCCGGGGCGTCGCGGACCTGGTCCCGGCCGTGGACGAGGCCCGGGCCGCCGGCGTGCTGGCCGAGTCGGGCAGCGGCCTCGGGTTCCGGCACCCGCTGATCCGCGCCGCCCTGTACGAGGAGATCCCGGCCCCGGTGCGGGCCGCCTGGCACCGCGAGGCCGGCCGCGCGCTCGCCGAGGCCGGCGCGCCGGCCGACCGGGTCGCCCGGCAGCTGCTGCAGGCGGTGGCGCGGGTCCGCCGACACCGCCGAGCCGATGGACGAGTGGATCCTGCGCTGGCTGGAGCCGCACCGCACCGCTGCTGGTCGGCCAGGCCCCCCGGGCCGCCGCGGAACTTCTCCGGCAGCGCCGTCGCGCGGTCACCGGCTGGCTCGCCCGAGCACGACGGCCTGGTGTGCCGGCTCGCCGAGGCCCTGTACCGGGTCGGCGACGCGGCCGAGGCGGAACGGGTGGCCCAGCGCGGGCTCGCCACGACCGTCGATCCCGACCTCCTCGTCGACCTGCACTGGACCCTGGCCCAGTGCCGCACGCATGGCCGGCCGGTTCCCGGAATCCCTGACCGCGCTGAACCAGGCCCTGGCCCTGCCCGGGATCTCCGCCCGGAACCGGGCCCGGCTGCTGGTGGCCATCGCGCGGACGCACCGCGACCTCGGCCAGATCGAGATGGCTGACCAGGTGGCCAGCGCGGCCCTGGCCGAGGCGACCGAGGCCGACGACGACTGGGCGGTCGGCTGGGCCCTGCACGTGCTGACCATCACGCGCGGCGATGCAGGGGCGGACGGCGGACGCGCTGCCCCTCTACGACCGCGCCCTGGCGGTCACCCAGGCCGAACCCGCGCTGACCGACCTGCGGCTGCTGCTGCAGATCAACAAGGCCGTCACGCTGGGCGACCTCGACCAGTACGACGGGGCGTTCGCCGCGGCCCGCGAGGCCCAGCAGCTCGCCGACCGGGCCGGCATCATGGTCCGCCGGGCCCAGGCGCAGAGCTGCCTCGGCCAGTTGCTGTTCCACACCGGCTCGCTGGGACGATGCCCTGACCGAGGTGGGCGTCGTCCAGGAAGTCACCAAGGACCCCGGCGTGGCCTGCTGCGACCACGGCGTCGCCGCGGTGATCTGCTTCCACCGCGGCGAGACCGCTGCCGGCCCGGCGTCATCTGGCCGCGGCCGCCCCGCACGCGGAGCGGATCGGGAACCGGGTGGTCGGCACGCTGGCCCTGGCCCGCAGCGAGGCCCTCGAACAGGAAGGCGAGCTGACCGAGGCGCTCGACGTGCTGACCGGGTTCGCCGACCACGCCGAGGAACTCGACGAGGTCGAGGATCTGCTGGCGGACGGCGTCCGGCTGGCCACGACGATCGGCGACACGGCCGCCGCGCAGACCCTCGCGGAGCAGGCTGCGGCCCTGGCCGACGACACGGAGATCCCGCACCGGCAGGCGACCGCGCTGGCACTGCCGGGGCCTGGTCGACCAGCGACGCCGGCCGGCTGCTCCGGGCCGCAGACCGCTACCACGACGCCGGCCGCCCGCTGCCCCGCGCGAAGGCGCTGGAGGCCGCGGCCGGAGCCCTGGTGGATACGGGTGACCGGGACCCGGCCCGGGCCGCGTTCACCCGCGCCGTCGACCTCTACTCGTCCCTCGGCGCGACCCGGGACGTCGCCCGGCTGCAGGCCCGGTTCCGGGCGCACGGCATCCGCCGCGCCCCGCGGGTCAAGCACCGGCGGGCCCGCCGCGGCTGGGACAGCCTGACGCCCGCCGAGGCCAAGATCGCGGCGCTGGTCGCCCAGGGGATGACCAACCCGCAGATCGCCGCCCGGCTGTTCCTGTCCCCCCGGACCGTGGCCACCCACGTCTCGCACATCCTGGGCAAGCTCGACGTCCGGTCCCGGATCGACATCGCCCGCGAGGCCACCGACCGCCGCGCCGCCGCCGGCTGAGCCCCGCACCTGGGCTCAGACGGCGGCGGCCCTTTCGGCTGAGCCCGCCAGCTCAGCCTTCCTGGCGAGTCCTCGGGGCCTCGCCGGCAGGGGCCGCGTCGCGGCCCGCTGCCCGGGCTCAGCCCATCCCGTCCTGGATCCGGCCCTGGGGGACGACCGGATCCAGGACGAGGCCCAGGGGGCGAGCGTGAAGTAGACCGCCTTGCCGCTGGCCGTCTCGCGGTAGCCCCAGTCGGTGGACAGGCTGTCCAGCAGCATCAGGCCCCGGCCGGCTTCGGCGTACGGCAGCGCGTGCACCGGCGCGGGGGCCGACCGTGACCCGTCGTGGACTTCCACCCGCAACTGGCCGCCGGCCCAGCTGACCACCAGCTCGACGGGGTCGTGCTCGTCCCCGGCGTGCCGGATGGCGTTGGTGACCAGTTCGCTGGCGAGCAGGGCCGCGGTGTAGCCGTCGACGGGCACGTCCCAGGCCCGGATGATCGCCCAGACGTGGCGGCGCGCTTGCGCCGCGGCGGCCGGGCCTGCGATCAGGGAGATTCGGTACGGGCGCTCCACCATCGCACGGACTGGCGCCATCATTGTCATCTGTTTCCTTGCCGGGCCTGCTCGGGCCAGTCCCGGAAGCGCAAGTAGCGCCGCCGGGCGTTGCGGACCAGCGTGAGGCCGCGCCGGGCGTCAGCGTCGGGCTGCGGGTCCGCCGGCACCAATGCCGGTTCGGATCGCGCTGCCTCGTGCACTTCCACCCGGAACTGGCCATCAACCCAGCTGATCATCAACTGAACCGCCTCGTGCCCATCCGTGTCCTGCCTCATGGCGTCGGTGACCAGTTCGCTGGCGAGCAGAGCCGCGGCGTAGGCGTCGATGGGGATGTCCCATGCGTGGATGATCGCCCAGACGTGGCGGCGGGCTTCGACCGCTGCTTCGGGACCTGCGGGAAGGGAGATGCGATACGGGCGCGGGGCCGTCGCGCGGACGGGCGCCAACCTGTTCATCTGTTTTCCTTGCCGAGCCTGGTCGGGTCGGGGACCGGCATGTAACGCCGTTCTGCATCCCACGATGGCCGGCCTGGCGAAGCGAAACATCGGTCGGCTGACGGATGTCGCAAGCCGGGATAGGCCGGCCCCGGCCTTCCGCTGCCCACCGCGATTCGGCACGATGGTCGGATGACACACGAAGTCCGGGGCGTCGTCGCCCCAGCTAAGGGCGCCAAAGTTGAACTCACCACGATCGTGGTGCCCGATCCGGGGCCGGGCGAGGCCCTGGTCCGGGTGCAGGCGTGCGGCGTCTGCCACACCGACCTGCACTACCGGGAAGGCGGCATCGGGGACGACTACCCCTACCTGCTCGGGCACGAGGCGGCCGGCCTGGTCGAGGCGGTGGGCGAGGGGGTCACCGCGATCGCGCCCGGCGACTTCGTCATCCTGAACTGGCGCGCGGTCTGCGGAGAGTGCCGCGCCTGCAAGCGGGGCAGGCCCTGGTACTGCTTCAACACGCACAACGCCCGCCAGAAGATGACCCTGACGGACGGCACGATCCTGTCCCCCGCGCTGGGGATCGGCGCGTTCGCGGAGAAGACCCTGGTCGCGGCGGGCCAGTGCACCAAGGTCAACCCGGCCGCCCGGCCCGATGGTGGCCGGCCTGCTCGGCTGCGGCGTGATGGCGGGCCTCGGCGCCGCCATCAACACCGCCCCGGTCACCCGGGGCGACTCGGTCGCCGTCATCGGCTGCGGCGGCGTGGGTGACGCCGCGGTGCTCGGCGCGGTACTCAACGGGGCGCGGACGATCATCGCGGTCGACATCGACCCGCGGAAGCTGGAGTGGGCCAGGCAGTTCGGCGCCACGCACGTGATCAACTCGCGGGAGACCGACCCGGTCGAGGGGATCCGGGCGCTCACCGGCGGGAACGGCGCGGACGTGGTGATCGAGGCCATCGGCCGCCCGGAGACCTACCAGCAGGCGTTCTACGCCCGGGACCTGGCCGGCACGGTGGTGCTGGTCGGCGTGCCGACCCCGGAGATGCGGATCGAGCTCCCCCTGCTGGACGTGTTCGGCCGCGGCGGGGCGCTCAAGTCGTCCTGGTACGGCGACTGCCTGCCGGAACGGGACTTCCCGGTCCTCATCGACCTGTACCTGCAGGGCAGGCTGCCGCTGGAGAAGTTCGTTTCGGAAACGATTCGCGCTGGACGCGGTCGAGGAGGCGTTCGCGAAGATGGAGCGCGGCGAGGTCCTGCGCAGCGTGGTGAACCTCGCCATGACCGCCCGGATCGAGAAGGTCGTCACCTCGGGCACCTTCTCCCTGGACGGGCAGGACTTCGCGGTCGACAACAACGTGTGGCTGCTCGGCGACGACCACGAGGTCATCGTCATCGACGCCGCCCATGATCCGGAGGCCATCCTGGCCGCGGTCGGCGAGCGCAGGCTGTCCGCCATCGTCTGCACCCACGGGCACAACGACCACATCAACGCGGCGCCGCAGGTCGCCGAGGCGAAGGGCGCCCCGGTGCTGCTGCACCCGGCCGACCAGGTGCTGTGGCGGATGATCTACCCGGGCCAGCTGCCCGACGGCGACCTGGCCGACGAGGAGGTCATCGAGATCGCGGCCACCCCGCTGCGGGTGCTGCACACCCCCGGCCACTCGCCGGGCAGCGTCTGCCTGTACGCGCCCGCGCTGCGCGTCGTGTTCTCCGGCGACACCCTGTTCCACGGCGGCCCGGGCGCCACCGGCCGGTCGTACTCAGACCACGGCGACGATCATCAGGTCCATCCGGGACCGGCTGATGGCCCTGCCCCCGGAGACCGTCGTGCACACCGGGCACGGCGAGGACACCACGATCGGCGCCGAGTCCGGCTCGCTCTCCCGGTGACGTATGGCCAGTGAGCCGGTCCGGATCGCCATGTGGTCCGGGCCGCGCACGGTGTCCACCGCGCTCATGCGGGCCTGGGAGAACCGCCCGGACACCGTGGTCGCGGACGAGCCGCTGTACGCCTTCTACCTGGACCGCACCGGGATCGCCCACCCGGGCCGGGAGCAGGTCATCGCGAGCCAGCCCACGAGCTGGCAGGCGGTGATCAGCCAGCTGACCACGGCGCCCCTGCCCGCGGGCCGGACGGTGTTCTACGCCAAGCACATGACTCATCACCTGCTCCCGGAGGTGGACCGGGACGCGCTCGCGCCGCTGCGGCACGCGTTCCTCATCCGCGACCCCCGGGAGCTGCTGGCCTCCTACGCCCGGGTGCGCGCCACGCCCACCCTGGACGATCTCGGCATCTGGCAGCAGGCGGAGATCTTCGACCGGTTCGGCGGCCCCGTGATCGACGCCCGTGACCTGCTGGAACACCCTGAGCCGGTGCTGCGCGCGCTGTGCGCGGCGCTGGGGGTCCCGTTCACCACGGCCATGCTGTCCTGGCCCGCGGGCCCGCGGGACACCGACGGGGTCTGGGCCCCGCACTGGTATGAATCGGTGTGGCGGTCCACGGGGTTCGGCCCCTACCATCCGCCGGAAGGGGCCCTGCCGCCGCGGCTCGCCGCGCTGGCCGGGCAGTGCCAGCCGTTCTACGAGCGGCTGCGCGCGTCCCGGCTCACCGGGATCGCACCGCCCGGCGGCCCCGCCCAGCGACCCGCATCCCGACTCCGGAGCGCCGTAGTGCTGCAGACCTTTGACGACCGCAACCGTGACCTCATCGTCAACGTGGGCGGCGTGCTGTCGCACCGCGACCAGGCCGCGATCAGCCCGTTCGACTCCTCGGTCCAGGGCGGTGACGCGGTATGGGAGGGACTGCGGCTCTACCAGGGCCGGATCTTCCGGCTCGGCGAGCACCTCGCCCGGCTGCGCCGCTCGGCGGCCGCGCTGGCCTTCACCGGGGTGCCATCGGACGAGGAGATCACCGGGGAGATCCGCCGCACGCTGCGCGCGAACGCGATGACCGACGGCGTGCACATCCGGCTCACCCTGACCCGCGGCGTGAAGATCACCAGCGGCATGGATCCCCGGCTCAACCAGTCCGGGCCCACCCTGATCGTGCTGGCCGAGCACAAGGAGCCGGTGTACGACCAGTCCGGGATCACCCTGATCACCTCGAGCGTGCGCCGCCCGCCGCCGGATGTCCTGGATCCGAAGATCCACCACAACAACCTGCTCACCTCGATCCTGGCCAAGATCGAGGCGAACGTCGCCGGGGCGGACGACGCGGTCATGCTGGACAGCCGCGGGTTCGTGGCCGAGACCAACGCGACGCACTTGTTCCTGGTCACCGGCGGGCACCTGGGCACGCCGTCCGCGGCCGCCTGCCCGGAGGGCATCACCCGGGCCGCCGTCCTCGAACTCGCCGCGCAGGCGGGCATCCCGCACACGGCCGGCGACTACAGCCTGACCCAGTTCTACGCGGCCGACGAGGTGTTCGTGACCGGCACCATGGGCGGTCTCACCCCGGTCACCCGGCTGGACGGGCGCCCCATCGGATCGGGCGGGCCCGGGCCGGTGACCAAGCGGCTGACCGACCTGTTCGCTGACCTCACCGCCCGGACCGGGACGGTGCTCACCTGACGCGCGCCGAGTCAGCACCCCCTCAGCTGGGCAGAATGTCCCCTATGACGAAGGCGCCAGAAATCCCCTCCGCCGCGCTGCCCGGCGGGGTCCGCATGCCGCTGCTCGGCTTCGGCACCTGGCGGCTGCGGGGCTCAGCCGGGTACGAGGCCGTCCTCACCGCGCTGCAGGTGGGCTACCGGCACCTCGACACGGCCACCATGTACGGCAACGAGGCTGAGGTGGGCCACGCGCTGCGGGACAGCGGCCTGGACCGCGGCGAGGTGTTCATCACGACCAAGCTTCCCCCGGGCAAGGCGGGCCAGGAACGCAAGACGCTGTGCGCCAGCCTGCGCGCCCTGGGCACCAGGTACGTCAACCTGTGGCTCGTGCACTGGCCGCCGCCCGCCCGGGCCCTCGCGCCGGTCTGGCGGGAGTTCCTCGCCCTGCGCGACGAGGGCCTGGCCAGGACGGTCGGGGTGAGCAACTACTCCATCGCGCAGATCGACACGCTGATCAAGGCCACCGGGGCAGCGCCTGCCGTCAACCAGATCCCGTGGAGTCCGGCCCAGTATGACGAGGCCGTGCTGGAGGAAAGCCGCGAGCGGGGGGTGACCCTGGAGGGCTACAGCCCGCTCAAGGGCACCGACCTGGGCCACCCGGTGCTGACCGGGATCGCCGAGAAACACGGGGTGACCCCGGCCCAGGTGGTGCTGCGCTGGCATCTCGAGCACGGCATCGCGGTGATCCCGAAGTCTGAGCGGCCGGAGCGGATCGCGGCCAACTTCGACGTGCTGAGTTTCTCCCTCGACCCCGGACGAGGTCGCCCGCATCGACCGCCTGTCCCGCCGCTGAGGCCAGTCCGGCCCCGGGCTCAGCCCCGGCCCTGAGCCTGGGAATTGGCTGCGGATGTGCTGACTTGACCGCTTCCCGGGCCCGGCCAGCCCGGCCGGCCTGGCAGGATGGCGGGCGTGCACGCCACATCGCTTGGCCAGTTGTGGCACGAGGTGATCACCGCCGAGCCGCTGCCGCCCCGTCTGCTGGTCCTGGGCACCGCCGTGGCCGCGCTGATCCTGGTCGGGTGGCGGCGAGCCTGGCCGGTGTCCCGCACCGTGGTGACCATCGCCCACGAGGGTGGCCACGCGCTGGTCGCGCTGGCCGTGGGCCGGCGCCTCGACGGGGTCCGGGTGCACCGCAGCACGGCCGGCCTCACCGTGTCCGCGGGGAACTCCTCGGGTCCCGGCATCGTGGCCACCGCCGCGGCGGGCTACCTGGCCCCTCCGCTCCTGGGGCTGGGCACGGCCGCCCTGCTGGCCACCGGGCACCTGGTGGCCGCGCTGCTGCTCAGCCTGGTTCTGCTGGCCGCCCTGACCCTGATGGTCCGCAACGCCTACGGGATCCTCGCCACGGTCACGCGTGGCGGCGGCCGTGGCCCTGGTGACCTGGCGTGGTTCGTCGCTGCTGCAGGCCGCGTTCGGGTACGCGATGGCCTGGTTCCTGCTGGTCGGGGGGATCCGGCCGGTCCTGGAGCTGCAGCGCTCGCGGCGCCGGGGCCGGGCCTCGCGGTCGGACGCGGACCAGCTCGCGGCGCTCACCGGCGTTCCCGGCGGCGTCTGGGTCGCCCTGTTCGCACTGGTGGCGGTGGGCGCCCTGGCCATCAGCGGGTTCTGGCTGATGTACTGAGCACCATGGCAGATGAGCATCACCCCACGACCCGACGTTCTACCGCACGCCCCGGGACGCGGCCGAGGCCCCGCCGGAGAAACTCGCCTACGTCGCTGCGTTCTCCCGCCCGGCCGACCAGCCCGACGCGATCGCGGTGCTGGACGTCGATCCCGGCTCGGCCCGCTACGGGTCCGTGGTCGGCTTCACCGAACTGCCGCACCTCGGCGACGAACTCCACCACTTCGGGTGGAACGCCTGCTCCAGCGCGCTGCACCCGGGCGGCGGGCACGACCACGGCGGCCGCCGCTACCTGGTCGTCCCGGGCATCCGCTCGTCCCGGGTCCACATCCTGGACACCGAGCCGGACCCCAGCTCGCCCACGGTGACCAAGGTCCTCGAGGCGGACGAGGTCGGCAAGCGGGCCGGCTACTCCCGCCCGCACACCGTGCACTGCGGCCCCGGTGCGGTGTTCGTCTCCTGCCTCGGCGGCTACGGCGAGGAGGGCCCCGGCGGGATCGCCCTGCTCGACCAGAACACGTTCGACGTCCTCGGGCCGTGGGAAGCCGACCGCGGCGACCAGTTCTTCGCCTACGACGTGTGGTGGCACGTCATGGCCGACGTGGCCATCACGTCGGAGTGGGGCACCCCCGCCATGATCGAGGACGGTGTCGTGCCCGAGCTGCTGCTCGGCCGCAAGTACGGCCACCGGCTGCACTTCTGGGACATGGGCACGCGCAAGCTCACGCAGACCGTGGACCTCGGTGACGAGCATCAGATGGTGCTGGAACTGCGGCCCGCGCACGACCCGACCAAGAAGTACGGCTTCGTCGGGGTCGTGGTGAGCGTCGAGGACCTGTCCGCCTCGATCTGGATGTGGCACGAGGAGAACGGCCAGTGGGCCGCGACCAAGGTGATCACCATCCCGGCCGAGCCCGCTCCCGCCGAGCAGCTCCCGCCGCTGCTGCAGGGCTTCGGCGCGGTGCCGCCGCTGGTCACGGACATCAACCTGTCTGTCGATGACCAGTTCCTGTATGTCTCGTGCTGGGGCACCGGCGAGCTGAAGCAGTACAACGTGAGCGACCCGCTGCACCCGGTGGAGACCGGGTCGGTGCGGATCGGCGGGATCGTCGGGCGCGCGGCGCACCCGGCCCGGCCGGATCAGCCGCTCAGCGGCGGCCCGCAGATGGTCGAGGTGAGCCGGGACGGGAACCGCGTCTACTTCACGAACTCGCTGTACGGCGCGTGGGATGACCAGTTCTACCCCGACGGGGTGGGTTCCTGGATGGCCAAGCTGGACGTCACCCCGGGCGGCGGGCTGACCTTCGACGAGCGGTTCTTCCCCGAGGGGGAGGCGTTCCGCGGCCGGCGCACCCACCAGGTCCGGCTGCAGGGCGGGGACGCGTCCAGCGACTCCTACTGCTTCCCCTCGGAGCCCTGACCGCATCGCCCAGGCTCGCTGGCGGGCCCTGCTACCAGCGATCCCAGTGCACGACGTCCTCGAACGGGCGCCGGTCGGGCCGCGCGATCGGCGCCAGCGGGCGGTCCGCCGGGTAGCCCAGGGCGATCAGGTAGGCCAGGAACCGGTCCTCCGGGAAGCCCAGCAGCTGGCGGGCCAGATCCTGGTCGGCCACGGACGCGTGCCCGCTGCCGATGCCGAGGTCGGCCGCGGCGAGCATGATGTTCATCGTGGCCTGGCCGAGGTCGTACCGCAGGCCCTGCGCCGCTGCTCATCCTCCAGCACGGGCGCGACCAGGCCGATGGTGGCCGCGGACTGGGCTACATGCCGGGCGCCCTGCCACACCCGGGCCAGCTCGGTCAGCTCGCCGGCCGGTGACGACCACGAAATCCCACGGCTGCCAGTTCCGCGCCGACGGGGCCCGGCCAGCCTCGAGGATCCGTTCCAGATCCTCCCGGTCGATGGGCTGGTCGGTGTAGCTGCGGACGTTCCTGCGCGCTCTGATCGCATCCCATGTCTCCACAGCGCTTTTCTACCACCGGCGGTGCCGGCGCCAGCCGCCGGGCCCTCCTAGGCTGGCCCTGCTGCCGGGCGCAGGGGACGCCCCGGCCTCACCACGTGGGGGAATCATGGTTACTCGTGACACCGCCTGGCCGGCCGGCACGCCGTGCTGGATCGATCTCGCGGTCGACGACATCAGCCGGGCCAGCGCCTTCTACACGGGCCTGTTCGGGTGGTACGTCCAGCCCGGGCCGCCCGAGGCCGGCGGCTACGCCATGTGCCTGAAGGACGACCGGCCGGTGGCGGGCATCGGCCCGAAGCAGGGGCCGCCCGGGACGCCTGCCGCCTGGACCACGTACCTCGCCTCGGACGACCTCGACGAGACGGTCAGCAAGATCAAGGCGGCCGGGGGCCTGACCCTCATGGAGCCGATGGACGTGATGGACGTCGGGCGGATGGCGGTGGCGGCCGACCCCGGCGGCGCGGTCTTCGGCATCTGGCAGGCCCAGGCGCACACCGGGGTGGGCCTGGCCAACGAGCCCGGCTCGCTGTGCTGGAACGAGAACATCAGCCGCGCCTACGACCAGAACCAGGCCTTCTACCAGGCCGTGTTCGGCTACGAGTACGGCGACCTGAGCGGGGACGGCTACCGCTACGCGACGCTGAAGTGCAGCGGCACGCGAGGTCGGCGGGATCGGCGAACTCGGCAGCAGCACGCCCGCTGACGCGCCCGCGCACTGGGCCACCTACTTCGGGGCCGCCGACACTGACGCGGCCGCGAGAGCCGCGAGCGCGGCAGGCGGCCGGGTGATCCAGCCGCCCCGGGACTCCCCGTACGGCCGGATCGCCGTGGTCGCCGACGACCAGGGCGCCACCTTCTCCCTGATCAGCCCAGCCGCCGGCAGCTGAGCGCGCGTCACCCGACCGGGACCGGCTCCTCTTCCTCCGACATCAGCCGGTCCGCGGTCCGGGCGGCCGTCTGCCGCGCCCACCGGCCGCTGGTCACCAGGCCCACGACCAGCACGACCAGCCCGCAGCCGGTGATGATCCACCAGCCCACGTGGCTGGCGGTGGTGAAGCCGGTGCGCATCGGGCCGACCATGACCGAGGTCACCGCGGAGCCCACCACCGCCACCCCCAGTGACTGGCCCACCTGCCGGCTGGTGGACGCGATCGCCGCCGCGACCCCCGCCTGCGCGCGCGGCATCCCGGACACCGCGGTGTTGGTGATCGGGGCGTTCACCACGCCGAAGCCGATCCCGAAGATCACATAGGAGGCGAGCAGCCAGCCGGTGGACTGCTGCGCGGTCAGCCCGGTCAGCATCAGGGCGCCCCCGGACATGCAGATCCCCGCGACGATCAGCGGGATCCGCGGGCCGCGGATGCTGATCATCCGGCCGGACAGCGGCGCGAAGACCACCGTGACCGCGGCCAGCGGCAGCGTGAGCAGCCCGGCGTGCAGGGCCGAGTAGCCGCGCACATCCTGCAGGTAGAGCGTGTTGAGGAAGAGGAACCCGCCCAGCGCCGCGAACGCGCTGACCGCGATCACCGTCGCCCCGGAGAACGGCGCGCTGCGGAAGAACCGCAGATCCAGCAGCGGCTCGCGGCGCCGCGGCTCGTAGACGAGCAGGGTCCCGAGGGCCACCGCGGACAGGCAGAAGCAGCCGATGATCTCCGGTGAGCCCCAGCCGTGCCGCGGGCCCTCGATGATCCCGTAGATCAGCGAGGCCAGCGTCACGATCACCAGCACCTGGCCGACCGGGTCCAGCCGCCGCGGATGCGGGGCCTTGGACTCCGGCACGAACAGCGCGGTGAGCACGATCGCCGCCACCCCGACCGGGATGTTCACCCAGAAGATCCCCCGCCAGCCCACCGAGGCGATCAGCAGCCCGCCCACCACCGGGCCGAGGGCCAGGCTGACCCCCACCGCCGCGCCCCAGACGCCGATGGCCCGGGCCCGCTCGGCCCGGTCGGTGAACGTGTTCACGATGATCGACATCGCCACCGGATTGAGCATGGAGCCGCCGACCGCCTGCAGCATCCGGAAGGCCACCAGCCAGCCCAGGCTGGGCGCGAGGCTGCACAGCAGCGAGCCGACCGTGAACGTGGCCAGCCCGGCCTGGAACGTGCTGCGCCGCCCGAACCGGTCCGCGGTGGAGCCGGACAGCACCAGCAGGCTGGCCAGCACCAGCGTGTAGGCGTCCACCACCCATTGCAGCCCGGACACCGAGGCGTGCAGGTCCCGCTGGATGGACGGCAGCGCGACGTTCACGATGGTGTTGTCGAGCCCGACGATGACCAGGCTCATGCAGCAGATGACGAGGATCAGCAGTCGCCGGCGGCGGCTGGGCCCGGTCCCACGGCTGGTCCTGTCACGACTGGCTCTGTCACGACTCCCTCGGGGGGTGAGCGGCTTCGTTACTTGCGAAAATACAACTGACTCCCAAGGATCCGAACGCATGGTTCACTGTCCCTATGCCTGACGACGGGCTTCCGGTGCTGGGCCTCAGCTCCGCCGCCGAGTGGGACGCGTGGCTCAGCGAGCATCACGCCGACTCAGCGGGCCTGTGGCTGAAGATCCCCAAGAAGGGTTCGGATGCCCCCGGGGTGTCCTACCCTGACGCGCTCAGCGTGGCGCTCTGCCATGGGTGGATCGACGGCCAGAAGGGCCGCCTGGACGACGACCACTGGCTGCAGCGCTTCACGCCGCGCCGGCCCGGCAGCAAGTGGTCCCGGATCAACCGGGACCAGGCCGCCGCCCTGATCGAGGCCGGCCAGATGAGGCCGGCCGGGCTGCGGCAGGTCGAGCTGGCCCGGGCGGACGGCCGCTGGGCCGCCGCCTACGAATCGCAGTCCACCGCGGCCGTGCCGGAGGATCTCGCCCGCGCGCTCGCTGGCAACGACGCGGCCCGCACGTTCTTCGAGCGCCTGGACCGCGCGAACCGTTACGCGATCCTCTACCGCCTCGCCGACGCCAAGCGGCCGGAGACCCGGGCGCGGCGTCTCGCTACGTTCGTGGCAATGCTTAGCGAAGGTAAGAAAATCCATCCCTGACCGCGGACTGGGCCCGCCGGTCAGGGAGCTCGGATAGTCTTCGTCGTCAGTGCCCTCACGTTTGGGCCGACCGACCGGGCCCTCCGATTGGGCCCTCCGACTGGGCCCGCTGACCCGGGCCGCCCACTGACCGGGCCGTCCGCCCACGGGCCGCCCACCGACCGGGATGACCGTCATGCGAATGCCAGCCACCGCGGGCTCCGGCTCGCCCGCGGGAGACGGGCCTGCTGACGGCCCCGCCGGGAACAGCACCGAGACCGCTCCGAAGCCCGGCGCCGCCCGGGCGCGGCGGCCGCCGCCACGCTGCGGCGGCACTGGCTGATCACGGCGCTCCTCCTCGCGGGCCTGGTCCTGCGCGGCCTGTCCATGGCCGCCTACCAGCCTGCGCTGCTGTACATCGACAGCCTGAAGTACCTGTTCGGCGCCTGGCCCGGCAACGACCCGCTCGGCTACAACCTGGTCCTCAAGGTGCTGCTGGTCGGCGGGAACCTCGACACGGTCACGGCGCTCCAGCACCTCCTCGGCCTCGCCATGGCCGTGGTCTTGTACCTGCTGCTGGTCCGCCGCGGCGTACCGCGCTGGCTGTCCGCGCTGGCCGCCGCACCCGTCCTGCTCGACGCCTACCAGGTGCAGATCGAGCAGACCATCATGCCGGACGTCTGGTTCGAGGCCCTGATCGTCGCCGGGCTGGCGCTGCTGCTCTGGCGGCCCGAGCCAGGGCCCCGGCTGATCGCGGCGGGCGGGCTGGCCCTCGGCGCCAGCGCGCCCATGGCCCAGGTCGGCCAGATCCTGATCCTGCCCGCGCTGGTCTACCTGCTGATCGTGGTGCCAGGCTGGCGGCGCAAGCTGATCCAGGCGGTCCTGCTCTGCGTGGCGTTCGCCCTGCCCATCATCGGCTTCTCGCTGCGCGAGTACGTGGTCACCCACCAGTTCTCGCTCGCCCCCGCCGCGGGGAGCACTATCTACGGGCGGCTGGCGGAGAGCGCGGACTGCGCGACGCTGAAGCTGCCCCGCTACGAGCGGGCGGTCTGCCCGCCGCGGGCGCTCGCGATCCGGCTCGGGCCGGACGGGCTGGTGCACAACGACACGTCTCCCGATCACACGTACGTAGCCCCGCCCGGCCGCACCCACGGTGAGGTCATCGGCAACTTCGAGCACCGGGTGATCACCCAGCAGCCGCTGCGCGTGGTGGCGGGCGTCCTCGGCGACGCAGCCAGGCTGTTCGAGCTGCACCGGGTGACCAGCACCGGCGACACGCCCATCTCACGCTGGCAGTTCCAGACCAGCTACCCCACCTACGGCAGCAGCATCTTCCTCAGCCACGACCACACCATCATGCTGGGCTTGCACTTCGCCGCCAGCGGCGGCCCGGTCCAGGTCCGGCCGCTGCCGGCCACCATGGGCGGACGGGCCACGGTGGCCCGGCCGCTGGCCGCGTTCCTGCGCGGGTACCAGTTGCATGGCGGCTACACGCCGGGACCGCTGCTGGCTTTCGCTGCCCTGGCCGGCCTGGCTCGGCACGTGATCGCCCTGGCGGGCGGCCTGGCTGCCGCCCGCGGGCGCCGCATCCTGTCCCCCCGCCAGCGCGAGCTGGCCCTGGCCTGCCTGCTGGTCTTCGGCTCGGCCGTGGCCGTCCTGCTCGCCTCTGACTTGTTCGAGTTCTCCTGGCGCTACCAGCTGCCCGCGCTGGTCACCCTGCCGCCGGCGGGCGCGCTCGGCCTCGCCCTGCTGGGCAGCCTGCGCCGCCGCCGGGCCCCCGCAGGCCACCCCCAGAGCCGCAACGAAAACCCTCCGGCCGGCTCCCCGCCTCGGCCGGCCCACTCTGGCCGGGCCACCTCAGCCGACCCGGGCCCGGGCCGAGCCTGGCCACGCCGACCCAGACCACGCCGACCCAGACCACGGCCGACCCCGGCCAAGCGGACGCATACCTGGCTGACGCGAGTCACGCGACCCGCTAGTCCGGCACTGACCAGCAGAGCCTCGCCTCGCACCGGCCGCTCCCCCGCCCCGCCGACTGACCCAGTCTGTGGACCGGACTGTGGACAGCCCGGTGGACAGCCGCCCGTCCCGGGGGATAACCAGGCCACCGATGTGGAAAAGCTGTTCATAACCACAAAATCGGTAACTTCATGGCAGAAAACCCTTGCGCCGCCCCGGGGTAAGCGGTAGAAATTCTCCACCACCAAGTATGGAGATCAGCTAGACCCCCGCACTCCATCGGACCGGGAAACCGGAATGTCTGGGCGGGCGCACGGAAAGCCGGGAAACTGGTCTTCCGGGCTGATTTCCCTGCCCCGGTGGAGCGGCCGGATAGCACCCCGGTAGCCGAGTAATCGGTGGCCCTGCTAGATGGCCGCGGCGAGGCCCCTCCATCTCATACATGGAGGGGCCTCGCTTACGTATGCGGCATTCCCGCGCATCTCCCTCGTCCGCCTGGCCAGGCCCGGGCCGCCGGATGGCCTGCGTGATGGACTCGGGCGCTACGGACCTGCACGGGCAGTCCCGGTCGTGCGTCCCCACTGATCCGGCTGCGGGCCAGGCTGTGGACCAAACTGTGGATAGCGCGGTGGACAGCCGCCTTTCCCGGGGGATAACACGCGCTTTCTTGTGGATTTCGCAGAGATCAGGAAAAATCTTGAAATTCCTGGCCAGAAAGCCTTGCGCCAGTTCCCCTGAGCGGAGTACAAATTCATTCACCGCAAGAGCGGAAGTCCTTCCGGGGGGAAACCCCCGGGACGCCGGGGAAACCCGGGCGACCGGAAAGCCGGGTAACCGGGATTTCAGTTGCTGCTTCCAGGCTAGGCGGCGGGCCGCAGAGCGCCAGGAAGCCGGGTAACCGGCGACCCAGTGCAATGCGCCCAGGTGAGGCCCCTCCGACTCATACTCGGAGGGGCCTCATTCGTATGCCCCCGCGGCACCAGCGTCCGTCCCGGTCACGCTGGTCCGCCCACGTGTCACGTATCCAGTACCGAACCGGACAAAACGCCCTCGCGGCGCACCAGATCGGAATGCGGCCAGCCAGCCAGGCCCGGACGCCGCCCCCCTACATGAGATCCCGGCGGCGGAACGCAACCAGCCCGCCACGGCCAGCACCACCGCCACGCCCACCAGCCAGGCCAGCGGCGCCACCGTGACCGGCGCCCCGGGCAGCTTCGGGACGTGGCTGAACGGGGAGATGTCCAGCACGCCCTGGGCCAGCCTGATCGACGGGCCGAGCAGGGTGATGAGCGCGACCAGGCCGAGCGCAGTCCACGCGCCCGCCACCGTGGCCCTGGGCACCAGGCCGAACAGGGCCACGCGCCAGGCCCCCCATCACCCAGGCGGCCGGGACCTGCGCCAGCCCCGCGCCGGCCAGCCGCGGCAGCTGGGCAGCCAGGCCGCCCGAGGTCAGCCCGTCCCCCAGCGCCGTGGCCACGGCCACCCGCCAGGAGCAGCCCGCGCTGCCGCCGGCGGCGACGAGCAGCTGGCTGCCCGCCCAGCGGACCCGCCCCACCGGGGTGGCCAGCACCGGCTCGGCCCGCCGCTCGGTCTCCTCACCATGCAGCCGGAGGACGGCCGCCACCGCGTACGCGCGGCCGAGGCGACCCCCAGCATCCCGATCACCGCTGGCGAGGTAGGCATCGACCAGACCGCTGTGCCCGCCGAGCCGGATGAATATCTGCCGGGCCTGAGGGCTGGTGTTCAGCACCGCGCCGATCCCGCTGGCCGCCGACCCGAGCACCGCACCCGCCAGGACGAAGCCGATCGCCCAGCCGAGCAGGGCGCCGCGCTGCAGCCGCCAGGCCAGCGCGAGCGGGCTGCGCAGCCACCCGGCCGCCTCCGGCCGGCCGGGCCGGACGGGCAGCAGGCCCGCGCCCAGGTCGCGGCGGCTCGCCAGCCGTGCAGCGCCGCCGGCCACGCACGGCGGCGGCCACCACGAACAGCGCGCCGACCATCCACCGGGGCTCGCGTACACCTGCATCTGCTCGGCCCAGCCCAGCGGCGAGGCCCAGCGCAGCCAGGACGTCCCGGACGCCGCGTCGCCCACCGCGCGGAGCAGGAACGCCACCCCCAGCACGCCGATGGCCATCCCGCGGGCCGTCCGGGCGCTGACCGTCAGCTGGGCGCAGACCGCGGCGATGGCCGCGAACACGCACCCGGACAGCCCTACCGCCGCGCCCAGGGCCAGCGAGCCGGCCAGCGGGTAGCCCAGGATGACCTGGACCGCCGCGATGAGCGGGATGAGCACCAGGCAACTGCCGAACGCCACCACCAGGGCCGCCGCCAGCGCGCGCCTGGCGGCCGACCGCGGTGGCGCCCACCAGTTCCAGCCGGCCCTGCTCCTCGTCGTCGCGGGTGTGCCGGACCACCGTGAAGATCCCCATCAGTCCCGCGCCCCCGGCCGCGAACACCAGGACCTTCCAGGCGACCAGCGAACCCGCGACTGTCCCCGAACACCGGCCCGCTCAGCGCCAGGACCGAGGCGTCGCCGCGGACGCTGGCGATGAGCGCCAGGCGCTCAGGCAGGCGGGTGTAGAGGTGGCGGAAGCTGTACCCGGTGCTGGCGATGCTGCCGGCGAACACGTACAGCCAGACCGGCAGGATGATGCGGTCGCGGCGCAGGGCCAGGGAGACCAGCGCGGCGGTCCCGGTCAGCCCGGCCGGGCCGTGGCCGGCCACCGGATCGCCCGGCCGCTGCGCTGCGGGCCGCCAGCGCGGTCATGACGGGTCCGAGTAGTGCCGCAGGAACAGTTCCTCCAGCGTGGGCGGCTGGCTGGCCAGGCTGCGGACCCCCGCGGCGACCAGCCGCGCGAGCACCTCACTGAGCGCGTCGTTGTCGACCTGGCAGCTGACCCGGTTCCCGCTGATGTCCAGGTCATGGACCCCCGGGCAGCCCGGCCAGCCCGTCCGGCGGCCGGGCCACCTCGGCGTGCACCGAGGTGCGCGAGAGGTGCCGCAGGTCAGCCAGGGCCCCGGAGTCCACCGTGCGGCCTGCCCGGATGATCGTCACCCGGTCGCAGAGCGCCTCCACCTCGGACAGGATGTGGCTGGACAGCAGCACGGTCCGTCCGGCCTGCCGCTCTTCCTCCACGCACTCCCGGAACGCGGCCTCCATCAGCGGGTCCAGCCCGGAGGTCGGCTCGTCCAGCATCAGCAGCTCGGCCCCGGACGAGAGCGCGGCGACCAGCGCGACTTTCTGCCGGTTCCCCTTGGAGTAGGCCCGGCTCTTCGTGGCCGGATCGAGCTCGAACTTCTCCAGCAGGGCCGCCTTGCGCTTCTCGTCGAGACCGCCGCGGAGCCGGCCGAGCAGGTCGATGACTTCCCCGCCGGACAGGTTCGGCCACAGGGTGACGTCGCCGGGCACGTACGCGAGCCGCCGGTGCAGCGTGGTCGCCTCCCGCCAGGGATCGCCGCCGAGCAGCCGGGCGGTCCCCCCGCCGGCCCGGATCAGGCCCAGCAGGACCCGGATGGTGGTGGTCTTGCCTGCGCCGTTCGGCCCCAGGAACCCGTGCACCTCTCCGGGGGCCACGGTGAGATCGAGCCCGTCCAGCGCGCGGGTCCGGCCGAAGGACTTCCTCAGGCCGGTCACCTCGATCACCGCGGTCATGCGCTCGAGCCTAGCACTTGATTCACAAAATCATGAAAGTTATGTATCTAGTAAACTCAGCGGCAGGTCGGGACCATGGGAGAGGTGACAGCCAGTGCCGGAGGCAGCGCGAAGCGCAGCGAGGCGCGGCCAGCCCAGGCAGGCGCGGGACGGCGCCGCGGTGCGGCAGTTCGTCCAGCGCTTCGCCTCGCTGCTCGCCGACGCGGGCATGCCGCGGATGCCGGCCAGGATCTTCGTCGCCCTGCTCACCGCGGACACCAGCCGCCTCACCGCGGAGGAACTCGCCGGGCTGCTCCAGGTCAGCCCGGCGGCGGTGTCGGGCGGCGTGCGCTACCTGATCCAGGTGGGCCTGGTCAGCCGGGAGACCGAGCCCGGCTCCCGGCGGCACGTGTACCGTGCTGCCGGACAACGTCTGGCACGAGGTGCTGCGGGTCCGGGACCGGATCATGATGCGCTGGGCGGACACGATGCGCGGCGGGGCCGAGGTGCTGGGCCCGGGCACGCCCGCCGGAGCGCGGCTCGCCGAGTCGGCGATGTACTTCGACTTCGTCAGCAAGGAACTGCCGGCCCTGCTCGACCGCTGGGAGGATTACAAGGCGGCCCACCAGGGCTGACCTGGCCTCCGGGCCGCCCCGGTCCGCGACGGGCGATCATTGTCGCTAGCCTGGGCCCATGGCCGAAGAGACCTGACGACCCGTCCGCCGACCCAGGCGACGGCAGCTCCGAGTACACCTACGGCGGCGGCACCGGCGACTACGAGTCGCGGCGACAGCGACCCGGGCACGGACGGGCTCGAGGACACCGACTTCGAGGACGACGGCGTCCTGGACTCCTCCGACACGCTGGAGGACAGCGAGGATCCGTACGATGACCCGCTGGACCCGGGCGTCGAGCCCGCCGACAAGTGGTCGGCCGGTGAGCGGTTCGGCGACACCCTGGCCGAGGAACGCCAGGGTGAGTCCCTCGATCAGCTGCTCGCCGAGGAGGAACCGGAGCCGGACCCGTACGCCGACCCTGACCCGCAGGCCGAGAGCGACCTGCCCCGGGAAGGCCCGGAATCCTACGACGAGCAGCAGCCGCGGGCCGGCCGCCTGGTGGCCGAGGATGAGGGAGCCCACCCGGACACTGAGCCGGACCTCGTCGCCCAGGACGTGGGCATCGACGGGGGTGGCGCGGGCGCGGAAGAGGCGGCGGTCCACGTGACCGACGAGGACGAGGACGAGATTGCCGGCGGCCCGGAGGGCTGAGCCGGGCGCGACGATCGCGCCACCATGCTGGGAGAATCCGGGCATGACGGAATCCGAGCCCGCGCCTTCCGCCCTGTCCGGCCGGACCGCGTGGGCGCGGAACCTGGAGACCCCGCTCCGCCAGTTCCTGCGTACTGAGACGGGCAGCGCGGTGATCCTGCTCGCCGCGACGGTGGCCGCCCTGGTGTGGGCGAACGTCGGCGCCGGGACCTACGCCTCGATCTGGTCCACCCGGCTGTCGGTCGAGCATCGGCAGCATGGGCCTGTCCGACGACCTGCACGGCTGGGTGAACTCCGGCCTGATGACGTTCTTCTTCCTGGTGGTCGGGCTGGAAGCCCGGCGCGAGTTCGACATGGGCGAGCTGCGCGAGCGGCGGCGGCTCACGCTGCCGCTGGTGGTCGGCCTGGGCGGGATGATCGTCCCGGTGGCCATCTACCTGGCCGCCAACGCGGGCGGCCCCGGAGCGCGGGGCTGGGGCGCGTCCATGTCCACCGACACCGCGTTCGCGCTGGGCATGCTGGCCCTGGTCGGCTCCTGGCTGCCCGACCGGGTGCGCACCTACCTGCTCACCTTCTCCGTGGTGGATGATCTCGTCGGGCTGGCCGTTATCGCGATCTTTTACAGCGCGCGCCTGCAGCTGCCCGCGCTGCTCGCGGGAGTCGGCATCCTGGTGGTGGTGGCCGCCGTCCGGGCGGCCGGCGTGCGGTTCGGCCCGGGGTACTTCCTGCTCGGGGTGGCGGCCTGGGTGGCGTTCTTCAAGTCCGGCGTGGACCCGGTGGTGGTGGGCCTGGTCATGGGCCTGCTCACCTACGCCCGCCCCGCGGCCCGCGACGACCTGGAGCGGGCCAGTGACCTGTTCCGGCTGTTCCGCGAGCAGCCCACCCCCCAGCTGGCCCGTGAGGCGCGTGACGGGGTCACCCTGGCCATCTCCCCCAACGAGCGGCTCCAGCAGCTGTACCACCCCTGGTCGAGCTATCTCATCGTCCCGTTGTTCGCCCTGGCCAACGCGGGCGTGGCGGTCAGCATCGGGCTGCTCTCGAAGGCCTACACCTCCCCGGTCACGCTCGGCATCCTGATCGGCTACGTGGTGGGCAAACCGCTGGGCACCACCGGGTCCGCGTGGCTCGTCAGCCGCCTCAGCCGGGGCCGCATCCAGCCGCCGGTCGGCTGGGCGGCCGTCGCGGGCGCGGGCGCGATCGCCGGGATCGGCTTCACCGTGGCCCTGCTCATCGCCTCGCTCGCCTTCCGACGGCACCCTGCTGGCCGAGGCGAAGCTCGGCATCCTGTCCGCGGCGTTCTGCGCGTCCGCGCTCACCTGGACGGTGTTCCGGGTCACCCGGCTGCTGCCCAAGCGGCTGAAGGTGCGGGCCCTGCTCGGCACCTCCACGCTCATCACCGACCTGGCCGTCCCGGTCGACCCGGACCGCGATCACATCCGCGGGCCGGAGCGGGCGCCGGTCACCGTGGTGGAGTACGGCGACTTCGAGTGCCCCTACTGCGGGCAGGCCGAGCCGGTCGTCCGGGAACTGCTGGCCGACTTCGGCGACGTCCGCTACGTGTTCCGGCACCTGCCCCTGAACGACGTGCACCCGCACGCCCAGCTGGCCTCGGAAGGCGCCGAGGCGGCCGCCCGGCAGGGGAAGTTCTGGGACATGCACGACCTGCTGATGGAGCATCAGGGCGCGCTCACCAGTAAGGACCTGATCCACTACGCGGCCGACCTGGGCCTCGATACCGGCGCGGTTCACCGACGATCTGCGCAAGCATGCGGGCGCGGCCCGGGTGGCCGAGGACGTGGACTCCGCCGACCTGTCCGGGGTCACCGGCACGCCCACGTTCTTCATCAACGGCAAACGCCACTACGGCGCCTACGACATCGGCACGCTGTCCGAGGCGGTCCGCTCCGCCCGGGCGCGGGCTCTCATCACGACCTGAGGAGGCTGGGCCCGTGGGCATGATCAACACGGTGGGCGTCGTGCTGCATCCCGGGCGGGACTGCAACTCGGCCATGTTCGAGCTGCTCGCCTGGGCCAGCGGCCGCAAGGTGACGGTCCTCGCGGCCGAGGATGAGGCCAGCCGGGTGCCCGGCCGCGTCGAGGCGGTCGCCCCGGCGGACCTGGCCAGCCGCTCCGACCTGATGGTCAGCCTGGGCGGCGACGGCACCATGCTGCGCGCCATGCGCATGTCGTGCGGCCCGAAGCCGCCGGTGCTCGGCGTCAACGTGGGCAAGCTGGGGTTCCTGGCCGAGATCGACCCGCCGGAGATGGCCGAGGCCCTGTGCGCCATCGATGAGCACCGGTTCACCGTGGAGCCCCGCTCCGCGGTGCGGGCCGAGTTCTCCGGCCAGCAGACCGTCGCGTTCAACGACGTGGACCTGGCCCGCATCCCCGGCCGCAGCTCCTCCGCGGTGGTCGAGCTCACCGTGGAGTCGCATCCGTTCGTGCGGTACGCGGCGGACGCGGTGATCGTGGCCACGCCCACCGGGTCCACCGCCTACAACTTCTCGGCGGGCGGCCCGCTCGTCTCCCCCAGTGCCGAGGGCCTGCTGGTCACCCCGGTGGCCCCGCACTCGGCCTTCAACCGGGCGCTGTTCCTGGCCAGCTGCGGAGAAGGTCCTGCTCACCGTGCTGCCGAACAGCGGCGAGCTGGCCGTGGAGGCCGACGGGATCGTGGTCGGGCTACGTGCACGCCGGGCGACACGGTCGAGCTCGGCACCGTCCCCGCCGCGGCCAACGTGGTCCGGCTCGGCCGGACCACGTTTTACCAGCGTGCACAGCGCAAGCTCCGGCTGACCGGCTCGGCCGAGGCCGACTGACGGGGGCGGCAGGCGGTAGCGTGGAACACAGAGATCGCCTCTGGCGGGATGGATGACCAGCCATTCATGGTTGGTAACGGGTAGCGGGCAGACTGACTGACACCCTGGAAGGGCAGTGAGCGTGGTGCGAGATCCGGGAGACCTCTACGAGGTGAGCCCTGGCGCGCCGGTGCTGGACGGGGCAGTGATGCTGCACTACCTCGACGGGTTCATCGACGCCGGGGCGGCGGGCAAACTGCTGTCCGCCCATTTGCTGGGCACGCTGGAACACGAGGAGGTCGCCCGGTTCGACGTGGACCGGCTGATCGACTACCGGTCCCGGCGGCCGCCGATGATCTTCTCCCGGGACCGCTGGGAGTCCTACGAGGCCCCCGAGCTGGCCATGCACCTGCTCAAGGACACCGCCGGGAGCCAGTTCCTGCTGCTCACCGGCCCGGAGCCGGACCACGAGTGGGAGGGCTTCACCCAGGCGGTGCGGGACGTGGCCACCCGGATGGGAGTCCGGCTGGCGGTCGGCTTCCACGGCATCCCGATGGGCGCGCCGCATACCCGCCCGCTGGGCGTGACCGCCCACGCGACCACGTCCGGCCTGACCACGGGCTACCCGCCCCTGGTGGACCGGCTTCAGGTTCCGGGCAGCGTGGCGGCGCTGCTCGAGATGCGATTCGGTGAGGAAGAGCGCGCCGCGGTCGGGTTCGCGGTGCATGTTCCGCACTACCTGGCCCAGGCCGCGTATCCGACGGCCGCGATCACGCTGCTCGACTCGGTGTCCCGCGCGACCGGGCTGCAGTTGCCCGACGAGGCGCTGCGCGACGCGGCCCGGGAGACGGACGAGGAGATCCGGCGGCAGGTCGAGGGCTCCGAGGAGATCATGGAAGTCGTGCAGGCCCTGGAGCGGCAGTACGACGCGTTCGCCGAGGGAGCCGAGCGCGGCTCGCTGGTGGACGGGTCGGAGCAGCTGCCCTCCGCCGATGAGATCGGCGCCCAGTTCGAGCAGTTCCTGGCGGAGCAGCAGGGCCGGGCCGACTCCCCGGACTCCTGACCCTGCTGCCGCCGCGCTGGGCAACCAGCGGTGCGGGCCGGCTAGGCCACTTCGCTGAGCTTGCCGGTGGCCACGTCGAAGACGAAGCCGCGGACCGAGTCCTTGTGCGGGATGAACGGGCTGGCCTTGATCCGGTTGATCGACTGGCGGACGTCCTCGTCCAGGTCGGGGAAGGCCTCCGCCGCCCATTCGGGCTTGATGCCGGTGTCGGCCTGGATGCTCGCCTTGAAGTCGTCGTCGGTGAAGGTCAGCATCCCGCAGTCG
The DNA here is from genome assembly GCA_963742055.1 of uncultured Actinomycetes bacterium. Classification (GTDB taxonomy): domain Bacteria; phylum Actinomycetota; class Actinomycetes; order Streptosporangiales; family Streptosporangiaceae; genus RYN-230. Next base: position 6,555 of record CAVUKT010000086.1, on the reverse strand, counting down.
GTGTGGTGGATGAGGATGATCTCCTGGGTGCCGAGCAGCCGCTGGCTGATCGTGAGCGAGCGGATCTCGTCGTCGGTGACCACCCCGCCCGCGTTGCGGATCACGTGCGCCTCGCCATCGTCGAGGCCGAGGATGCCGTAGACGTTCAGCCTCGCGTCCATGCAGGCCACCACGGCGACGTGCTTGGACGGCGGAAGCGGCAGCGGCCCGCTGAAACCCTCCGCGTAGCGGTCGTTGTTAGCCAGCAGGTCGTCGGTAGCGGTCATGGCGCCAGTCCTCTCTGATTGGTATGCCCCTGATCCGGACGGCGTTTCGTGATCAAGGGGGCCATGCTCATCTTCTGTACTCCCCCGGTGCCGGCCGTACTGAACGGGCGAATCTCCGACCCGGGCCTGCCCGGCTCCAGCCGGGGCAGGCCCCTTCCCCCTGAGCCCTCGGAACACAGGCTCTGGAAGCCTCAGCCCCCTGAAGCACGGCCCCTCGAAACAGCGGTTCCCGAAACACGGGCTCCTGAAACACGGGCCCTGGAACACGGGCCCTGAGACACCGGACCCCTGGAACACCGGGCCGTGAAGCGCAGAGTCCTGAATCATGACTCCTAAAACATTTAATTCCGATTGAGATAGTAACCTATAGCCCCTCCCGTACCCAGATCCCCATCCGGTCCCGGAGCGCCCGCGCAGCCGCGGCGGCATGTCCGACACGGTCCGTCACCGGGTACACACACTCCGGCTTCGCCATCACTAGACTGATCCGCGAGGAAACGGGGACGACAGCCATGAGCCGATCGAGTGCACGCGAATGCCTGGCGCCGGGGACCGTGGTCGCCCCCGGCGAGGTGCTGGTCGCCACGGAGATCGGCGACCCCGCGCATGGGCAGCTGAGCTGCCCGGCCGCGCCGCTGGTGGGCGGGCTGCTGTACCGCCGGGGCGTGCGCGTCCGGTACGCGCCGGTGCCGCAGTCAGGTGACGCGTCCCAGGCCGATGACGGCGCGGCCCTGTTCGTCACCACCGCGCTGCACGCCGACGGCACGGCCACCGCGATCGGCGCCGCGGCCAGCAGCGTGGACGGCGTGGCCATGGCGGCGGCCCGCAGCGCCGTCGAGGAATGGGCGGCGGTGGGCGGGACCCGGCGCCTGCTCAGCGCCGTGAGCCCGTGGTGCCCGGGCGCGCGGCGGGCCCTGGAGGCCACCCGGCAGGCCCTGGCCCGGGGCCCGGTGTACGTGTGCGGGCAGCTGATGGCGAGTCCGCAGGCCTGCGCGGACCTGGAGAAGAACGGTGCGGTCTTCGCCCGTTCCCTGGACGACGTGCCCGATGGCGCCCTGGTGCTGATCCCGGCGCACGGCGTCGCCCCGGGGGTCCGCACCGAGGCGGCCGAGCGCGGCCTGGACGTGATCGATGCGACGTGCCCGCTGGTGGCCGGGGTACAGGCCGAGGCCCGCCGGTTCGCCGAGCGTGGCGATCAGGTGGTCCTCATCGGCCAGTCAGGCCTCGCGGTGCTGCCCGCGATCCTGGGCGAGGCCCCGGATCACGCCATCCTGGCCGAGACCCGGGTCGGGGCGGGCGCGGTCCAGGTCGCGGACCCGCGGCGGGTCTCCTACGTGCTGGTGCCGGGCGTCCCGGTCGAGGACACCCCGATCGCGACCGCGGCCCTGCGCTCCCGGTTCCCGGCCCTGCGCGGCCCTGATCCGGACGGGTTCTGCTACGCAGCGTCCGACCGGGCCGAGACCGTCCGGACCGTGGCCTCGTCCAGTGACCTGGTCCTGGTCCTGGGCACCGAGGACGACCCGGACACGCGGCACCTGACCGCCCTGGCCCGGTCCAACCGGGCCAAGGCCAACGTGATCGCGGACGTCACCGAGATCATCCCGTCCTGGCTGGCCGGCACCTCGGCCATCGGGCTGGCCGAATCCACCGCCGCCGCCCCCGGGCTGGCCGCGCGGGTGACCGAGGCGCTGTCCGGGCTCGGCCCGCTCAGCGTGACCAGGCGGCTGGTCAGCACCGAGGTCACCAGCCGGGCCGCGACCACGAGCCCGCCGCCCGCCGGATAGCCACGCCGCCGGGGCTGCGCACCGGCGGCCGATCTGACATTGTGGCTGTCATGCTCTTCCCCACCTCCCTGGTCGGCAGTTACCCGCAGCCAGACTGGCTCATCGACCGCGCGCGGCTGCGCGGCCGGTTCCCGCCCCGGGTCCGGGCCACCGAGCTGTGGCGGGTCGCCCCGGAGTACCTGGAGCAGGCCCAGCGTGACGCGACCGAACTGGCCATCCGGGCCCAGGAACGGGCCGGGCTGGACATCCTGACCGACGGGGAGATCCGCCGGGAGAGCTACTCGAACCGGTTCGCGACCGCCCTCGACGGGGTGGACATCGATAATCCCGGCACCGCGCTGGACCGCAGTGGCGAGCCCAACCCGGTGCCCCGGGTGACCGGCCCGATCCGCCGCCGTCACCCGGTCGAGGTGGAGGACGTGAGGTTCCTGCGCGCCAGCACCTCCCGGACCATCAAGATCACTGTGCCGGGCCCGTTCACCATGGCCCAGCAGGCCCAGAACGACTACTACGCCAGCACCGAGGATCTCGCCCTCGGCTACGCCGAGGCGGTCAACGAGGAGGTCGCGGACCTGTTCGCGGCGGGTGCGGACATCGTCCAGCTCGACGAGCCCTACCTGCAGGCCCGTCCGGACGAGGCCCGCAAGTACGGCGTGCGGGTGATCAACCGCGCCCTGGAGGGCATGACCGGAACGACCGCCGTGCACCTGTGCTTCGGTTACGCCGCGATCATCCATGACCGGCCGTCGGGCTATTCGTTCTTGCCGGAACTGGCCGAGTGCGTCTGCGACCAGGTCTCGGTGGAGACCGCGCAGTCCGGGCTGGACTGCTCGATACTCCGGAGCCTGGACGGCAAGACGATCATCCTGGGCGTGCTCAACCTGGGTGACGAGACGGTGGAGAACCCGGCCGAGATCGTCGCCCGGGCCCGCCGGGCGCTGAAGTACGTGCCCGCGGAGCGGATCGTGCTGGCCCCGGACTGCGGCATGAAGTACCTGCCCCGGGACGCGGCGTTCGGCAAGCTCGTCTCGCTGCGGATGGCGGCTGCCCTGCTCCGCGCCGACGCCAGCGTCTCCACCACTCCCTGACGCCACCACCTGACCAGGTGACGGCGGTCGCTGCCGACCGCGACCGCCTGATCGTGGCGGGCCTGGGACAGCGCTGCCTTCTCCAGCCGGCCTTCCGCGCCCGGCCCCGCCTACAGCAAGCCGATGATCGTCCCGAGAATGCCGCCGGAGGTGCTCCCGCTGCCCGGCGTGGTCGTGTCCGTCGGCGTGGGTGACGCCGGCGGCGTTGTCGGCGGCGGGGTAGTCGGGGGCGGCGCGCGTGGTGGATCGGCGGGGAGGTGTGCCTGGACTTCGAGGGTGCCGCCGAGGACGGGTGGCTGCTCGGCGTGGACGGCTTCCCGGACTTCCCGGACGTCTCGGTGCCCGGCGTGTAGTACCCGGTGCCGCTGGCCACCGCGGCGCCGTGCTTGCCGTGGGCCTTCTTGTGCCCGGACCGGGAGGTCGAGGGCTTGGGCGTGTTCACCGCGGGCGCCGCGTCCGCAGACGGGACGGACGGGGCCAGCGCGGAACTGACCGGGGGCGACGCGTGATGCAGTGAGTTCGCCGCGAGCATGGCCCCGCCCCCGAACATCACGAACACCGCGACCAGCACCCCGGCGGCCGGCACGAACGCGGCCACCCCGCGCCTGGACGCCAGCGGGTCCAGCGGCACCGGGAAGCCGGACCGGGTGAACGGCTCGGCCCGCTCGGCGATCTCCGCCCGCTCCTGGGCCGCATCGGCAGAGGTGTCCGCGAGCAGGCTGAGCGCCTCGTGCTGCAGGCTCTCCGGGAGGACGGGCTCCGGCAGCGCGCTGAGCAGCGCTACCGGGTTCACATGCCGCCGCTCGTGCTCGCCGCAGATCTCGCAGGTGCCGATGTGCCGGCGGACCTGCTTGCGCAGGTTGGAGGGTGAGGTCCCCGTCCCAGTCCCCCAGGATCCAGGACAGCTCCGGGCAGGATCCCAGGCGGGAGCGGGCCACCACGTGCGCGCCCAGCGCGGTCTCGAACCGGGTCCGCGCCCGGCTGGTGAGCGTGTGCACCTGATTCCGCGGCACCCCCAGCGCGTCCGCCAGGTCCGCGCCGTAGAACTCGTGCCGCAGGTGCAACTCGACGATTTCCTGGTCTCCCTGGTTCCAGTTCGGCCAGCGCGGACGACACCATCTCACGCTGCCGGGCCTGCTCCAGGGCCGGGCCGAGATCGGCGGTCGCCTCACCGGCGCCGAACTCGTCGTCGGTGAGCGGGACGGAGGCCCCATCGCCGTGCAGCCGGCGCCGGCACTCGTTCCGGGCCACCGCGTACAGCCAGGGCCGCAGCCGGCTCGGGTCACGCAGCAGCGGCAGCTTCACCTCGGCCACCACGAAGGTGTCGCGGACCGCCCCGGCCGCGTCGGCGGGCTCACTCAGCAGCGACCGGCAATATCGCGTACAGCGACGGAGCGAACTGATCGTAGGCCGCCGCCAGCGCGGCCGGATCGCCCGCCACGACCGCCGCCACCAAGTCCCCGTCACGCATGCGATCAACGCTATGGCCTCGCGGGAGTTTTCGGATTGAGTCCGGCCGAATCGGCGTGAACCAGACGCCCCGGCTTTCCGGTATCGCCGGTCAGCTCGCCGGGCAGTCCGGCCGGGCCGGCTCGGGCCGGTCGCGCGGCCAGCCGCCGACCGTGCCGCTGACTAGCCGAGCAGCTGGTAGGTGACCGGGACGCTGAGGCCGCCCGGGCTCACGGTCAGCAGCGCGGTGGAGAACAGGGCCGCACCCACGGCCGTCACCGTGATCTGGACGCTCTGCCCGGCGGCCAGCGACCCGGAGGCCTGGCTGACGGTGAGGTCCTGGAGCAGGGGCACGGGCACGGCGACGTGGTAGGCGGAGACCGGCCCGCCGTGGGCGGTGAGGGTCAGCGTCCCGGTCCACAGGCCGCTGAGGGACAGCTTGAGGCTGAGGCTCGCGGGCGACACGGTCAGCGTGCCCGCGACCACCGCGGATATCCCGGGCGACGGGCGCCGCAGAGGTGGCCGGGACGCTGGGCGACCCGGCCGGAGCCGTGCTGGCCCGCGCTGGCGCTGCCGCTGGCGCCGCCGCTGGCGGTACGCAGCACCTGCGGCCCGGGGAGGTGACCCCCTCCCCGGCGCCGCCCCCGCCGGACGAGGGCGCCGCGGACCGGCCCGCGCGCGGGCGGCGCACCGGTGGTGGGCAGCGCGCGGCCGGTACCCGGCGGCCCGGCCGGTCCCGGATGGTGCAGCAGCCCGCCGCCGACGATGACCCCGCCGACGATCGCGGCACCGCCGGCCGCGGCGCCGCCCCGCACGAAGGCGGAGTGCGCCCCGTGGTGCAGCCGGACCGGCGACGGCGGATCGAGCGGCCGGGGGAATCCCCCGGGCCCGAGCGTGCCTGCCCGCTGCCCGACCGCCAGCCGCTGGGCCACGGCGCCGGGCGAGCCGTCCGCGATCAGGCCGAGCACCTGATGGCGCAGGGCGGCCGGCAGCGCGGCCACCGGCAGCACGCTCAGCAAGGCCACCGGGCTGAGCTCACGGCGCTGCCGGTCCCCGCAGGCGTCGCAGCGCCGGATATGCCGTCCGACCCGCTTACGCAGCAGTACGGTGAGCCGCCCGTCCCAGCCCTCCAGGATCCCGGCCAGTTCAGGGCAGGCTTCCCGGCCGGAGCGGGCGACCAGCAGCACGCCGAGCGCGGATTCGTAGTGGGCCCGGGCCCGCGAGGCCATGGCGTGCGCCTGGTTGCGCGGGACGCCGAGCGCATCGGCCAGGTCCGCACCGGTCAGCTCGTGTCCCAGGTTCAGCTCGATGATCTCCCGCTCGCTGGAGGTGAGACCGCCCAGCGCCGACCACACGACTTCGCGGAGTTCCGCCTGTTCCAGATCTGATCCGAGATCGTTCGTCTCGTCGGTCACCTCCGCCGCCTCATCGAGTGGGGCGGCGCTGCCCGCGGCCCGGAGCCGCCGGTGGCACTCATTCCGGGCCACCGCGTACAGCCAGGGCCGGAGCCGGTCCTGGTCGCGGAGCGCGGAAAGCTTCGCCGCGGCGATGATGAACGTGTCCTGGACGGCGTCAGCCGCGTCCGCGGCTCGGTGAGCAGGGACTGGCAGTAGGCATAGAGGCTCGGCGCGTAGCGGTCGTAGGCCGCGGCGAGCCCGGCTGGGTCGCCCGCGACGATGGCGGCCACGATCTCGCGGTCGAGCATGGCATCACGTTAGAACTCATCAGGGCAGATCCGGGCGGATTCCGCGGTATCGGGATTACCGCCTGGAGGCGTGCTGGTGACGGTGCGCTCTGGGCGGACGGCATGACCCGGGCCGGGCCGCCCCAGACCGGACCCGGCCGGGCCGGAGCCTGGTCAGGCCCGGCCGGGGCGGGTCGCGCCGGACCGGGCGGCACGCTGTCCGCGCCTGTGACATGGCACGCCGGGCCTGGCCGGCGGCCGCCTGGCCGCAGACCCGGCTGATG
>CAVUKT010000085.1:0-31172 GCA_963742055.1 uncultured Actinomycetes bacterium | reverse complement strand
TGGCTGCCATGATCGGTGAGGCCTGCGGGCTGGCGCGGGAGCGGTCCGGGCTGGGCACGGTGGCGCCTGTCCGGCGGGGTGTTCCAGAACCTGCTCCTGCTCGGCACCGTCGTGGACCTGCTGGAGGGTATGGGCTTCCGGGTCCTGACCCACTCCCGGGTCCCGCCCGAACGACGGCGGGATCAGCCTGGGACAGGCTGTGGTGGCCGCGGCGTGGGATCGGGCGGGGCGGCTGGCCTGAGTGCCTGCGGGCGGGGTCAGAACGCGTGCAGCTCGGGGTGGCCGTCCCGCCACCAGAGCAGCACCACCCGGCCGACATGCTGCTGCCCTTGATCGGGCCCCAGTACCGGCTGTCGCAGGAGACCTGCCGGTTGTCGCCCATCACGTAGAACTCCCCGCGCGGGACGTGGAAGGGGTGCGCCCGGGTGGCGCCCGGTATCGGGGGACCGAGCGGGTCGATCGGGGCAGGTACGGCTCGGCCAGCGGCCGCCCGTCTACGTAGATGGTGCTGCCGGACGAGTAGATGGTCTGCCCGGGGAGCGCGATGACGCGCTTGACGAGGTCGCCGTCGGCTGGGCCGGGCAGTGATCGCGGGCGGCCGGGTGAACACCACGATGTCGCCCTCGTGCAGATCATGCCAGTTGAAGAAGGCCTTCAGCACCAGCATCCGGTCACCCTTCTGGAGCGTCGGCACCATTGACGTGGTGGGGATGGAGAAGGTCTGGAACACGAATTCCCGCACCCCCACGGCGAGCACAAGGCGACCACGAGGGCGACGGCCGTCTCGGCCAGGGCGCGGACGCGCCGCGAGACCGCGCTTGGCCGCCCGCTTGCTCCCGCGCGAGCCCGTCAGGGGTGACCCGGCGTGGCCGGGCTGCCCGGCCTGGCCGGGCTGGTCAGCAGTGCCCGGCATGACCGTCGGCCCGATGGTGACCCGCTGGCCGGCCCGCGGTAACCAGGACCGCAATGGAGCCCGGGGAGAGGGCGCGGGCGCCGGCCACATCGTACGAACTGCTGGGCACGGCGTCCCCGCCTGCCCGGCCGGCAGTCATGTCCCAGGTGATCTTCACGGGCAGGGCCTCCAGCGAGGGAAGCGCCTCCTTGCCGTGGCGCCGGCAGCCCCCCGCAGTTCGCAGCATGACGAGTCGCGCGGCCGCGGCATCCCGGCGGGTGACACGCGCGTGGACTGAGCTGGCCGCGCTGGCCGGGACAGATGCTGAGAGCAGGGCCAGCAGCACTCCCAGCGAACCGGCCGCGGCCAGCAGGGCAGCCGCCGCGGCAGCGAAGCGACGGCCCGGCCTCGGGGTCAGCCGATCCCGGGCTGCGCCCTTCAGGTAGCTCCACGCGATCGAGTGCGCTGGCACGCCATCTCGCATCAGCAGCAGGGCCACCTCGGCGGCTTCGGCGCCGTGCCGCGTCCGCCACCGCCGCGTATAACAGCGCAGGGCCGTATCGACCAGGCCAGGCCGCTGTGATCCGGCATCAGATTCCACCGAGCCGCAGGCGCAGCCGGCCGACCGCGCTGACCCGTTCGAGGGAATCGAGGTGGATGCGGAGGGCCGCCGCTCCGGACGCTGTGATCTGGTACGGCTGGCGCCGGTCCTCGCTGGCCAGCGACTCGATCAGGCCCAGGCGCTCGAGCCGGTCAAGCGCTCCGTAGAGCGTGCCCGGCCCCAGTTGCAGCCCCGCGAACCCCTTGATGTCCTGGATCAGCGCGTAACCGTGCTTCGGGCCGTCGGCGAGGCTGGTCAGTATCAGGACCGAGGCGTCCCCGGCCCGGCGGAGGACGTCCTTGCCGGCTGGGTCCTCGCGGTTCCCCTCGGCTGAAGCCATGCGGCGCTCCTAGTACGACTAGCGATTATCAGTCAACGTACTAGACGTGAGGCGCGCCCGCCACCACCACGGAGGAGGTGGCCGGGCCTGGCCGTTTTCGGCAACCGCGACGAAGTGCTCCGAGGCCCGTCCCGCCCCGCGTACCCGGGAGAGCCGGTCAGCGCAGGCGCCAGACGGTGGTGGGCTTGACGTCCGCGTCCTCGATCACCCGCTCGACCGGGACGTCATAGGCGGCGATCTGGGTGAAACGGTCCCGGGGCAGGTAGGCCCGGCCCGGTCGCGACCAGCACCAGCGCGCCCGCCTGGCTGGCCCGCTCCAGGAAGGGCAGCAGCCGGGCGGCCAGATCGCGGTCGTAGAACGCGTCCCGACGAGGATCACGTCCGCCCGCACCGGCGCGCCCGCGTGCTGGCCCGGCCCGCGGCCGCTCTGGCTGGCCCGGCTCGGCCCGGCTGGCCCGGCCCCGGGGCGCCGAGGAGATCCCCGACTGTGGGTTCCAGCCTGACCCGGTTCACTCCGGCGTTGAGCGTGATAGCGGCGACGGCCAGCGGATCGGGGTCGCTCGGGGTGACCGACGCCGCGCCCGCTACGGCGGCCGCGATCGCCACCAGGCCCGACCCGGACGCCAGGTCCAGCACGACCCGGCCGCGAACGCTGCCCGGCTGGTCGAGCAGATACCGGGCCAGCGCCTGACCGCCCGCCCACGGAAAGGCCCAGAACGGCGGGGGCAGCTGGTCCTGCCCGGTGTCCCGCTCGATCCGCTCCCACAGCCCGAACGCGTCCCGGGCCAGGTACAGCCGGATCTCCGGCAGCAGCGGCGGTGCGGCCAGCCAGGTGTTCGCCCGGATGAACGCTCCGGGCGACTGCTGCGGCGTCTGCTGTTTCAGCCCCGGCCACCCCGCTGCATGTCCCCCGGCCCAGCCTCGCCGTCGAGGAGGCCGTAGGCGACCGCTTCGGGGACGGTGAAGAACCGTCCCTGCCGGGCATCCGCCCGGATCTCGTCCACTTCCCGCCTGGTCACCTCGGCCAGCCGGATGTACAGCGTGTCCACCATCGTCTCGACCTGCTTCTCCTGGGCGCGGACCTGGGTGGCCGTACCGTCCAGGTTCAGCCTGGGCTCGCGGAGCCCCAGCACCGCGCTGGGGTAGCCGCGCCGCTGCCCGCAGGCGGCGAGCACGCCCAGGGCCGGGCCGCTGACCTGCCCCGCCACGTACCCCGTGACCGGCACGCGGAGCACGTCCAGCACGCCCATGATGGTCAGCGCGGCGGGCAGTTCGGCGTCCAGGCCCTGCAGCTCGAGGCGGACCGGCCCGTCACCCTCGGCGTCCAGGGTGAGCAGCTGGGCGCTCAGCACGCTCGCCGCGGGCCCGTCGAGCAGGCCGGACGCCAGCACGATGCGCTGCTCCAGCAGCCGCTGGTAGAGCCGGCCGGGCCAGTCACCCTGGCCGGTCCAGACCCGGGAGGGCGGCGCGACCGGGTACGCGGGCGGCTCCCGGTGCGGGGCAGGCCAGCCGGGCGCTGCGGGGTGCCCGGGCCGGGCCGGCGGTTCTCCTGGCCCCGGCGGTCCGGGCCACGGGCGGCCGGCGGGAACGAGTCAGTTACGGGGATGGTCATCGGAATCCTCCTGTCGCCGTCCTGACGGCCAGGCCTGCGCGGCGGGCGCGAGGCGTCCGGGGGGCGCTGACCGGCCCCAGGCGCCGGGGTGGCCTGACCCCAACCGCCAGCTGATCTGGCTGCCGATCGCCGCGGCGTAGCGTTCCAGCGTCGAGGCCCGCACGTCCGCCTCGCCGGCCTTGAGCCGGGCCACGGCCGACTGCGAGGTGCCCATCCGTGCCGCCACCTGAGTCTGGGACAGCCCGGCTGCCTGCCGCTCCGCGGTCAGCTCGGCGACCAGGCGCCGCCGCTCGCCCGCCATCCGGCGCAGCGCCATCTCGCGGAACCCGGGCAGCCGCGGCAGGCCCAGCCCGCCCGGCTCCTCCGGGCCCGGCCCGTCCACTCATTCATACCCGCCACGATATCTCACCAACGAGATATCGTCATCGCGATAGAAGCCCGGGGAGGCACCATCGGTCACTTCAGCTGAGAGTTACTTTTGGGTAGCATCTGGGTCATGCGCGAGGCCAGGACCGAGACTCCGCCCGGCATCCAGCCGCTCCCCGCGCACGTACGGGTGGCCATCATCGGCGCCGGATTCGCCGGGGTCGGGGCCGCCATCCGGCTGCAGCAGGCGGGCCGGACCGACTTCGTCATCCTGGAGCGGGCCGACGCGGTCGGCGGGACCTGGCGCGACAACACCTATCCCGGCTGCACCTGCGACGTCCCCTCGCACCTGTACTCGTTCTCGTTCGCCCCCAACCCCGACTGGTCGCACGGTTTCTCCCGGCAGCCCGAGATCCGGGCGTACCTCGACGCCGTGACCGACCGGTACGCCATGCGGCCCTACATCCGGTTCGGCACCGAGCTGGCCGAGGCCCGCTGGGACAGCGGCCAGGCCCGGTGGCAGCTGCGCACACCGCGCGGGGACATGACCGCCGACGTGGTCATCGGGGCGGCGGGCCCGCTGTCCACGCCGTCCCTGCCGGACATCCCGGGCCTGGACACCTTCCCCGGCGAGGTCTTCCACTCGGCCCGCTGGGATCACCGGGCAGACCTGGCCGGGAAACGGGTCGCGGTGATCGGCACCGGGGCGTCGGCCATCCAGATCGTGCCCGCGATCCAGCCTGCGGTGGGGCGGCTGACCCTGTTCCAGCGCACCCCGGCCTGGGTCATGCCGCGCCGCGACCGGCGGATCACCGACGCCGAGAAATGGCTGTACCGGCAGGTCCCGCTGACCGAGCGGATGGTGCGCCTGGGCCTGCACGCCAGCCGGGAGTTGCTGGCCGTCGGGTTCGTGAAGCGGCCCGGGCTGCTCCGCGGGGCCCAGCGGATCGCGCTGCGGCACCTGGCCCAGTCCGTGCCGGACCCGGACCTGCGGGCCCGGCTGACCCCCGGGTACGTGCTGGGCTGCAAACGGGTGCTGCTGTCCAACGACTACTATCCCGCGCTCACCCAGCCGAACACCGAACTGGTCGCCGCGGGCCTGGCCAAGGTGGACGGGAGCACGCTCACCGCCCAGGACGGCACGGCCCGGGAGGCTGACGTGATCGTCTTCGCGACCGGGTTCCACGTCATCGACATGCCGCTGGCCCGGCGGATCACCGGGGCGGGCGGCGTGACACTGGCCCAGACCTGGGGCGACGACATGCGGGCCCTGCGCGGTACCACGATCGCCGGGTTCCCCAACCTCTGCCTGCTCATCGGCCCGAACACCGGCCTGGGGCACAACTCGCTGATCCACATCATCGAGGCCCAGCTCGACTACACCCTGGACTACCTGGCCACGCTGGACCGGCTGGGCGCGGCCGCCCTGGACACCAGCCCGGAGGCCGAGCAGCGCTGGTGCGACGACGTGCAGCGCCGGATGGCGTCCACGGTGTGGGCCACCGGCGGTGCATGAGCTGGTACCTGAACTCCGCGGGCCGCAACCCGACGCTATGGCCCGGGTCGGTCGGCGGGTTCCGCCGCGCGACCCGCCGGCTGGACCTGGCCGAGTATCACGTCATCCCCGCGGGGCGGGCCGGGCAGCGGGTGTTCGTTAGGGAAAGGAAAATTCAGGCCACCTGCGGATGACCGTCGGCGGTGGCGAGGGTGGCGGCCGAGGTGCGCAGCGAGATGTCCAGGACGGGCTGGCGGCGGCGCGGGTCCATGACGTTGGCCCCCATCGCGGCCAGGTCCTCGGGGCCCGGGGTGAGCACCGTGACCCGGGTGCCGCGGGCGCGCAGCACCGCCACCTCGCGCAGCAGCGACCGGGTGATCAGCCGCCGGACGCGGCGTTCCAGCCGCTCGGCGGCCCGGGACGGCCGGCCGGGCACCAGGCTGGCCATGGGCGCGAGGACGTACACCTCGTCCAGGCCGGCCTGGGCCAGCGACCGCAGCGACGTGGACGAGCGCACGCCGCCGTCCACGTAGCGGCGGCCGTCGATGACGGCCGGCTCGTACCAGCCCGGGATGGAGCAGGACGCGACCACGGCGTCGGCGAGCGGCACCCGCGGGGCGCCCGGCCGGCCGAACATCACCCGGCGCCCGGTATCGAAGTCCACGGCGACGATCCAGGTCCGGCCGTCGGCCCAGGACCCAGGTGACCAGTCCGCCCGGCCCGCGGGCTTCCAGGCGGCGGCCCGCCAGGGTATCCAGGGCCGCGACCGTGGCGTGCAGGGCCTCGTGCCGTCCCGCGGCCACGGGGCAGCCAGGCGCTGGCCCCGACGCCGGGATGGATGGTGCGCGGGGCGCGCAGCGTGGTGAGCATCAGCCGGGGCGAGCCCGCCCGCAGGTGCGGGCGCGGAGGATGCGGGCCCTCGTCCAGGTCGCGCAGGCCCGCGTCGCGGAGCGCGGGCACCGGCTCGCCGCGTTGCAGGGCGGTCATCTCGTCCAGGGTCACCCCGCAGCGCAGGGCGGCCGCGAGCACGCTGCCAGCACTGGTCCCGACGATCAGGTTGACGTCGCCGACCGGGACGGGCAGACGTTGCTGCACGGCGTGCAGGGCCCCGGTCATCCAGGCCGCGCCCACCACCCCGCCGGACCCGAGCACCAGCCCGGTGCGCGGACGGGTCCGGGATCGGGCGGCCTCCCCCCGGAGGTCCCCGATCCTGCGGCACTCGGCCCCTGATACCCCCGCGGCGCTCATGTCATCTCCCCGGCCGGGCGCTCACCCGGCTGCCCCCGCAGCCGGGTTACTGCTCGGTAAAATTCGAGGTATACCCGATATGACCAGCGGATACCCCTCAGGGGGTGACCTGGCCGCCTGCGGCTGCGGCCGCGCCGCGGCCTGCCCCGCCGAGCCATTCACGGATCTCGGTCGCGCACACCCCGGGGGCTTCGAGCTGCGGCACATGACCCACGCCCGGGAGCACGACCAGCGACCAGGCCGGGTGGGCGCGGGCCGCCCTCCGGACCGCCTCGACCGGAACCAGCCGGTCGAGCAGGCCGTGCAGGACCAGCACCGGGCAGCGGACCGAGTCGATCGCGCGCCGGTAGGCGCGGCCGGTGACGTAGGCGGCCGCGGACACCACCGAGCGGGACGCCAGGGTGAATTCGCGGTCCGCCTCGGTGTAGCCGAACCGCCTGCGCGCCACCTCCACGTGCTGCTCCACCACGGCCGGGCTGATCCGCGACGGGTCGGCGCAGACCGTGGCCAGCACCCCGGCCACGAGTTCCTCCGCGGAGAACCGGCGGCGCCGGCTGATCATCCGCTGGCCCAGCCCGGGGACCATGTTGAGCAGGAACATCATCAGCACGGACGGGATCCGGCCGGACCGGCCCGAAGGGCACCACCGGGTCGAGCAGGATCAGCCCGGCCACCGTGCGCGGCGCGGCGGCCGCCTCGCTGAGCGAGATCATCCCGCCCATCGAGTTGCCCATCAGGATCACCGGGGAGCCCGCCACCTCCTGGATGAACCGGCTCAGCAGGGCGCGGTTGGAGGCCACGTTGACCCCCCGGCCCGCGGACCGGGTGAAGCCGTGCCCGGCCAGGTCGGGGGCGAGCACCCGGTAGCGGTCGGTCAGCAGCGGCGCGAGCGCCGACCAGTTGACCGCGGAGCCCTCCAGGCCGTGCACGGCCACGATGACCGGGGCGCCCGCCGGGCCGCCGTAGTCGAGGTAGTGCACCGGGCCGCCGAGATCGGTCCAGCGTGATTCGCCGCCGAATCTGGGCGCCGGAGTAGCCCGGTGCGTCGCGGTCACCCGGCTAGCCCTGTTCCGCCATGGCCTGGACGCCCCGGATGAACAGGTCGACGCCGAACCGGTAGTGGAAGTCCGGGTCGTCGCAGTCGGTCATCGGCTCCGCCGCCTCGACCAGGCACGGGTAGCGGTCCGGCGGCAGCATGGCCAGCCGGATCCGGTTGCGCCGCTGCTGCTCGGCGCGCTCGCCCTCGCTCAGCGACGGGCCGTACCCGGGCTCGCTCATGGCCAGCATCAGCCCGGTCCACAGCCCGTTGCGGGCCACCGCGCTGGCGCGGCGCGGATCGAAGCCGCCGCGGCTCAGCACCTCCAGGGTGACCTCGATGGCCTCCAGCGCGGCCGGGCTCTGCTTCTCCCCCGTCACCAGCAACTGGGACGCGCTGGGGTGCTCGCGGAGCACCTGGACCAGCGAATCCAGCAGGGCGCGCAGCTGGTCGGGCCAGGGCGCGGCGTGCGTCCACGTCGGTGTCGATCTCGCTCCAGAACTGGTCCGACAGCCCGTTGAGGAGCTCGTCCTTGTTCCGGAAGTGCCAGTACAGGGCCATCGGGGTGACCCCGAGCTCCTGGGCCAGCCGGCGGATGGTCAGCGCGTCCAGGCCCTCGGCGTCGGCCAGGGCGATGGCCCGCCCGACCACGGCGGCCTTGCTCAGCCGGGGCCGCTGCGGTGTCCGGCGGCGCTCGCGGCGTGCCGGGTCCGCCACTGCGGGCGGCGCGTCCGCCGGCGCCGTGTCCTGAGCAGGTCTCGTAGCCATCACTTGACAACTATACGCCGTACAAGTCATCCTGTCAGCACGACATGTACGACGTATAGGAACGACGTAGACGGCGTACATGATCGTCGTACAGGAGCAACGTACAGGAGTGTCGTCCCAGGAGGAGAGGGCCCGTGTCCAGACGCTGGTGGGCATTGGTGGCGGTCGGCTTGGCCACCTTCATGACTTATCTCGACAACAACGTGACGAACGTCGCGATCCCGACCATCCAGCGCGACCTGCACCTGTCGATCGCGGGCCTGGAGTGGGTGGTCAGCAGCTACATCCTGGTGTTCGCCGGGCTGCTGCTGGTCGGCGGCCGGCTGGCCGACGTGTACGGCCGGCGGCGGCTGTTCGTGATCGGGCTGTCGGTGTTCACGCTGGCCTCGCTCGGCGCGGGGCTGGCCGGCAGCGGCAGCGTGCTGATCGGGGCGCGGCTGGCGCAGGGCCTGGGCGCCGCGCTCATGGTGCCGACCACGCTGGCCATCATCGTGGCCACCTTCACCGACCCCCGCGAGCGGACCCGCGCGGTCGGCGCCTGGGCCGCGATCGGCGCGCTCGCCCTGGCCTTCGGCCCGCTCATCGGCGGCTTCATCAGCCAGCACCTGCACTGGGGCTGGATCTTCCTGATCAACGTGCCGATCGGCGTGATCACCATGGGCATCGCCCTGGCGGCCGTCCGCGAGTCGCGGGACACCTCCGCCGACCGCCACCTCGACGTGCCCGGGCTGGCCGCCTCCGCGGTCGCGCTGTTCTCCCTCACCTACGCGCTCATCGAGGGGCACGACAAGGGCTGGACGTCCGTGACCATCCTCGGCGCGCTGGCCCTCGCGGTCCTGGCCGGCGGCGGTGTTCGCGCTCATCGAGTCGCGCACCGAGCACCCGATGGTCGCGCTGTCACTGTTCCGCTCGCGGGCGTTCAGCGGCGGGATCGGCACCATGATGCTGTGGGCGTTCGGCATCTTCGGCATCTACTTCTTCACCTCGCTCTACCTGCAGGGCGTGCTCGGCTTCTCGCCCACCAAGGCGGGCCTGGCCTTCGTGCCGATGGCGCTGTGCATGGCCGTGTTCGCCGGGCTGAGCGGGCCGGTGGCCGCCCGGGTCGGCGCGCACCGCACGGTGGCGTTCGGCCTGGTCCTGATCGCGGTCGGGCTGTACCTGTTCTGGCTGCTGGGCCGGGACGCCACGTTCGCCTCGCTGATGCCGGGCTTCGTGCTCTTCGGGGCGGGCTCCGGCCTGATGAACGTGCCGCTGACCAACGCGGTCCTCGGCTCGATGCCGGCCGAGCGGTCCGGCATGGCCTCCGCGCTGCTCAACAACTCCCGGGAGGTCGCCGGGCTGCTCGGCATCACGGTGATCGGCGCGGTGCTGCGGTCCCGGCAGGGGGTCGCGCTGAGCCACGGGGCGCCGCCGGCCAACGCCTTCCTGGACGGGTACCACGCCGGGCTGGCCGTGACCATCGTGCTGGTCGCGGCCGGGGTGGTCATCAGCTACCTGGCGCTGCGGCGGCTGCCCGCGCCGGCGGCGAGCCCGGCGCTGGTGCCGGGCACGCCCGGCGCGCCGAGACCGGTCCGGGCCACGGCCAGCGGGCCGGAACTGGCCGGTACCCGGTCATAGCCCCCGGCTGACCCGGCTGGCGGCCTCGGCCTGCCAGCCGGGTCCCGGGCGGGCACTCTCGATCCACCAGGTGGCGCCGGCCGCGACGTAGGCCGGCGCCACCAGGTCCACGTCGCCGGGCTCCCGCTCCAGGTCGGCCCACACCACCAGGTCGAAGCCCTCGGGCGTGCCCCGGGCGAACCAGGCCTGGTCCCGGACCGCGGCGATGTCCGCGGGGGTGGGCCCGACCAGCGCCACCTCTCCTTGCGGGCTCACCGAGCGGCGCAGCGGCACCATCCCGTCCCAGCGGCAGGCCCGCCGCACCGGCCCGGCGGCGGGCAGCACCCCGCCGACCCAGACCGGGATGCGCGGCTGCTGCACCGGCACCGGGCTGAACCGGACCGGGTCCAGCGTGAAGTGCGTGCCCTGGTAGGAGAAGCGTTCCCCGGTCCACAGCCCGGCCAGCACCTCCAGGCCCTCGTCCAGCCGCGCGGCGCGCTCCCGGTCCGCGGCCGGCTCGTGGAAGATGCCGAAGTCCCCGTAGGCCGGCGAGCCCAGGCCGACCCCGAGGATGACCCGCCCGCCGCTGAGCCGGTCCAGGGTGACGGTCTCCTTGGCCAGCTGCCAGGGCCGCCTGCGCGGCACCGGGGTGATCATGGTGCCGAGGCGTATCCGCGACGTCCGGGCGGCCACGACGGCCAGGATCTGCCAGGGGTCCAGGATCGGCGGCCCCTCCCCGGCGTCGCTGAACACGAGGTGATCCCAGAGGAAGAAGCCCTCGAAGCCAGCCTGTTCCGCGGCCACCCCGAGGCCGATGAGGTCGGCGGGGTCGGCGGCGAAGGGCGGGACGGCCAGGGCCCGGCGCAGCGCGGTCATGAGGGGCTCAGCAGATCCGGGAGACCGGCGACGTCCCGTCCGCCCCGGCGAGCATGCGCTTCAGCTGCGCCGGGCCGCCCGCGCGGACGGCCAGGTGCTGCGCGGCCAGGTCGCGCTGGGCCGCGGCGTCCCCGCCCCAGGCGCGGACGCAGGCCTCGGGGGCCAGGTTGGCCAGGGCCAGCAGGGCACCCGCCGCGCCCATCGGCCCGGCCAGGGCCAGGTAGCCGGCCGACCCGACGTAGGTGTCGCCCGGGTACCGGGCCAGCTCGTCCAGCAGCCGGTCCGGGCTTCCGGAGGAGTCCTTGACCCCGCTCACCGGCAGCCCGGCCAGGGCTGTCCACCGGGATGTCCGCGCAGGCGATGAAGGGGTTGTGGTACGCGAGCACCGGGCGCCCGGCGGCGGCCTCGCCGATCGCCGCGAAGTAGCCGGCCAGGTCGGCGCAGCGGGGCGGGCACCAGGTGAGCACGGCGTCGGCCCCCGCGGTCACCGCGGCCCGGGTCAGCGCGTCCGCCTGGCGCAGCGACGGGGCGCCGGTCCCGGCGATCACCGGCACCGGGTCCGGGACCGCGGCCCGCACGGCTTCGATCAGCGCGGTACGCTCCGCGCCGGTCAGGGTGCCAGCCTCCCCGGTGGTGCCGTTGACCAGCACCGCCGCCATGCCCCGCCCGGCCAGGCCGGCCGCCAGCTTGCCGGTCGAGACCGCATCGACCTCGCCGCCGGAGTCGAACAGGGTGACCAGCGCCACGCCCACGCCGCGGAACAGGGTGGCCGGGTGGGTGCCGGGTTGGGCCCGGGTTCGGTGCCGCCGGTGTGCCGGGCTCGGGTGCCGCCATGCTCGCTGCCGCCATCGTCCGCCTCATTCCGGGCCGTACCGCTGGGTGCTTCCAGGCTACGTGCGCACTCTTCTCCCGGCGAGGGGCTCCGTCCGGCGAGGGCTCGGCGCGGCCCGGCGAGGCCTGGGCGGGTGGTCCGGGACGCGGTCTACGGTGGGGGAATGGCCGACAGCACGGCCGCAGGGATGGTGAGCGCAGACATGCCAGGAACTGGTCAGGTGCGGTGGGGCATCATCGGCACGGCACGCATCGCCCGCACCGCGTTCCTGCCCGCGGTGGCGGCGGCCCGCGGCGGCGTGGTCACCACGGTGGCCGGCCGGGACCTGGACCGGGCCCGCCAGTACGCGGCCGAGAACGGCATCGGCCGGGCGGTCCAGGGCTACCAGGCGCTGGTGGACGACCCGGACGTGGACGCGGTGTACATCCCGCTGCCCAACGCGCTGCACGCGGAATGGACGGCCCGGGCCCTGCGGGCCGGTAAGGCGGTGCTCTGCGAGAAGCCGCTGTGCGGCAGCCTGGCCGAGACCGAGCAGGTCCTCGCGGTGGCCCGGGAGACCGGGACCCCGCTGTGGGAAGCGTTCGTGTTCCCTTTTCACGAGCAGATGGCGAAGATCCGCGGGCTGCTCGCCGACGGCGCCATCGGGGAACTGCGCGAGATCCAGTCCAACTTCGCCTTCGTGCTGGACCACCCGGACGACTTCCGGCTGCGCCGCGGGATGGCCGGCGGCGCCCTCAACGACATCGGCTGCTACCCGGTCCGGCTGGCCGTGGAGTTGTTCACCGGCGAGCTGGAGTCGGCCTGGGCCACCGCGACGCTGGGCGGGGACGGGGTGGACGTGGACCTGGCAGGGCAGCGTGGGCTACTCCGGCCACCAGCGGCTCACGGTGTCCTGCAGCTTCCTGCGCAGCGACGACCGGTTCACCCGGCTGGTCGGCACCGCCGGGCAGATCCACCTCACCGACCCCTACCACCCGGGGCCGGACGACTCGTTCACCCTGTTCGAGGAGAGCAAGGAGCCGCGGGGCTTCGCCTCGACCGACGAGGTGCCGTCGTTCACCGCCGCGATCCGGCACATCCAGCGGGTCGTCCGGGGCCAGGAGGCACCCCGGCACCTCGCGGTGGACAACTCGCTGGCCACCGCCCGGGCCCTGCACGCGCTGCACGAGGCCGTGGCGCAGGACCAGTGCGCGGATCAGGATCAGCCGGACGCGGAGTAGGCCGGGTGGGCCGCCCGCGGCGGGATCCGGGATGACCAGCGCACCAGCGCGCCAGCGGCCTGCCGCCCGGCGCGGCGGCGGCGATCCGCGACGCGCTGGCCGCCGAACGGCAGCAGACCCTGGACCGGATCACCGCGGTCAGCCGCGAGTTCGACGGCATCGTCGAGTCGTCCGCGGGGGTCGCCACCGACGACGAGCACGATCCCGAAGGCGCCACCATCGCGTTCGAGCGGGCCCAGCTGGCCGCCCTGCTCGACCAGGCCCGCCGGCACCTGGCCGAGCTGGATGACGCCCTGGACCGGCTCCGCCAGGGCCGCTACGGCCGGTGCGAGCGGTGCGGCCGGCCGATCGCCGCCGAGCGGCTCGCCGCCCGCCCCGCCGCCCGCACCTGCATCACCTGCGCCACCGCCGGCTGATCCAGCTGGGACCTCACGCGGATGCGTCAGTAAGCCACCAGACGACTGGGTGCTCGCCGAGGCCCGCCGGGGGATCTACGGCCAGCACGACCAGGGCCTTGCGGAGTCTCTCCAGGCCCGGCCTAGTGCGCGGGAACCGCGCATGGTGGCAGTACACAATCCCGAGATGATCCGGAACGAGAACCGCTGCCGCGCTGAAGGTACTGACGTCCTCGGTGACCACAACCCGACCCTCCGCCACTGCGAGCCTCCAGCACGCGCTGGTCATCGACGCCACGGAGGCCTGGCCGATGCGCCGTTAACGCGACGGCCTCAACCCCGTCGGCGGCTAGGTCCTCGGCAAGCCAGCCCGGATAGTGCTCATCCAGCAGGAACCGGATCTGGGCGCGCTCAGGCATCATCGAGCGCCCGGCGGCGTTCCCAGGCGGCCAGCGCCTCGTCCTGGCTAGCGCGGTGACGGCTGATCAGGTCATCGATCTCATCCGGAAAGTCAGCCCAGTAGGCCAGCGCCTTCTCCACGTCGGCGGGCGTCAGGCCGAGAGCTTCGGCCACGACAGCGGCGGTGCGCTCGTCTTTGTCGTGCTGAAGCCATGCCTCGGCAACCGTCCACACCTGCGGGCCGCCTGACAGGGCTGCGCGCCGCTCACCACGTGACTGTCGCGACAAAGACGACGCCCGGGTGAGCCTGCATCCGCAGCCACTCACGGACCGCGCTGACCACGTCGGGTTCAGCTTCTTCGCCTCCGGCCTGGCGGGCATAGTCCGGGCTAGGCCTCGACCAACTGACTCCGGAAAGCGAACATCGGCTGGCGCCACCATGCACTACAGTGTAGCGACTATCGGTTCTCGTCGCCGCAGCCCGGGCCGGGGAGGGGATGGCCACGGCCGGGGCGTGCCACTCGGGATGGTCCTGCCGGGCGGCGGCGGGTTAGCCTGGCCCGGGACCGGCGGACATAACCCCCGCCGGCCAAAGGCCCAGCACGGGCGTCAGGCGAGGGCCCGCCAGCGGGCCGGGAAAGAGGCTGCTGAGTGCGCTACCGCAGCGACCAGTGGTACGGCGGGAACGGCAAGGACTCCTACATCCACCGCGCCTGGATGCGCCGCGGCCTGCCGCGCAGCGCGTTCACCGGCCGGCCGCAGATCGCGATCGCCAACACCGCCTCCGACCTCACCCCGTGCAACAAGCACCTGAACGAGGTGTCGGCCAGTGTCCAGGCGGGCATCTGGGAGGCCGGCGGCATCCCGCTGGACATGCCGGTGATGTCGCTCGGCGAGACCCTGGTCAAGCCCACCGCCATGCTGTGGCGCAACCTGGCCGCGATGGCCGCCGAGGAGATGATCCGGGCCAACCCGGTCGACGGCGTGGTGCTGCTCGGCGGCTGCGACAAGACCATCCCCGCGCTGCTCATGGCGGCCGCCTCGGTGGACCTGCCCGCCGTGGTGGTCCCGGGCGGCCCGATGCTCACCGGCCACTTCCGCGGCGTCCCGCTCGGCTGCGGCACGGACGTGTTCCGGCTGTCCGAGGAGGTCCGCGCGGGCACCCTGGCCGAGCAGGACTTCCTGGCCTCGGAATCGGCGATGATCCGCAGCAAGGGGCACTGCAACACGATGGGCACCGCGTCCACCATGGCCTGCATGGCCGAAGCGCTGGGCATGACGCTTCCCGGGGTGGCCGGCACCCCGGCCCCGGACAGCCGGCTCCTGGAGTCCGCGCACGCCAGCGGCAAGCTGGCGGTGGACCTGGTCTCCGCCGGGCGGACGCCCAGCCAGGTCCTGAGCCCAGGCTCGTTCCGCAACGCCATCGTGGCGCTGGCCGCGATCGGCGGCTCGACGAACGCCGTGGTGCACCTGCTGGCCATCGCCGGGCGGGCCGGGGTGCCCCTGTCCCTGGATGACTTCGACACGCTCGGCGCCGACGGTGCCGTTGCTGGTGGACCTGGCCCCGGCCGGGCGTTATCTGATGGACGACCTGTACCGGGCCGGCGGCCTGCTCGCCGTGCTCCGCGAGGTGTCGGACCTGCTCGACCCGGACGCGCTCACGGTCAGCGGCCGCCCCCTGGCCAGCCACCTGGGTGAGGCCAGGATCTGGGACGAGACGGTGATCCGGCCCCGGTCCGCGCCGTTGCAGGAGAAGGCCGGGATCGCGGTGCTCCGGGGCAGCCTGGCGCCCGGCGGCGCGGTGATCAAGCCCGCCGCCGCGACCAAGGAACTGCTCGTGCACCGGGGCCCGGCGGTGGTGTTCGACAGCATCGAGGACCTGCGGGCGCGGCTGGATGACCCGGACCTGGACGTAACTGAAGATTCGGTCCTGGTGCTGCGGGGCTGCGGCCCGCGGGGATACCCGGGCATGCCCGAGGTCGGCAACATGCCGATCCCGGCCAAGCTGCTCGCCCGGGGCGTGCGGGACATGGTGCGGGTCAGCGACGCCCGGATGAGCGGCACCGCGTACGGCACGGTGGTCCTGCACACGGTGCCCGAGGGGGCGGCGGGCGGCCCGCTGGCCCTGGTCCGCGACGGCGACCCGGTCGTGCTGGACGTGCCCGGCCGCCGGCTGGATCTCGACGTGCCACCGGAGGAACTCGCGCGGCGCGAGCCCGCCGCCGCCATGACCGCGGCGCTGCCCGGCCCGCACCGCGGCTGGCAGCGCCTGTACATCGACCACGTCATGCAGGCCGACCGGGGCGCCGACCTGGACTTCCTGGTCGGCTCCAGCGGCCACGAAGTAACCCGCGACTCCCACTGACCGAGGCGGCCGCCCGGGGGACCACGTGGAGGTACTGCGGGGCCGGCCCGGGAAGCCCGGCCCCGCAGCACGCCGGGGGGCGACGCTAGGTCTGACGGTTGGGCAGCGCGACGGGATTACAGCGCGGCCGAAGCGGCCTCGACCTCGCCTTCGAGGTTGGCGGCGGCGGTCTCGATGGCCCGCGGCCGGAGGCGACTCAGGACCAGCATGTAGATGATGCCCACGGCGATCAGCGCGATGGTCAGCCAGAGCAGGTAGCTGTACAGCACCGGCTGACCCGGGCGCAGGTCGCCCCAGATGGGGATGGCCAGCACCAGGACGCCGATGACCGGGGTCACGACCCAGGCCCATCACGTTCTTGCGCACCCCAGCCCGGCGGAACTTGGCCCACTGCACGATAAGCGCGATGTTGGCCATCAGGTACATCAGCACCAGGCCCAGGATACCGTACGTGCTCTAGCAGCCCCACGGCGGTGCCGGGGTCGGTGAACGCGGTGGGATGACCCCGATCGCGATGCTGGGCGCCACGAACGCGATGGCCGCGGCCCACGGGTGCGGAACCGGGGGCTCACCGAGGCCAGCGCCTTCGGCCACAGCCCGCCCCGGGCCCCGGCGAAGATGACCCGCGCGGTCTGCGTGTTCGCGGCCACGTACGAACTGGTCACGCTGGTCAGGAAGATCCACGTGATGAGCGGGGCCAGCGGACGAGATGAACCGCTGGGCCGCGGTGTGGAACGGGTTCGGGTCCGACGCCAGCGCGCTGATGTGACCGGGCCCGAACGCGATGATCAGCGCGTAGGAGCAGAACACGTACAGGATCCCGCTGATCACCACGGTGCCGATCACCGCCAGCGGGACGTTACGCCGCGGGTTGCGGGTCTCCTCGGCCAGCGGCGCGCCGCCTCGAATCCGCCGAAGCGAGCACCGCGAGCGAGAACGCGATGAAGATGTCCTTGGTCCCGGACCCGCCCGGCCAGTGGAACGGCGTCGCGGACAGCCCGCTGGCGCCCCCCTTGGCCAGCACGGTGATGGCCAGCGCCAGCAGCAGGACCACCTCGAACACGTAGAGCACCACCGTGGTGCGCACGCCGAACTTGAGGCCGATCACCACGGGCGCGACCACCAGCGCGCCGTAGGCGATCGTGACGATCTGGGTGATGCCCCAGATGTGCGGTCGTTCAGCACGTTCAGCACGATGTACTGGCCCACGAAGATGTAGATCCCGCCGAACGCGATGATGTACCCGAGCAGGGTGATCACCCCGACCACGACCGAGGTCCGCATGCCCATGGCCCGGGCGATGTAGGTCAGGAACGACCCGGCGCTCGGGAACACCCCGGAGAACAGGGCCAGGCTGGCCGCGGTGGCGATCAGCCCGACCATGCTGATCAGGAACACGAGCGGGACCGAGGCGCCGGCGAACGCGCGCCATCAGCCCGGTGGTGAAGAACAGGTTGAAGGCGGGCGCGACCTGGGCCAGGCCCGGCATGAGCACGCCGAGCAGGCCGATCTCGCCGCGCGGGAGGGACGCCCCGGCGGCGGGCGACGGTCGCGGTTCCGGTGCCCGCGACGGCGTCTGGCGTCTCCGTCGGAGCCGATGTTCGTGGACATTAGTCACCCTTTCCGTGGCGGCGGACGAAGTCGGCAACGGCGTTGTTGAAGCTGGCCGGGTGCTCCCATCAGGCAGGCGTGGCCACCCTGGACGGTCTGCCACTCCGACTCCGGCGATCCCCTTGTGCAGTTCCTGGGACAGCGAGACCGGGATGAGGATGTCCTGCTCCCCCGCGAGCACCAGGGTCGGGCACGGCGATCCCGGCCCAGCCGGTCGGTGGTGTCGTGCTGCTGGATCACGGCCAGCTGGGCCAGGTAGGCCGGGACCGGCTGGTCCATGTAGGCCATCGCGGTCTCGAACTCGGCCAGCTCGTCTGCCGCGCTGCTGAAGAAGTCCGTGGTGAACGCCCACAGCGTGACGTCCCGCATCACGAACGGGATGCCCAGCACCGGGGCGGCGTCGGCCCACATCGCGAACATCCGCGAGCAGAACGGCCCCGGCGCCGCGTAGGTGCAGGCCATGATCACCGACCGGAGGTCCTCCGGGTAGGCCAGCGCGTACTCCTGGACGATCATCCCGCCCATGGACACCCCCAGCAGGTGGAAGTCGGTCGAGGCCGAGTGGTCGACCAGCGCCTTGGCGTCGTCGGCCAGCAGCCGGTTGACGAGTACGGCCCGGCCGGTTTGCTGTGCTCTTCCCGATGCCCCGGTTGTCGAACATCAGCAGCCGGTATCCCGGCCGCGGTCAGCTCCTCCTTCCTGGAAGGCCCAGGTCTCCAGGTCGTCGGCGAGCCCGTTGACCAGCACGATCGTCTCGGCCCGGCTTCCATCGATCCGGTAGTGCACGTCGATTCCGTTGACGGCGGCGAATGGCATTGGCTACTCCTGTGGTGTCCCGGGATGGGTGTCCCGGCTCGCAACATCACCCGCGCGTGCAGTCCGCGCAGCATGGATTCGGTCAGCGAGAAGTGCTCGGCGGCCAGCGCGGCCGCCTGGTCGGGGTTTCCCGTCGATGACGGCCTGGGCCAGCGATCGGGTGCTGGTGCAGGGCCCGGCCGCGCACCTCGGGGCTGTACGGCTCGGCCTCGAAGCCGAAGCTGATGTCGTGCCTGATGCTCAGGCTGAGGCTGGTCAGGTGCGGGTTGTGCGTGGCGTCCGCGATGGCCCGGTGCAGCGCGAGATCGGCCATCCGGGACGAGTCACGGTCCGCGCCCGCCCGCTCGTAGTCCGCCAGCGCCGCCCTGATCGCCTTCACGTCGGTGTCGGTCCGGCGCAGCGCCGCCGTGCGGGCGATCTGCTGCTCGATGACCTGCCGGAAATCCAGCAGCAGCTCCACTTCCTGCCACTCGCCGCCCAGCGTGCGGCGGATCATCTCGTCCGAGTCCGGGCCCCAGCCGTCCGTCTACGAACGTGCCACCGGACCGGCCCCGGCGACCGTGACGTACCCCGCCTCCGCCAGCCGGGCGATCGCCTCGCGCACCGTGGCCCGGCTGACGCTCGAGCATCGCGGCCAGCTCACGTTCGGTGGGCAGCCGCTGGCCCGCACGAACTGGCCCAGCGCGATCGCCGTCACGAACCGCTCGGCGATCCGCTCCCCGGTGGTGCGGACCGTCATCGTGCTGAGCAGTCCCCGCGGCGGGCGGTGTGTCCCGCTCTCCGCTCACGGCGCGCTCCCCCCGGCCAGGCCGCCGGCCGCGTAGTACCCGGCGAGGAAGCGGGCCAGGGTCCGGGCCCCGGCCACGATGCTGTCCAGTTCTACCGCCTCGTCTGTCGCGTGGATGTTCCCGTTCCGCGTCCCGTAGGCCAGCGCGCGCACCCCGTACTGGTTCAGGTAGATCCGCGCGTCCGTGGTACTGCCCAGCACGAACCGCCGCGGTCGGCGCGCCGTGCGCCGCCTCTTGCGCACCGCCCACCGCGGCCGCCAGCGTGCTCTTGCCGTCGAGCAGTACCCCTCCGCCCGGAAGCCCGTCGCGCGCACCTGCGGCTGGTGCTCCGCGAGCCACGGGTCTGCCGCGTCCGCCGTCGGCCACGCGTCCGTGACCCGTTTCAGCGCCTCGTCCGGCGTCCACTCCGGGCGGGAAACCGACCCGCACGCCCGAGACCGCCTGCCCGGGCACGCTGGAGGGCCAGTCGCCCGCGTGGAACGTCCCCACGTTCACCGCGCACGCCCCGTCTACCCGCGCGAAGGGTCCCTCGAGCTGCCGAGCCATTTCTTTCTCCACGCCCGCAGTCCGCCGATCACCCGCCACGCGGCCTCCACCGGATTCACCCCGCGGTGCGCCGACTCGGCGTGCGCCGGTAGCCCGCGTACGGTGATCTCGGTCCAGACGATTCCCACGCCGCCGTGGAGCAGGCCCAGGTCAGTCGGCTCGAGCAGGACTGCCGCATCTGCCAGGACCCCGGCCCGGGCCGCGGCCAGGGTCCCGTTGCCGGTGCACTCCTCCTCGATGACCTAGGCGAATCTCAGCCGGCCCCGCAGCCACCCGGGCACGGCCGCGTGCAACGCACCCACGGCCAGCGCGGCCAGCGCGAAGCCGCCCTTCATGTCGCCGGCGCCCGGCCGGTCAGCCAGCCGTCCCGCCGGACCGGCTGGGCGGCGGGGCTGCCCACAGCGCGGCCTCAGCCGGGACCACGTCGATATGCCCGTTGAGGAGCAGCGACGGCCCGGTCCCGGCGGTCAGGTGTCCCATTACGTTGCCCCGCCCGGCGTACGGCTGCTGCGGCACGCCCGCGACCGGGTCCGCCTCGATGTCCTCGCCGATCGGCAGCACGGAGGTCTCGAAGCCCAGCCGGTCCAGCTCGTCCGCGGACGACGCGCTGGGCAGGCATTTCCGCGCCGACCGTGCTCCGCGCGGCGACCAGCCGTTCCAGGAACGCGAAGGCGTCCTCGGCCAGGTCGTCGATCGCCCGGTCGAGGGCACTCAGCTGGGCGGGATCAAGAGAGCTCAGCACAGGCTATCCAAAAGTCTAAAGGTTGAGACATTAGACCTTTTAGCCCTGGACCCTGTCAATCCCTCCCCGGTCCACACACGCGCGTCCTCGCCCGCTCCCGCTCAGCTCACCGACCCCGCCACCCCGCCTGCCGCGGCGGCCACCCGGTAAGGCACGCTTGGCGGGTGAGCCGCCCGCAGCGGGGAAAGAGCATCAACGACACCACCGGGGGTGACGCGGCGGCGATGTCCGGAAGCAACGGCAAGCCAGCCTGGTTCGAGCCGGAGCTGGCCACGCTGACCCGGGACCGGTTCTCCGACCCGGCCTGGATGTACGAGCGCAAGCTGGACGGCGAGCGGTGCCTGGCCTTCCGCGACGGCGACCAGGTACGGCTGATGACCCGCAACCGGAAGATGGTCAGCAGCACCTACCCCGAGCTCGTCGAGGCGCTGGGCGCCCAGCAGTCCGGCGATTTCGTGGTGGACGGCGAGGTGGTCGCGTTCGACCGACGGCCAGACCCGCTTCGCCCAGCTGCAGCAGCGGATGCAGCAGGCCCGCCCGTCCGCGGACCTGCTGCGCACCGTGCCGGTGCAGTACTACATCTTCGACGTGCTGTGGGCCGACGGCACCGACCTGCGCCCGCAGCCGCTGCGGGAGCGCAAGCAGCGGCTGCACCAGCTGCTGGACTTCGCCGACCCGCTGCGCTTCACCGAGCACCGGGTCGGCGACGGCGTCGAGTTCTACGCCGAGGCCTGCCGCCTGGGCTGGGAGGGGCTCATCGCCAAGCGGGCCGATGCCCCCTACCAGGCCGGCCGGACCAAGGACTGGCTGAAGTTCAAGTGCGAGAACAACCAGGAGCTGGTCATCGGCGGGTTCACCGACCCGCAGGGCACCCGCACCGGCCTCGGCGCCCTGCTGCTCGGGTACTACGACAGTGACGGGCAGCTGGTCTACGCGGGCAAGGTGGGGACCGGGTTCAACCAGCAGACGCTGGACCTGCTGCACACCGAGCTCAGCGCGATGGAGCAGGACCGCAGCCCGTTCGAGCGCGGCGACCTGCCCCGCGAGCGCGGGGTGCACTGGACCAGGCCCCGGCTCGTCGCGCAGATCGGCTTCAGCGAATGGACCACGGACGGGCGGCTGCGCCACCCCAGGTTCCAGGGACTCCGCCGGGACAAGAGCCCGGCCGAGGTGATCCGGGAGGTTCCGCAAGCATATGGCTAGCACGACGACCCGCGAGCAGCTGAAGGTCGGGCGGCTGACCGTCGCCCTGTCCAACACCGGCAAGGTGCTCTTCCCCGGCGACGGGATCACCAAGGGCGAGCTCATCGGGTACTACCAGGCCGCCGCCGAGCAGATGCTGCCCTACCTGCGGGAGCGTCCGCTGGCCATGGCCCGCTACCCGGACGGGATCACCGGCGAACGCATCTTCCAGAAGAACGTGGGCCGCCATTTCCCGGACTGGATCCCCCGGGTCGAGGTGGGCAAGCAGGGCGGCACAGCTGAGCCAGGTGGTCTGCGCCAAGGCCGCCGACCTGGTCTACCTGGCCAATCAGGCCGCCATCGAGCTGCACCCGTTCCTGAGCCGGGTCGGGCGGCAGGACGAGCCGGACCAGCTGCACCGGCCCGACATGCTGATCTTCGACCTTGACCCGCCCGACGGCGGCCACTTCGAGGCGGTCCGGACCGCCGCGCTGCGGCTGCGCGAGATCCTCGAGGACCTGGGGCTGGCCGCGTTCGTGAAGACCACCGGCAGCAAGGGCCTGCACGTGCAGGTCCCGCTGAACGGCCGGGAGGAATTCGACCCGGTGCGCGAGTTCGCCCGCCAGGTGGCCGAGGTGCTCGCCGCGGCCGAGCCGGATCTGGTCACCGTGGAGCAGCGCAAGGACGCCCGGCACGGCCGCGTGTACGCGGACATCATGCGCAACGCCTACGCCCAGACCGCGGTGGCGGCGTACTCGGTCCGGGCCCGCCCGCACGCCCCGGTCGCGACCCCGGTGAGCTGGGACGAGGTGGCCGACCCGGCGCTCGCCGCGGACAGTTTCACCCTGCGCGCCATGCCGGACCGGCTGGCCCAGCTGGCCAAGGCCGGCGACCCGTGGGCCGGGATGTCCCGGCACCGCCAGGGGCTGAGCCGCCCGCGGCGCCTGCTGGCCCGCAGGCACGCCGTGACCGGGGCGGGTGAGCAGGCCGGGAAGAGCCGTTAGGGAAGTAGGGTCTCGGGTTGCGGTGCCAGCCGGCTGCGGAGCCGGCCGAGACCGTTGCGGCCCACGGAAGCGAGGTGTGCTCGTGAACATCGGCGAGTTGCTGGCCGAGGAGTTCGGCCGGATCCACGGGGTGGTGCTGGGCGCGGTGCGCGGGCTTTCCGAGGACCAGCTGGCGTTCCGGCCCGACGACCGGGGCAACTCGATCGCGTGGCTGGTCTGGCACCTGACCCGGATCCAGGACGACCACGTCGCCGACGTCGCGGGGACGGAGCAGGCCTGGACGGCGGAGGGCTGGGCCGACCGGTTCGGGCTGCCCTTCCCGGTGGCCGAGACCGGGTACGGGCACACCAGCGCGGAGGTCGCGGCGGTGCGGGTGCCCGCCGACCTGCTGGTCGGGTACCACGAGGCCGTGTTCGGGCACACGGTCAAGTACGTGCAGGGCCTGGCCGAGGCGGATCTGGACCGGGTGGTGGACGAGCACTGGGATCCGCCGGTCACGCTGGGCGTCCGGCTGGTCAGCGTGGTGTCCGACGACCTGCAGCATGGCGGTCAGGCCGCCTACGTGCGCGGGCTGCTGCCCGCCCGCTGAGCCTGCCCGCCGGCTGCCCGGCCGCAGGCGCGGCTGCGCTGGCGGCGCCAGGCTCAGGCCGGGCCGAACAGGGAGTCGAGCGCGGCGTCGATCGTCGCGGCGAGCGGCCCGATCTTCGGCAGCACCGGCTCGGGCGGGGTCGCGTCCACGGCGTCGCACTCGGCCAGGGCGGCCGGGTCGAGGAACCGGGTCAGCTGGCCGTAGCCGTGCCGGTCGTCGCTGGCCATCCGGTGATGGTGCATCCGCAGCGGCGCGTACAGGTACAGCTGGTCCCGGGCCCGGGTCACCGCCACGTAGAACAGCCGCCGTTCCTCCTCCAGCCCGGCCCGGCTGGACAGGGCCATGTCGCTGGGCACGGCCCCGTCCACCAGCTGCAGCAGGTGCACCACGGGCCATTCCAGTCCCTTGGCCGAGTGGATCGTGGACAGGACCAGGTAGTCGTCGTCCAGCCGCGGCGGCCCGGCCAGGTCCGACGAGGACACCGGCGGGTCGAGGGCCAGCTCGACCAGCGCGTCGTGCAGCGAGGGCCGGGTCGCGGCCGCGTCGACCAGGCGCTGCAGGTCGGCGATCCGGATCCCGGCGTCGGGGTAGCGCTCGCGGATCGGGGCGTCCAGCGCGGTCAGGACGCCCGCGGCCCGGTCCGCGGTGCGCTCCCGCCCCGCCGCGTCGGCCAGGCAGGCCATGGTGTCCGCCACGGCCGGGCGGGCCCGCGGGGGCAGCACGTCGGCCGCGTCCTTCCAGTGCTCCCACAGCTGCGGGTCGCCCAGGCCCAGCGCCCCGATGAAGCGGCGGGCGTGCACCGGCCCGATCCCTTCGTGCAGCCGGAGCAGCCGGAACCAGGCCAGGTCGTCCGCGGGGTTGGTCACCACCCGGGCCGCGGCCATGAAGTCCTTGACGTGGGCGGCCTCGGTGAACCGGATGCCGCCGTACTTGATGAACGGGATGCGCCGGACCGAGAGCTCGACCTCCAGCACGTCGCTGTGCGTGGCCGCGCGCATCAGCACGGCCTGGTCGCGCAGGTCGGCCCCGGCCTCGCGGGCCTCCAGCACCCGGCCGCAGATCTCCCGGGCCTGGGTCGCCTCGTCGTGGCAGCGGACCAGCTGGGGACGGGCCCCGGTCCCGCGCTCCGCGCGCAGGGCCAGCTCCAGGCCCTCGGACTGGGGCCGGACCGTGTTGGCCAGCCGCAGCACCGCGTCCTTGGACCGGTAGTTGCGGGCCAGCCGGATGACCTCCAGGCCCGGGTAGTCCGCGGCCAGCGCGCGCAGGTGCGCCGGGTCGGCGCCGCGGAAGGCGTAGATGGCCTGCGCGTCGTCGCCCACGCAGGTCAGGCCCTGGCCGTCGGGGCGCAGCAGCCGGACGATGTCGGCCTGGATCGCGTTGACGTCCTGGTACTCGTCGACCAGGACGGCGTCGAACATGCCGCGCAGCACCGGGCCCGCGGCCGCGTCGGCCAGCGCCGCCCGCCACAGCAGCAGCAGGTCGTCGAAGTCGACCAGGCCGTGCTGGCGTTTGTGCGCGGTGTAGGCCGCGGAACAGGCCGGCCAGCTCGGTCTCGAAGCCGGCCACCCACGGGAACTGGGCCTTGATCACCTCGGGCACCGGGGCGCGGGTGTTCACGCACCGGGTGTAGATGTCCGCGCAGGTACCCGCCCGCGGCGCCCGCCGCTGGCTGGTGACCAGGCCGTTCTCGGCCCGCAGCGTGTCCATCAGGTTGGTCACGTCGGGCGGGTCGATGACGCTGAACTCCGGCGGCAGCGAGAACGACTCGGCGTGCGCCCGGATGATCTGGTGGGCCACCGCGTGGAAGGTGCCGCCGACGACCCGGTCGGCGGCGCTCGCGCCGCGCGGCGTGACCCGGGCCAGCATGTCGTCCGCGGCCCGGCGGGTGAAGGTCAGCAGCAGGATCCGGCTGGCCGGCGTGCCCTGGCTGCGCAGCCAGCCCGCCCGGGCGACCAGGGTCCGGGTCTTGCCGGTGCCCGCCCCGGCCAGGACCAGCAGCGGCCCGGACTGATGCGTGGCCGCCCGGCGCTGGTCGTCGTTGAGCCCGTCAAGGACATCCGCCGGTTCGAACATGAAGACGAATGTAACGGGCGCGGCCGGGCGGGGCGAGACCCCACACCGGGGGAGATCCGGACGGACCTCCCCCGGGCCGGGCCGAGGGCCCACGGCACCGGCGAGCAGTGAGACTCGGCCACACAATTCCGTATCCAGGCGCAAGCTCTCTGCCACCGGCAATCCATTCAGCATGGCAAAGTCCGGTCCCGGGACCGCGGCCCTTCCGCCCAGGCCAGCATGGATGTCACCGTCTGCGCACAAACTGCGGGGATGCTGAGTGATACTTGAAAAGAATTGCTGGTCATTGCAGGGGGGATTAGGTTCGAAATGGCGCCCAGGAGGCGGGCCGTGATGGACGGCCCGTGCACCTAGGGTCACCGAGGAGCGGGGATGCCCAGTTCAGCCGTCCCGAACACCGACCTGCCCGACCCTGATCTGCCGGATACCGGGACTGGCTCCGGGCCAGCCGACGACGCCTGGGGAGCCAGTGCCACGCTGCTGCGCTGCGATGGATGCGGGGCCAGCGCCGTGATCGACCAGGACGAGCACCAGTACGGCGGGCTGGTGCGCAGCTTCCTGGGCCACCATTCGGGGTGCGGCAACGCGGTGCAGATCACCAGGACCCAGCCCGGGGAGACCTGACCCGCCCGCCGCCTACTCCGCGTGGCGGATCGAAGTCCACCGGCGGCAGGTCCTGCACCTCGTGCTTGCTGATGTTGAGCCGGATGGTGTCCCCGACCCGGGACACGGCCTTGATCGGGATGGCCACGTCCTTGCGGCCCCACAGGTGCCCCTCTTGCAGCAGCACATGAGTCACCTGATGATCGCCGGGGTCGACGACCAGTCCGTGGATGTGCCCGATGCGGCCGTCCGTGGCCTCGACCGGATCGCCGCGCCGCACTTCTACTTCACCGAGCGGAATGCGGTCGTAGGTGATCGTGGGCGAGAACCCGGCCACGGCGAGGTCCACGCCGCCCGGCGTTTCCGCCCCGGGGGTAAGGCCGTAGTACGGCCAGGCGCTCACCTGCTCGGGTCCGTAGGCCGCGTACCCGCCGCTGCCGGGCACGAACTGGGTTTCCTCAGCCGGGTCGAGGTGCTCGAACTCGGCCAGGGTGCAACGCAGCCGCACGTCGCCTGCGGACGCATCGACCAGGTCGAGCGGCACCAGCCGGGCCAGTCCCTCGCGGCCCTTGGGCTCGACCACGAGATGCGTGACGGTCTTGGCGACAGGGTCCACCACCACCCGGGACACCTCGCCGCACACCCCGTCGGTGCAGTGGGCTTGCGCCCCGATGGTGAATTGCGTCGTTTCTGCCACGCTGAGCCTCCGTCATTCCGGACTGGACCCACAGCAATGCAGTGCCCGGCCACACGCAGTAAACACCTTCCCGAGTCGGAGCCGCTCGCCTCGGCTCGCGGGCCGGATTTCGGGCGCAGATTCCCCGGATCCGGTCACGCTGCGCGAGAGCGGCCGACCCGGTCAGCCAGTCACGCGGACTGACATGTCACCTTAGTGATCAAAGTGAGCCAGTCCGGCGCGGACTAGCCCATGATCACGCTAATCGTGCTAATCCCCGCCGCGTCACTTCACCGCGAAGGATGACCATGTTGCAGGCCGACCCTGACTACGTACGCCGGCGCCGACCGACACCAGCGCACCGGACCCGCCGACAGCAGCGCGCCGGACCCGGCGACAGCACCCGGCCCGGGCGACAGCAGCACCCCGAGCCCCAGCCTCACCCAGCAGCTGACCTTCGGATGCATAAGCGAAGGGCTCCGGCGATTCGCCGGGGCCCTTTGTTCATGAACTGGGTACATCATTGGATGGGCAAGGCCTGATCCACGTCGTCGTCCCAGCCACGGCGACGGAAGTTGAACCGCTCAAGAAACCAGTTGGTCGGTTATGACGGAAGAGCGCGTCAAGGCGAGAGAAGACGCCGGCGAGGACCCGGGCCCTCGTCCCGGGCCGCATCTGCTGCGTCGGGTGGCGGTCGGCCATATTCGCTCCCGTCGGGGCCGGCCAGCGACGCCGCCGCGGCAGCGACGGGCTGCGCCTGGCCGGCGCGATCCTCGCGCTCGTCTGCTGCGTGCTCATCATCCATTACGACTCCCGCATAGACCGCGCCATTGTCCAGGTCATCCATCCACCGCCGCGGAGTATCACCTGGCTGGTCACGGTGGTGTACGACGTTGGCTCGTTCGGCGTCACGATCGCCCTGGTGCTGCTGGCCCTGGTCGCACGCCGCTGGGTGGTCGCGCGGGACATCGCGCTGAGCGCCGCGGCGACGGCGGCGGTGAGCGGGATCCTGATCCTCGCTGCTCGGCAGCCGCGGCGGCAGGCCCAGCGGAATCGTGATCCACGGGTACTGCCGTGAGCTTCCCGGTCCTCCAGATCGCTCTCTTCATGGCGGTCACCACGGCAGCGCTGCCGTATCTGGCCCGGGGCCTGCAACGTCTCATCGAGATCTTCATCGCGCTCGTCGCGATGGCCTCAGCCGTCGGAGGTCACGGGCTGCCCCTCAACGTGCTGGGCAGCCTGGCCATCGGCTGGGGAACGAC
Organism: uncultured Actinomycetes bacterium; assembly: GCA_963742055.1. Taxonomy (GTDB): domain Bacteria; phylum Actinomycetota; class Actinomycetes; order Streptosporangiales; family Streptosporangiaceae; genus RYN-230. The sequence continues at coordinate 3,239 of CAVUKT010000085.1, read as the reverse complement.
GGCGCTGGTCCGGCTGGTCTTCGGCTCCCCGCTCGGCCTCCCCTCGGCCGACGACGTGCGGGTCCTGCTCGGTGAACTCGGTATCCACGCGAGCCAGGTACGAGCGGCGGCCCGGCAGGTCTGGGGGGTGGCGAAATACCAGGCCAGCGACATGGATCCGGCCGGCCAGGCCGATGGGTGTAGCGGTCTACGGCCGGGATGCGGCCGACGCCAAACTCCTGACCAAGACGGCCCGGTTCCTGTTCTACCGTGACTCCGGGCCCAGCCTCACGATCACCCGGCTCCAGCAGGTCGAACACGAGGCGTATGTCACCTTGCGGGCCGCGCGGGCGGGCGTGGCCGTACCTGACATCGTGGAGGCAGGCACGGCGGGTCCGTCCCACGACGCGCTGCTGGTCTACCGCTGGCCGGCCGGCCTGACGCTGTCCGAGGCCGACGCCGGCCAGGTGAGTGACGCCGCCCTGGACGACCTCTACCGCCAGATGCTGATCCTCCGGAAGACCCGCATCGCGCACGGCGCCATCAGTGGCGACACCCTGCTCGTCGACCCCGCCACGCCAGACCGCCACCCTGGTGGACTTCCGCAACGCCATCTCGAACGCCTCGCCGGATCAACTCGACCGCGACATGGCTGGCGTCATCGCGGCCACCGCCGTCGTGGTCGGCGCCGACCGGGCGGCCGGCTCCGCAGCCCGGTCCCTGGACGCGGAGGTCCTGGCGGGCGCCCTCCAGCATCTGCACCGCGCGGCCCTCGACCCCGTCCTGAGCCGGACCCTGCGCAGCCAGCGCGGGCTCCTGGACGAGGTCCGGCAGCGCGCCGCCCAGGCCAAGTCGATCAGCGTCCCGAAACTGGTGGAGCCCCGCCGGGTGAGCTGGCCCACGCTGATCATGGTGGTGGGCACGCTCATCGGCGGCTGGGCCCTCATCGGGGTCCTCATCGACGTGTCCCAGTCCTTCGACACGGTGCTCGGGGCCAGCTGGCTCTGGGTCATCGTGGCGTTCATCCTGGCCCAGGCGGCCTTCGTCGCGTCGGCCGTCGAAGCCATCGGCAGCGTTGCCGGGCCGCTCCCGTTCGGCCGGGTGGTGGCGGTCGAGGTGGCCAACTCCTTCAGCGCCCTGGCTGGCGGGACCGCCGCCGTCTTCGCCACCCGGGTGCGTTTCTTCCAGCAGCAGGGCTACGACGCGTCGGTGGCGTTGAGCTCGGGCGCCATCATGACCACCTCCAGCTGGATCGCCACCGGGGTGCTGTTCCTCGTATCGCTGCCCTTCGCCTGGGGGTCCATCCACATCGAGGCCACCCCCGAGTCGGGGGGAAACTCCAAACTGGTCTGGATCATCCTGGCCGTGGTGGTGGCAGCGGGCCTGCTGATCGGCGTGGCCCTGGCCGTGCCCCAGGCTCCGCAGGCTGGCCGCCAGCAAGCTGCGGCCCAAGGCGCGCGACATCTGGGCCAACTTCAGGCAGGTCGCCAGCTCCCCACGCAAGCTGGTGCTCCTGGTGGGCGGCTCGTTCGCCCAGGAGCTGGTCGTGGCCATGGCCCTGTCGGTGTCGCTGCGGGCCTTCGACGACCATCTCCGGTTGCCGACCCTGATCGTGGTCATCTTCCTGGCCGGGTTCATCGGCGGCATCTCGCCGTCACCGGGCGGCATGGGCGTGGTGGAAGCGGGGATGATCCTCGGCCTCACCGCGGCGGGCGTCTCCGAGGCCGACGCCACCGCCGCGGTCTTCATCCAGCGCCTGTTCACGTCGTACCTGCCGCCGATCTGGGGCTGGATCACTCTGGTCTGGATGCGCAAACGCGAATACCTGTGACCCTCCATCCGTCGCTAGGCGATGCGGCCGGCGTAGCGGCGCGTGAAGCCGTCGCCCGTGTCGGCGGTGACGGTCACGTCGTAGTACCCGTCCGCGTCCGTGGGCCAGTTGACGGTCTGCGGGTGGCCGATAGCCACGTGGACGGTCTGGGTCTGACCCGCGTAGTCGTTCGGCGTGAGAGTAAAGACGACGTCCTCGTGCCCGTCGTTGGCCAGGGCCAGCCTGACCACGGGCCGGGGCCGGCTGACCAGGGTCGCGGAGACGGCCCGGCACCTGCCCGGCATTGTGACCCGCCGGGATGACGATTCCCGCGAACGAGGTGAGGAAGCCGTCCGGGCCGTAGACCGAGAAAGCGTATTTGCCGGCTGTCTGGCCGGTGTCCCAGGTGTAGGTCTGTCGCCGCCCTCGACCACCGTGAACGGAGTGGCCGTCAGCGGCGGTAGGCCTCCGGGTAGACGGCGAGCGAGACGCCGACCTTCCCGCGGGACAGCATGGTGGCCCTGTCCCCGGCCGCTGCCCCGGTTGACGACTGCGTCCGCGTGCGGCTGGTGGATGCTCGGCCGGTGCGGCCGGGCTCCGGGTTCCTGGACCGGGAACGCCTGCCCGCCCTCGGCCGGAGTCGTCACCGGCGGGAAGTTCTCCTCCTCGTCCGACTGCGCGATCAGCGGCACCGTGTCCGGCAGGTCCGGGATGGAGAAGTCGGGGCGGGGAAGTCGAAGGCGGCCGTCAGGTCACCAGCGACCACCGGCGCCAGCCCGTGATGTTGCGGGCCCGCACCCCGGTCGAGGTCTCCAGGAACTGCAGCATCGAGGTGTGGTTGTAGGTGTTGGAGTCCACGTAGCCGCCGCGGGTCCACGGCGAGGCGATGATCATCGGCACCGGCTGCCGAAGCCGATCGGCAGCCCGTCGATGAACTCGTTTTCATGCTCGTCTCGGGGTCCGGGGGCACCACGTGGTCAAAGTAGCCGTCGTGCTCGTCGTAGGTGATGAACAAGGCGGTGCTGTTCGACAGGTCCTGGTTGCCCATCAGCGCCTCGAGCACCGCCCGGACGTAAACGGGCGCCGTAGCTCGGGCTCGCCGCCGGTGTGCTCGGAGTACCGTACGGCGCCACGATCCAGGAGACCTGCGGCAAAGTACCTGCGGTGGCGTCGGCGAGGAACTCGGCCAGCACGTGGTTGACCTGGTTCGGGCCGAGCGGCACGCCAGCGTTGGGCAGCCAGGGCGGCGGCGCGCGCGCTTGGCCAGTTCCTGCCCCGCCGCGGTGGGCGCCTGCTCCGAGGTCTGGGTACCGCTGGAGCGCCACAGCGGGTTGTCGCCGTAGTCGCCCACCCAGCCGTTGACCTCAGCCGCCCCCCGCCGTCCCGCACCTCGCGGTTGGTGTAGACCTGCCAGGTTAGCCCGGCCCTTTGCAGGAGTTCGGGATAAGTA
>CAVUKT010000084.1:0-39910 GCA_963742055.1 uncultured Actinomycetes bacterium | reverse complement strand
ACGAGCTGGCTGGGTGCCCGAACGGGAGCGGCTCGCCCGCGACGGTGACGGCGCCCGCATCGGGCCGGTGGAAGCCGGAGAGGATCTTGATGAGAGTGGACTTCCCCGACCCGTTCTCGCCGAGCACGGCGTGCACCTCGCCGTGGCCGATCGTGAGGTCCACGTCCTGCAGGGCGATGCTGGCGCCGAAGCGCTTGCTCAGCCCGGTAACCGCAAGGGCCGGTGCGATATCGGCCGGTGCGGTCATCGGGTCATCCTGCCTTCCTGCTGGCCCGGACGGCGGGGGCGTCCGGGGAGGCTGCCCAGGACTACGGAAGCTTCCAGAGCTTGCGGAACTGCTGCGGGTAGTTCGCCGGCACGTCGTAGTCGGCGGCCGGGCTGAACTGGACGGTCTTGATCAGCAATTGCTTTGGCTGCGTACCGTCGTAAGGGTCAAACGTCATCCCCTCCGCGTGCCGGATCGCGACGTCCAGGTACTGCCAGCCCCCGATGTGCAGCGAGGCGCCGGTGAAGGCGGCCTCGGTGCCGTTCTTCACGTCGGTCAGGTTCTCCACATCGCCGTTCTCCCCGGCAATCTTCACCTTGCCGGAAAGACCTGCCGCAGCCAGGGCGGCAGGCAGTCCGTCGATGAAGGGACCTTCCGTCGCCACCACGTAGTTGATTGACGGGTTGCGCTGCAGATCAGCCACGATGGCCGAGTCCACCTTGCCGCCGGTGGCATCGGCGACGGACATATTCAGGTTCGTTACGGTGCAGCCACTGCACTGCTTCTGGACATCCGCCTGGAATGCGTCGCTGAACGTCTTCAGGTAGGGAAGCTCGTCCGTGCGGACGTTGAGCGCGTGGCCCTTGCCACCCGAATCGGCGATGAACCAGTTAGCCAGGATCTGGCCGGTCTCCACGCCGTCTGGCGGCCCGCTGATGTTGCCGATGACCGTGGAATTCATCGCGAGCGGCCCGACATACCCTGCGATGATCGGCACTCCTGCCTTCTTGTAGGCGGGAATGATGCTCGACCACACCGCCTCGGGCAGGCCAGAGAGGCCGACGGCCGTCGGATGGTAGTTGAGCGCGAGCTTGAAGGCGCTCAGGACGGTGGCCGGGTTGGCCTGCTGGTACTGGACCACCTTCAGGTTCCAGCCCGCAGCGCTGGCCGCCTGCCGGACACCGACCAGGATCTGCGCGCAGGCGGAGAGCTCACAGTTCAGCCAGACGAAGGTTTTGCCTTTCGGCGGGGCGGTCTTCAGCGGCGTGGTCACGCCCAGCTGGGTAGGCGCCTTCTCCCACTTGGCCGCGACGGCCTGGGCCGCCTTGACCGCGGGCGAACTCGCGCTGGCCGATGCCGAACTGCCGGAGGCTGAACTGCCGGAGGCTGAACTGCCGGAGCTCGAACACGCGCTGAGGATAACCATCGCAAATGCGCAGGACAGGGCAGCGAAAATCTTTGGCCGGGCAATAACCCTGGTGCGGACAGGACTCGTCATCGTGGTTCCCGCCTGTGGTTGAGTTCCCAGGGACAGCAGAAAGTACGGAGGCTGTCTCATCACTTATTCCAGACTGTGATGTGGACCATAGCCCAGCTCCCGAATTCTCGTCAACACTCTCGTTGAAAAATTTGTAACAGATAGGAAACACCCGAGCGTGTGTGACGGCAGAGGCTGAAGAACGGGATTGCCGGTGACGCGATCCCGGATTCGCAGTTACTGGCTGGTCGGTAACTACTTAGCCGGGACACCCAGTTCGGCGGCGGCGCGCTTGCGCAACATATTCAGATCGACCTTGCCGGTCGGCCCGCGGCCTATAGACGTGACGAAAATGACTTCGCGTGGCGCTTTGTAGCCCGCCAGGTGCGCCTTGCAATGGCTGATGACCGCATCGGCGGACAGAGCCTGTCCGGGAACGGCCTGCACGACCGCGACCACGGCCTGGCCGAACCGCTCGTGCGGGACGCCGATGACCACGGCGTCGGCCACGCCGGGCAGGGTGGCGATGACCTTCTCCACCTCGTCCGGGTAGACCTTCTCGCCGCCGGTGTTGATGCAGGCCGAGCCGCGGCCGAGCAGGGTGACCGTGCCGTCCGCGGCGACCACGGCCCAGTCGCCGGGCACCGAGTACCGGCGCCCGCCGATCTCCCGGAAGACCTCGGCCGTTTTCCGCTCGTCCTTGTAGTAGCCGATCGGCTGCCGCCCGGAGAACGCGATCAGGCCGGCCACCCCGGAGCCGGGGACCACGTCCCGGCCCGCCTCGTCGATGACCCGCATGCCGGGCCGGGGCCGGAAGGACCCGTCCGAGGCGGCGATGTTGTCCTTGGTCACCAGCGAGGAGCCGACCGTGATGGCTTCCGAGGCGCCGAACACGTCGTTGATGAGCAGGTGCGGCGCGTGGGCCAGGAGCCGCCGCTTGGTCGCGTCGGTGAACACCACCCCGCCGGAGGTGATGGTCTTCAGGCTGGACAGGTGCCAGCGGCCAGGATGCGCGTCCAGCGCGTCGGCCACCGGCCGGGCGAAGGCGTCCCCGACCCAGCTCGCGGAGTGCACCTGCCTGCCGTCCACGGTGTCGAGGAACTCGACCGGGTCGAACGAGTGCCCTTCGAGCAGGACGATCGCCCCGCCGCGGGCCAGGATCGGCATGCAGCTGAAGCAGCCGGCGCCGTGCATGAGCGGCGCGGCCGGGAGCATCCGCCGGCCCTCGCGGGCCACCCGGGACCGCGCGTACTCCAGGTCCGGCTCGTCCGGGTAACCGCCGCGCGCCGCGTTGCCGAGCAGGATGAACAGGTCGTCCTGGCGCCACATCACGCCCTTGGGCATGCCGGTGGTGCCGCCGGTGTACAGCAGCAGGAGGTCGTCACCGCTGCGCTGCTGCTGTTCCTCCGGTCCGGGGCCGGGCGGAAGGTCCGGGGCGGTCGCCGTGGCCGCGTCCTCGTAGCTGACCGCCCAGCCGGGACAGGGCCCGGTGCCGTCGTCGACCCACAGCCAGCTGCGGATCTCCGGCAGGCGGTCGCGGATCAGCTCGATCTGGGCGGAGAACTCGCCGTGGAACACCACGGCGCGCACGTCGGCGTTGTCCCACAGGTAGACCAGCTCGTCGCGGCCGTAGCGGTAATTGGTGTTGACCGGCACCAGCGACGCCTTCAGGCACGCGTAGAGCGACTCGATGTACTCGGGGCTGTTGCGGAGGTACTGGGCCACGCTGCTGCGCCGGGGCAGCCCGGCGGCGAGCAGGCTGGCGGCCACCCGGCCGGCCCGCTGGTCGAGCTCCTGCCAGGTGACGACCCGGCCGCCCTGGATGACCGCGGGCGAGCCGGGCACCTGCGCGGCCACGACCTCCAGGACGTCGGCGATGTTCCAGCCGGTCATGCCGGGCCGCCTCCCCGGTGGCCCGGCTGAGCGGGCGGGGCGGACCGGGCCGCCTCCATGAGCACGGCGTCGGTGTCGGCGCCGAGCGCGGGCACCGCCGAGCCGTCCGGCGGGGTGATCACGTCGTCGAACCGGAACGGCGTGGCGGTCACCGGTGAACTCCCCGGCCGTGTCGGCCACGGTCCGGAACACCCCGCGGGTGCGCAGGTGCTCGTCCTCCAGCAGCGAGGCCATGGTCTGGTAGCGCGCGGCGGGGACCCCGGCGGCGAGCATCTCGGCCTCGGCCTGCTCGGCCGTGCGGCGGCCGCCCAGTCGCAGACCAGCTGGTGCAGCTCGTCCCAGTGCAGGGTGCGCGCCTTCACGTCGACGAACCGCGGATCGGTCCCCAGCTGGGGCTGGCCGAGGGCCCGGGCGACCGCGCGCCAGTTCAGGTCGCTGACGATGGTCAGGATGATGAAGCCGTCGGCGGTGGGCACCGGCCGGTGGCTCGGCCGCATCTCGCGCAGCCCAGCCAGCTCGGCCTGGAACTCATAGACCGGCATGGACAGCATCGCCTCCACCAGTGAGAGGTCGATGCGCGAGCCCGCGCCGGTAGCGTCCCGCTTGCGCACGCCGGCCAGGATCGCGCCGAAGGCCATGGTGCCGCCGAGGATGTCGCCGACGAACACGCCGGTGACCGGCGGGATGCTGCCGGGCGGCTGGTAGAAGAGGTTGGCCATGTCGAAGCCGGAGGCGGCGTGCACCACCGGGGCGAAGGCGGCCCGCCGGGCGTTCGGCCCGGACTGGCCCCAGCCGGAGATCGAGCAGTAGATGACGTCCTCGCGGACCGCGCGGCAGGCCTCGTAGGTCAGGCCGAGCCGCTCGGCCACGCCGGGCCGCCAGCTCTCCAGCACGATGTCGGCCCGGGCCACCAGGGCCAGGGCGGCCTGGCGGCCCGGCCCGGCGGACAGGTCCAGCGTCACGCTGCGCTTGCCCACGTTGAGCTGGCCGAAGAAGCGGCTGGACCCGGACTTGCGCGGGCGCAGCTTGCGCATGTGGTCCCCTTCGGGGGACTCCACCTTGATCACCGTGGCCCCGAGGTCGGCCATCATCCGGGTGCAGTGCGGGCAGGCCATCATGGTGGAGAAGTCCAGCACGGTCAGGCCGTCGAGCGGCCCCGGCCCCGGCCCGGCCGGCGCCGGCGCGGGCGGCGGCTCAGGCCATGCCCGCCCCCGGTGCCCGGCCGGGCGGCCAGCTCCGCCCGCACGGCCGGGACGACCTGGGTGGCCAGCAGTTCCAGGTGCCGGCCGGTGTAGGAGCCGGGGCAGGCGCTGGAGAAGATCACCCGGGTGGCGCCGGCCCGGATGTAGTCCAGCACCCGGCCGGTGCAGTAGTCCACGTCGCCGACGGCCAGGTACTTGCCGGCCATCGTGGTGAAGTCCTGCCGGTAGGTCTGGGCCAGGATCTGCATCGCGTAGTCCGTGGCCACCGCGGGGTCCTCGTGCACGCAGGACCAGAGGTAGACGCCGCCCTCGATGGGCGGCTGGCCGGCCCGCTCCCCCGCGATGACCTCGAGCGAGCGGGCCAGCATGTCCGGGGAGTACATGTAGGGCAGCCAGCCGTCGGCGTAGCGCGCCGCGCGGCGCATGGCCACCTCCTTGCGCCCGGCGACCCAGATGGGCGGGCGCGGCGCCCGGACCGGCCGCGGCGCGATGGAGACGTTGTCGAGCGTGGCGTACTTCCCGGCGTACGTGACCCGGTCGTGGGTCCAGAGCAGGCGGATGATCTCCAGCGCCTCGTCGGTGCGCGGGCCACGCTCGGCGGGTGGGACACCGCAGGCCTCGAACTCGGCCGGGTTCTCCCCGCCGACGCCCACCCCCAGCACGAACCGGCCGCCGCTGACGTTGTCGAGCGCGGCGCCCATCTTCGCGGCCAGCACCGCCGGGTACAGCGGCAGCAGGGTGACCGAGGTCATCAGCTCGATCGTGGACGTCGCGGCGGCCGCGGCGGCCAGGCTGATGAACGCGTTCGCGATCGGGATGTTGAAGCTGACGTGCTCTCCGGTGGTCAGGAAGTCCCAGCCCTGGGCCTCGATCCGGCGGCAGGCGTCGCCGATGCCGTCGTCGATCACCGAGAGCAGGACACCGAACCGGACTGGCACGGCACCGTCAGAAGGGTCAGCTTCGGCCACCTGTGCACCGTAACCCCGCCCGGCCCGCGCCGTCAACGCTAGTGTTGAAAGGATGGGCGGGGCCGGCGGGCCCTGCTACGGGAGGACGCGGAACGGGACCGTCTCCGGGCCGCGGACCGTGCCCCCGGTCCACTCGATCGACTCCGGGTCGATCACCTCGAACTCGGGCATGACCGCCAGCCACTCCTCCAGCGCCACCCGCATCTCCAGCCGGGCCAGCGGCGAGCCCAGGCAGCGGTGCGCGCCCGAGCCGAACGTGAGGTGAGCGTTGCGGCGCCGGTCCAGCTTGACCTGGTCCGGGTCCTCGAACACCTCGGGGTCGCGGTTGGCCGCCGCCAGCGGGAACAGGATCCGGTCCCCCGCCGGGATGTGCCGCCCGTGCAGGTCGGCGTCCTGGGTCGAGACCCGGGCCAGCATGACCGGCGCGTAGGCGCGGAGCAGTTCCTCGATCGCGGTGGACATGAGCTTCGGCTCCGCGCGCAGCCGCCGCCGGTCCGCCGGGTGCGTGCCCAGGTGCAGCAGGCTGGCGGACAGCGCGCTCCAGGTGGTGTCCGCTCCGGCGATCATGATCACCAGCGCGCTGCCGATTTGCTGCTTACGGCTCAGCGGCTGGCCGTCCTCGCGCGGCCGGGTCAGGTAGGTGAGCAGGTCCGCCGCCTCCCCGCCCGCCTGCGCGGCCGCGGCCCGCTCCTGGAGGAGCTGGTCGAAGTAGCCGATCATCTCGGTGACCACCGCGGCCCGGGCCGCCTGGTCCAGCGGGCCGAGCCGGAGCAGCCGCACGGTCCACTCGATGAACTGGGGAGCCGTCGCGGCGGGCACGTCGAGCAGCCGGGTGAGCACCGAGATGGCCAGCTGCTGGGCAAATCCGGTCGCGGCGTCCCCGCCGCCCTGGTCCGCCAGCGCCCGGGCCAGGGCCGCGGCCTTCTCCCGGACGAAGGGTTCGAGTTCGGCCACCCGCGCCGGGACCAGGAACGGCAGCAGCACCCCGCGGTGCCCGGCGTGCTCCGGCGGATCCGAGGTGATGGGCGGCAGGAACAGGCCGCTCTTGCCGGGCTCGGGCATCGGGCCGCCCACGTCGGACACCCGGGACGAGTACCGCTCCGGGTCCCGGGTCATGGCCTTGATGTCGGCGAACCGGGTGACCAGCCAGGAGCCCCCGAACCGGTCGCTGCGGGCGACCGGGCATTCCTGCTGCATCGCCGCCCAGCGCTGGTGCGGGCAGTTGCGCAGCTCCGCGGAGAAGATGTCGTAGTCGTCGAAGCCCGCGTGCTCGGCCTGGCGGGCCTCACTCATCGCCGCTCCGGCTCATTCGTACTCCCAGGCGGGTGGCAGCTCACCCTTGGCAATGTCCTGGCGGAGCACGAACTTCTGGACCTTGCCGCTCGCCGTCATGGGGAACTCGTTCACCACGTACCACTTGCGGGGCCGCTTGTAGGGCGCCAGCCGGTCCTGGGCCCAGCCGAAGATCTCGGCGGGCCCGGCCTCCTGGCCGGGCCGCAGCACCACGACCGCGCCCACCTGCTCACCCCACTTGTCGTCGTCGATGCCTACGACCTGGATGCCCGCGACCGCGGGATGGTCGGCGATGACCTCCTCGATCTCCCGCGGGTACACGTTCTCCCCGCCCCGGATGATCATGTCCTTGAGCCGCCCGGTGACCTTGAGGTAGCCGCGGGCGTCCATCTCACCGAGGTCCCCGGTGTGCAGCCAGCCCTCGGAGTCGATCGCGGCCGCGGTCGCCTCGGGCATGTCGTAGTAGCCGGTCATGGTCTGCGGGCCGCGGACGCAGATCTCGCCCTGGGTGTTGACCGGGACCGTCTCGTTGGTGGCCAGATCCGCGATGCGCCCCTCCATGTCCGCCACGGGCTGCCCGATCGTGGTGGTCTGGTCTTCCATGCTGTCGGTCAGCAGGGTCTGGGTGACCACGCCGAACGCCTCGGTCTGGCCGAACCCGATCACCACCGGGGTCCCGGTGACCTCGGTGGTCCGGCGGGACAGGGCGGCCGAGCAGGCTGACCCGCCGATCAGGAAGGACGACAGGCTGCTCAGGTCGCGGGTGGCCGCGTCCGGGTGCTCGACCAGCATGGACAGCATCGTGGGCACCACGAGCGTCATGCTGGCCCGCTCGGCCTCGATCAGCTCCAGCAGCAGCGCGGGGTTGAAGCCGGGCATCAGCACGTGCGTGCCGCGCAGCGCGAGCGCGCCCAGCACGCCGTGCACGCAGCTGCCCACGTGGAACAGGGGCATCGGGTTGACGTAGACCCCGCCGTCGGGCATGCCGCAGTGCGTCGGCCGCGCCGCGGGCCGAGTGGATCGCGCCGTGATGGTGCAGCATGCAGCCCTTGGGGTCGCCGGTGGTCCCGGAGGTGTACTGGATCTGGGCCGTGTCCTCCGGCCGCACCTCGGGCAGCGCCGCACCGGGCACTGCGCCGTACCAGCCGGGCCGCCGGCCAGGAACTCCTCCCAGCCGCCGAAGCCGACGGCCTCGCGCAGCCCCGGCAGGTCGCCGCGCAGCTCGGCGATGATCTCGCTGCCGCGCTGGCCCAGCTGCTCCTCGCTGTAGAACACCCCGGCGGACCGGGACTGGCGCAGCACGTAGGCCAGCTCGCCGCGGCGCAGCGCGGGGTTGACCGTCACCAGCACCAGGCCGGCCAGGGCGGCACCGAGCTGCAGCACGACCCATTCCGGCCGGTTGACCGACCACACGGCCACGTGCTGGCCCGGCTCGAACCGGGTGAGCAGGGCCCGGGCCGCCCGGTCGGCCTCGGCGGCCAGCTCACGGTAGGTCCAGCGGCGGCGCTGCGCGGGGTCGGCGACCCCGGCCACGAGCGCGTCGCGGTCCGGGACCTCCGCGACCACGCGGGTGAACAGTGCGCCGATGGACTCCCCGGCTGTGCGCCCCCGTGGCCGCCGGGCCCGCTCATCAGGGGCCGCCGGCCGGCATGGCCGGCCGGGGCGTGGTCGGCGGGACGGTATGCGCTCGTCAGCCGGCCGTCGTTGGTCACTGGCGTCTCCAGTCCGTCATAGGCACCGGCACCGGCACCGGCGGCACCGGCACGATGGCACGGCACGGGTACCGGGTGGCACGGAGGCATCCCGCGGGCAGCGGCCCCCCGGCCAGGATAATCAACATAAGTGTTGACCTGATCGCCACTGGTGTCAACGATGCGACGGTCCGGCGCGAGGCCTGGGATGCTGGGCGAGGGACTGGCGGGCGGGCGGTTTTCGTTGCGGATGAGCTGGCTCAGCCAGACGGGACGCGGGCGTCGCGGGCCGGCCGGTGGTCAGGAGGCGAGCGCCTGGTCGTGCGCGGTGATGGTGGCCACCGCGCAGGTCTTGCCGCCGCCGCCGCGGGCGGTGACCTGCGCCACGCCCAGGGTCCGGCCGCGGTGCAGCACCTCGGCGGTGTAGGTGATCGTGTCGGTGACCGGCACCGACCGGACGTAGACGACCCGGATGGACGCGGTCTGCAGCGGGCTGGCGTCCGCGTGCAGGGCCAGCGAGCCGGTGATCTCGGCGGCGCACAGCAGGATGCCGCCGTGCGTGTTGCCCATCGGGTTAGCGAAGTCGTCCGAGCCGGGCACGGTCAGGATCACCGCGCCGTCCTCGCGGCGGGCCACGGCGCCGAGCAGGGCCATGGTCTCGACTCCGGGGCATCCACGGCCGCATCGCCGCAGGGCCGGCGTGCCCCGTCCTGCCGTCCGGATCCGGTGAGCAGGGCCCGCGGCGCGGGCAGGAAGCGCTCCCGGGTCGTGGCGGTCGCGACCAGCGCGCCCGAACCGTCGGTGACCGTGCCCTGGCCGAGCCCGCCGCCCGGCTCGAGGCTGACCGGCCAGCCCCGCCCGGTGAGCACCGAGCCGTCGAGCGGCAGGGGCGCGGCCAGGTCGATGGACAGTTCCGTGCTCACCGGCCAGTAGTTCTCCGGGCGCCCGCGCGAGCAGGGCGTTGCCCAGCAGGTCGTCGAGGAACACGCCGAGCGACCCGGCACAGGGCCCGCGAGTCCGGGCCGCGCATCCAGGGGCCGGTGCGCATCTGGGCCCGGACCCCCTGGCCGTCCCGCTCGGCGGCGCCCGACCCGGAACAGGGCCTCGGGCCGGCCGAGCGGGGTCGTCATGACCGAAGCCGGGATCGAGCCCGCACCATTCACGTGTCCCTCCCTGGGCTGTCAGGAGCCTGGCGGCCACCTTGACCTTCTACACTAAGGGATACATACTTCCATTACACGTCTAATGTTTGGCTGGCCGCCGGTCACCGGAGGCCAGCTACCCGGGAAGAGCGCCGTCGCCGTCGCCGCTGGGAGGACCAGTCGTGCATTTCGGGCTCAGCGAGGATCAGGCTGCGGTCCGGGACAGCGTGCGCGGGTTCGCCCGGGCCAAGCTCGCCCCGGGCTACCTGGAGCGGGCCAAGTCGGACCGCTTCCCCTGGGACGCCCACCGGGAGATCGCCGGGCTGGGCGTGTTCGGGCTGCTGGCCGGCGAGGAGTTCAACCCGCTGCCCGGCGAGGATTTCGTCGCCGCGGGCCTGGCCGTGGAGGAACTCGCGTACGCCGACTTCAACCTGGCCAACGCGGCCATCCCGGTCATGCTGATGACCGCGCTCATCGCGCGGCACGCCTGCGAGCCGGTCCGCCGCGCCTGGCTGCGCCCGCTGGTCGAGGGCGACGCGTACGTGTGCCTGGGACTGACCGAGCCCGGTTGCGGCTCGGACGTCACCGCGATCGCGACCACCGCCACCGCGACCGCGGACGGCTACCTGATCAGTGGCGAGAAGGCCTCGGTCACCATGCTCAGCCACGGCGGGGCGATCATCGTGATCGCCCGGACCGTGCGCGACGGCCAGAGCGCGGGTCCCTCGGCGTTCCTGGTCCCGCTGGACGCCCCGGGCATCACCAGGTCCCCGCTCCAGGACACCGGCTGGGCGCCGATGGGCCGCGGCCTGCTGCACCTCGACCGGGTCGAGGTGCCGGCCAGCGCCCTGCTCGGCGCGGAGGGGGCGGCGTTCCGCAGCGTCCTGGGGGGCTTCGACTTCACCCGGCCGCTGCTCGCGCTGACCGCGGTCGGCTGCGCCCAGGCCACGCTGGACGAGACGGCTGGTTATGTCAGCGAGCGGCAGGCGTTCGGGTCCCCGCTGGCCCGGTTCGAGGGCGTGTCCTTCCCGCTGGCCGAGCACGCCACCCACCTGGAGGCGGCGCGGCTGCTGTGCTACTCGGCGCTGTGGCACCGCACGGCCGGCCAGCCGCACACCGCGCTGGCCGCCATGACCAAGTGGTACGGCCCGTACCACGCCAGCCAGGCCATCCGGGACTGCCTGCTGCTGCACGGCAACGTCGGCTACTCCGCCGAGTTCCCGCTGGAGCAGCGGCTGCGGGACGTGCTGGCGGTGGAGATCGCCGACGGCACCGCCCAGATCCAGAAAATCATCATCGCGCGGGAGCTGTTCGGCCGGCAGTTCGTGCCCTACGGACGCTGACCGGACCGCCGCACCCGGGAGGGGAACACTGATGCCGATCCGCGCCATGACGCCGGAGCTGACCGGGCCGTACTACGAGCAGGGACTCTGGCGCGACGAGACCCTGTGTGACCTGCTGGACGGGCACGTCCGGCGCACGCCCGGCGCGCTGGCCGTGGCCGACCAGCACGAGCGGCTGACGTACGCGGAGTTCGCCGAGCGGAGCCGCGGCGTTCGCCGGCTGGCTCGTCTCCCGCGAGGTCGAGCCGGGCTCGGTGGTGGCCATCCAGACCGGGAACCGGGTGTCCCTGGCCCTGGCCCACTTCGCGTGCAGCCGGGCGGACCTGGTCTTCGTGCCGCTGTCCACGCACTGGCGGCGGACCGAGATGGAAAGCCTGCTGCGCCGCTCCGGGGTCAGCGTGCTGGTGCTGCCGCCCGCCACCGAGCAGACCGACTTCCTGGCCACGGTGAACGCGATGCGGGATGATCTGCCCCGGCTCCGGTTGGTGGGCGGCACCGACGGGCTGGCCGCGGACTTCGACTTCGACGCGGTCCTGAAGACCGGCCCGGCGGCCGGGCCGCCGGCCGGCCAGGGACGGCCGCGCCACCCGGACGACCCGCGGTTCATCACCATCACCTCGGGCACCACGGACACGCCGAAGATGTCGCAGTGGACCGACAACAACCTGTCGTTCCTGCTCCGCGACTACGCGGAGGCGGTCGGGATGGGCCCCGGGGACGTCGCGGCGGCGATCGCGCCCGCCAACACCGGGGCCACCGGGTACCTGTTCCCGGTGCTCGCGCCGTTGCTGTGCGGGGCCGGGGCGGTGCTGCTGGAGGACTGGGACCCGGCGGCCGCGCTGGACCTGCTGGAAGCGGAGCGGGCCACGCACGCCGCGGCCATCCCCACCCAGCTGGTGCGGATGCTGCAGGATCCGCGGATCGGGGCGCCGGGACTTCACCGCGGTCCGGGTCATCACCAGCGCCGGAGCGCCGCTGACGCCGGACACCGCGGAGCAGACCGAGGAGACGTTCGGGTGCGCGGTCACCACGGTGTACGGCAGCACCGACGGCGGGGTCATCACCGTGACCAGGACCACGGACCCGGTAGCCAAGCGGCGCACGACCGTGGGCCGGCCCATCCCGGGCGGCGAGGTCGTGCTGCGTGACCCGCTGGGCGAGCCGGTACCGACGGGCACGGCGGGCGAGGTGACCTGGCGGACCCCGACCAAGTCGTTCGGCTACCTGAACGACGACGAGCGCACCGAGGCCATGTTCCGCGGCGACGGCTGGTTCTACTCCGGTGACCTGGGCAGCCTCGACGAGGATGGCTACCTGGCCATCACCGGGCGGAGCAAGGACCTGATCATCCGTGGCGGCCAGAACATCAGCCCGCTGGAGATCGAGCAGATCGTCGCGCGGCACGACGCGGTGTCCGAGGTGGCGGTGGTCGGCATCCCCGACCCGGTTTTCGGGGAACGGACCTGTGCCTGCGTGGTGCTGCGGCCGGGGGTGACGGCGCTGGCCCTGGACGAGCTGACCGGGTACATGCGGGCCCAGGAGATCGCGCCGTTCAAGCTGCCCGAGCGGCTGGAGATCTTCGCCGAGCTGCCCAGGACGGCGGGCGGGAAGCTGAGCAAGGTGACGCTGCGCTCCGAGGTCGTCGAGCGGATGGCGGCGCGGTAAGGAAGGAGCGGCGGAGGCAAGGAGCGGCGCGGTAGGAGGAGCGGCGCAGGCAAGGAGCGGCGCGGTAGTCAGAGCGGCGCGGCAGGCGGGGGCGGGCGGCCCAGCCACGTAAAATGCAGGCCTGGTTGACCTGGGCGGATCGGGAGAGGATCACATGGCTGCGCGGCGCACGTCGGGCGCGGGGGCGGCCGACGCGGGCAGCCGGATCGGCCCGGGCGGCCGCTGGTCAGCGCGGGCAGCGCGCGCTCGCAGCTGCTGACCGTGCTCGGCGAGCTGGTCATGCCCAACGGGAACTCGGTGTGGACCTCCTCCCTGCTGTACGTCCTGACCGGCCTGGGCATCGAGGAGCAGACGGCCCGGCAGGCCATCGCGCGCGGCGCCGCCGCGGGCTGGATCACCGGGCACCGGCAGGGCCGTGAGGTGCAGTGGGAACTGACGCCGGCTGGGCGGCGGCTGATCGACCAGGGCGCCGAGCGCGTCTACTCGATGAGCGGCGAGGCCGCCGCCGTGGGACGGTAACTGGCTGATCCTGCTGGTCAGCATCCCGCAGCAGCAGCGCGCCGTGCGCAAGAAGCTGTACGCGGCGCTGAGCTGGGAGGGTTTCGGCAACCCGACTCCCGGCGTCTGGCTGTCACCGCACCCGGACCGGCAGGCCGGGGTGGAGCAGGTGATCAGCACGCTCGGACTGCGGGAGTCCACGCTGGCGTTCGTGGGCAGCTCGATGTCCATCGGGCTGCGGGACGAGGAGATCGTCCGGCGCGCCTGGGACCTGGACGAGGTGACCGCCAGGTACGAGCAGCTGCTGGTCCGGTTCAGCGGGATGGCGCCCGAGCCGGGCGACCCGCTGCTGTTCACCCACGTCCAGCTGGTCAGCGAGTGGCAGCGGTTCCCGTTCCTGGACCCGCAACTGCCCGCCGAGCTGTGCCCGGACTGGATCGGGCGCCGCGCCGCGGTGGTGTTCCGGCAGCTGCGGGCGCAGTGGTACGACGACGCCCAGGCGCGCTGGCGCGAGGTGGTCAAGGAGACCTCACCCGCCTAACCGGGCCCAATCAGCCTGCGTGCGTGTAGCCTCGCCGCGAGCAAAACGCCCACGTCCTCCGGGCTGGGCTGGCCGTCCGCAGCAGGGCGTCGATGTCGTCCGGCGGGTAGCCCAGCTCGGCCAGGACCTCGCGGGTGTGCTGCCCGGCCCGGGGCGGTCCCGGGACCAGATGCCGCTGGGCGCCGTCGTAGCTGACCGGGGCGTCCACGGATTCCACGCCCGCACCCTCGATCTCGCACCCAGGCCCCGGCGGCCCGCGCCTGCGGGTCGGCCAGCACGTCGGCCGGGGTCTGCACCGGGGCCCAGAACACGTCGTGGTCCTCGAACGCCTTCACCCAGTCGGCCAGGGGCCGGGCCGCGAAGGCCTCGTCCAGGATCGCGATCACCTCACGGCGGTGCCGGGCCAGGCTGCGCGGCGAGCCGAACCGCTCGTCACCCAGCAGGTCGGCGCGCCCGATGGCGGCCAGCACCTTGGGCAGCTGGCGCGCGGCCTGCACGCCGACCAGGAAGAACCAGTGGCCGTCCGCCGTGGCGTAGGAGTTGTACATGGGGGTGGGGCAGTTGTCCCGCGGGATACGGCGGGCGCGGGCGGCCGCCCATGGCCGCCACGCCCAGCTCCCCGGCCAGCGCCCACATGCCGGTGCGCAGCAGCGACACGTCCACCATCCGGCCCCGGCCGGTCTGCTGCCGCTCGTGCAGGGCGGCCAGGATGCCGGCCACCCCGGTCATCGCGGTGAACGTGTCGCCGAGCCCCTGCATCAGCGGCGCCGGCGGCTCGCCCTGGGTGGTCATCTCGTGCGAGATCCCGGTCCGGGCGAAGAAGGAGGCCAGGTCGTAACCGGCCCGTTCCTGGTCGGGGCCGGTCCAGCCGTAGGCCGTCAGCGAGCAGAACACCAGCCGCGGGTACCGGCTCGCTACCTCGGCGGGCGACAGGCCCAGCCGGGTCAGCGCGGCCGGCCGCAGGTTGGTCAGCAGCACGTCGGCCGAGGCCAGCAGCCGGCCGAGGACCTCCCGTCCCGGCCCGGCGCGCAGGTCGAGCTCGATGGACCGCTTGCCGCGGTTCGCCGAGGTGAACGCGCCGTTCGGGGCGTCGGGGTTGGCGCCCATCGAGCCCCAGATATGGCGCATCGGCTCGCCGCCGGGGGGCTCGACCTTCACCACGTCGGCGCCCCAGTCCGCGAGCACCCCGCCCGCGGCCGGGCCAGCCATCCAGTGCGCCAGCTCGACCACCCGGACGCCGCGCAGCGGCGCGGGCGCGCCGCTGCGGCCGGGCGGCCGCCCGGGCACCGGGCGGCGGCGCGGCGTTCACCGGCCCACCACGAAGTCCACCCGCTCCGGGCCCCGGGTCTGCCCGCCGCTCCACTCGATCCCGCCCGGGCCGTCCAGCCGGAAGTCCGGCATGACCCGCAGCCACTCCTCGAGGGTGACCCGCAGCTCGAGCCGGGCCAGGTTCGAGCCGAGGCAGCGGTGCCCGCCGGAGCCGAAGGTCAGATGGCGGTTGCGCTTGCGGTCGATCCGGATCGCGTCCGGGTCCTCGAACACGTCCGGGTCGCGGTTGGCCGCCGCGAACGCGAGCAGCACCCGCTCCCCCGCCCCGACCATCCGGCCGTCCAGGTCGGCGTCCTGCGTGGCGATCCGGCCGACGCTCACCGGCGCGTAGACCCGGAGGAACTCCTCCGCGGCGGTGTCGATCAGCCCCGGGTCGGCGACCAGGCGGCGCCGGTCCTCGTCATGGGTGGCCAGGTGCCACAGGCTGGAGCCGATCGCGCTCCAGGTGGTGTCGGCGCCCGCGATCAGGATGAGGAACGCCGAGCCGATCTGGTGCTTGCGGGACAGCGGCACGCCGTCGATGGCCGCGCCCGCCAGGTAGGTGATGAGGTCGTCACGCGGCTCGGCTTCCCGCTCGTCCAGCAGCCCGCCGAGGTAGGCGAGGATCTCCCCGACCGCCTGGGCCCGGACCGACTGGTCCCTGGGGCCGATCCGGATCATCCGGATCATCCAGTCGGTGAACTGGTCACCGGGCGGGACGCCGAGCATCTTGGTCAGCACCGCGATGGTCAGTTCCTGGGCGAAGTCGGTCACCACGTCGCCGCCGCCCCGGGCGGCCAGTGCGCTGGCCAGGTCCCGGGCCTGGTCCCGGACGAACGGCTCGAACGCCGCGATCCGCTTGGGCAGGAAGTACGGCATCAGCACGTCGCGGTGCAGCTTGTGCTGCGGCGGGTCCGAGGTCAGCGGGGGGAGGAAGAGCCCGCCCGCGGACTCCAGCGGGCCCGCCACCTCGACCGCGCGCGAGGAGAACCGCTCCCCGTCGCGGGCGATCTCCCGGATCGTGTCGTAGCGCACCGGCATCCAGGAGCCACCCCACTGGTCCGAGTGCGCGACCGGGCATCCGGACGCCCGCATGGCCGACCAGGTGGCGTACGGGTCGGTGCGGAAGCCCGGGGAGAAGATGTCATAACCGTCGTGGCCGTCCCCGGCGGGCTGGCTGCTCATGACTAAAAGTCTACAGAGATAGAGACTCGATGTCGAGGCGTGTAGAGTATCGCTCTGACGGCGGCGGTTGGCGAGCGGGCGGTTGGCGGAGCGGGCCTGACGGGCGGCCGGATCTGGCCGCTGGCCCGGCGGACGGGAGGCGGAACGTGGCGGACGCAGTGCTGCTGGAACGCAGCGGCCCGGTGGCGAGCCTGGTGCTCAACCGCCCGGACAAGCACAACGCCCTGCGGTTCGCCGACCTGGACCGGCTCGTCGCGCTGCTGCACGAGGCCGAGGACGACGACGAGGTCCGGTCATCGTGCTGCGGGGCGAAGGCCCGTCGTTCTGCTCCGGGCACGACTACGACGACGCGGCCCGTCCTACGGGCTGGAACCCGGCGCCGTCCGGCGCGAAACCCCGCCGTCCCAGCCAGCGGTCGACGGCTGGCCACGGACCGCGGCTCGGGATGAACTACATGGCCTTCCAGTACTCGATGAAGCCGGTGATCGCGCAGGTGCACGGGGTGTGCACCGGGGCCGGGCTGTACCTGGTCGAACTGGTCGACCTGGCCATCGCCGCGGACAGCGCCCGGTTCAGCCACGCCGAGCAGCGGCTCGGGCTGGCCGGCAACACCTGGCAGCTCAACACCGAGATCCTGCTCTACGGCCCGAAACGCGCCCGTGAGCTGATGCTGCTCGGCGAGGAGTTCGACGGGACCGCAGGCCGCAGCCTGGGGCCTGGTCAACCGGGCCGTGCCAGCCGACCAGCTCGGGACGGCCGTGGACGACTGGGCCCGCGCGGATCGCCCAGCACCCCCGCGACGCGCTGGTCACCGCCAAGGCCGTGCACCAGATGGCGCTGGACAGCCTGGGCGGCACGCCAGCAGTTCTGGCGCGGCACGGTCGGGCACACGCTCGGCACCAACCTGCGGTTCGAGCCGGACGAGTTCAACTTCCTGCGCGAGCGTCCCAGCACGGGACCGGGGCCGCGTTCCGGGAGCGCGATCGGCACACCACGGTGACGGAGCCGGCGAAGACTAGAGCGCCACGCGGGGCGATCCGCGCCGGCCGCGATGTCCTCCTGGAGCCGGAACTTCTGGATCTTCCCCGATGCGGTGAGTCGGATATTCCGCAACGAAAAACCACTCGGCCGGCGCCTTGAACCCGGCCAGGCGCTCGCGGCAGTAATCCCGCAGCGCCGCGGGCGACGGCGGGTTCGCCGGATCGGCGGGCTTGATCACCGCGGCCACCCGCTCCCCCCATGTCTCGTCGGCCAGGCCCACGACGGCCACCTGGGACACGTCCGGGTGGGCGAACAGGACGTCCTCGATCTCGCGCGGGTAGATGTTCTCGCCGCCCCGGATGATCATGTCCTTGAGGCGGCCGGTGATCGTCAGGTAGCCGCGCCCGTCCATGGCGGCCAGGTCCCCGGTCCGCAGCCAGCCGTCGCCGTCCAGCGCCGCCGCGGTCTCCTCGGGCATGCCCGAAGTAGCCCAGCATGGTCTGGTAGCCGCGGGCGCAGATCTCCCCGACCTGCCCGACCGGCATGACCTCGCCGGTCACCGGGTCGGCGATCTTCACCTCGACCTGCGGCAGCGGCCGCCCGATCGTCTCGGACTGGTCTTCCGGCGCTGTCGTCCAGCTGGGTCTGGGAGATGACCCCGTGCAGTTCGGTCTGGCCGAACACGATCGTGAACTGGCAGCCGAACGTCTCCGTGGCCCGGCGCACCAGCGCGGCCGGCACGTACGGCCGCGCCGGACATCACGGTCCGCAGGCTGGACAGGTCACGGGCGGCCAGGCCGGGCTGCTCCAGCAGGGCCAGCAGCATGGTGGGCACGGCCAGCATGATCGTGCCGCGGTAGGCCTCGATGAGCTCCAGCACCAGGCCCGGGTCGAAGCCGGGCAGCAGCACGTACGTGCCGCGCTGGGCGATCGTGCCCAGCTCGGTGAGCGTCCCGCCGCCGATATGGAACATGGGCATCGCGTTGACCCAGACGCCGCCGTCCTGGACCCCGGACCCGAGGGCGACGAAGCGCGACGCGTTCACGACCCCGCGGTGGTGCAGGATCGCGCCCTTGGGGAACCCGGTCGTCCCGGAGGTGTACTGGATCTGCGCCGGGTCACCCGGCTGGACCGGCGGGCAGGGTGACGGCCCCGTGGTGACGAGCGCGGAGTCGTCCGGACGCCACGAACGTGTCCCAGTCACTGAGCGGGATGGCCTCCCGCAGCCCGGGCAGGCCGTCGCGGAGGCTGGCCACCGCGCCGGCCATGTCGAAGCCCCGGTAGTCGCCGGCGAAGAAGATCCCGGCCGCCTGGGACTGGGCCAGCACGTACCGCAGTTCCCGCGGCCCGCAGCGCCGGGTTGACCGTGACCAGGACCATCCCGGCCAGGCTGACGCCGTGCTGGAGCAGCATCCACTCCGGGCAGTTGGGGGCCCAGACGGCGATGCGCTCCCCGGGGGCGAAGCGCGCCAGCAGGGCCCGGGCGGCCCGTTCCGCGACCGCCAGCAGCTCGGCGTAGGTCCAGGTCCGCCGGGCGGCCGGATCAGCCGAGCCCTCCACGAGCGCGAGCCGGCCGGGCACCTGCGCGGCGGCGGCCCGCAGCAGGTCCCCCACCGTGGTGTCCAGCAACGGCTGGCTGCGGTCCGCCGGCCAGTACGAACTGGCCAGCCGGGCTGAGGTGGCAGGCATCGTTGCCTCCTGGGATGTCGCGCCCGGGTGGGGACCCGGGCCGTGAGGTGCGTTAGGGATGAAGAAGGGGTTCGCGGGGCGGGGGCGGCCCGGTGAGGTCGGCGCCGCCGCGGGCCAGCCATTGCGCGCGGATCTCGCGGCGGAGGATCTTGCCGGTCGCGTTGACCGGGAGCGGGTCGCGGCGCAGCCACCAGCGGGCCGGCTGCTCGAACCGGGCCAGCTCGCGGCCGGCGTGCGCGCGCAGCGCCGCGATGTCCGCGGCCGCACCCGGCGCCAGCACGACCACCGCCCCGACCTGCTCACCGAGATCGGCGTCGGGCAGCCCCACGGCCGCGGCCTCGAGCACCTCCGGGTGGCGGAGCAGGGACCGCTCGACGTGGGCGCAGGCGATGTTCTCGCCGCCGCGGATGATGATGTCCTTGGACCGGCCGGTCACGTAGAGCCAGCCCGGTTCCTCGATCCGGCCCAGGTCACCCGTGCTGATCCAGCCGTCCGGGTCGGCCAGCGGCTCCGGGTCCCCCAGGTAGCCGTCGGTCTGCGTGGGCGTCCGGGCCTGGATCTCCCCCACGCCGTCCGGCCCGGCCCCGGCGATCCTCAGCTCCACGACCGGCAGCGCCCGGCCCACGCAGCCCGGCCGGTCGTCCAGGTCCCGGCCGGACCCCGCGGCGAGCACCCCGCCGGCCTCGGTCAGGCCGTACAGGCTGCCCGCGCCGGCCCGGACGCCGGGGAACGACGCAGCCACCCGCTGGCGCAGCTCCGGGCTGACCGCGGCGCCGCCCATCGGCACCGAGCGCAGGCTGGACGTGTCCCGGCGGGACAGATCGGGATGATCGAGCACCCGGGAGACCATGGTGGGCACGCTGCCCCAGACCCGCACCCGTTCCCGCTCGATCAGCCGCAGCACCTCGGCGGGGTCGAACCGGCCGTCCAGGAAGACGAGCGTGCCGCCGGTCAGCAGGGTGAGGCAGCTGGTCTGGATGCCTGCGAGGTGGAACAGCGGCACCGACAGCAGGCTGACCGTGCCCGGGTGGCCCGGGGGCAGCTCGGTGGGCAGCCGGCCGGTCAGCACCAGCAGGTTCTGCAGGTTGGCGATGACCGAGCGGTGGGACATGACGACGCCCTTGGCGGTGCCGGTGGTCCCGGAGGAGAACATGATCAGGGCCGGGTCGTCTTCGGTCGGCCGGCCGGTCCGGGGCGGCCGGTCCGGGGCGGGCGCGCTCGGGGCGGGCGCTCGGGCGGGCGCCGGCGGCGGCTGGCCGGCGTCCACCAGCGGGCGCAGCGTGTCCAGGCCGAGCACCCGGCCGGCCGGGACGGGGCCCAGCGCGCCGGCCGCGGGCGGCTGGCTGGCCAGCACCAGGAACGGCGCGGCCTGGGCCAGGGCGGCGGCGGTCTCGGCTTCGTTCCACCAGGCGTTGCCGAGCACCGCGACGGCGCCCAGGGTCTGCGTGGCCCAGAACGCCACGACCCACTCGATCTGGTTGAAGCCGAGCAGCATGACCCGCTGGCCCGGGCGGACGCCCAGCCCGCGCAGATGCGCCGCGACCCGGGCCACGGCGCCGGTGAAGGCGCCGTAGCTCAGCCGGCGCTCCCCCTGGACGAGGAACTCGCGCTCCGCCCAGGGCCCGGTCCCGCGCAGCAGTTCCGCCAGGCAGCCCGGCCGCCGGGCGTACATCAGGCAGGGATGCCCGCCCGCGGTGCCGGCCACGACCTCCCGGCCCCAGCGCGCCGCGCGTCAGCCGCCGGCCCTCGGTCAGGCATCGGCGGCGAGCGAGATGGCCTGTTCCGGGCAGTTGTCCACGGCGAGCCCGGCCAGGTCCTGCTGATCCGGCGGAACCGTCCCGTCGCCCATCGCCGAGGCGAAGCCCTCCTCGTCGATGTCGAACAGGTCAGGTGCCACCGCGATGCACCGGTTGTGCCCCTGGCAGAGCCGGGGATCCACGCGAACCTTCATGCCTGCCCTTCCCCTCTTGCTGTTATCAAGTCAGCCGGCCGGGCTCAGCGGCCGCCGAGCTCAGCGGCCAGCTCTCATCGGGTGAACCGGGGCGGGCGCTTCTCGAGCAGGGCGGCCACCCCCTCCGCGTAGTCGGGCTCGGCCATGAGCTTCCCGATCTGGGCCTTGCTCTCCTCCACCGCCGCCCGCGGGTCACCGTGCAGCACGTCGGCCCACATCTGCCGTTTCGCGGTGGTCACCGCGAGCGGGGACGCGGCGGCGATGGTCCGGGCGTAGGTGTCCACCTCGCGCGGCGAACTCCTCCGGCGGCAGGACCTTGTTGAAGAACCCCATGCCCGCCATCTCCTCGGCCAGCAGCACCCGCCCGGTCAGCAGGATGTCCGCGGTGTGCGTCATGCCGACCAGCCGCGGCAGGATCCAGGACAGCCCGTACTCGGCGGGCAGCCCCAGCCGGGGCGCCGCGGTGGTGATCTTCGCGCCGGTCACCGCGAAGCGGAGGTCGCAGAACGCGGCCAGCGCGACCGCGATGCCCGCGCAGGCCCCGTTGACCGCGGCGATCATGGGTTTGCGCAGGCCGAGCTGCCAGGCCATGTCCGCGTCGAACTCCGGCCGGACGCCGTACCCCGGCCGGGCCGCGTCCTGCGGCAGCGCCGGGTCGTAGTGGTCGGCCTCGACGTACCCGGTGAGGGCCTTGGGATCGGCGCCGATGCAGAAGGTGTGCCCGGACCCGGTGAGCACGATGACCCGGACCGCCGGGTCCTCATCGAGCTGCTGGCAGATCCAGCGGTACTCGGCGTGCATCCGGCCGGTCCAGGAGTTCCGCCGCTCCGGCCGGTGCAGCCAGATGGTCGCGATCCCCGCGTCGTTGACGGCGTAGCGGGTGACCTTGAGCTCCATCGGTCCTCCAGTGGGCCGCGGCCCCCGGGTCTGGCGCCGGGGCAGGCGTGTGCCTAAACTATACAAGATGAGCAACTGGATCGCTATAAATGTAGAACGTGTGCCGCAGAGCGAGCCGGGCGTGGAGCGCCCGGTGACCGCCGCCGCCGTGCTCGAGTCGCCCCGCAAACCGCTGACCGTCACCGAGATCGACGTCGAGCCGCCCCGGGCGGGCGAGGTGATGGTGGACGTAGGCGCGTCCGGCGTCTGCCACTCCGACATCTCGGTGTGGAACGAGACCCTGGCCCACCCGATGCCGCTGGTGCTCGGGCACGAGGCCGCCGGGACCGTGACCGGGGTCGGCGCGGGCGTGACGTCCGTGGCCCCCGGCGACCGGGTCGTGCTGTCCTGGCTGGCCCAGTGCGGGACCTGCTTCTACTGCGTGGCTCACCAGCCGCAGCTGTGCGAGATCGCCGGGGTCGCGTTCGCCCGGGGCACGCTGCTGGACGGGAGCACCCGGTACCGCCAGGGCGGCCAGCCGCTCTACCAGATGGCCGGGCTCGGCACCTTCACCGAGCGCTGCGTGGTACCCGAGGGCGCGGCCGTCAAGATCCCGGACACGATCCCGCTGGCCTCGGCCGCGCTCATCGGCTGCGGCGTGCTGACCGGGTTCGGCGCGGCCGTCAACACCGCGGGCATCCGGGTCGGCGACACCGTGGCCGTGCTGGGCTGCGGCGGCGTCGGGCTGAGCGCCGTGCAAGGCGCGCGGATCGCCGGCGCAGGCATGATCATCGCCATCGACCTGCACGAGGAGCGGCTGGCCATGGCGGCCCGGCTTGGGGCCACGCACACCCTCCAGCCGTCGGACACGATCGCCCGGGAGGTCCGCGCGCTGACCGGCGGCCGGGGCGCGGATCACGTGCTCGAGGTCGTCGGCCGCCAGCAGACCGTGCGCGACGCGATCCGGATGACCCGCCGCGGCGGGCAGGTCGTGCTGGTCGGCGCGGCCGGCGACGACGTCACAGTCTCGCTGCCCGCCTTCTCCGGGGTGGTGATGACCGAGAAGATCATCCGGGGCTCGCTGTACGGCTCCTCCGACGTGCGGCGCGATGTGCCGCGGCTGGTCAGCCTGTACCAGTCCGGGCTGCTGAAGCTGGACGAGATGGTCACCGAGACGTTCCCGTTCGCCCAGGTGAACGACGCCGTCGAGTACTGCGCCGCGGAAAAGGGCGCCCGCGCCGTGGTGGTGATGTGCATGACGGATCTCGTGACGGCCAGCCCGTCGATGACGATCGGCGGCGCGCCGGTGGCCGGCCCGGGCACCTTCGGCGTGATCAACCCGGCCACCGGCCGCGTGTTCGCCGAGGCCCCGGACTGCTCCCGGGACCAGCTCGACCAGGCCATGCGGGCGGCGCAGGCGGCGGCCGGTTCCTGGCGGGCGGACCAGGACGCCCGGCGGGCCGCGCTGCGGGCCGCCGCCGCGGCGGCCCTGGCCGCCGCCGGACGACCTGGCCGCGCTCCTCACCGCCGAGCAGGGCAAGCCGCTCAAGGCGGCCGCGTTCGAGGTGGCCGAGATGGCCCGCTGGCTGGAGTACTCGGCCGGGCTGGACCTGCCCCGCACGGTGCTCCAGGACGACGAGCGCGGCCACGCCGAACTGGTGCACCGCCCGCTCGGCGTGGTCGCGGCGATCACGCCGTGGAACTACCCGCTGCTGCTGGCCGGGTGGAAGCTGGGGCCCGCGCTGCTGGCCGGCAACACCGTGGTGCTCAAGCCGTCGCCGTTCACGCCGCTGTCCACCCTGGCCCTGGGCGCCGTCCTGGCCGGGGTGCTGCCGCCCGGCGTGGTCAACGTGGTCAGCGGCGGCGATGAGCTCGGGGCCTGGATGACCTCCCACCCGGCCGTGGCGAAGATCAGCTTCACCGGGTCGGTGCCGACCGGCAAGGCGGTCGCCGCGGCGGCCGCCCCCGACCTCAAGCGGTTCACCCTCGAACTCGGCGGCAACGACGCGGCGATCGTGCTCGACGACGCCGACCCGGCAGTCATCGAGCGGGGCCTGTTCTGGGGTGCGTTCATCAACAACGGCCAGATCTGCGCGGGCATCAAGCGGATCTACGTGCCGGAGAGGCTGCACGGGGACGTGGTCGAGGCGCTCGCCCACCGGGCCAGCCGGGTCCGGGTGGGACCCGGCACCGACGCGGGCGTCCAGCTCGGCCCGATCCAGAACCAGCCGCAGTTCGACCGGGTCACCGGACTGGTCGCCGACGCCCTGGCCCGCGGCGGGACGGCCGCAGCGGGCGGCCACCCGATGGACCGGGAGGGCTACTTCTTCGCGCCCACCATCCTGACCGGGGTGGCCGAGGGGACCCCGATCGTCGACGAGGAGCAGTTCGGCCCGGCCGTGCCGGTGATCGGCTACCGCGATCTCGACGACGCGGTGGCCCGGGCCAACGACACCCGTTACGGCCTGTCCGGCTCGGTCTGGAGCGCCGACCCCGACCGGGCCGCCGCGGTCGCGGAGCGGCTGGAATGCGGCACCGCGTTCGTGAACGACCACCTCACCCTGCAGCCGTACATGCCGTTCGGCGGGATGAAGTGGAGCGGCATGGGGGTGGAGAACGGGCCGTGGGGGCTGGCGGAGTTCACCGCCCTCCAGGTGCTCTACCGGGCCCGCGGCTACGCCGGCGTCCGCTGGGCCGGTCCTGGCCGGTCCGGCTGGGCCGGCCTGGCTGGCCCGATCTCGGCTGGGCCGGCCTCGGGGAGCGCGGTGAGCTTGTCCGGGTTGCGGATCGCGTCCAGGGCGGTGATCCGGCCCCGGTCCACGGTGAACGCGACGACGGTCAGCACCCCGCCGCCGTCCCGCACGACCAGGCCGGGGCTGCCGTTGACGCTGGCCATCCGGACCAGGGTGGGCGGCCGGCGCATGAAGGAGAGCAGCCAGCGCGCGACCTCGTCCGCGCCACGGGCGACCCGGCGGGTCGCGGTGACCTTGCCGCCGCCGTCGGCGCGCCACACCACGCCGGGATCGAGCAGGGCGACCAGGCCTTCCAGGTCGCCGCCGGCGCAGGCCGCGGCGAACGCGGTGACCAGCTCCTCCTGCTGCGCCCGGGTGGGCGGGAACCGCGGGCGGCCCCCGTCCACGTGCTGCCGCGCCCGGGCGGCGAGCTGCCGCACCGCCGCGGGTGACCGGCCGACCACGCCGGCCACCTCGGCAAACGACATCCCGAACACGTCGTGCAGCAGGAACGAGGTCCGCTCCGCCGGGCGACAGCCGCTCCAGGACCACGAGCAGCGCCATGCTCACCGACTCATCCAGCGTGACCCGGTCCGCCGGATCGGTGCCGCCCAGGTCCCCGACCAGCGGCTCGGGCAGCCATGGGCCGACGTAGCGCTCGCGCCGCGCCCGCGCGCTGCCCAGCGCGTCCAGCGCCAGCCGGCCGACCGTGGTGGTCAGCCACGCCCCGAGGTCGCGGATCGAGGCCGGGTCCGGGACCCGCCGCAGCCGCAGCCACGCCTCCTGCACGCAGTCCTCCGCCTCGGCCAGCGAGCCGGTCGTCGCGTACGCCAGCCGGACCAGCCGCGGGCGCTGCGCCTCGAACGCCTGCGCCAGCTCGTCGGCGCCCTGGTCCCGGGCGCGCCCGGTCACCCGGGCCCCGGCTTGCCGCGCGCCGTGACGGCCGCGCCCGCTTCCGCTTCCAGCCAGGCCGCGAACGGAACGTGGCCGGTCACCTCGGCCTGCCTGGTCGTGAGCGCCCCTGAGCGCAGGGCCCGGCCGATGCGGCCTGGCACCCGAACCGGGATCAGCGCGAGCCGGCGGCCAGTGACCGACCGCCAGGTGCGGGCCAGCGTGCGCAGCTCGGTCACCTCGGGCCCGGCGATGCTGGTTCCCGCCCGCCGGGCCGGCTGCTCCGCGATGTCCGCCACGTACCGGGCGACCTCGGCGCACGCCACCGGCTGCAGCAGCGCGCGCGGCGCGGGCAGCGCCCGCCAGCGGGCCGCGGCGCCGAGGATATTCGCGACCAGCTCGTGGAACTGGGTGGCGCGGACGATGGTCCACGGCACCGGGCCCTGCGCGACCAGGTTCTCCTGCTCCGTCTTGACCCGGTAGTAGCCCATCGGCACCTGGTCGCAGCCCACGATCGACACGCACACATGATGACCCACCCCGGCGGCCTGCTCCGCGGCCAGCAACCGCCGGGTGCCCTCGACCAGGACCGCCGCCGCCTTCCGCCCGGCGTTGTTGCTGGCGTCCACGACCGCGTCGCAGCCCTCGCAGCGCGGGCCCGAGTCCGGCTCCGGTGACCAGGTCCACGCGGTACTCGGGCGCGGACCGGCTCAGCACCCGGACCTCGTGCCCGCGCGAGCGCAGCTCAGTAGCGACGTGGCCGCCCAGCGTTCCGGTTCCTCCTGCAATGGCGATTCTCATGCCCAGGTGACGACGCAGCCGCCCGGGGTGTGACATGCCGCCGGCTCAGGAGGACACGTATCCGGCCGGGGCGGCACATCCCTCCCACGCCCGCCATCCGGTTATCTTGGCCGGGTGAGCGCGAATGCGGAGCCGGGGGCGGTGGGGGCAGCCGGGGTCCATCCTGGACACCGCGGTCATGCGGGCTATGGCCCACCCCGCCCGGCTGGCCCTGCTGGAGCACCTGCGCAACGGCGGGCCGGCCACCGCGACGGAGTGCGCCGGGGTCGTGGGCCTGTCGCCCAGCGCGACCAGCTATCACCTTCGCGCCCTGGCCCGGGCGGGGCTGGTGGAAGCCGCGCCCGGCCGGGGCGACGGCCGGGAACGCCTGTGGCGCATCACCGCCGGGCGCTACGAGGTCACGGGGGTCGCGGACCTGGCCCCCGAGGGACGCGAGGCGCTGCGCGCGCTGCTGGAATCCCTGCTGGCCTGGGACGACGTCCGGATCCGCCGGTACCTGTCCCAGCTCGACGCCGAGCCCCCGGAGTGGCAGGACGCGGCGTTCTTCATGGACTCGACGCTCCAGGTCACCGCGGAGGAGCTGACCGACGCTCAGCCAGGCCGTGTACGAACTGCTCGAGCCCTACCGCAAGGACCGCCGCAGGGACCTGCCCCCCGGCACCCGCCCCGTCTCCGTCGCCATCCGCGCCCTCCCCAGCTAACCCTCCGCCACTCGCCGCGCCGCCGCGCCGCCATCACCGGCGCGTGCTGGCGACTCTTCCCGCGAAACGTTCGCCGGAACCGGACAAAACACCCGCCAGAACGCACGTCACGCGGGAAAGGTCAAAGCCCATGTGACTGATGCGATCAGAGGTGTGCCTGTTACCGCGGCCGGGCGGCCAACAATCGGCAGCCGGCTTGCCAGGCGTAGATATGAAGGACATACTTCGAAGTATGTCCTTCACATCTCGGGTGCGGCAGTCGTCCTGGACCGATGTGTATCTCGCCAGCGGGGCGCGGGCGGTGTCGTCGTGCGGTGACTTCCTGGCCGCGACCGCGCTGGTGCTGGAACTGCAGCAGCGCGGCGCGGGCGGGTTCGCGGTGGCCGCGGTGCTGATCGCCGCGGCGGCTCCCCCGGTGCTGCTGGTCCGCTGGACCGGGCGGCTGGCCGACCGGGCGGACAGCCGGCTGCTGCTGGTCGCGACCGGGCTGGCCCAGGCGGCCGTCTGCGTGGCGCTGGCGTTCGCGTCCGGGCCTGTGGAGATCATCGCGCTGGTGGCGGTGCTGGCCGCCGGGCTGGCCGTGACCCAGCCGTGCCTGTCCGCCCTGCTGCCGTCCATGGTCCCGGCCGATGACCTGCCCAAGGCGATGGCGCTCAGCCAGACCGCCGGGTCCCTCGGCATGATGCTCGCGCCTGCGCTGGGCGGCCTGCTGATGGGCCGGTTCGGGCTGCGGGTCCCGCTGCTCGCCGACGCGGGCAGCTACCTGGCCATCGCCGCCGCCGGCCGCCTGATCCGCACCCGCCGCGGCGTCACCCCGCCAGCCCGTCCAGCGCACGCCGGAGCGACGCGGGCCGCCGGGCGCGGGACGGGCCCGCGGAAGCGGCACTCAGGCGCCGGACACGGCCGGACAGCGGCCTGCGGGCGCGGGACGGGTGGGGGGTGCGGCGGGATCCGCTGGTCCGGGCGGCGGTGGTACTGGTCGGCGCGGTGGTGGCCGCGGCCAGCCTGGTGAACGTGGCCGAGGTGTTCTTCATCCGGGCCACGCTGCACTCCACGGCCAGCGCGTACGGGCTGATGGACAGCGTGTGGGTCAGCGCCGCGGTGGCGGGCGGCTGGTGGGTGGCCCGCCGCCGCCCGTCCGACCCGGGCCTGGCCCGTGCTCCTCCTCGGCTCGCTGGCGCTCACCTGCCTGGGCGTGGCCCTGATGGCTACGGTGCCCGCGGTGGGCTGGCTGGCGCCGGTGAGCGTGCTCGGCGGCCTGGGCAACGGCGGGGTGAATGTCGCCGCCGCCGTGCTGCTGGGCCGGCGCGTGCCCGCCGCGATGCGGGGCCGGGCGTTCGCGGTGTTCGGGGCGGTCGCCAACGGCGCCAACGTGGCCGGCCTCCTGCTGGGCGGCGTGCTGCTGGCCGTGGTGCCGGTGCGTGCCGCCATCGCCGCGGCCGGCCTGGGCGGCCTGGCGGCCACCGCGGCGTTCGCGCTGCCGGTCCTGCGGGCCATCGCCCGCGAGCAGGCCGCGGCCCGCGAACCGGACCGGGCGGCCGAACCCGAGCCGGTGAGCGAACTGGACCAGGCGGGCGAACCGGACCAGGCGAGCGAACCGGACCGGCAGCCGGGCGGGCCGCGCGAGGTGGACAACCGCACGGACGGCACCGGGCACGTCAGCGCGGGGCGGCGCGCCAGGGCCGCGGGAGCAGGGCGGCCGTTACGATGATCGGGTGCCGCTGCGAGCCGTCGACTTCCACGTGCATCTGCCCACCCCCGACTGGCTGGACGTCAGCATGGCGGGCTACGTCGAGGCGGCCGAGGCCTACTTCCGGTCGCCGGTGCAGCGGCAGTCGCTGGAGGAACTGGCCGCCCGCTACCGCGACCTGCGGGTCAAGGCGGTCCTGCTGGCCTGGGACGCCGAGACGGCCACGGGCCGCCCCCGGGTCCCCAACGAGACCGTGGCCGCGGCCATCCGCGAGTACCCGGACGCGTTCACCGGGCTGGGTTCGGTTGACCCGCACAAGGGCGAGGCGGCCGTGGCCGAGGTGGCGAACATCGCCGCCCTGGGGCTGCGCGGGGTGAAGTTCCACCCGTCGCTGCAGGCCTTCGCCCCGGACGACCCGCAGTACTGGCCGATCTTCGCGGCCTGCGAGCAGCACGGCCTGCTGGCCCTGTTCCATACCGGAACCAGCGGGATCGGAGCCGGGCAGCCCGGCGGGCAGGGCATCCGGCTCGACTACGCCCACCCGCTCAAGCTCGACCCGGTGGCCGCCGCCCATCCCGGGCTGACCATCGTGGCCGCGCATTTCGGCTGGCCCTGGCACCTCGACCTGATCGCCATCGCGCTGCACAAGACCAACGTCTACATCGACATCTCGGGCTGGTCGCCACGGCGCATCCCGGCCGAGGTGATCCGGGAGATGCGCGGCCGGCTGTCCGGGCAGTTCCTGTGGGGCAGCGACTTCCCGTTCCTCACCCCGGAGCGCTGCCTCACCGAGCTGTCCGGGCTGGGTCTTCCCCCGGACACCCTGAACACCGTGCTCCGCGACAACGCCGAGCGCATCCTGGGCCTGGCCTGACCAGCTCGCGGTCAGCTAGCTGGTCACGGCGGTGGAGGCCGCCCCCGCGTAGAGCTGGGTGGCCCGCCAGCAGTACCACGCCACCACGGTCCGGTACGGGTGATAGGGCTCGCCCAGCAGGTCGAGCTGCTTCGGCGTCGGCGTCGGGATCTGCCAGGCCAGGCCGTAGCCCTTGCGCACGCCGAGATCGCCGGTGGGCCACACGTCCAGGCGGCGGAGCTGGAACATGAGGAAGATCTCCGCGGACCACTTGCCGATCCCGCGGACCGTGGTCAGCCGGGCCACGATCTCCGCATCGCTCTCCCGGGCCAGGCCCCGGGAGTTCAGCACCACGCGTGCCGTCGAGGACCTTGGTGGCCAGGTCCTGGACCGAGGCGGCCTTGTTGGCCGACATCCCGGCGGCGCGGAGCGCCTCGGGCGGCAGGCTCAGCAGCCGCTCGGGCGTGACCTCGCCGTCCATGGCCTGGATCAGCCGGCCGTGGATGGCCCGGGCCGCAGGGCCGGCCAGCTGCTGGTAGGTGATGGAGCGGACCAGCGCGGCGAAGTGCGTCTCGGTCGGGCGCGGCAGGCTGGGCAGGCCCGCCTCGGCCACCAGCCGGGCCAGCACCGGGTCGCGCTCGGCCAGGATCTGGGCCGCGGCCCGGATGCCGACCTTGCGCGGCCGGGCCTAGCCGCCTGGCATGCTCTGCATCGCCTGGTCCGGACTGACCTGCCCGCCGGCCGGCACCTCACTCATCACGCATCGCTCGGCCGGTCGCTGCACGAGCCAGATCTAGCCGGCCGGCGGGCCGTTCCGCTGGCCAGGCCAGGGCCGGCCGGGTGGCATAGTCGAGGTATGACTCTCGCCGGTGACGCCCAGGCCGGGCCGGACGCACGGCCCCGGGAGCGGCCAGGCGGAGCCCTGGGCCGGGTCGCTGGAGCGCGTGGACCTGGCGAGATCCCCTACGACGAGGCCACCGAGGCGATGCGCGGCTGGGTCGCGGAGCGGCGGGCCGGGCAGGCCGGCGACCGGCTGTTCCTGCTCAGCCATCCACCGGTGATCACGTACGGGCAGCGGACCGATCCCGCCGACCTCCGGCTGGGCCAGCACGACATCCCGGTCCTGCCGGTGGACCGCGGCGGTTACGCCACCTACCACGGGCCGGGCCAGCTGGTCGGCTACCTGGTGCTGGACCTCCGGGAGCGGGGTCCCGCCGACGTGGTGCGCTGGCTCGAGTCCGGCCTGGTCCGCGCGCTCGGCGAGCTGGGCTTCACCGCGCAGCGCCGGGCCAACCCCGCCTGGCGCGTCCAGCCTGGTCGGGGTGTGGACCGCGGACGAGCGCAAGGTCGCGTCGATCGGGATGCGGATCCGCCACGGCATCACCAGCCACGGCTTCGCCCTCAACGTCGACCCGGACCTGCGGGCCTTCGACCAGTTCACGGTGTGCGGCCTGCCGGGCGTGCGGATGACGTCGCTGCGCGAACTGGCCGCCGAGCAGGGTGTCGCCGCGCCGGGCGACCCCGCGGTCCGGGACGCGGTGTACCGGGCGCTGCGCACCAGCGCCTGACAACGGGCCGCCGCGCCGCTCAGCCGGCGCGCGGGCGGGGACGGTTCCCCCGGGGCCGCATGATCAGGGCGGCGACGTAGTAGACGCACGGCACGCCGCCCGGGTTGGCGTAACGGTGCATGGTGTCGGCCGGGAAGTAGACCGAGTCACCGGCGTGCAGGGTGAAATCCTCGGTCCCGATCGTGAGCCGCAACGTCCCCGATTCGACCAGCACGAACTCGTGCGAGCCCGGGGCGTAGGCCGGGTACGGGCCCGGGTCGGCACCGGGCGGCAGGGTGGTGCGGATCCACTCGAAGTTCACCCCGGGCACGACCGGGGTGAGGATCTCGCGGCGCCAGCCGCCCGGCTCGTCGATCACGTCCTGGTCACCGGCCCGGCGGACGATGACCCGGCTGCCGCCGCCGACGATCAGCTCGCCCAGGGGCACCCCAGCCCATCGGCGATGCGGGCGAGCACCACGATGGTGGGCGCCTTCCGGCCGCGTTCCACCGAGGACAGCATGCTGGCGCTGACCGCGGCGGCGCCCGCGAGTTCCTGCAGGGTCAGGCCGCGGTCCCGGCGCAGGGCCTGGATGCGCGCCCCGAGTTCCCCGAGCTCAATCATTTCGCTATAATAGTCGTTATATTTACTATAGTGAATTCCGGCCGGGAGAATCCTGGCTGGCGGTGGGGCGGTTACCGATGGCAGGCTGAGCAGGTCCGGGTCCGGCCTGCGACCGCGGCCGACCTCGCTGCGGTGGCCGGCATCCTCGCGTTCTACGTCACGAACAGCGTCGCCACGTTCGAGGAGGACCCGCCGGGCGTCCCGCAGTGGCACCAGCGGCTCGGGGACCTGGCGGAGCGGAAGCTGCCGTTCCTGGTGGCCGAGGCGGGCGGGACGGTCGCCGGATACGCGTACGCCAGCCCGTGGCGGCCCAAGCCCGCGTACCGGCACACGGTCGAGGATTCGGTCTACCTGGCGCCGGGGCAGCGGGGCCGCGGGCTGGGCCGGCTGCTGCTGGAGTCACTGCTGACCGGGTGCGCGGACGCGGGTGTGCGGCAGGTCATCGCGGTGATCGCCGACTCCGGGCGACCCCGCCTCGGCGGCCCTGCACCGGGCCTGCGGTTTCGCGGACGCGGGCCGGCTGAGCCAGGTCGGCTACAAGCACGGCCGGTGGATCGACACGGTGCTGCTGCAGCGCGAACTCCAGCCGGGGACTACGGTCGCGGGGTGACCGCGTCCCGCTTCGTCGTGCAACTGCACGACGCGACCACGCTGCATTTCGACCTGCGGCTGCGGTTCGGCGAGGTGCTCCGCTCGTGGGCGGTCCCCCGGGGCCCGTCGCTCGACCCGGCCGTCCGGCGGCTCGCGGTCCCGGTCGAGGACCACTCCCTGGACGCGGGTGAGTTCGAGGGCGTGCATCAGGGCCAGGCGCGGGGCAGCGGCGCAGTGATCATCTGGGACGAGGGCCCGGCCGACATCCGCCGCGAGGAGCCGGGCCACCTGTCCTTCGTGCTGCACGGCCGCAAGCTCACCGGCGGTTTCGCGCTGACCCGGACCGGCCCGCGCCGCTGGATCCTGGTCAAGGCCCGCGACGACGAGGCCCGGCCCGGCTCGGACATCGTGGCCGAGCAGCCGGCCAGCGTGCGCACCGGCCGGACCTGGCAGGACCTGACCTGACCCGCCGGCCCGGCAGGCGCCGGTCACAACGTCGTGATCAGGCCGCCGTCGATGGTGAAGTCGGCCCCGGTCACGTTCCCGCTGCGGTCGCTGGCCAGGAACAGCACCAGGTCCGCCACTTCCGCCGGGCGGGTGAACCGGCCGGTCACCATCTGGCGGGCAGCATCGTGTTCCACGTCCTCGGGCCGGGCGCCGGTCGCCGCGCTGACCGTCGCGGCCACCCCGCCCTTCCCCAGCCACAGGTCGGTGGCGACCGGGCCGGGGCTGACCGTGTTGACCCGGATGCCCTTCGGGCCGACCTCCTTGGACAGCGACTTGGAGAAGCTGGCCAGGGCGGCCTTGGCCGCGCTGTAGTCCATGACCCCGGGGTCGGGCAGCCGGGCGTTGACCGAGCAGATGTTGACGATGGCGCCCTGGCCCGCGGCCAGCATCACGGGCAGCGCGGCCCGGGTCGTACGGACCGCGGCCATCAGGTTCAGCCTGATCGAGGCATCCCAGTCCTCGTCGGTGATGGACAGGAACCCGCCGGTGCGGGCCGGGGCGCTGCCCACGTTGTTGACCAGGATGTCGATCCGGTCACCGGCCAGCGCGGTCAGCCGGGCCGGCCCGGCGGGGTCCGCCAGGTCCACGGTGAGCGACTGGACCGCCCCGGTGCGCACCAGTTCGTCCAGTTCGGCGGATGAGCCCCTGGCCCCGGCGATCACCTGGGCCCCGGCGTCAGCCAGCGCGCGCACGATGGCCAGCCCGATCCCCCGGCTCGCGCCGGTCACCACGGCTGTCCGCCCCTTCAGGCCCAGGTCCATGAGTCCGTCCTCTCCCAGTCCATGTACCGACCGTAGACCGCCGCCGGCCGCGGCGGGCTTCTGTCAACCCTCAGCCCGCCTCAGCCTCGCGGATACCTGCTTGGCAGAATCGCGAGCAGTAGCTGCATTATCGCAAGCAGTGCCGTACTTCGATCCACCATCCGAGACCGTGCCGGACGAGACACGGGACGAGGCCTGGCTGCCCGCGCTGGGCGCCTGACCGGCCGGTCCGCTGCAGGCAGGGTGACCTTCGCTCGAAGCTCGTCGATGCTCACTACGCCAGCCGGATGCCGAGACGCTGGTCGAGCGGACTCGCGTTCGCCGGAAGACCGCGACAAGCTCCGTCCCTGCCGCCGGACCGGGATCCTCGCGGCACCGTGACGCGGATCGCGCCGTGACCCTGGTCATCGACGCGTCACTGGTCGTGTCCGCCCTGGTCGACTCGGGCGCCACCGGGACCTGGGCGGAATCGCTGCTGGCCGCCGAACCGCTGAGTGCTCCGCATCTGATGCCGGTTGAAGCGGGCAATATCCTGGGCCGCGCGGCGGCGGCGGGCGACATTTCTGCTGACGCCGCTTCCATGGCCTATGCCGACCTGCTCGACCTGCGGGTAGAGCTCTTCCCCTACGCGCCGTTCGCCGCCCGGACATGGGAGCTGCGCGACAACGTGACCTGCTACGACGCCTGGTACGTGGCGCTCGCCGAATCCCTCGGGTCAAAGGTCGCAACCCTCGACTTCAGGCTGGCCCGGGCATCAGGACCCCGTTGCGGCTTCGAGACACCACCGGTTGGCTGAAGCCGGGCGGAGCAGCACCTTGCGGCCGCGGAGCACGTCGCCCCCATCCCCCCAGGCGTGTCCCGGGTCGCCATCCAGGCCCGGCATGGTAAGCACGGCGCGGCCCTGGTCATCCGGCCCGCCGCCCGGGACAGCGCCGGGCCATGATGCCCTGATCGGCGACCCGGCAGCGGCCGGCGGTCGCGGACGAGTGCCCCGGCTGGCCCGGCGGGCAGGGTCTCTAGCGCCGCAGGCCGCCGCCGGTCCGGCGGGCCGCCCGCCGTGGTGGTTTTCGTTGCGGAAAAAACAGGGCAGGTCCCCGATGGACATGATGATGGCGCTGCGGGCCCACACCAGGGGCGGCCCGGAACAGCTCGTGTACGAGCAGGCCCCGGTCCCGGTGCCGCAGCCGGGGGAGGCGCTCGTGACCGTGCATGCGGCGGCGATCACCTTTGCCGAGCTGACCTGGGACCTGTCCTGGACCACCCGGGACGGGCGGGACCGGACGCCGGTCATTCCCTCGCACGAGATGTCCGGGACCGTGGCGGCCCTCGGGGCGGGGGCCTCCGGCGTGGCCCCCGGCGACGAGGTCTACGGCCTGATCGCGTTCGACCGGGACGGGGCCGCCGCCGAGTACGTGACCATGCCCGCCGCCGAGCTGGCCGCCCGGCCGCGCTCGGTCTCGCACCAGGCGGCGGCCGCGCTGCCGCTGGCCGCGCTGACGGCCTGGCAGGCACTGGTGGACCACGCGGCCCTGAAGGCCGGCGAGCGGGTGCTGGTGCACGGCGGTGCGGGCGGGGTCGGCGTGTACGCGGTGCAGCTCGCGGCGGTGCTCGGCGGCCAGGTCACGGCCACCGGCTCGGACCGGGACGCCGATTTCGTCCGGAGCCTGGGCGCCGGGGAGTTCCTCAGCGCCGAGGCCGGCCGGTTCGAGGACGCCATCAGCGGGGTGGACGTGGTCATCGACACGGTCGGCGGCGCGATGACAGAAGCGTTCCTACGACCGTCATGCGGCCGGGCGGGCGGCTGGTGACGCTGGGCGCCCCGCCCGCGCCGGAGCAGGCCCGCGCACACCAGGTGCACGCGATGTTCTTCGTGGTCACGCCGGACCCCGGCGAGCTGGCCCAGCTGGCTGGCCTGGTGGATCAGGGCCGTCTGCGCCCGGTGGTCAGCCAGACGTTCCCGCTGAGTGAGGGCCGCCGGGCCTTCGAGAGCGGCGGCCAGCCCCGGCCGCCGGGCAAGACCGTGCTGGCCGTCCGATGAGCACCGGCGCGGCGGCGCCGGACGCCACGGACGGGCTGGTCCTGGCCAGCGCCCGGGGCCGCTGGGTGCTGCTCGCGACCGTGCTGGGGTCGGCGATCGCGTCGATCGACGCGACCGTGGTCGGCATCGCGCTGCCCGCCATCGGCCGCGACTTCCACGTCGGGCTGGCCGCCCTGCAGTGGGTGGTGACGGCCTACACGATGACGCTGGCCGGGCTGCTGCTGCTGGCCGGGTCGCTGGGCGACAAGTACGGCCGCAAGAAGGTCTTCCTGATCGGGGTGGTCTGGTTCGCGGTGGCGTCCCTGCTGTGCGCGGTCGCGCCGGACGCCGACGTTCCTGATCCTGGCCCGGGCCCTGCAGGGCGTCGGCGCGGCGCTGCTGACCCCGGGCAGCCTGGCCATCCTGGAGGCGTCGTTCCGGCCCGACGACCGGGGCAAGGCCATCGGCGCCTGGTCGGGGTACGCCGGGGTGGGCACCGCGATCGGCCCGTTCCTCGGCGGCTGGCTGATCCAGGCGGTGTCCTGGCGGCTGATCTTCGTGATCAACCTGCCGCTGGCCGCCCTGGTGGTCGCGGTGAGCCTGCGGCACGTCCCCGAGTCCCGTGACCCGCAGGCCACCGGGCGGATCGACGTGCTGGGCGGCGCGCTGGTCACCCTGGGCCTGATCGCGCTGACCTACGGGCTGATCGAGGGCCCGGGCGGCCTGGTTCAACCCCGCGGTGCTGGCCGCGCTGATCGTCGGCGTGGTGCTGCTCGGCGCGTTCGCT
Source organism: uncultured Actinomycetes bacterium (assembly GCA_963742055.1). Lineage (GTDB taxonomy): Bacteria > Actinomycetota > Actinomycetes > Streptosporangiales > Streptosporangiaceae > RYN-230. The sequence continues at coordinate 3,719 of CAVUKT010000084.1, read as the reverse complement.
GGCCAGGAACGCCGCGAGCAAGGACCCGATGCTGCCGCTGCAGCCTGTTCGCCTCGACCCAGTTCACCGCCGCCAACGTGATCACGTTCGTGGTCTACGGCGGCACTCGGCGGGGCGCTGTTCCTGCTGCCCATCCAGCTGCAGCAGGTCTCCGGGTACACCGCGCTCGAGGCGGGCATCTCGCTGCTCCCGGTCACCGTCGATCATGCTGCTGCTGTCGCGCCGCTCCGGCGCCCTGGCGGCGCGGATCGGCCCCCGGCTGCAGATGAGCGTCGGGCCCGGTGCTGGTCGGCATCGGCCTGGCGCTGTTCACCCGGATCGGCCCGTCCGGCGACTACCTCACCGAGGTGCTGCCCGCCGTGCTGGTGTTCGGCTTCGGCCTGGCCGTCAACCGTGGCCCCGCTGACCTCCACCGTGCTGGCGCGCGGTCCCGGCCGAGCACGCGGGGATCGCGTCGGCGGTCAACAACGACGTGGCCCGGGCCGCCGCGCTCATCGCCGTGGCCCTGCTGCCCGCCGCGGGCGGGATCACCGGCGACGCCTACCTGCACCCGGACGTGTTCTCGGCCGGGTTCCACACCGCGTCGCTCATCTCGGCGCGCGCTGTGCGTGGCCGGCGGCGTGCTGGCCGCCTTCACCATCCGCAACCCGGCCCGGGCCGCCGGGGCGGGCCAGCCGAGGCCGCGCCGGTCCACTGCGCGCTCGACGCTCCCCCGGCCGCGGTCAGCAGCGGGCAGTGACGCGGCCCGTCTGACATGTGCAGGTCCGTGCTGCAGTATCGCGCTGGAGGTCACCCGGAGTCACGCCGCCGGCGGGTTCTTCCAGGACCGCGTCGGGCACCTCACGCACCTCGACGCGCGGGTACCGGCGAACACCACCGCCTTCATGATCGGAGGCCTCCTTCGGCAGCCCGGCGCCGGAAAGCCCGGTGCGCGCCGGTGAGCTCGCGCCGGTGAGCTCGGCGCAGGCCGCGAGCAGCTGGTCCTGCACCGAGTGGCTGGCCGCGGCCGGATGGACCGGGCGCGGCCGCTGGTGGTAGAAGTACTGGCCGGTCACGGTGGCCGCGGGATCGTCGCTGACCGCCAGCCAGGCCTGGGTCACCGGGGCCTGGGACATGTCGTCCGGGGCGCCCGGGCCGCCCATCCTGGTCGGCACCCAGCCCGGCTCCAGGGCGTTGCTGAGCACCTCGGGCCAGAGCCGGGCCACCGCGAACGCCAGCACCACGTCGAACAGCTTGGAGTCCGAGTACGCCTGCGAGCCGTTCCATGACGGCCGACCCACTGCAGGTCGGCCAGGTCCGGCTGGCCGCCCCGGTGCATGCCGGAGCTCAGGTAGACGAGCCGGTCCGGCCGGGCCATCAGCGCGGTGAGCAGGTAGGGGGCCAGCACGTTGATGGCGAACACGTGGCTCAGGCCGTCGACGGTCTGGATCCGGCGCGGCTCCCGGTAGCCGACGCCGGCGTTGTGGATCACCGCGTCGTACCGGCCCAGCTCGTTGGCCTGCCCGGCCACCTGCCGCATGCCCGCGATGCTGGCCAGGTCGCCGACGACCACGTGCGCCGCGGCGGGCAGCGCGGCGCGGGCGTCGGCGGCCCGGGCGTCGTTGCGGGCGTGCAGGGTGACCTCGTGCCCGTCGCGGGCGAGCAGTTCGCCGGCCATCAGGCCGAGGCCGTCCGACGAGCCGGTGATCAGTACCCGGGCCATGCGCTTCCTCTCCGGGTCAGGGGGTCCTCGGGGGCCGTGTCGCCCGGGTGCGTGCACCCGGGCGGCGGTCCCTACCCAAGGTTGCCCTATGGCCCACTCGCTACGATGTGCAGGCCATGACCAGCGCACCCGCAACCGCGAGCAGTACCGGCAGGCCGGACGGCGGACCCGCCGCGGTCATCCACACCGAGGACCTGACCAAGGTCTACCCGGGGACCGACTTCGCCGCGGTCGACCAGCTCAACCTGACGTCGCAGGCCGGCGAGATCTTCGGCCTGCTCGGGCCGAACGGCGCGGGCAAGACGACCACCGCCGGCATGCTGACCACCCGGGTCGTGCCGACCTCCGGCCGGGCGTTCCTGGCCGGGGTCGACGTCGCCGCCCACCCGGCGCTGGCCAAGCAGCTGAGCGGGATCGTGTCGCAGCAGAACACGCTCGACCGGCAGCTCACCGTCTGGGAGAACCTGTACTTCCACGGCCGGCTGTTCGGCATCGGCGCGAAGGAGTCCCGGCAGACCGCCGACGAGCTGCTCGAGCAGTTCCAGCTGACCAAGTGGGCCAAGGCGTCGGTCTACGCGCTGTCCGGCGGGATGGCCCAGCGGCTGATGGTGGCGCGGGCGATCTTCCACCGCCCGTCGGTGCTGTTCCTCGACGAGCCGACCGCGGGCCTCGACCCGCAGAGCCGGCTCGCGCTGTGGGATCTGCTCGGCGAGCTGCACGGCGACGGCCAGACGATCCTGCTCACCACGCACTACATGGAAGAGGCGGACCAGCTCTGCGACCGGGTCGCGATCATGGACCACGGCCGGATCCTGGCCCTGGACACCCCGGCCGCGCTCAAGCAGAGCGTCGGCGCCGACACCATCGTCACGGTGAAGACCACCGGCGACCCGCGCCAGCTGGCCGAGCTGCTCGCCAGGACGTGGCCGGCGTCACCCGGACCCGGCCGGTCGACGGCGGGCTCGAGCTGCACGTGCAGGGCATCGACCGGCTGGTGCCGCGCATCGTGCTGGCGGCCGAGCGCGGCGGGTTCGACCTGGTCGACCTGTCCGTCGCCGAGCCCAGCCTGGAGACCGTCTTCATCAACCTGACCGGAAAGGAGCTGCGGGACTGATGACCACCTCGCAGACCCCGCAGGCGCCGCACCGCGGCGGATCGGCGGCGGCCCGACCCGCTCGGTCGCCGCCGCGAGCTGGACCGCGCTCGGCGCGCTGCTGCTGCGCGACCTGGTGGTGCTGCGCAAGCACCTGGGAGTTCGTGCTGCGGACGATCATCCAGCCGTTCCTGCTCTGCTTCGTCTTCCTGTACGTGTTCCCGAAGATCGGCCAGGGCGTCGGCGGCGGCACGGCACGGCGGCGGAGTCCGCGTTCGCGACCATCCTGGTCCCCGGCGTGGTCGGGATCTCGATCATGTTCCAGGGGGTGCAGTCGATCGCGCTGGCGATGGCGCAGGAGTTCGGCTTCACCCGGGAGATCGAGGACCGGGTGCAGGCGCCGTGCCCGATCTGGCTGGTCGCCGATGGCCAAGGTGCTGTCGGGCGCGGCCCAGGGCGTGATCTCGGCCGATCATCGTGCTGCCGATCGCCTCGGTCGTGCACGCGCCCGGGGTGCACGCCCACCTCTCGCTGCACTGGTGGATCATCGTCACGCTGGTGCCGCTGGCCTGCATCGCGATGGCCGGCCTGGGCCTGGTCCTCGGCACCAGCTTCGAGCCGCGGAACATCGGGCTGATGTTCGGCTTCATCATCCTGCCGATCACGTTCCTCGGCGGCACCTACTACTCGTGGACCAGGCTCGCCCCGGTGACGGTGGGCGGCTGGCACTGGCTGCAGACGATCGTGCTGATCAACCCGCTGATCTACGTCAACGAGGGCATGCGGGCGGCGTTCACCGAACGCGCCGCACATGCACCTCTACGTGATCTACCCGGTGGTGATCGGCTTCGCCGCCCTCTTCCTGTCGATCGGGCTGCGCAACTTCCGGCGCCGCGTGCTGTCCTGAGGGCAGGCCCGCGCTGG
>CAVUKT010000083.1:0-110103 GCA_963742055.1 uncultured Actinomycetes bacterium | reverse complement strand
CGTCCCGTCCGGGTTGGCCGAGACGATGCGGTGCACCAGCGCGGCCCGCTGCGCGGGCGTGGTCCCGGGCCGCAGGTCGATGGCCGCGACCGAGGGGAAGACCGGCTGCGACACGTCGGCCGCCGGCCCGAAGCCGCGCCGGTGATGGCGAGCAGCGTGTTCTCGGACAGCATCGCGCCCTGGCCGAGCGAGACATGATCGGCCAGGCCCACGCCGAACGAGGGCAGCGTAACCGTCCCCACGATGGTGAGCCGCCGCGCGAACTTGGCGCCGCCGACGGTGATCGGTGTCGCCGACCTTCTTCCCCAGTTGCCGGAGGGTCACCGCGCCCAGTTCGATCTGGTCGTTCCCGGACAGCGGATGGCCGCTGGTAGTCGGCGGCTCGACCGCGCCGAGGTGCCGCTCCAGGCCGAGCACCGGAAGGGTGAGCCGTCCGCCGACCGGAATCTGCCCGAAGCCGAACTCCGACCAGCCGGCCACCGCCGGCTGGCCCGCCAGCAGGCCGACCATGGCGTCCTGGCGCAGGTCAACCACAGGGTCTTTGGCGAGGTTCTGGTCGAGGAAGCTGCCGTAGCTTCCCTCGGCCTGGACGAGCACGTCCCAGTTCCAGCCGTACCGCACCGGGTGGCTGACCAGCCCGGTCAGGCTCGCGCCGAACACCACGGCGGCGACCATCGCGGCGACGGCGACGACCGAGCCGCCCAGCGTGCTGGCCTGCCGCACGGCGCCTGCCGTGACGCCGCCGCTGAGCGCGTTCCTGGTGCCCACCACCGCGGCGGGCGGCAGTCCGGCCGCGATGGCCGCGCGCGTGACGGCAGACCTTTCGGCGCCCAGGGCCTGCCTGGCCGGGCGGACCGCGCGCAGCGCCAGCACCCCGAGCAGCCCGGAAAGCAAGACGAACAGCGCGGGCAGGCCCGCGCCGAGGACGAGGGGGTCCGCGTAAAGGCCCTTGCCGGGGGCGAAGAAGCGGACTGGTCCCACCGGGGCCAGCGGGGACAGTGCCACCGCACCCGCGGCGGTGATCACGATGATGCCCGCGACGGGGATCACACCCGGCAGAGCCGCCACCAGGGCAGACTGCCTGCGGCTGGCGCCGAGCGCCCGCAGCCTGAGGGCGTCCGGCGCGGTCCTGCTCAGGAGCTGGGCCATCGCCAGGCCGGTAAGAACCAGCGCGGCCACCGCCGTGATCGCGCCGAAGACGGTCAGCGCGATCACCTCCGGCTCGATGGCCTGCTGGACCTCGTCCTGGACGGCCCTGGTCCGCTTGACGCTGAACGTCAGGCCCGCGTCCTGCGCGTGGGTAACGTGGTCCGACTGTGTCTCCAGGCTGGAGACCAGCGCGGGCAGCCGGCGCCGCAGGCCGCTGACTCCGGCGTCGCCGGCCGTCAGGCGCAGGCCGACCCAGGCGTAGCCGAAGTACTTACCGATGAGTTGCGCGGTGGCGCCGGGGGGAAGCGTGGCGCCCTCGGGGTTGTCGGCCTGGTCGACCAGCGCCGGCGGGGTGTACGCGATCGCGGCGACCCGGAAAGAGCGGTAGTCCGTTGCCGGGTGCTGCTGGCTGCCGCTCAGGAACACGTAGGTCACCCGGCCGCCGACACCGACACCGAACAGGGCGGCGATCTGCGGGGACAGCACGATGCCGGTGGTGGACGCCTGCGGCGGCAGCTTCCCCGACACCACCGTCATCGTGTCCTGGGTGAAGCCCGCGCCGTCCACACTGCCGTCGATGCTGTCGGTGATGAACGAGTCGTCGATCTTGCCCCGGACCACCGGCAGGGCGTTCAGGCCGACGTACGTGGCGTGGGAGACGGCGCCGGGCAGCGACCACAGCCGCTTGACTGGTTCCATGATCGGGAGGCCCGGCAGTGCGCCCGGCACGTTCACCTGCACGTCGCTCGCGTTGATGGCCTTCAGGTACCGGCCGTAGGCCCCCGCCGTTGACCGCGCCCCGGCCAGGGCGGCGAGGGCCACCGCGCCGAGCACGCCGCCGAGCAGCGTGACGACGACCGCCTGGCGCCAGGAGGCGCGCAGCATCGACCGCCAGCACACCAGCGCGATGGCCATGCCCTATGCTCCGCTCGACGGGTACGCGAGGTGCCCGTTGCCCCCCGACACCGCCATTGTGCTGCCGGCGCGGACCGCTGCCCAGGGTGCCTGCACGAGACCGGCAGTCGGGCTGGCATCACCGCACGGCGGGACTGGCTTCGCCCTTCCCCGGGCGGACACCAGCCAGGATGCCAGCAAGCTGCGGCACTCGCTGGCCCGCGGGAGGTCGGCCAGCCGATGCCGCTGCGGGGCGCGGATCGCTCCGGGGAGGTCTCAGCCCGGCGTCCTGACCCTCCCAGCCTGCCCGGTGGGACCGGCTCGGTGAGGAGCCGGAGCAGCCCGTCGGCGAAGAAGCGGCCGAAGCGGTCGGGCGGCCAGTTGCGTGCTGTGGTGAGGCGGTCAAAGACGGCCGGGTCCATGAGCAGCCACACGATGTCGATGGCCTCGGAGCGGTCGAGGCCGGCCCGCAGCGGTGTCTTCTCGGTGAGGCCGTCAACGATCCAGCCGGCCGTCACGGCGCGCTGGGCGCTCAGCTGCGCGGCGAGCGGGACCAGGCGGTCATCGCTGCGAGCCCCTTCGAGGGCGGCGAGCACCAGCGCGTCCGACCGCTCGGCGGCGGGCACGAGGATCGTGGCGACCGCGTCGAGGAAGGCGGTGGCGTCGGGCGCCGCCCGGGCCGACGCCGCCCACGGGCGTTCGAGCACGGGCACCGGCTCGTCGTCGCCGGCGATGGCGACGTCGATCGCAGCCTTCAGCAGGTCGGGCTTGGTCGGGAAGGCGAGCTCGACGGCGGCCACTGACACTTCTGCCGCCGCGGCCACCGCGGCGACGGTCGTCCCGGCGTAGCCGTGGGCGCGGAACAGCCTGGGTTGCCGCCTCGAGGATCCGGGCCCGGGTGCGGCGGGCCTTGGCCTGGCGCAGGGGCGAGCGATACGGACGGCGACCGGACTGGGGCGCCGCGGGAGTTGAGCCGGCCCTAGTGTTCACTAGGCTATTACCCTAGCGAATCGTGCCGGCACCGAGGAGGACCCTGTGGACGTGGTAGCGAGCGGCCATCCCCCGGTAGTGCCGCGCGTCGAGGTCCAGTTGTCGGTCCGCCATGGGCGCGAGGCCGTGACGTTCTACGAAGCTGCGTTCGGGGCGCAGACGTGCTTCCGCCTCGGCGGGACCGACGAGCTCCCCGAGGTAGTAGCGCAGCTCCAGGTCGGCTCGACCCGGTTCTGGGTGGAGGACGAGTCGCCTGAGCACGGGAACTTCAGTCCCGAGACCCTCGAGGGTGCGACCACACGGCTGCTGCTCGTCGTCGACGACCCGGCGGCAGCCGTCGACCGGGCGTTGGCGGCAGGCGCTCGCGAGGTCCACCCGGTGGCCGAGGTCTACGGCTGGCTGCTCGGCCGGGTGGTGGACCCATTCGGCCACCACTGGGAGATCGGACGGCCGCTCGGACCGTGGCCGCCGACCGACGGAGACGGAAAGGAACGCCCATGAAGAACAACCGCTCGGTGCCACCGGCGACGGTCGTGCCGGTACTCGTCTACCCCGACGTGCGCGCCGCGGTGGCCTTCCTGAGCGCCGCCTTCGGCTTTGCCGAGCGCACGCGGATCGGCGAGAGCCATCGGGCCCAGCTGGCCGTCGGCGACGACGGTGCCGTGATCATCGCCGACGCCGGCGCCGAGCGGCGCCCGCCGCAGCCAGGCGGGGTCACCCACGTCGTCCGGGTGCGGGTCGCCGACGTAGACGCGGCGTTCGCCCGCGCCCGTGACCATGGCGCCGTCGTGCTCGAGGCGCCGGTCGATCGGGAGTACGGCGAGCGGGACTGCACTCTCGAGGACATCGCCGGCCACCGCTGGCAACTGGCCGAGGCGGTGGCGGACGTGGCACCGGAGGAGTTCGGCTGCGAGACCGTCAGCCCGTGGCCCGCCTACGAGGCGGGCAACACCGGCTGAGCGGCGGGGTCCGGGTTGATGTGCCCCCCACCTGGTAGGGCTGAGGCGCCGGATGTACGCGATGGCCGACATCCGGGCAGGAAGAGCTATTGCGGGCACCCGTTCTCGCGCAGGCGCCGTGAGCTAAATTCAGTCACCCTTCGCCGGGAGTGAGGTCGACCGGCAGCAGGTCACGCACCTCGTCCCTGGTCAGACTGAGCCGAACACCGTCGCCGAAGCCGGCCACCGCGCCGATCGGGATGGCTATCCGCCGCTTGCCCCAGAGGTGACCCGCGTCGAGGAGAATGTGCGTCACACGATGCCCGCGGGTAAGGACGGTCAATCCCCGGACCTTCCCGATGGGACCGTCCGTGGCATGCACATGCTCTCCGAGCCGGACTTCCACTTTGCCTGCGGGGATGCGATCAGTGGTGATGCGCTGGGGAGCGGTACCCGTGCCCAGGCCGGTGCCAACCGCCATGGCCAGTCCCATGCCGCCCGGTCCGTAGTAGGGCGCAGATAGCTTGTGGCCTTGCCCGTTGCCCAGCTCACCAAGCGCCCCCGGCACGATCTGCGTCTCTTCAGCCTCCTGAAGGCCTTCGAACTGGGACATGGTGCACCGTAGCCGGATCGCTGCCGTTCCCGCTGCCGCCAGCCTGACTGGCACGAGACGGCTTGTTCCGCCCCGGTGCGGCGGCCCGACGGCGAGATGGGTCACCGTGCGGGCGGCCGGATCAACGACCACGCGGGTCAGCTCCCCGCAGGGGCCATCGCTGCAGGAGACACTGCTTCCGATGATGAACTCCGCCGATTCGCTCACCATATGCTCCGGCCCCTAGATCCCCTGCCTGTCATTTTGTCACACTGCGAGATGGCTATCTCCTTCGCGCCCGCGTGGGCGAAGGACAGTGAGCAGGGGGCCAGCCCGGGCGATGCTCCTCGCGGGATGCCATCACCCGCGCCGGGTGATGGCGATCTCCGAGACCCTGCTCGCCGAGGTGCGGAGGGCGATACGGCGAAGCCGGGAGGTCCCGGCCGGCAGCCCGAAGCCGGCGGGTTTGCGAATGCGCCGGCTGGCTGGTTCCCAGCTTGTGCCCCTGCGCGGCTTTGAGTCTGGATGGGCGGGCCGCGCGTGCCCATGCAGGAATCCCTGGCCCCGGGTTTTTGTTAGCACAAAAGTTCGAGGGGGTTATGACGTGATGAAGCTCAGGAACCGCAACACCGGTCCGGCGGTGGCACCGCCGTTCGAGGGCCACGGCCCGGACGGAGCCGAGCGCGCGACATTCGCCGCCGGATGCTTCTGGGGTGTCGAGGCGGCCTTCCGCCAGGTCCACGGGGTGCTGCAGACCGCTGCCGGCTACACCGGCGGGAACGTCGCGGACCCCACCTACGGGCAGGTCTGCCGGCATCGCACCGGCCACGCCGAGGCGGTCGAGGTGTGGTTCGACCCGGCCCAGGTCAGCTACGCGGAGCTGCTCCAGGTGTTCTGGCGGATCCACAATCCGACCACCCGCAACCGGCAGGGCTTCGATTTCGGCAGCCAGTACCGGTCGGCGATCTTCTACCATGACGCTGGCCAGCAGGAAGCCGCGATAGCATCGCGCGATGCCGAGCAGGCGTCGCTGAAGCGGCAGATCGTCACGCAGATCACCGCGGCGTCCGCGTTTTACCGGGCCGAGGAGTACCACCAGCGTTACCTCGAAAAGCATGGCCAGCCCGCTTGCGCAGCCACTATCCGCTAGACGGCCTCCGCCAGGCGCCGACAGACCACCCGTGGCGGGGGAGGCATCAGAGTGTGGCGGGTGTGAATATGTGCCTATGCTCGGCCCGTCTGGCCGGCCCGCCAGCATTCTGACCTTCACGGCGACCCCGCGGCTGAACATCTGGTAGAGGCCGGAAAGCACTCGCTGAATTGAAGGATGTACATGGACCTCGATACCCTGCCTGATGACCACCCTGGGACCGAACGGGTATCGACCGGGGAGCTTCCGCCCGACACTGACGTGCAGGCTCTTATCTCCGCCGGCTACGAGCGGTTTCCGCCATCTCGACGAGGGGGCCGTCGCCGACTACATCCCTGCCCTCGCGGCGGCGTCACCCAGCGCCTTCGGTGTCTGCGTGGCCGGAGTTCGCGGCCAGCTCTTCTCGATCGGGGACGCTGACCAGGAGTTCGCCATCGAGAGCATCTCCAAGCTCTTTGTCTTCGCCCTGGTCTGCCACACCCTTGGCCATGAGGAGGCGCGCCGGAAACTAGGCGTCAACAGCACCGGCCTGCCCTTCAACTCGGTGATGGCCATCGAGCTCAACGCCGACCGGACGATGAACCCCCTGGTCAACGCCGGCGCCATGGCCACCACAAGCCTGGTACCGGGTACGACTAACTGAGGAGAAATTCGAGAGCATCGTCGCCGCGCTGTCCCGATTCGCCGGGCGGCGGCTGGCGATGGACGACGAGGTCTACGAATCTGAGGCGGCGACCAACGACCGCAATAGGGGGATCGCCCACCTGCTCGACGGTTACGGCTGCATGTACTGCGACCCCGATCTCGCCGCTGACGTCTACACCCGCCAATGCTCCCTGCGCGTGAGCGCACGGGACCTGGCCGTTATGGGGGCCACGCTGGCGAACGGCGGAGTCAATCCGGTCACCGGGGAGCAAGCCATCGAGACCCGCTACTGCAAGCGAGTCCTGGCCGTGCTGGCCACGGCCGGGCTCTACGAGCAATCGGGCCAGTGGCTCTACGACATCGGCCTCCCCGGTAAGAGCGGCGTCAGCGGAGGCATCGTCACCGTGTCGCCGGGCAAGGGGGGCATGGGCACGTTCTCTCCGCCGCTGGACGCGGCAGGCAACAGCGTGCGGGGCCAGCGCGTCACCAGGTACCTCTCAGAAGCGCTGGGCCTCAACCTGTTTTCCTCGGTTCCTGCTGTCTGAAGATCACTAAGGATCACCGGCTGCCCAGCGGGCTGGTGCCACCCGTCGAGAACCGGCGGCCGCGTCCTGACCGTCAGATCCGCTCCCACGAGCCGCGCCCGCGGCCAGTGCGTTCGCTGACCGATGCGCGCAGCCGCAAGGATGCGCTTGTTCTTGCGGCGGTCGGGTGCTGAGCTCGCGGCGCCGTGGGTGTGCGGGGGGCCTGCATCCGGCGGCTGCACCGATCGAGATCGACCAGGAGGCACTGGTCGCTGAGGTTCTTGGGACCACGGCCAAGAAGGACACCGTGAACGCTGCCCTCGCGAGGTGGGCCAGCGGAAGGTATGTGTCAGCCCGCTGAGCTCTCTGGGCGGCTGTCGAGCCAGAGCGCCCAGGGTTCTATCGTGCCGACCCGGAGCAGTCCGGCGGAAGCCCAGGGATCATCGGCCAGGCGTGCCTTGATCTCGTTCTCATCCGCGGCCTCGACTACGTGCAGGGTCTGCCCACCGTCACCGACTGGGCCACCCAGGATGACAAAGCCATCCTCGACGAGTGCGTCCATGAATGCCGCGTGCTCGTCCCATCCCTCTTGATCCCGGATTTGACGCGAGGAGTCCCAGCCTGGCCCGTGGACGAGTCGCACTGCGAAATTGGCCATAGCGGAAGCGTACTGGCCACGACCGGCTTGCACCCGTCCGAGCAGGCCTGCCCACGTTGTCCCCCTGAATATCCGCTTCTGCAGCCCCGATGAGGCAGGACGGCGCCCGCGGCCTAGAATCCGACCGATTGGCGGATGAGGACGATGTGAATGCGGCCCGGCAGTTCCTGGTGGATCTCGAGGATCTTCCCGACCTGGCTGTGCTGCCCGTAGGCGGCCTGCGCGCGGACGTCTTCCAGCGGCAGGCTGTGCTGGTAGATGCGCTCATGCGCCTCGGCCAGCGTCGGCACGAGCTTCTGCACGCCGACGACGAAGATGACATTGGCGGCGCCCCAGGCGTAGGAGGCGAGCTGGCTGCCTGACGCCGAGGCAATGACCAGGGTGCCCTCGCGGGTCACGGCGTGGACGCTGCCCAGGGCGTAGTCTGGCTGGCCGCCGATCGCCTTCATTTCCTGCGCCTGGGTCGCGAAGTCGAGCGCGAACATCTTGTTCCGCGCCGACTCCCACTGGCCGCCACCTCATTGATCGCGTCCGCGATCCCGGTCTCGGCCAGCGTCACCGAGGTGTTAGTCATCACCGACGAGCCCTCCGGAATACGGGCGAGCACCGCCTGGCGCGCGGCATCGAGATCACTGACGACCTCGACGCTGAACCCGTGCTCCTCGAGCGCCACACGGTCGCCTGCAGCGCGTGTTCATCCGGCAGCGTGGTAAATCGGTCAGGGACGGCAGTCGTGCTCATCTGCTAGTCCTCCTTGATGCAGCTAGCTGGCTAGTCGAGTGCCCCGAAGCTACTGGGCATCAAGGTGAGCGACCGTCACCTGGTTCCGGTGATTTCGCGGACCAGGGTCTCGCAGACCGGTGAGCACGGCTCGCGCGATTGCCACAGCCTGGTGGGCGCGATCACATCGACACGCCCGGCTACCGCGGTCCACGGCGTCGGCAACGGATGGCCGACGCGCGTTCCGATGACCACCTGGCCACGGTCGCGGCCTGCGAATCACCGTGATCCGGTGACGCCTCCTCACCTGCCTGGCGGCAAGCCTGGCAATGGCCCGCCTCCCGGCAGGAATTTTCAGCAGCGGATTGACATGGGCGAGCGAGCCTGGGAGCGCTGCCAAACCAACCCAACCAAAGGGAGATCCTCCGTGAGCACCGAGCAGCGAGAGAACCTCGAAGCAATCCTGCGACAGTCAGCCTTCCCCGTCGACATCGACATCGAGCGAGCAACGGCGACTGCTCCGGGAGTTGATATCGGCGCAGCCGCTGCCCGCCGACGTGACCGTGACCGCAGCCGCACTGGGCGGCGTCCCCACCGCCGAGATCACCATCGACGGAATCGAACCCCGCCACGTTGTTCTTTACTTCCATGGCGGCGTGTACGTACTGGGGGACGCCTTCCAAGCCGCCGGCCTGGCCTCGCAGGTCGGCCGGCGGACGCGCGCCAAGGTCATCTCCGTCGACTACCGGCTCGCCCCCGAGCACCCGTATCCGGCGGCGGTCGACGACGCTCTTGCCGCCTACGAAGCGCTCCTGGAGGGCGGCACCGCCCCGTCGGACATCGCCTTCGCGGGAGAGTCCGCCGGCGGCGGCCTCGCCGTCGCCACCCTGGTCAACGCCCGCGATCACGGGCTGCCCCTGCCCGCCGCGGCCTTCGTCATGTCACCGTATGCCGACCTCACCCTGGCCGGGGCGACCATGGAAACCAAGCGCGAGGTCGACGTGCTGATGAGCCGGGAAGCCCTCCAATCCCGGGTCACCGACTACACGGCGGGACAAGACGCCGCTCTTGGCCTCATCAGCCCGATATTCGCCGACCTGTCCGGCCTGCCGCCGCTGATCATCCAGGCCGGAACTCACGAGGTTCTCCTCGACGACGCTGTCCGCCTCGCGCGACAAGCCGCCACCGCCGACGTCGAGGTCACCCTCGACATCACCCCTGGGGTGCCGCACGTCTTCCAGACCTTTTACCCGATCCTCGACGAAGCGGCCGCTGCGCTGGACAGAGCCGGACAGCTTCCTGTCGGCGCATCTCGCCGGCGCAGAACGCGTCACCGCATAGCGAAAGGCGGAACGCAAGGGATGACGGACCTAAGAACGAGTCGAGGCCGGCTCCGAGGATCCGCCGGAACCGGCCATTCAATGAGCCGATCGCCCCGGACCCCCTTGAGTCGGCCTTTGGGCCAGATCTTAATTAGACGTACGTTGGCAAATCGGGAGTTCACATGGCACAGCCAGTCGCTTCACCAAGTCCCCGGGATACGCAGGACCACCCGACGGCGCGTGCTGACCGGCGCTGGCTGGTCCTGGCCGTGGTGTCTGTCGCCCAGCTGATGGTGGTGCTGGACTCCACCTTCGGCTCGGTTGCCGTCGGCATGAAGGTCTGGTGACCGTTGTGTCCGCCACACCTGAGGTTGATGCGTCTGCGGGGTTCGCGGCCCAGCGACGCCTGGCGCCGCTCCGGCTTTGGGGCGGCGGCGTTCGCCTTCCTGATCGTCATGGCGGTCGCGACCCTGCCCAGCCCGCTCTATGGCCTCTATCGGACCCGGGATCACCTCTCGGCCCTGACCATCACCGTGGTCTTCGCGATCTTCGCGGCCAGCACGATCGCCGTACTGCGACGGGACAGCTCCATCGTCGTGCGTCTCGGGCGCCGGGGCGCGATGCTTGCTGCCGTCGCGACGATGATGGTGGCAGTGGGGGTGCTCGCGGCGTGGAAGGACCTGCCGGGGCTGCTGATCGGGCGGTGGTCACCGGAGTGGCGGTCGGGCTGGCCGCGGGCACCGCGATCACTTACCTCGTCGAGTTGCGTCTGCGCGCGGATCCGAAGGCGTCGCCCGTCCGGGCCAGGACCATCGGCACGTCCGTGACCGTCGGCGCGCTTGGCGTCGGCCCGCTGATCGCCGGCTGCCTCGCGCAGTGGGTGCCACTACCGCTGACCGTGCCCTACCTGGTGTTCCTCGCGCTCGGGGCGATCGCACTGATCGGTTTGCGGGCCGCGCCGGAGACGGGCGCGCCGGCCAGCGGAGAAGAAGCCAGCCGGTTCGCGACGCAAGGTCAGGCTTCCGGTCCCAGCGGCAGCCGCGACCCTGGCGGCCTTTTCCGCGAATGGCCTGTTCGCGGGGCTGTCCGGACTCTTCCTCGCCACCACGCTGCACTATCCCTCGCACGCACTGTCCGGTGCCGCGCTGTTCCTTCTTTTTGCCTGCGGAGTGATATCCCAGCTGGCCACGCTGCAGGCATCGCACGTGCTCGCACTCGGAATGGTTTCCATGCTCGCCGGTCTGGCGCTGCTCGTTGTTTCCGTGCGCCTTTCCACACCAAACCTGGCGATGTTCCTGATCGCGGGTGCGCTGATCGGCGCCGGTTCTGGTGCTGTCTTCAAGGGGACCACCGGGATCGTGCTCGGGGCAAGCCCGCCAGAAAGCCGCGTGGCGATGACGTCGGACCTGCTCATCGCGCTTTACGTAGGACTCGCGGTTCCGGTGATCGGGGCCGGAGTCGCGCTCGACCTGGGTGCGAGCGCACCCAACACCGTGCTCGGGTTCGGCATCCTCGTCGGGCTGGGCGTGGTCGTCTCGGGCTGGGCACTGCTGAGACGCCTGGCCTTGAGGCTGGAGCACGCCGCATGGCCGAACCGCGTCAGTCGCAGGTCCACCCGCAACCGGGGCGAGCCGGATGACTTCTCTCGGGAAATCAGCCTTCCGGGGGTTGGCTGTCGACCTGAGTGGGCCCGGGCGAAATATCTGCCGACGGGCATACAACCTCCGCAGGACCGTTCGTGCTTTCCGGGTCCGTAGCCGGGGTAAGCCAGCGGTCGAGGTCGTCGAGGACCGCTTCGATGGCTGGCCGCAGTTCGCCGGCGATCTGGTTCTGGCCTTGACCCTCACGGGTGCGGCGTCCGGCCTCCGCGATGATGATCTGGAAGACGCTGGCGAGCGCGATTCCCCGTAGCTTTGCGATCTCGGCCGCCACCGCGTCAGTTTCGGCGATGGCGGCGGCGAGAGCGGTGGCCTGACGGTCTGACATCTCCAGTGCGATCCGGTGGACGGCCGGGCTGATCGCAGCCAGGAATCCGATCTCGCCGCGCCACTGCCCGGCGGGAACGCGGCGGATCCCCTCCACGGTGTCGAGCACGAAATCGCGGATGGCTGCGACCGGGGTGGTTCCGGGCGCCCGCGCGCGGATAAGCCGGGAGAGCTGATCCTGGACAGCTGGTCGCGGTCAGTGACCAGCTGTTCCTTGGTGGGGAAGTAGTTGTAGACGGTCTGTTCGGAGACCTCGGCTTCGCGGGCCACGTCGCTGACGGCGACCCGCTCATAGCCGCGCTCGGCGAACAGTCGCGCGGCGGCGTCGGAGATGACCTGGCGCGTGCGGGCCTTCTTACGTTCGCGCAGTCCGGGGTCGGTCATGGGCTCAGTCTAACAAATCTTGACTTAACAACAAACTTAGAGTTGACTCAATTAATTGGCCACGGCTGCCGCGGCAGGTCCGCGCAGCCCTCGGCCGCCGGCCAGCAGCATAGGAGCCCTCATGGCAACCACCACGGACGACACCAGCCGCACCGCGCACCTGCTCGCGCTGATGAAGAAGGGGGATGACGCATTCAACGCCCGCGACTTCGCTGCGGTGGACGAGGTCCACCACCCGGACATGGCCGCGTACATCACCGGGCTGGCAGAGCCGGTCTATGGCCGGGAAGCGCACACCGCGGCGATGCAGCAGATGCTGCGCATGTTCCCCGACATGCACGTCTACAGCGACCCGTACCCGATCCGGTTCGGCAGCGGCGACTGGATCACGGTGGTCACCAACGCGACCGGGACCTTCACCGGGGAGATGACCCTGCCCGGCGGCACGGTGATCGTCCCGACCGGAAAGGCATTCGACGTCGAGTTCGGCCAGACCACCAAGTGGGCGGGCGACCAGCTCATCGTCATTTCCGCCTTCTGGGATGCCGCTCTGCAGCGGCAGCAGATCGGCCTCGCCTAGCAGTGCGGATACCATCCCGCGCGGCTGGCTGATACCCCGCCTGC
Organism: uncultured Actinomycetes bacterium; assembly: GCA_963742055.1. GTDB lineage: Bacteria > Actinomycetota > Actinomycetes > Streptosporangiales > Streptosporangiaceae > RYN-230. The sequence continues at coordinate 97,528 of CAVUKT010000083.1, read as the reverse complement.
CCCGGGTTCAGGATCGCCCGGGCTGGGCGGTGGCATCCAGCAGGCCGGCCTACTCCGCCTCAGCCCACCCGTGCTACGTGATGCGTTCGTGGCCCTGATGACGTCCCGCCTGGCGGACGGTTACTCTCGGTCCTTGACCGAGCGAACGAGCGATGGAGGTTCAGCATGGATGTCGGGATCGGCCTTCCGAACGCAGTGCCGGACACGGAAGGCAGGACTCTGGTTGACTGGGCGCGGCGGTCTGACGAGGCTGGGTTCAGCACCCTCGGCACGATTGGCCGGCTGGTGTACCCGAACTACGAGGAGCTGATCGCGCTGGCCGCGGCCGCCGCGGTCACCAGCCGGATCCGGCTGACAACCTCGGTCCTGCTGGGGCCGCTGCACACGAATACGGCGCTGTTCGCCAAGCAGGCGGCCTCGCTCGACCGCATTTCCGGTGGCCGCCTGGTGCTGGGGCTGGGCATCGGCGGCCGGGAGGACGACTTCGCCGCGAGCGGGCTGACCATGGCCGGGCGGGGGCGGCGCTTCGACGAGCAGCTGGCCGAGATGCAGCGCATCTGGGCGGGAGAGGAGCGGGGCGGCATCGGCCCGATCGGGCCGCCACCGGCCCGGCCGGGCGGCCCTGAGCTGATCCTGGGCGGCTCGACGGAGGCCAGTTTCCGCCGGGTGGCCCGCGTCGCTAACGGATGGATCATGGGTGGCGGCACGCCCGCCATGTTCGCCCAGGCTGCGGCGGCCGTTGACCAGGCGTGGCAGGACGAGGGCCGGCCGGGCAAGCCGCGCAAGCTGTCGCTGGCTTATTTCGCGCTGGGCCCGGACGCCCGCGCGCTGGCAGACGGCTATCTCGGCCACTACTACGCCTTCCTGGGCGACATCGCCGGCCAGATTGCGGCCGGCGCGGCGGTGAGCCCGGAAATGGTGAAGGGCTACGCCGCGGCGTTCGCGGAGGCTGGCTGCGACGAGCTCATCTTCGTGCCGGCCTCGTCGGGTCTGGAGCAGGTCGGGCTGCTCGCTGAGGCGGTGTTCTGAGAGAGCGCGTCCTGAGAGAGCCGCGCGGGGCGGCGAAGCCGTGGCGCTGACCGGGACAGCGGCGGCGTACCTGGCCGGGAGCGAGGTCTCTCCGGCTGAAACAGTGCCATCGGCGGGTGAGCGGCCGTCACCTAGATCTGGTGATTGTGCTTCGGCAGGCTGGCCGGCGATGTCCGGCTAGTGACCTAGCTAGTCAGGCTGCCCGAGAGCAGCCGCATCTCTCGGGCGCGCTGCACTGCCGAGGAACGATCCTGGGCCTGGAGCTTCGCGTAGATGTTGCGGATGTGGGTGTTGACGGTGTTCACCGAGACCGATAGCTCGCTGGCGATCTCCGGCCGGGACAGGTTCGTCGGGAGATACCGCAGCACCCGCAGCTCGCTCGGGCTGAGTTGCTCGATCTCCGCCAGTGAAGGCTCATGGCCCGGCGGCATGGATGATCCGCGCATGACGTCGAGGATGTCGGCCAGCAGGGCCGCGTGCGCCGTCTCATGCCGCGGCATGGCCTCGAGCAGCTCGAGTGAGCCTGTCATCGCGAACGGCAGTATGAGCCGGTCCGCCTCCGCCAGGGCCAGGGCGCACTCGGTGGCCGCGGTGGCCGCGCGGTGGTCGCCGAGTTCGTGGTGCGCGAGCGCGGCCAGGAGGTGTGCCTCAACGACTGTCACGTAGCCGATAGCAGGAGCTATCCCGGTCAGCACATCCTGGACCGCGGCGAGCGCGGCGGCCGGGTCGCCCTCGGCGAGGCAGATGGCCGCGCGGGCATTACCGATCTCGGCGGCAGCCTGCCTGAGCGTCCCGCGTTCCGCATCGAGTGCTGCCAGCGAGGCCCGGGCCTCGGCTGAGCTGCCCGAGCCGGGCCTGGGTGGCCAGCCTCCAGCCCGTCAGCTGATGCGCCAGTGCGTGTGAGCCTTCCAGTTGCGCCTGCAGGTGCTCGGCCGCGCTGTACTCCGCCAGTGCCTCGCGCTGCCTGGCGCCGGCCGGACAGCAGCATGCCCGTGGCTATGTGCAGCAGCAGCCTCATGGGGGGGCCGGTGTCTGTCTCCAGGGCGCGGGCGGTGCGCTGCAGCCAGTAATCGCCCTCGTCGAATTCACCCGTCCAGATGAGAGTGCCCGCGAGATTCACCAGCGCCGGCGAGATGACCGGTTCCGCGCCCCAGCCATGCTGCTCGGCCAGCGCTATCGCCTCCCGGCACCGCCGCCGGGTCGTGGCGAAAGGCTCGATCTTCGAGGCGAAGGCGAGCTCAGCCAGGCAGGCCACTTCGAGGTAAGGACGCCCGATCCTCCGCGCAAGATCGGCACCCTCTTGCAGATGCCGCTCACTGTCCGGGTTCCCCAGCGACCACGCTTCGACGATTCCGAGATTCATGAGCGCCACCGCGCGCAGGTCGCTGTCGAGCGCGATGTCGTCGTCAGACTGCCCGGTTATCGGCGAGGCCAGGAACCTGACCTGATCGACGACCCCCGCCAGGTGGCCGCGTTTGCGCGCGAGCGACAGTTTCAGCGCCGCGATCGCCACTTCGAGGCGGTGCTTGCGGTCTGGCGGTGCCGAGGTGATCGCGGTTTCGGCCACGGCCAGGTGGGCGGCAGCCTCGTCCAGGCGTCCCTGAGCAAGATCGCTGGTGGCCCGCGCGAGCGGGAGATCCGGGCCGCCGGTCACGGCACCCGGCGGGAACGCGCGCAGCAAAGACTCGATGGTCTGCGCTTGTCCGTCCAGCGTCAGGCCGAACGAATGGTCTGCGAGCAGCCGGGCCGCGTCGGACCAGTCACCCGCGGCCTGGATATGCCGGATAGCGTCGACGATCTCACCGTGCCCGGTCAGCCACTGCGCGGCCAGCCGGTGCAGGGCCGGCAGTTCCTCGGGGAGCCTCCGGCGCAGCTCAAGGCGGAGCAGGTCAGCGAAGAGGTGGTGATAGCGGAACCAGGTCCGGGCCGGATCGAGCGATACGACAAACGCATTGGCGTCTTCGAGATCGAGCAGGATGCGTTCGGAGCCTGGGTGACCAGTCAGCAGATCCGCCAGCTCGCCGTTGACCCGGTCGAGCAGGGCAGTGCGCAGCAGAAGCTGCTGGACCCCGGGCGGCTGGCACTCCAGCATTTCGGCGAGCAAGTACTCGGCCACGGTCCGGCTGCTGCCAGAGAACTCCGCGACAAATCTCTCCGGGTCCGGGCTGCTGGCCAGTGACATCGCCGCCAGCCGCAGGCCTGCCGCCCAGCCTTCCGTGCGCTCGTGCAGCCTGGCCACCGCGGCCTGCGGCAACGCGATGCCTGAAGCCTCCAGGAACTGCCGGGTCTCGCGCTCAGTGAAACGCAAGTCTGCCGCGCGGATCTCGGCCAGCTCGCCGGCGAGACGGAGCCTGTGCAACCGCAGGGGCAGATCACGCCGCGATGCGAGGATCGCGTGCACGTGCGCGGGGAGCTGCTCAAGCAGCCGGGTCAGCTGCGTGAACGCGTCGGCCGAGGTCAGCTCGTGAAGATCATCGATGACCAGGAAGGTGCGGTCGTGATGCGCGGCGAGTTCGGACAGAACTCTCTCGCTGATGGCCGCTTCGTTGAAGTCGGGTGTCGCCGCCAGCTGTTCACCTTCGCCGGCCGGGCCCGACGCCTGCCGGATGGCGCTGAGGACGGCCAGCCAGAACTGCTGGGAGTCCCGCTGATCGCGCCGCACCTGGACGACTGCCAGCCGGTACGGCTGACCCGCACCATCAGCCCAGGCCCGGAGCAGGGAGGTCTTGCCACTGCCTGCGGGGGCTGAGATCAGCGTTACCTTCGCTGCCGTCGCCTGATCGAGGGACGCAAGAAGCTCTCCGCGCTGAATCAGCCGCGGAGCTGCCTGGGCTGGCTTCAGGATGTTGTCCTAAACGCCATGCCTGAACCCCGATCCCCGGCGCGCTGGCCTGACGCCGGCCGCCTTTCAGCATCTAGCCAGGTTACGTGCCCGGACGGTGGCTAGTGCAACGCCTGGCTGCTCCGTGTTACGCCATTCGCGCGTCGGCGTCACCCGATCCTGCGCCATGCAGTCTCACCTGCCTGCGCCGGACCGCAACCGCATGGACCCTGCATCTGCCAGCACAGTCGGAGCGCTGGGGAATACGCGTTGGCCAGAGCCACGGTGGCCGCTACTTCTGCGCGGACGCCGGGGCTGGTGTCCGGGGCTGGACCGCCACGGCCGGGACGGGCCCGCCGGGGTCCCCGGCCTGGGCCGTGCCGAGCTGGACGTGCACGGTAAGCAGGTCGGCGCCCAGCACGCGCACGTTGATCGCGTTCAGGGCGCGCAGCGGGTGCCAGGCAATGATGTGCCGCTGGCGCGCGAGCGGATCATCGTCGGGACACAGGGTGGCGATGCCGGGCACCCAGCGGTAACGCAGTCCGACGCGCAGCCGCACCCGGACATGGGGGTCGTGCTGGATGTTATGCACGTAGCCGGCGCGGGTGCCGTGCTCGGCGATGATCCAGAACGAGTCGCCCTTACGGCCGTTGCCGACCGGTACCCGGCGGATCTTGCCGGAGGCATGCCCCCGGGTTTCCAGGATCGCCACCCCGAGCGGGTTGATGCCGATCGCGAGCAGCAGCCGCATCAGCGGGTTGATGGTGTATCGCTGCACCGTGCGCACTAGCAGCACCTTGGCGCGGCGGCTGCAGATGGTGAGCAGGAGCAGGCCCAGGTAGATGCCGCTCTGCACGAGCGCGGACAGGAGGCTGGCTCCGGGGCTGATCGCGTACAGCCCCCACACCAGGGCGGCGGCGGCGAGTGTTCCGGCGATCAGCCCGCGCGGCACGCTGAAACGGGATCCGGGACGGGCCGTGGTGCTCTTGCGGGTCGGCGCGGTGCGGTCATGAGGCATGCTGACTCCTGTCGGGGCGTGGCTTGGCTGGCTTGCCAGCGGGCGGCGCGGGCGGGTGAGTCTCAGCCGGCGCGATCCCATCTTCTTGGCATGGCCATGCTAATACGGCGGTGCTAGTACCGCAATGCTAAATTGAGCCCATGCCGAAAGAGGTAGATCACCCCGCTCGCCGGCGCGAGCTCGCCGATGCGGCCTGCCGGGTGATCGCACGTAACGGGCTTGCCGGGACCACGCTGGCCCTCGTGGCCGAGGAATCGGGCTGGTCGATCGGCTCCATCCGGCACTACTTCCCGAATAAGGACGAGCTGGTCGCCTCGGCTCTGTGGCGGGTGGGGGAACGCGTCGATGACCGGATCCGGCACCGTACCGCCGGGGGAATGACGATGAACGACCTGCGGATCGCCGCCGCTGAACTGCTCCCGCTGGACGCTGACCGGCGCGAGGACGCCCTGGTCCACCTGGCCTTCATGGCGCAGGCGGCGGTCGTGCCCGCACTGGCCGACGCGGCCGAAGGCGCCGCGCAACGGCTCCAGGAGCCACTCGCCGCGCGAATCGCCTATGCGGTGCAGGCGGGCGAGTTGCCGGCCCACCTTGACGCCGAGGATGAGGCGGCGCGCCTTCGGGTGCTGCTCGACGGGCTGCGCCTCCAGCTCGTCACCACTCCCCGGCAGACCTCGGCCGTGTGGGCGCTGGGGATACTGGATGACCACCTCACCGCGCTGGCCGCCGGGCCAGCCGCCGTCCGGCCGCCATCACGACTCCCGCGCCCAGCGGCGCTGACGGTGCCCACGCGCCCACGACACCCGCGCAGTGAGCACCGAAGGGCAGGCCATCCGCCCGGATCGAGTGAGCAGTTAAACACCAGGGCTGCGGCCAGGGCCCGCGAGCAGCCCACAGCCATGCCGGGGGATCCCGGCTCAGCGGAGTTGAGCCAGGGCATCGGCGAGCGGGGCGAGTACGGCGGGGTCGTGCGGCGGTAGGAGGGTGACGATCGCCAGATCCAGCCCCAGGTCGCCGAGCGCAGCGGCGGTCTCAATGGCCGGCCCGATCTCGCCGTTAGAGCCGAGCCGGACATGGCTGGACAGCACGATCTCCGCCGGGTCGCGCCCGATGTCGTGGCAGTGGGCATGAAGAACATCACGCTTGCGGGCGAACTCCTCAGGCGGCCCACCGACGAAGTTCCAGTGCTGGGCAAACCGGGCGGCCGTTCGCAGCGTACGCCGCTCCCCGCTGCCGCCGATGACAATCGGCGGGTGCGGCTGTTGCACCGGTTTCGGCTCGCACCGTGCGCCGGTGAGCTGGTAGTACTTGCCGGTGAAATCCGTCGTCTGTCGCGTCAGCAGGCTGACGATGACCTCACACGCCTCCTCGAACCGGTCGCTGCGCTCGCCCGGCCCGCCCATCTCGATGCCGTAGGCGCCGGACTCTTCCTCATTCCACCCAGCGCCGATGCCCAGCTCGAGGCGGCCGCCAGACACTATGTCAAGGGTCGCAGCCATGTTCGCCAGGACCGCGGGATGCCGGTAATGAATGCCAGTGACCAGCGTGCCCAGCCGCAGCCGGCTAGTCGCCTGCGCCAGCGCGGTCAGGGTTACCCAGCCCTCCAGGCAGGGCCCTGCTGAGTCGGAAAAGATCGGATAGAAGTGGTCGAAAGTCCAGCCCGACTCGAACAGCTCGATGTCGTCGGCTTCCTGCCACACCGCCAGCATGTCGGCCAGGTGGTGTTCTGCGGGGAGGTTTTGAAGGCGAATCGCATACCGCCATCCTCGCAAAGCCGTCCCGGGCACCGGTGCCCCCGTCCCCGCGCTGTGTGCTCACGCCCCTGGCTGGCGGGATCTTTGCCTCCCGCCCGGGCTCGAGGCCCACGGCCTGAGCGGGCGGTGCGTCATTTTCTGGCTCCGCGGTAGCCCAGTGCCGCTGCGAGCGCGAGCGCGCTGCGGGGGGTGTACGCGATGCGCCACAGCCCGCCATGCGCGGCGGCGTGCGCCTCGTCCTGCCAGGGATGCGGCTGCGCTGGGCCACCGCCGGTGTGCAGGTCATGGACGAGGAGTGCGGCCATGAGAACCTTGGTCGTGGCGGGTTCGAAGACCTCGACACCGAACCGGTGCGCGCCGGCGTAGGCCGCCGCCAGTATCTGGTTTTTCACGACCGACCTGGTGCGTGTCGGTGGGGCGACGTTCATCGACACGGCCGCGCCGGCTTCACGGGCCAGGGTGGCGCGCCAGCGCTGCAGCCGCTTGGCCAGCACATAGTTAGGTCCTTGCTGCGGCACCAGGCTGTCGTTGATACCGGGGTCAGCGCCGGGCGGGTAGGCCCGGCGGAGCAGCCGGCCCCCGGACAGCGTCCGCAGCGGCCAGCTGGCGAGTTTCATCCCGGCCGGCCGGGTCGCGTAGGCGTGGACGGACTGGGCGACCGCTTCGGCCGGGACCGCGAACACGTCGGTCGGCGTCGCGAGGAAGGCGAGCGCGACATCGCCGCGCTCGGCCTGCAGGCGCATGGTCAGTGCGTCGACGGCAGCGGACAGGCGGACATTGGCCGCGCCGTCAGCGTAGACGTAGTTGCCCAGCACCAGCGGGCCGTCAAAGGTAGCGAGCCAGCCGGCGACGGCGGGGACATCGCTGGTCAGGTCGAGGCCGGCGCGCTCCGCGAGGTCCCCGGTCCTGCCCCCGGGCTGTGCTGGCCGGGCGTCTGCGCAGCGACGGGAACCAGGAGTGTCCCCGCGCTACGCCGTGCGGTGTCCAGGATGCGCTCCCAGACAGGGGGACGGGGCAGGTCAACAGCGATCACCCGGGCGCCCCAGCTCAGCAGCGGGGAAAGCGGACCCACCTCGGCGCCTGCCCCGAGCACGACGACCGTGTGGCCGGGCAGGCGGAGCCACTCCGGGTGCGCCGCGACCGTCCGGACCGCAGCTGCGCACGACGGCTCGATCACGCCGTTGTCCACCCACGCCTCCAGCCTGCGCAGCAGGGCATCGCCGCGTAGTCCGTCGCCGTGGTAGGGCAGCGACAGGCCCTCGCCGGCCTGCCCGGTACCCGACACCGTGACCGTGGTGACCAGCCGGTCCGCAGGTGCCGAGAGCAAACTGCCGAGTCCAGTCTCCTCGCCGTCTGCGTGCACTAACGCGCATCCGCCCGTGCAGCGACTCCAGCCCGTCCCGGGCGACCGATACCGCGCCCTCCTTCGATGCCAGCCCAGCCTCGACGAGCCGGCGAAAGTGCACCACATAGCCCTTACGCCAGTTCGTATCCCGCTCCGCTTCGCCTGCCCCGGCCGGGTCGGCCTCCCGCAGCGCATCAGCAACCACCGCCCTGCCCACCGCCGACGTGCTCCTGCGCCCGTCCGCCGATGCGGGAAAGACAACCTCCACAGGCCCATCGCCGCTCATCGCGCTCCCGTCATTGCCACGAGACAACCACGCTGAACGGCATCCCGCCACCACCGGCTGCCGCCGCGCTAACTCCGGCCACCGATCACCTGTCCCGCCCGAAACAGAGATTAGGCGTCACCCGGGTGAGACGTTCAGAACCCCACCTTTGCGGTCGGCGGTGACATCGAGGTTCGCCGCCTCGGGTTCGGGGCCATGCGAATCACTGGTCCAGGCACCTGGGGCCCGCCCAGCCGTGCAAGCGCAGGGAACGACCCGGCACACCAGCAGGTCTCAGCAGCCCGCTCCTCAAGCCACCTGAGCATCATGATGAGCTGTAGCCAGAGCCCGGGCGGCCGGGCCGGGATGGTCACCTGGAACACCCCGGCTCACCCCGGCCCAGCGCGCGTCGCGGGATCAGCCCTTGATCGCGCCAGCCGTCAGCCCCCGGACTACGTGGCGCTGCACAGTCAGGTACAGCAAGATGGGCAGCAGGGCGAAGACGACACCCGCGGCCTCAAGCTGATCCAGCTTGATTGACTGGTCGGTGATGAAGGTCGAAATGCCGAGACCAGCGGTGTACAAGGACTGATTCGTGAGGAACGCGGCCGCGAACAGATAGTCGTTCCAGCTCCCGAAGAACGCCACGATCCCGACCGCTACCAGGCCGGGCTTGGACAGCGGCAGCAGAACGCGGAACAGGACGCGTATCCGGCCGCATCCGTCGACCAGCGATGCGTCGATGACCTCTGACGGTACGGAGTCGAACGAGGATTTCAGGATCCAGCAGCCCAGCGGAACGTTGAAGGCCGCGTAGAGCACCCCGAGGGCGAGCAGGTTGTTGGTCCAGCCGAGCTGCCGGAAGAACTGGAGCTCGGGCACGACGATCATGGCCCCCGGCATCAGCTGCGTGAAGAGCAGCAGGAATCCGAACCCTCCGACCCCGTGCCAGCGGAGCCGGGACAGCAGGTAGGCGCCCGGTACCGCGAAGATCAGGGTGACCGCGACACAGATGGCTGACGCCGTCAGGGAGTGGAGCAGCCAGGAGGCAATCGGGTTGTTGTGGAAGAGGCTCGTGATCGTGCCGAACTGGATGCCGTGCGGCAGCAGGTCGGGTGGGTAGGTAATGGAATCCTGGGCCGGCTGGAACGTCGTGAGGACCATCCAGTAGACCGGGAAGAGGGCCACCACGCACACGATCACGATGATCGCGCCGCGTAGCCAGGAGGTCGCCCTCCGGCGCAGGCTCCGCCGCGGGCGGGCCGGCGGGCTGACCTGCGACCGGGCCGGCGGGCGAGCCGTGACGGGCGTCACCTCTGCAGCCATCGCCGCCGCACCTCCCGCCCTTGACAGCAGCATCCACGGTTCATAGAGCCGTGTTCACCCCTTCCAGCCCGCGTACGTTGGCCACGCGTCGCTGCACAACGATGTACAGCACGGTGCCCGCCACGGCGATCAAGAGGCCGACGACGGCGATCGCGCTGGCGTAGTTGTAGTTGAAGAATTCGAAGGCCTGGTTGTAGATCGTGATCGCGAGGGTGGACGTATCCGTGCCGGGGCCCCCTCCCGTCGACAGGTAAATGAGCGAGAACTGCTGAAACGAGAAAATGAACCCCAGCACTGCGAGGAGCCCCAGCGTAGGCCGCAGCGCCGGCAGCGTGATCGACCGGAAGCGCCGCACCGGGCCGGCGCCGTCCACCCTGGCCGCCTCGTAGAGCTCGTCGGGGATCGTCTGCAGGCTGGACAGCAGGATGAGGGAGAAGAACGGGAATCCCTTCCACCCGACCATGATGATGATCGCGATGAACGCCAGATTGGGTGCGCTCAGCCACTGAATGTGATGGTTCACGCCGGGGATGAACGACGCGAACCGGTTCAGGATGCCGAAGTTCGGGTCCAGCATGATCGCGAACGTCAGGACGACCGGTATGTCCGGTACCGCCCAGGGGATAGCCAGGATGGCCCGGACGAACCCCCGGCCGGGGAAGCTCCAGTTCATCAGCATGGCCACCGCCAGCCCGAGCGTGATCCACACCGCGGTCATGGCGAACGTGAACTCGAATGTGGTGCGCACCGACGACCAGAAGACCGGGTCGTGCCACATCTGGCGGTACTGGGCCAGCCCCACGAACTTCGTGACGCCGAAGCTGGTCTGATGGAAGGAGAGGAGTATCCCCCGGATGATCGGATAGACGACGAACACGACCTCGAACACCAGGATCGGCGCGAGAAGGGCGTAGGGGAACGGCGACTGGCGCCGTCGTCCGGCCCGCCGTCCGGCCCGTGGTGCGGCCGCACCACGGGCCGGGTCCAGCACTGCAGTCATCTCAACCCGCCTCGCACCGTTGCCTCCATCGATGCCCGGCGGGCGCCGCAGCCTGCCTGCCCGCCGGGTTCGTCAGATCCTGCTCGCTCACGTCGGCAGATGCAGCGACGACTGCGCCGCCGACTGAGCGGACTGCAGAGCTTCCTGGACGGTCGCGCTCCCGGACACCGCCTTCTCGACGTTAGTGGCGATCAGGTTCCCCAGCTGCGCGTAGGCGAACACGTAGTCGCCGAGGATGTCGGCCTCCCCGACGTAGTTGGTCTCGTTGAAACCCGCCAGCCACGGGAGCGAGTTCTCGAACGCGGTGTAGGCCGGCACCTTCTCGGCGAAGTTGGCTGTAGGGGATGAGCGGGTAGCCGTTCTGCTTCGTCACGTAGAACAGGTTCTCGGGCGTGATCATCCACTTCGTGAGCTCTTTGGCCGCTTCTATGTTCTTGGACGTCTTCAGGACGACGTTGCCGTGCAACCTGGCGATGGCCTTCTTGCCCGGCCAGGGCGGCGGGGCGCTGCGCAGGTCGGGGTACAGCGCCGGGGCCAGTTGCTTGAGCGCGGCGCTGCCGAAGCCGACCGTGAACTGCGAAGCGATCTGGTTGCCGTACCAGAGCTTGTCGAGCGCGGCCTCGCTGGTGCCGGCCAGACCGCTCGCCTTGACCAGGTCCACCCAGAACTGAATGGCCTTGACGTTCTGGGGCGAGTCGATGGTGAGCTTCTTGCCCGCAGCCCATACGCCACCGAAGCCGAGCGGCCAGTTCTGCAGCTGGTTCCACATGTCGGCCGCGGCCGCCGCCGTGTTGATGAGAAGCGTGCCGTACTGCTTCGGCGGGTGAGTGAGCTTCTCGGTCATCGTCAGCCACTCGTCGGGGGTGGTCGGCGCCGCGTCGAAGCCACCGGCCTTGAGCTTCGCCTGGTTGTAGGCCAGCAGGAACGCCACTTCCAGGACCCCGAGCAGGTACAGCTTGCCGTCCACGACGAACTGCTCGTGAGCCGCGTTGGGTATCAGCCCCAGGTCCTTTGCGATGTCCCCGATGGGCTCGCACAGGTTGTAGTCCATGATCAGGGTGGAGCCGAGCTCGGGCGGGCACATCACCACGTCGGCATCGACGTGACCAGCCTGGGCCTGGGCGATGACGTTCTGGTCATAGTTGGCGAACGGCCATCCGACCCATTTGACCTCGATCGACGGATTCTTGACCATGAACGCGGTCGACGACCTTGTGCCAGGCCTTGGTCTCGGTCGGCTCGAACAGCTCCCAGGACATCAGGGTGAGCTGGGTCTTCCCGGACGAGCACTGAGCTGCCGGAGCTCGCCGTGCTCGAGGAGCTGCTTCCGCACGCCGCGACCAGCGGGGCCGCGACTCCGGCGGCAGCCGCGGCCGCACCGCCCTGCAATAGCTTTCTCCGGCTGAGCCCCGACTCAAATGGACTGAGCTTCTTCGGACTGTCCATCGTATTTCCTCTGCTTTCTGAGGTCCGTTCATATGTGGTTCGGAATACATCCTTCGGGCGCGCGGCTTGTCCTTTCACGACTGGAGCGCCGGTCAAACTGCTTCTTTTGCGTTGTCTGGTTGTGCTGTGAATGCAGGTAGGCCCATAGAGGCTGAGCTGATCTTCGATGTCAGGAGGCAGGCGAGGCCGGTCTCATGCCTGAGCGCTGACATCGGCCGTCCGCCACGTGGTAGCCGCCGTCGATCGCTATCTCCGCTCCGGTGATGTACCGGCCGGCCGGGGAGGCGAGCAGGATGGCCACGCCAACGAGGTCGTCGGGTACCCCGAAGCGCGCCAGCGGGATCTTGGGCAGGACGCCGGCGGCCAGAGCCCCTTCCCTCACCATCCGGGTCATCTCGGTCTCTATCCAGCCGGGCAGGATCGCATTGACGCGGATGTCATGGGGTGCGAGCTCCACGGCAAGTGCTCTGGTCAGGCCGATCAGGCCGGTCTTCGCGGTGGTGTAGTGGGCCCCCGCCGGTGCCCCGAACAGGGAATACATCGATCCGATGTTGATGACGCTGCCGCCGCGGCCCCCCGCGATCATCGCCTTGGCCGCGAACTTGGTCGCCAGGAACGCGCCAGTGAGGTGGGTGTCCAGCATCTGCCGCCACTCGTCCTGGCTCATGTCCAGGAAGCCCGACCGGCCGCCGATGCCGGCGTTGTTGACCAGGATGTCCACCCGCCCGTGCGTGCTGGCGGCACCGTCGATCACCGACGCCATGGCTTCCTCGTCGCGGACGTCGGCGGCGACCACCTCGCCGCGAACGCCGAGTTCCTGCCGGAAGCTGGCGTTCTTCGCCTCGTCGCGGCCGGTGCCCACGACGAAGGCGCCGGCGTCGAGCAGGCCCAGGGCGATTGTCCGCCCGAGCCCGCTGTTGGCGCCGGTGACCACCGCCACCTGGCCGGCGAGCGAGAACCGCTCGTCATCCACGGCTGGGGCATCTGCGGGTGTGCTGGACTGGAGCGTCATCGTTATCCGCTCCTCCCTGAATCGGCTGCGGCCGCCAGGCTCGATGCTGGCCGGGCGCCAGGCGCCGCCGGCCCCCGCTGCCGTACCGTCACGACATCACCCGCGAGGAGCCGGACGGTGTCGCGACCGGTACCGTCAACCGAAGCCCTGGAGGCGCTGCACGGCTGCGCCGAGCCCTTCGGTCCCCTCGACGCGCCGGCAACGTTCACTTCGGACTGCTCCTTGATCCGGGCTCTTACAAAACCAGTGGACGCATAGTGGGCCCGCAGTCACGTATGTTGTCAACAACTTACGGTAGACCGCTAGCCGCATTGTTATGCCGGAACCGCACGGGAAGCCCGGCCGCGATCATCCACGGGATGGCCAGGCGCCCGCGCCCGGCCAGGCACGCAGCGGGACGGCGTCCGCTCCGGCCAGGCGTCACCGCCGGCTTGCGGACGGCCGGCCGAGGAGGCCGGCTTGACAGCTCCGGCCGCTTGATCTTACTTTGACCCCAGCATGCGACCGAAAACTGTTGACATTATCCAGTCGTCCGATGACATTATTCAGTCGCCTGGCCTGCCGTTTCAGCTGGGCCGGTCGGTGCCCGTGGTGACAATTCCTTGACAGCAGTCGGCGAAGGAGGGCGTTGCATGTCGCCGCAGCGCGCCAGAAAGGCACCGTCGGCGCTGACACCGGCCACTCGCAAGAGCCTGGGAGAGGACGTCGCCGATCGGCTCCGCGAGGCGATCCTGCATGGCGAGCTGAGCCCCGGACAGCGCCTGCGCGAGGAAGAGCTAAGCGAGCGTCTGCGCGTCAGCAGGGCTCCGGTGCGCGCTGCTTTCGTACTGCTCGAACGCGAGGGCATGGTGCGCGTCGTCACGCCGCGGCGTCTCGGTCGTCGAGCTGACCCGCAACGACCTGGAGGAGATATACACGCTGCGATCGGCGCTGGAACCGCTGGCGATCACGCTGGCGATCCAGCGCGGAAGCATCAGCGACCTCGCTGACATCGAGGCCAGCCTCGCGGAGATGAGCTCGGCCTTCTGCGGCCGGATCACCGAGCGCGACGCCGCGCGGCTGGACGTGCAGTTCCATGACACCATCTACCAGGCCGCGCATCATCAGCGCCTGTCCAGCGCATGGGGGCAGATCAGGCTGCCGGCCTACTGGTTCATGCTGTCGCGTAACGTCGCCAGTCCCGACTGGCGTAATGCGACGGTGTCCGGACACGCCGAGATCGTGCGGATCATCAAGGCGGGACAAGAGAGCCTGGCCGCCCAGACGATCAGGGAACACATCACCTTCGCGCACGAGCGCATCCTGCAGAGCTACCTGAACTCGGTGAGCCGCGCAGCGGCTGCGGTCGCCCCCGAGACTACCGCCCCACCCCCAATGAGCAGGCGGATCCCGTTGTGACGATGATTACCGCGGCCGATGCGACTCGGTGACCTGACGGCGGCACCAGTGGGCCCTCCCCGCTGACCGGTCCTGCTAGCGCCGGGCATAGTCCCATACTCCTGTCCCGCACAGCCCGGCACTGCTGGAGGCGGTGCTGCCAAGCGAAGAGGATGTCATGAACGCTGTACGTGAGCTGCTCCAGGCCGGGGATGGCGACGCATGAGGATCGTCAGCTTCCGCCGCGACGCCAAGATCAGCTACGGCTTGCTCGAGGGGGACGACGATAGCGGACCTGCCGGGACAGGATCCCCAGCTCCCGCCAGCCCTCAACGACGCGCTGCCCACGCTGCGCGGTTACGTCCCGCCGGCGGCCATCCGGAAGACAGTCAGCCTGTCCGGTGTGACCTTGCTGCCCGTGATACCAAATCCGCAGAAGATCATCTGCATCGGCGTGAACTATGCCGATCATGCAGCAGAAACGGGGCAGGCGCCGCCGCCCTACCCGACGGTGTTCGCCAAGTTCGCCAACACGCTGGCCGCGAGCGGTGACCCCATCGTGCTGCCATCAGCCTCGGCCATGCCTGACTACGAAGGCGAGCTGGCCGTGGTGATAGGCCGGCCCGGCCGCCAGATCACCGAGCAGGACGCGCTCGATTACGTCGCGGGGTACACCGCATTCAACGACGTCAGCGCGCGCGACTTCCAGGGGCATACGAGCCAGTGGACGATGGGCAAGAGCCCGGACACCTTCGGCCCGCTGGGGCTGGCGCTGGTGACGGCGGACGAGATCCCGGATCCGCAAAGACTGGAACTGCGCACCACGGTGAACGGCGAGGTGCTGCAGCAGGCCAGCACCGCGGACATGGTGTTCACCGTGCGGCAGCTGATCGCCTACCTCAGCCAGACGATGACCTTGCTCCCCGGCGATGTCATCGCCACCGGCACACCGTCAGGGATCGGCGCCGCCCGGACGCCACCGCGTTTTCTCCGGCCAGGCGACACCGTAGTGATCAGCATTGATAGCGTGACGGAGCTGACCAACCCAGTCGTCGGGGAGGACTCATGATGACGGTCGTGCCGCCTTGGTCTCTGGACGGCCGGCTGGCCGTGATCACCGGCTTCGGCGCCGGAATCGGCCGGGCCACCGCCACCGCGTTCGCCCGGGCCGGCGCCCGCATCGCCGGGCTCGACATCGACGCGCAAGGCGGGGAAAGAGCTGCCCGCGAACTCGGTGCCGAGGGGAGCGAGGCCGTCTTCATCAGCTGCGACACCGGTGACGCGGGGGCGATTGAGTCGGCATTCGCGACGATCGCTGACACGATCGGGCCGGTAGACATCCTGGTCAACAACGCCGGAGCGGGAAGCCACACCCGGCCGGAAGATCTCAGCCTGGCCGAGTGGGAGCACGTCATGGCGGTCAGCATCACGGGTTACGCCATGGCCGCGCGCGAGGCGGGCCGGGCGATGATCCGGCAGGGACGCGGCGGGAGCATCGTCAACGTCAGCTCGATCGCCGGGCTCAGCGCGCTGGGGCGGGGCAACTTCGCCTACAGCGTGGCCAAGGCCGGGGTCAACCAGCTCACCCGGGAGCTCGCCGTGGAATGGGCCGGACATGGCATTCGCGTCAATGCGGTCGCGCCCTGCCAGGTGCGCACGGAAGCGATCGAGCTCGCTGCTGGCGGATCAGCGCTTCGACGGCGGGGCGGTGGAGCAGCGCTTCATCCGCGGCATACCGCTAGGCCGGCTCGCCGAGCCCGGCGAGATCGCCGACGTCATCCACTTTCTGGCCAGCGACGCCGCGCGCTTCGTGACGGGAGTGGTGATCCCCGTGGACGGGGGCAACACGGCGCTCAACGCGGGCGGCACGCCCGGGCCGGGATGAGGCCGCTGCCCGCCTGACCGTTCCGGGGACCGGGTGACCGCTCATCCGCTGGCCCGCGAACCCCGCCACCGGATGACCCTCTCCGGTCAGATCCGCCCGGCCCGGAGGCGCGAGATCCGATAATTGTTGACAGTTCACAGTCGCCAGCCCTAGGTTCAACGCATCGATGTCGATGCCTCGCCCAGACCTGAGCCGGAGGTCATCTCGGTTATGCGGAACCTGCGAGACGAGCTTGACCGGCAGCCGCTGTGGGGAGCGTTCATCGGCTCCAACAGCGCGCTTGCCGCCGAGCTCATGGCCCAGGCCGGCTTCGACTGGCTGGTGATCGACCTGCAGCACGCGCCCACGGGCGGGATCGGAGCAGCTCGCCGCGATGCTGCGGGCGACCGGCAGCACGCCGACCCTGGTGCGCATCCCCTGGAAGACCGACTACGGAACGGCCATGGCCGCCCTGGACGCGGGCGCGCAGGGACTCATCGTGCCGATGCTCGACACACCCGATGAAGCCGCGCGGATAGCGGCTGCCTGCCGGTACCCGCCGGCCGGCTACCGCAGCTTCGGGCCATGGCGGGCCGCGCTGCAGATTCCCGGCTACACACCCGACGATGGCGACCGGCGTGTGCTGTGCCTGGTGCAGATCGAGACCCGGGCGGCGATCGACAACCTGGACGCGATCGTGGCGGTGCCCGGAATTGACGGGGCCTACATCGGCCCTGCGGATCTCTCCCTGTCGCATGGCGGCGGACTCAGCTGGCGCGCCGACAACGCCGTCTTGCATGAGCTGTCCGAGCGCGTTCTCAAGTCGTGCCACCGCGCCGGAAAGCTCGCGATCGCGCACACCGCCGATCCCGGCGACGCCCTGCACTGGGGCGGGCTGGGCTTCGACATGGTCACGGCGACCAGCGACACGAGGCTGATTTCCATGTCCGCGGCCAGCGCAGTGGAAAAGCTGCGCGCGGGGAACGGCCAGGCCGGATGAGCGCCGCGGCCGTGAACACCGAGGCGGTCTACCCGTCGCTCGACGAAGCCCGCATGCTGGCCGCGGAATTGCTCCAGTCAGCGGGGACCCCGGCGGCTGCGGCGCAGGCCATCGCACGTTCGCTCGTGCTAGCCGAGCAGCTCGGCCACGCATCGCATGGCCTGATCCGCGTCATCGAGTACCTCGACGCTGTCGCCGAGCGGCCAGGTCCGGCCGGCTGAGACTCCGGTCGTCGCCTCGCGCGCCGGCTCCACCGCCATCGTGGATGGCCGCTGGGGATGGGGACACCTCGCGGCCGAGCTTGGCGCCCGCACGGCGACCGAGATCGCCCGCGACACCGGCGTGGGCCTGGTAGCGGTGCGCAACTGCAACCACAGCGGCCGGCTGGGCGAGTGGGTCGAGTACATAGCCGGGAACGGACTGGTCGGTGCGGGTTTCCTCAGCTGCGGCCCGGCCGTCGCCCCGCTGGGCGGGGTGGAGCGCGTCCTGGGCACGAACCCGCTGGCGGTCGCCATCCCGACCGGCGACGAGGAGCGCCCGGTAGTCCTGGACTTCGCCACCGCGGGAGTGGCCGAGGGCAAGATACGCGTGGCCGCCCAGGCCGGCCGTCCGGCCCCCGCCGGGGTCCTGCAGACGGCTGACGGGCAGGCGACGACCGATCCTCGCGAGTTCTACGCGGGCGGCTCGATCCTGCCCTTCGGCGCCCACAAGGGATACGGGCTCAGTGTCGTCATCCAGCTGCTTGGCGAGGCACTGGCCGGAGGGGGCCGCCCGGATGACCCCCGGTCCGCGGCCGCCAACGGCCTGGTGCTGCTGGCCTTTTCGCCGGCCGGGCTGCGGGAGCCCGCTGACTTCACCGCCCGCGTGGACGAGTGCCGTGACCGGATCCTGGCCAGCCTGGCCAGCCGATCCCGGCGCACCAGTGCTGATGCCGGGCGACGTGGAGGCCCGGCACGCCGCGGCGCAGCCGCCGGGGCGACTCCGCGTGTCAGCCAGGCTGTGGGCTGATCTGCGGAGCAGAGGGAAAGGCGGGTCATGACCAGTCCGGTAATCGCGGTGGCCGACGGTGCCTTCTCCGGGCGGCACACGATCGAGCGGGAATTCGGCGGGCGGGCCGCGATCCGCTGGGCGGACCTGTCCAGCGCCGCCGCGGCCCGGCAGTCCACGGCGGGCGCCGATGCCGTGGTGGTCACCTTGCAGCGGCTGTCGGCAGAGATCATCGCCGCCTTCGGCCCGTCCGTCCGGGTCATCGGCCGGGGCGGCGTCGGGCTGGACACGATCGACCTGGCCGCCGCGGCCAGCCGCGGCATAGCTGTCGTCAATCAGCCCGCCTACGGTGCGCAGGAGGTGGCCTCTCACGCCCTGGCCCTGCTGCTGGCTGTTCAGCGCCGGCTGCTGGCCGCCGACCGGTACGTCAGGTCCGGCTGGGCCGGCCCGGCTGCCCTGGACGGGATCCAGCCGCTGGACGAGGCCACGGTCGGCGTCCTCGGGTGCGGCCGGATCGGGAACGCTTTCGTGGAACGAGTGCGGCCCCTGGTGCGCCAGGTCCTGATCTACGATGCCGCGCCGGTGCCGGTCCCGGCCGGCGCTGAGCGGGCGGCCGACCTTGACGACCTGCTCGCCCGCAGCGCGGTGCTGAGCCTGCACCTGCCGCTGTCCGACTCGACACGCGGCCTGATCGGTGCCCGCGAGCTGGGCTTGCTGCCGCCCGGCGCCGTGGTGGTCAACGTCTCACGCGGCGGCATCATCGACGAGCCGGCGCTGGCGGACGCGCTGCACAGCGGACACGTCATGGGGGCGGGCCTGGACGTCTTCGCTGAGGAACCGCTGCCGTCGCACTTCTCCGCTTCTCGGCACGCCGAACACGGTGCTGACACCGCACTGCGCTTCTGTCTCGGACAGGGCGGCCCGCCGCCTGTCGCACTGGACGATCGGCGACGTCATCCAGTACCTGGACCAGGGCTCGGTAGAACACGGTGTGATCGTCGTCGCGGCGCCAGACGGCCTCGCCCTGCCGGGCGCGCGCCAAGACTGAAGGAGCCTGCCCCACGTGGAAGAGATTAGGGAGGTGCGGCGATGACGACTGAAACCACCTGGCGCCTGGACGGCCAGACGGCGATCATCACCGGGGCGGCCGGGCTGATCGGCTCGGCGCTGTCCGCGGGCTTCGCGGCTAACGGCGCGCACGTGGTCATGGTGGACCGCGACGGTGACGGCCTGGCCCGGCTGGCGGCTGAGCTCGGCGGGTCCGTGACCTGCGTGGAATGCGACGTCACCGACCTCGGCGCCATCGATGAGATGGCCCGTGATGTCATCCGGCGATTCGGCGCGGTTGACGTCCTGGTCAATAACGCCGGCGGCAACCGGCGGGTCCTGCCGCACGAGGTGACCCTGGCCGACTGGAGGCATGTCACCGACCTCAACCTCATGTCCTGCTTCTTCGTGAGCCAGCGGATCGGGCAGCAGATGATCGCCCAGCGTCGCGGCAGCATCGTCAACATCAGCTCGACCTGCGGGTGCTCGGCCATGGGCCGGGGCAACATCGTCTTCAGCGCCGCCAAGGCCGGCATCAACCACCTGACTCGCGAGCTGGCCCTGGAATGGGGCGCGAGTGGTATCCGGGTCAACGCCATCGCGCCCTCGCAGGTGGACTCCGCGGGGATGCGCCAGTGGATGGGCGAGCCCGGCGCCGACGGGCGGCTGATGGGTGACACCCTGCTGGGCGGCGTGCCGCTCGGCCGCCTGGTCCGCGCCGAGGACATCGTCGGCCCGGCCCTGTTCCTGGCCTCGGACGCTGCCCGCATGGTCACCGGAACCGTGATACCGGTCGATGGCGGCAATCTCAGCGCCAACCTTTCCGGAACCGTCGGCCGCCCCATCACGGTGGCGTCCGACGAGCCAGCGAAGTAGCTGCAGAACGTCATCTGGCCTACGGCAGCCCCGAAGGTGAGGGATCGGATGTGAAGTCCGCTGATGAGCTATGGCAGGAGATCGACAGGTACACGGTCCGCCCCGGCACCGTCGTCCTGTGGTGGCTGTACCAGGCAGGTGTGGTGTGCAAGACACCGGCCGGGGTGGTGGCGGTCATCGACCCCTACCTCTCAGACGCGGTGACCAGGTCCTATGGCTCGAGGCGTAACGTCCCGCCGCCACTGGACCCCGGTCAGGTGCGGGCCGACGCACTGCTCGCCAGCCACAGCCACGAGGATCACCTCGATCCCGACTCGATCACGGCGTTCATGAGTCATGAGGAGACGCGCTTCATCGGCCCGCCGATGGCTGCGGACAAGGTCCTCGCCACCGGCGTCCCGGCGGATCGGTCCACGGCGGTGCGGCGAGGGGACGTCGTCCAGATCCGCGACCTCACCGTGCGCGTGGTGCATGCCCGGCACGTATTCGCTCCCGAGCCGACGCCAGATGCCGTTGGCTATGTGCTGGAATGCGGCGACGTCAGCGTGCACCACAGCGGGGACACCGAATATGACAGCGAGATCATCAGCGACACCCGCGACGTGAGCGCCTCCCTGATCTGCATCAACGGCACGGCCGGCAACATGAACGCGCACGAGGCTGCACTGCTCGCGTGGCAGCAGCGCACCCGCCTGGCCATTCCGTTCCACTACGGCCTGTGGCAGGACGCCGACTACGGTCCCGGGGCGACACTTGATCCGGGGCTGTTCGTCGACACCTACCACCGTCTTCACCCGGCCGGCGCGACCCTGGTCCTCCAGCCGGCGGCACCGGTGGTCGTAGGCCAGCGGTGGCCTGGCTGACTAGAGCGTGGGTCAGGAGATGGCGGCCTTCACCAGCTCGATGACCCTCTTCTCCACCAGGGGGCTCCACTTCTTCAGCGCATACGACACCGGCCACATGTCGCCGTCGTCGAGGTTCGCCGCGTCCTGGAAGCCCAGGGTCGAGTAGCGGTAGCCGAACTTGCCCGCGTCCTGGAAGAAGACGACGATCTTGCCGTCCGCGTTCGTGTAGGCGGGCATCCCGTACCAGGTCTTCGGCGACAACTCGGGGGCGGCCGCGGTCACCGTCACATGCACGCGCTCGGCGAGCGCACGATCTTCCGGCGCCATCTGCGCGATCCTGTCGAGGACCGCCTGCAGGCCGTCCGCCTTCTTGGCGCCCTTCTTGCCCTCGGCGCGCAGCTCGGCGGCGCGCTCCTTCATCGCGGCACGCTCGTCGGCGCTGAAGCCGCCGGACTCGGCCTTGGCATTCTTCGCGGGCATTCGCGGGCTTCCCTTCGTGACGCTCAGGGGCTCGGCGTGATGCCGGCCCTCCGTTGAAAGGCTAGGCCCGCCCACACCCTGGCGCTTCTCGATTCCTGACCGGATCGGGGCCCAGCCAAGGCGCTGAGGTGGCGGCCTCCTTCAGGATCACTCGTTCAGGACCGGAAAGGTTGGCCCGCGCAGCGTCTGAATCCGCTGCCAGACCGCCGCTCGCCCGCTCTGGCGCCTTCGGGTCTTGGCAGAGGCGGAACACATGACCGCCCGCGTTGAGCAGTGCCTGGATCTCGAACGCGAGCTGCGCGGGGTCGCAGGACGTGAGGTGCCCAAGCTCGACGGCGGCGGCGATCAGTTTCTCGAGCCTTTGCGTCCAGTCGCCAAAGGTGCGTTCGACTGCGTCGCGGACTGCGCCGGTCCGGGACGAACGATCGTATAGCGACGAGGGGAGCCTGAGGATGCCAGCTCCAGCACAGACGCGGGCCGCGCCTTATTTCGAGGCATGGAAACGCGCATGACGCGGCGGCCGTGACTGCGGCCCTGGCCGCTGCCGCCGGTGGCCGGCCCGTTCCAGTTCGGCTACGCGGTCCGGGCCTCCGCGGGCAGCGGCACGGTCCCGGGTGCGTTCTGCCTGACCTGGATCGACGCGCGGTCGCAGGAGGAAGCCGAGGAGGTCAAGCTGACCGCTGCCGTGGTGGCGGCCGAGCTGGCCCAGGAGCCGGGATTCCTCAGCTGGGTGGGCATGGAGATCGGCAGCCGGCTGTACACCATCACGGCGTGGGAAAGCCCGGACGCCGTCCGCGCAGTCATGCGTAACAGCACGCACCTGGCCGCAGTCAAGCGGTTCCTCACCGAGGACTTCTGCGCCGCGGGCAGCACCGGCGTGTGGTCCGCCCACCACCTCAATGCCGTCAGCGTGCGCTGCCCTTCCTGCGCCCAGCTGACCGACCGGGCCCAGGCCGTCGGCTCCTGTGCGTGCGGCCAGCCGCTGCCGCCGGTGCCGGAGTCCTGGTGACATCCCGGTTCGTCCCGGCACCCCTGCACGCGATCGAGTTCTGTCCGGGTAAGAACGGGGCCGGATGGCCTCGGGAACGTGGCGCTTGACGCAACTGATCGGTTGCCATAATATAGCAACCTATCAGTTGCTACATGAGGGTGGCAGCACAGACCGGGCCCACCGCGAGGCACAAGCCCGAGGAAAGAAGTGATCATGGCTCAGGTAACGGTCAACATCGAGATCATCACGCGCTTCGAGCACGCGTTTCGCGCGGCCGACCAGGCGACGATCGACGAGCTCTGCGACCCGGAGCTGGTCAACCACAATCCAGCACCCGGCGAGGAGCCGACACTGGCCGGCTTCAAGCGCAAGGTCGCGGGCTTCAAGGCGAGCTTCCCCGACCTGAAGGAGGATCTGCAGGACATCATCGCCAGCGGCGACACCGTCGCCACGCGATGGGTCGTGACCGGTTCCCAGCAGCAGGAACTCATGGGGATCCCCGCCTCCGGCCAGCCGGTCAGGGTCGAGGGCATGAACTTCTACCGCCTCAAGAACGGTCGCGTGACCGACATCTGGACGCAGTTCGACGGCGTCGCCCTGATGCAGCAACTCGGCGCCATCCCGGCCTGACGCTCAGGTCAGCTCCCAGGCGTCCGGCGTGGACGGCGGAGTTCGAAGGAGCCGGCCAGGGCCAGGGCGGGCGCCTCGCCGGCATCAGCCAGAACGGTCCGGCTTCGGCTCTGCCAGCTCTGCCCGCCACCTGGGCGGGTCGAAGGGGTCGGCAAAGTACTGGGTCTCATGGGCGACGAGGCCGCCGGAGAACTCCATGATGCTCACCGAGTCGGAGGGCACGCCGTCGTAGCTGATCACGACCTCGCTCACCCATACGGGCGTGCCCAGCATGGGGGCCGGGCAGCGGGGAAGTATCTGGCAGAACGGCACTCGGCGAGGCTGATCCGGACGGCCGCGGTCAGGGCCGGCGAGGCTGGCGGCGAGCGTAGGCAATGTTGATGACCGCAATGACGGCCCAGATCAGCGCGACCAGGACCAGCTGGCCGGTGCTCACCGAGCTGGTAGTCGTCATCACCGATCCATGCAAAGGCCCCAGATTGATTGATGCCTTGGGTGCGACTCCGCTGACCGAGTAGGCATGCAGTGTCACAGCGGTGGCGCCGATGCCCAGCCCGACCGAGCCCAGGCCCATAGCGACGTTTGCCCATGCGGCCCGGCTGGACTGGATGCCATGCTCTGCCAGCCTGGCGTCTACTTGCTTATCGATTTCCGAGCTGATCCTCTCGACCAGCCCTTCGGCCACAGCCCCGTCGTACGCTCGGCCGAGTTCGGTATGCACGGCTGCCGCTGCAGCGACGTCCTCGTGCGCCCGCTCGTCCATAAAACCAAGCTATATCGCGATTGACCGGGCAGACAATGAGCTGCCGCCTGTGCGGGCGCCGTAGTTCGGCCAGCCTTAACGGGACGGCCGGAAGCAGCTCCCGGCGGCCCGGTTGCCGAGGATGGGGACCCTGCAAACGCCTACGTTTGGGCTACAGGCCGGTGACCGCGAAGACGGGCCAGCGGTCAGTGGTCCCGGTCAGTTCGTGCGAGACGCGGTTGGTGAACGAGACCCCGGACCCCACGGCCAGGTCTTTGACGGTTCGGGAGACGAGGATCTCGGCAGGCTGGGCATAGGCGGTAACACGGCGGACGATGTCAACAGAGATTCCCCTGATCTCGTCACTGACCAGGTCCACTTCCCCTGTGTGAATCCCGACTCCTCAGATCTGCCGGGCTAAAGCTCGGCAGCATTCAGCCGGCTGCCTTCCTCTACGGCGTGATCGAGGGCCTCGCTGCATGACATATCGAGCTCACCGCCGGGTCTGACTCAGCAAGCTGTCGGCTAACACCCAGGGCGCCGAAGAGGCTAGCCACCTTGGCCGCCGCCGGTATGTCTTCGAGACTGGCAGGTGAGCGGGTTGCCCGCGGGAGGCGGCGGCCGTGGCTCACGGGGAGTGGCGGGATGAAGATCTTGGTGGCCGGCTGGGATAGCGGCGGGGGCGTGGAAGTCGTTCAGGCCGTGGTGCGGCGGGCCGTCGCGCGCGGTCATGACGTACGGGTGCTTGGCACCGAAGGGCTGCGACCGGGGTTCGAGTCGGCGGGAGCGGTCTTCCGGCGGTATAGGTACGCTCCCGACAACGATCTGCGGTGGCCCGAGACGGACCTGCTGAAGGACTGGGAGGTGCGCAATCCGCTGAGGCTGTGGAGCCGGGTCCGGGATCGGCTGCTGATCGGGCCCGCGAGCCTGTTCTGCCGGGATGTGCTCGAGGAACTGCGCCGGGAGGCGGCCGATGTCGTGGTCGTGGACACCATGATCCCATCGGCAGCGTTCGGCGCGGAGGCCGCCGGGGTGCCCGCGGTCATCGTGATGCACGGCCCCTATATGGTTCCCCGCGCTGAGGTGCCACCGCTCGGGACCGGTCTCATGCCCGCCAGGGGGAGCCTCGGCCGCCTGCGTGACCGGTCCGCGGCGGCGCTGGCGCTGGGCGTTTTCCGGAGCGGTCTGCCTGCCCTCAATCAGGCTCGTGCCGAAGTCGGGCTGGCGCCGCTGCGGGAAGCGCGCGAGCTCATGGGCAATGGCAGCCGGATACTTGTCTGCAGCAGCCCAAGCTTTGACTTTGCGCCCAGCTCGATCCCGGGGAACGTCCGGTATGCCGGGCCTCAGCTCGATGACGCGCCCAGCGCGGCTTCCCGCAATCCGTGGGCCATCCCATCCGGTCGCCCGCTCGTGCTGGTCGGGCTGAGCAGCACCGTCATGCGGCAGGAAGGCCTGCTGCAACGGATCGCTGACGCCCTAGGGCAGCTCGAAGTGCAGGGACTCATCACCACCGGGCCGGCCGTGGACCCGGCGCTGATCGCGGCTCCGCCCAATGTGACCCTCACACGGTGGGTGCGCCACGCCGACGTCCTGCCCGACTGCTCGGTGGTCATCACTCACGGCGGCCACGGCACTGTGATGAAGACCCTGGCCGCCGGGGTACCGCTGCTGGTCGTGCCGCTGGGCCGCGACCAGCCGGATAACGCGGCCCGGGTGGTCTACACCGGCGCGGGCATCCGGCTGCGGAAAAATGCCGGCGTCGGCGCTTTGCGCGCGGCCACCGCCCGGCTGATCGAAGACCCCCGCTATCGCGCTGCTGCCGTGCGGATGGCGGGCCGGCTGGCTGCCGAACGCGACGACAACCTCGTCGTTGACGAACTGGAACGTATCGCTGCGGGTCCGCCCCCCACGGCCGTATAGGCCCGTGGCTACCAGGTCGCCGGCCGTCTGAGGCTGGATTCTCCACACGATGAAAGCTCGGCCGCCAGTCTCAGCGGAATTCCCGCGTCTCAGGCCGCGGTCTCAATGAGCGTTGAGATTCCCGTTGAGCAGGCTCCGGCCGAGCGGGGTCAGGGAATGGTTTACGCCGCGGCCGCGCCGCACCGTTTGCACCAGGCCGGAGGCCCGCAGCGCCGCGGCGTGCTCGGAGGCGGACGGCGCGCTGGTGCCCACGCAGGCCGCCAGTTCCGCCGTGCTGCGCGGGGTGCGCAGTGCCTCGAGCACGGCCGCCCTGGTGTGCCCCATGAGCCCGGCCAGGTCGCAGGACTGGCTTGCCCCATATACCGGGACCGGTGACCGGGCCGCATAGATGAGCGCGTTCCCGCCGGATTCCCGCGCTGTGCCTGGACACCAGCGGGGGCCCGGTCCACAACGCGGACGGCAGAAGCTGCAGCCCGTGGCCGCCGAGCGAGCAATCGCCGGTTCGCCACGATCGCACCAGCGTGTTGTCACGCCACGCGAGGTCATCGTGCAGGGTGTCGAGGACACCGGCCAGACCGCCGGTCGCCAGGACCGGAATCCGCTCGGCCACATCGGCCTGGAACGTCGCAACGATGCGTGACCAATAGGGCGCAACGCAGGCGAGGTAGAAATCGCGCAGCGCGCGCACCACGGTCTCCATGGCCTCCCGGTCGCCATCCACCAGAGCGCGGAGCCAGGAGGGGGGCCGGCCGGCGCCCCGCCACGAGGCAGGCACCTCCTCCCGCGAGCACCGACCTGGGGGTCGCCCGCACAATCTCCAGGCCCTCGTCCAGGCCCGGCACCGACCGGATCAACGAACATCGGCGAGGGCAGCGTCGCCGGAATCAGGTCCAGCAGAGGCCGGGCGGTCGCGGGGAAGGCGCGCCTCGCGCGGACGACCCAGCGGCCTGGCACCGTCCCCGCCGGCGGGCGCCGTAGCTCGAGCATTCCCGCCGACACTTCGGCGAGCGGCGCCGGAGCCTCACCGAAGCGGGTCAGCAGCAGGTCGTCGGTGGTGAAGCGGACTCGCGTCAACTGGCCGGCTGCGGCAGGCCCGGCGCCGGCGCGCCGCGGCCTTTCGGCGAGGTCCGAATGGATTGCCTGCTTCCCTGCCACCGTCGCATCGTAACGAGTAGAGCCTCTTGATCGCGTAACGGAGGCGTAACGGAGGTGACCACATCGCATAACGAGGCAGCTATGACGTAATGTGCCGGAAGCGCCTCGAGCAACGTCCGGCGTGCTGTTGGCGGCGTCCTCTGTGCCAGCGCGCATCGGGCGCGCGTGCCCGGGCTTTACACCCGTTCCGGGAGATGCTGGCCAACCGGGTGATGCCGGTCCTGGTGTACCGCGATGAACTCCCTGTGCCATGTACGTGGTCATTCCCGGCCTGGTCATTTCCTGGCCGTCATGGCCGCCAATCTGCTCGGCGCCCGGGCTGGGCGACGTATTCGATCCGAGGAGTTGCAGGTGGGTAAATGCCGGCCCTTCCCGCAACCAGAACACGACGGGAGGCCGTTCGTCTTGAGCAGACGCAGAACCATCTGGGCTGGCGGCGTTCGGCGCGGCTGCCGCCCTGGCCCTGGCCGCCTGCGGCGGCGGCAGCAGCGAGTGGGAGCGGCGGCTCGTCGAGTCCCGGCGGCGTTCAACGCTGCGGTCACAAGGTGGTCAACCCGTCCAGCCACAAGGGCGGGACGCTGTCCTTCGGCGACAGCAGCACCCCGGACTCGACCGACCCGGGTAACACCTATTACGCGTTCATGTGGAACCTGACCCGGCTCTACACGATGCCGCTGATGACCTACAAGTCCTGCCCGGGCAAGTGCGGCCTGCAGGTCGTGCCGGACCTGGCGACCGGCCCGGGTGTCGTCAGTGACAACGGGCTGACCTGGACCTACCACATCCAGCCGGACGTGAAGTTCGAGGACGGGACCACGGTCACCTCGGCGGACGTCAAGTACGCCGTCGAGCGCACCTTCGACCGCTCGCGTGTTCCCGCTCGGCCCGTCCTATTTCCCGCTGCTGCTGGCGCCGCAGAAGCCGGCGTACCCGGGTCCCGTACAAGGACCGGTCCAAGAACCTGATGGGCCTGAAGGCGGTGCAGACCCCGAACGCGACGACGATCGTGTTCCACCTGGCCAAGCCGTTCGCGGACTTCAACTACGTGGTCGCGATCCCGCAGACCGCGCCGGTGCCGCCGAACAAGGACACCGGCGCCAACTACCAGCTGCACCCGATCTCGACCGGGCCGTACAAGTTCCAGAGCTACCAGCTGAACAAGACGCTGACGCTGGTGCCGAACACGTTCTGGAACGCGTCCACCGACCCGAACGCCAAGCAGCTGCCCAGCAAGATCGTCGTCACCTGAACATGAACGCGAACGACATCGACAACCGGCTGCTCGCTGGTGACCTGGACGTGGACGCGGCCGGCACCGGGGTGCAGGCGGCGGCGCGGGCCAAGATCCTGTCCTCGCCGACGCTGAAGGCCTCCTCGGACGACCCGATCAGCGGGTTCCTGTGGTTCGCCTACCTCAACACCGTGGTGCGCGCCGCTGAACAACGTGCACTGCCGGGAGGCGATCGAGTACGCGGCGAACAAGACCAACCTGCAGACCGCCTACGGCGGCCCGGTGGCCGGCGGCGCGATCGCCAGCACGGTGGCTCCGCCGAACGTCGATCGGGCAGAAGCACTTCGACCTGTACGACGCGACCACCAAGCCGCAACGGGATATCGCCGGCGGCCAAGGCGCAGCTGAAGCTGTGCGGGCACCCGAACGGGTTCACCACCGGGATCACCTACCGCAGTGACCGGCCCAAGGAAGTCGCGGCGGCGACCGCGCTGCAGCAGGCCCGCTGTCCCAGGTCGGGATCAAGACCACGCTGCACGGCTACCCGACCGGCACCTACTACGCCAACTTCGCCGGGGTGCCGAAGTACATGCACCAGCACGACATCGGCATCGCCTTCGGTGGCTGGGCGCCGGACTGGCCGGACGGCTACGGGTTCTTCGACTTCATCACCGCCGGCGACACCATCAGCCCGGCCGGGCAACTACAACGTCGAGGAGCTCAATGACCCGGTCGTCAACAACGACCTGGCCAAGATGGCCGCCACCAACAACGCCACGCGACCGCAACTCCTACACCGCCAAGATCGACATGCAGGTGATGAAGGACGCGGCGATCCTGCCCGAGGTGTACGCCAAGTCGCTGCTCTACCGCAGCCCGCAGCTCACCAACGTGTTCGTCCAGTCCTACTACGGCATGTACAACTACTCGACGCTCGGCCTGAAGTAGGCGGCGCAACCTGGGACCAGGAGCCCGGCGGGCGGGGTCAGGGGGCGGTGAGCAGTTCCCGATCTCTTCGATGGCCTGGGCGTTGTCCTGGTAGCGGACCGCGTGGATGCCCGCTTCCCGCGCGCCGTCCACGCACCGCTCGCGGTCGTCGAGGAATACCGTCTCGTGGGGGTGGACGTCGAGGCGTGCGCAGATCAGGGCGTAGATCCGGGGATCGGGCTTGCTCATCCCGGCCTCGTGCGAATAGACGATCTCGTCAACGAGGTCTTCGAATCCGTAGGCCGCCTGCTCTCGTTCCCGGGCGCCGACGAAGCTGTTGCTCAGGATCCCGGTGCGATACCGCGGCCGCAGCCCGCGGGCGTACTCGATCAGCCCGGTGTTAGCGGTGCCCAGGTACTCACGCCAGATGTCGGCCATGAACGCCGCGCGCTGCTGCCCGTCCAGCCCGAGACGATCGGTGATCGCCTGGTGCACGTCGTCCTCGGTGATGGTGCCGATGCTGCCGCCTGCCCAGGCGTCATGCATGCGCTGGTCGAGTTCCCCGGCTGGCAGCCCGAGCCGGGTCTCCCACCGCCCGGTAACACCGAGGTCCGGGGTGATCTCCAGCACGCCACCGATGTCGAACACCACCGCACGGATCGTCATGACGGCCAATGCCCTCCTTGCCGGGAGCGTGCAGCCTGACGACGGTGGTCACCGGCGTGGGAGCCTGGCTGCTGTCTCCCGCCAGCTACTGAAGCCCGGAGCTGGAGCCCGGAGCGGACGGACGTGATGCGCTGCGTGTTGAAGCCGAGCCAGTGCATCCGGCCCACGTAGCGCGCGTGCTCAACCTTGAGGCAACGGTCCATGATCACCGTTACGCCACCGTCCTCGGCGATCCGCGCGCCCTCCTCGTTGATCACGCCGAACTGGCACCAGAGGGCGCCGGCGTGGATCGCCACCGCCTCCCGCGCGATCCCCGGCAGCGCATCCGGCGCGCGGAAGACGTTCACGATGTCCACCGGCACCGGTACGTCCAGCAGGCTCGGGTAGCACGTCTCGCCGAGGATCTCCGTCTCGCGGGGATTCACCGGGATCACCCGGTAGCCGTGCCGCTTGAGGTAGTAGCCGACGAAGTTGCTGGCCCGCAGCTCGTTGCCGGACAGGCCCACGATCGCGATCGTCCTGGCGCTGTGCAGCACCCGCTGGATCGTCAGTGAGTCCTGATATCGCGCGAGATCGGTCATGCCGTCGCTACCTTCTCCCCCGCTGTCGCGGCGACCCGCGCGAAACCCTGCTCCAGATCCCAGATCAGATCCTCGACGGACTCGGTCCCGACCGACAGCCGCACCGTCCCCGGCCCGACGCCGGCCGCCCGCAGTTCGTCGTCGCCCAGCTGGCGGTGCGTCGTGCTGGCCGGGTGGATGATCAGGCTCTTCGCGTCGCCGACGTTGGCCAGGTGGGACCAGAGCGTCACGCCGCGGATGAGGTCCTGCCCGCCGGCCCGGCCGCCGGCGCAGTCGAACGAGAACACCGCGCCGGCCCCGCGCGGCAGGTACTTCTCCACCAGCGGCCGGTACTTGCTCGCCGGGCAGGCCGGGGTAGGTCACGTTCGACGCCAGCTCGTGCGACTCGAGGAACGCCGCGACCGCCCGCGCGTTCTCGACGTGGCGTTCCATCCGCAGCGACAGCGTCTCGAGCCCCTGCAGGAACAGGAAGGCGTTGAACGGCGCGAGCGCCCCGCCGAGATCGCGCAGGGTCTCGGCCCGGAGCTTCATCAGGTAGCCGTACGTCCCGAACGTCTCGTGGAACTGCAGGCCGTGGTAGGCCGGCGACGGATCCGCGACCACGGGAAACCGCCCGTTGGACCAGTTGAACGTGCCAGCCTCGACGACGACGCCGCCGATGCTCGTGCCGTGGCCGCCGATGAACTTGGTCGCCGAGTGGATCACGATGTCGGCGCCCCATTCGATCGGGCGGCACAGGTACGGCGTCGCGAACGTGCTGTCCACGATCAGCGGCAGCTCGTGCTCGTGCGCGATGGCCGCCACCGTCTCGATGTCCAGCACGTTCCCGGCCGGGTTGCCGATCGTCTCGCCGAAGAACGCCTTCGTGTTGGCGCGGACCGCCTTCCGCCACGCGTCCGGATCGTCGGGATCGACCCAGGTCAGCTCCACGTTCATCTTGCGCAGCACATGCTTGAACTGGTTCACCGTCCCGCCGTAGAGCGCCGAGGACGAGACGACGTGGTCGCCCGGCTCCAGCAGCGTGAACAGCGCGGCCGCCTGCGCGGCGATCCCGCTGGCGAACGCCACCGCGCCCGCGCCGCCCTCCAGGTTCGCCACCCGCTCCTCGAACACCGCGACGGTCGGGTTCATGATGCGCGAGTACGTGTTCCCGTACTCCTGCAGGTTGAAGTAGGCCGCCGCGGATTCCGGGTCCTCGAACACGTAGCTGGTCGTCTGGAAGATCGGCACCGCACGTGCGCCCGTGTTCGGGTCGGGCCGTTGCCCGGCGTGCAGCTGCCGGGTCTCGAAGCCGAACGCGCGGCCCTGCTCGGCAGGCACAGCTCGGCCCGGGAGGGCTGGTCGGTCACGAAGATCCCTTCCTCGACGTCATCCGCCGGCCCCGCCTTCGGCCAGGCTGTGCTGGCTCAGGAACTGGCGGATTATGGGCGTCTGGCGCGCTTCCTCCAGCAGGAAGCAGTCGTGGCCGTACGGCGCCTCGATCACATGGAACTCGGCCGGCTTGCCGAGAGCGCGAAGCGCGTCGGCGACCTCCCCCGACGCGGACGGCGGGTAAAGCCAGTCGGAACTGAACGCGATCAGCAGGGTGCGCGCCGAAATGCCTTCGAGTGCCGGTGCGAGCGATCCGCCGCCGTACTGCCGGGCGAGATCGAAATACGTCAGCGCGCGCGACGTGTAGAGATAGGTGTTGGCGTCGAAGCGCCTGACGAACGAGTCCGCCTGGTGCCGCAGGTAGCTCTCGACCTCGAACTCCGGTTCGGTGATCGTGTAGCGGATGTCGTCGGCGAACTGCAGCCGCCGGCCGAACTTGTCGTTCAGCGCCAGCTGCGGACAGGTACGTGACGTGGCCGACCATCCGGGCCACGCCCAGGCCGGCCTCCGGCGCGGCGCCTGTGCCGTAGTAGTGGCCGCCTTGCCAGGCCGGGTCGCGCATGATCGCGGCCCGCGCGATCGCGTTCCAGGCCACGCCCTGCGGGTGCAGGGCATGCGTGCTGGCGATCGCCACGACGGCATCGACCTGATCAGGAAACAGGATCGCCCACTCGAACGCCTGCATCCCGCCGAGCGAGCCGCCGGCCACCGCGGCCAGCCGCTCGATACCGAGTGCGTCCAGGAACGCGCGCTCGGTCCGCACCATGTCCGCGACGGTGATCACGGGGAAGTCCGGCCCGTACGGCTGGCCGGTCGCCGGGTCGGTCGACGACGGCCCCGTCGTCCCGCGGCAGCCGCCGAGCAGGTTCGTGGAGACGACGAAGAAGCGGTCAGTGTCGAACGCCTTGCCGGGGCCGATCATCCCGTCCCACCAGCCGAGCCCCCGGCGGGCCGCGTCGTCGCGATCCTCGGCCCCGAACCCGTCGCGCGTGCTCTCCTCGGGCGGCGTCTTCGCGAAGCCCGCCGCGTGGGCGTCGCCGCTGAGCGCGTGGCACACCAGGATGACGTTGTCGCGCCGGGGTGAGAGGGCACCGTAGGTCTCGTACGCCACGCGAACCGGGTGCAGTTCCCGCCCGCAGTCGAGCCGCACCGGCTCCGGCAGGTCGAGGTACTGGGTTTCGACCGTGCCCGACCGAGCCGGCCGCGAGCGTCGAGGCTGGCTCCGCCATGGGGGCTATGGTAGCCCGGCCTGGGCAGTGTATTGTCAACCATCGCCATAGGGAAATAACCGGACGCAGGAGCAAAGGGGGGTATCGCGACATGACTACAGTCACCAACGGTGTCAACGTGCAGGCGCTGCTCGACGCGCGCGAAGTGCTGAAGGGTGCGCCTGAGGCCGCTCAGTTCACCTGGCGGGCGACGGCCAAGTGGCAGGGCGGCGTGCACAGCACGATGAAGGTCCAGAGCTACTTCGGCCTCGGGGAGGAGCAGAACCACAAGGAAGAGTGGTCGTTCGAAGCCGACCACCCCGAGGTCTTCGCGGCGGAGGACCAGGGCATCACGCCGATCGAGTATCTCCTGGTGGGCCTGGCGAGCTGCCTGACCGGGGGTATTGCGTCCGTCGCGGAGAACCGCGGCATCCAGCTCCGCTCGGTCGAGTCCACGGTCGAGGGCGGGCACGACATCCGCGGGATCCTCGGGGCCGACAGCGACGTCCGCAACGGCTACAACGACATCAAGGTGACGTTCACCATCGACGCGGACGCGTCGCGGCAGGAGATCGAGGCGCTGGTCGCCCAGTCCCAGAAGCGCTCCGCCGTGTTCGACGCGCTCACCAATCCCGACGAACGTCATCGTCGAAGTCGCCTGAGCGGCCGCTCCAGACAGCACTGAGGGGCAGCATCGAGCGCACCACCACGGTCGTCATCGGCGGGGGGCACGCGGGCCTCGCCGCGAGCTGCTTCCTCAGCGACCGGTCGATCGACCACGTCGTTCTCGAGCGCGGGGAGGTGGCGAACTCCTGGCGGCGCGAACGCTGGGACTCCCTGCGGCTGCTCACTCCCAACTGGCAGAGCCGCCTGCCGGGCCTTCGCTACGAAGGCCCGGATCCAGACGGCTACATGACGGTGGGCGAAGTGATCGAGTTCATCGAGCACTTCGCCAAGGTCTCGCGCGCTCCCGTCCGGACTGGCGTGAACGTCACGTAGGTGCGGCCGGCCGGCGATGGATACCACGTGGCGACGAGCCACGGCGAGATCCACTCCCGGACCGTGGTCATCGCGAGCGGCGCCTGCAATCAGCCCGCGGTGCCGCCGCTGCGCGACGGCGTCCCGGCGTCCGTCGAGCAACTGACGACGTTCGGCTATCGCCACCCCGGCCAGCTACCCGACGGCGGCGTGCTCGTCGTGGGAGCCTCGGCCACCGGCGTGCAGCTGGCCGCGGAGCTGAGGCGATCGGGCCGGCCGGTGACTCTCTCGGTGGGGGAGCACGTGCGGTTGCCGCGCACCTACCGCGGACGGGATGTGCTGTGGTGGATGGACGCGTCGGGCGTGTGGGACCAGCGGTACGACGAGGTTGAGGACCTCACCCGGGCCCGGCGGCTGCCGTCGCCCCAGCTCGTCGGGACCCCGGAGCGGATGACGCTGGATCTCAACGCGCTCGCCTCGACGGGCGTCGAGCTGGTGGGCCGCTGGGCGGCGGTACGTGATGGCCGCGCGTTGTTCTCCGGTGGCCTGCGCAACGTGTTCTCGCTCGCGGACCTCAAGATGGAGCGCCTGCTGGGCACGTTCGACGAGTGGGCCAAGGCGGAGGGGTATGACGCTGAGGTCGGGCCTGTCGAGCGCTTCGCGGCGACACGCGTGCCCGAGTCGGCGCGGTTGCAGCTTGACCTGGGCAGTGGCGAGATCGCCGCGATCGTGTGGGCGACGGGTTTCCGGCCTGACTACGGGTGGCTCGACGTGCCGGTGGTCGACGCGAAGGGCCAGCTGAAGCACGAGGGCGGCGTGGTCGGCAGCCCGGGGCTGTACGCCCTGGGGCTGCCCGTGCTGCGGCGGCGCAAGTCCACGTTCATCTCCGGTATCGAGGACGACGCGCGCGAGGTGATCGATCACCTCGCGCGGTACCTGGCCGGGCCCCGGTGACCCGGACCCGGCCGTGGCCCCGGTGACCCTGACCGCGGTACGGAACACCCTTTTTCTTGACAAAGTCAAGCGATATTATAGAGAATAGCCAGGTCCGCCCCCTGCCTGGAGGCAGGTTCCGCCCCGGCCTGGAGGTCAGCAATGTCGCTCGGCTCGCTCATCGCAGACACGCGCAAGGCCGTCGACGACGACCCCGCGAACGCGCAGGCTCAGTTCACCGCCCAGGGGACGCTGGTCGGCGTGACCGAGGTGGATATCCGGACCGGAGCGCATTCCTTCAAGGTCGATGAGCCGGCTGCGCTGGGCGGGGCCGATGTGGCCGCGAACCCGGTGCAGTACGCGCTGGCCTCGCTGGGGTCGTGCCAGGCCATCACCTACCAGTTCTGGGCTGAGCAGCTCGGCATCGGGTTCGACACGCTGAGCGTGCGGGTGGAAGGCGACCTCGACATCCGCGGGTTCCTCGGCTTCGATGACAGCGTGCGGCCGGGTCTTTCCGCCGTCCGGGTCGAGGTCGCGGTGACCGGGCCGGAGAGCCCTGAGCGCTACCAGGAGCTGGCCGCCGCGGTCGATCAGCACTGCCCCGTGCTCGACCTGTTCGCCAACCCGGTGCCGGTCACCCGCACGCTGGCCAGCTGACCACCGCTAGCCACCGCTATTCAGCGCCGCTGCCATTCCTCGGCGAGGAGCTGGTAGGAGCGGACCCGGTCGGCATGGTCGTGGGTGATGGTGGTGATGATCAGCTCGTCCGCGCCGGTCGCCTCCTGGAGCTGCTCGAGCTGGTCGGCGACCTGCTTGGGGGAGCCGGTGAACTGGGTATCCACCCGGTCGGCGACCATGGCCCGGTCCGCGTCGGTCCACTGGTGGGCCCGGGCCTGCTCCGGGGTCGGGAACGGGATCGCGCCCTCGCCGGAGCGGATGCTGCGCGACCCACAGGCCGTAGCCGGCGGCGAGTTCCCGGGCCGCGGCCTCGTCGCTGGCCACCACGACATCAGCGGAGACGCTCACGTAGGGCCGGTCAAGCCCGGCGCCGGGCCGGAAGGCGGCCCGGTATCCCTCGGCCGCCTCCAGCACGGTGGCCGGGCTGACGTGATAGTTGGCCGCGAAGCGCAGCCCGTTCGCGCCGGCCACCTGGGCGCTCTCCCCGCCGCTGCTGCCCAGGATCCACACCTGGAGGTCCGCGCCTTCACCGGGGATGGCGTGCGCCTCCACCCCGTCGGCCGAGCGGTAGCTGCCCCGGAGCAGGGCGAGGATGTCGCCGACCTGCTCGGTGTAGTCCTGCGACTGCGCGCCCGGCAGCTGCAGCAGCGTCTTCTGCAGCGCGAAGCGCGGCGAGCCGAGCAGGTGCCCGACGGCGAACCGCTCGGGGATGAGCAGCCCGTTCGCACTCCGGTGGCGTTCGGCCGGCGGTGTTTCGGCGGCCCGTGGCCCCTGGCCCTCGCCCTGCTTCGGGCGCCCGGCCGACCGGCCCAGGCCCAGGTCGAGACGGCCCGGATGCAGGGCGTCGATCAGGCCGAACTCCTCGACCACCGACAATGCGGTGCGGTGACCCATCTGCACCGCGCCCGACCCGATCCGGATGGTCGAGGTCGCCGCGGCGGTCAGGGCGAGCACGACGGCCGGGGAGGTACCGGCGACACCCGGATTGAGGTGATGCTCGGCGAACCAGTAGCGGGTGTAGCCGAATCGCTCCGCGGCCTGGGCCAGGTTGACGCTGTTGCGCAGCGCCTGCGCGGCGGTCGAGCCGGAACTGATCGGCACCAGGTCGAGCACGGCGAGCGGGGCGCGGGTCATGACGCGACCTCCCTGACGGCCTGGCCAGCCGGCAGCGGCGCGAGGCCCAGGTGCTCACGCAGCGTGCTGCCTTCGTAGTCGGACCGGAAGACGCCGCGTTCCTGCAGCAGCGGCACGACCGTGTCGGCGAACTCGTCGAGGCCCCCCGGGGTGATGTGCGGGACGAGGATGAACCCGTCGCTGGCGTCGGACTGCACGAGGTGATTGATCGCCTCCGCCACGGTGGCCGGGGCGCCGACGAAGGTCTGCCTGCCGGTGACCTCGATGATCAGTTCACGGATCGACAGCTTGCCTGCCTCCGCCTGCGCCCGCCACTGGGCCGCGGTGGCCAGCGGATCCCGGTGCATCCGCACGCTGGCCCGGCCGCGGGCGATGGTGTTCTCGCCCGGGTCGGGATCGATGTCCGGCAGCGGGCCGTCCGGGTCGTAGCCGGACAGGTCCCGGTTCCACAACTGCTCCAGGAAGGCGATCGCGGTCTGCCCGCTGACCTGCTGGAACCGCACCTCCCTGGCCAGGTCCCCGGCCTCGTCGTCGGTGTCGCCGAGCACGAACGTCGCGGCCGGGAGGATCAGCAGCTGGTCCCGGCGGCGGCCGTGCCGGGCCAGGCGGCCCTTGACGTCGGCGTAGAAGGCCTGGCCCTCGGTGAGCGTGCCGTGGCGGCTGAAGATGGCATCGGCGCTGGCCGCGGCGAACTCGCGGCCTTCGTCAGAGTCACCGGCCTGGAAGATGACTGGCCGTCCCTGCGGGCTGCGGGGCACGTTGAAGCGCCCGCTGATGTCGAAGTGGGCATCGGTGTGGGCGAACTGGCCCGCCTCCGCATCGGCGAGGAAGGCGCCGGACGCCTGGTCGGCGATGATCTCGTCGCCGGGCCAGGAGTCGAACAGCTCCCAGGTCGTCTCGAGGAAGGTCCGCGCCCGGCTGTAACGGGCCTCCTGCGGCAGGAAGCCGCCGCGCCGGAAGTTCTCGCCGGTGAACGCGTCCCAGGACGTGACGACATTCCAGGCCGCCCGCCCGCCGGACAGATGATCAAGGCTGGCGAACTGCCGGGCCACCTCATAAGGCT
Source organism: uncultured Actinomycetes bacterium (assembly GCA_963742055.1). GTDB lineage: Bacteria > Actinomycetota > Actinomycetes > Streptosporangiales > Streptosporangiaceae > RYN-230. The sequence goes on along the minus strand of CAVUKT010000083.1, from coordinate 59,828 downwards.
CGTTGAAGGTGGAGTTGATCGTTCCGGCCAGGCCGAGCCGGCTGGTGACCGCCGCGAGCGCGGCCAGGACGGTGAAAGTGTCGGGACGTCCCACCACGTCGAGGTCGTAGATCTCGCCGTTCTGCTCCCGCAGCCGCAGCCCTTCGGCGAGGAACAGGAAGTCGAACTTGGCCCGCTCCGCGGTCCGGGCCAGATGCGCGAAGGAACCGAACTCGATGTGGCTGCCGGAACGAGGATCGCTCCAGACCGTGGTGTTGTTCACGCCGGGGAAGTGCGCGGCGAGGTGAATCTGCTTCAGTGGCCTGGCCATGGTCAGCTCCTCCCGGAGGCGGCGTAGCGGCTCGCGGGCCGGCCGAGCCCGAGCCGCCCGCGCAGCGGGCCAGCGTCGTAGGACGTGCGGAACACGCCGCGGCGCTGCAGTTCGGGCACCAGGTCCCGGGTAATCGCCTGGAGATCCGCGGGGATGCCGCCGGGACGCAGCCGGAAGCCGGACAGCCCGGCCTGCTGCCACTCCTGAAGCAGGCTGGCGAGCTGAGCGGGGGTGCCGGTGAAGACGGCCGCGTCGCTCGTGTATTCGCCCCCGGCGAGCTCATCCAGCCGGGCCTTCCGGTCCGCCGCGGCGTGAGCGTCCGGGGCGAGAAACACCACGAGGTCGGCAAAGACGTTGATCGGTTCCGGCCCGCGGCCGGCTTCGGCGTGGGCGGCCTGGATTTCCGCCACGATGGCGCGGGCCTGGGCGGGGTCGTGCGGCGTGACGAAGCCGACGTCGGCGGCCTGGCCGATCAGCCGGTACGCCGCGCCCGCGTGCCCCAGCGCGGCGACCACCGGCTGGCCCTGCGGCGGCCGTGGAGTGATCGACGGGCCCTTGACGCTGAAGTAGTCCCCGGTGAATTTGATGTAGTGCAGCTTGCCGCGGTCGACGAACCGCCCGGTCGCGGTGTCCCGGATCTCGGCGTCATCCTCCCAGCTGTCCCACAGCCGCCGGATCACCTCGACGTAGTCCGCCGCCTCCGCGAACAGCCCGGTGATCAGCTGCTGGACCGCCGGATCCGCGCGGTCACGCAGGTCCAGCGGCGGGACGGCCCGCCGCCCGAAGTGCGCGGCCTCGTGCGGGCTGGCCGACACCCGGACCTGGACTCCAGCTCGTCCGGAGCTGACATAGTCGAGGGTCGCGATGGCTTTCGAGATGTGAAACGGCTCGGTGTGCGTGACGATGACGACCGGCACCAGCCCGATATGGCGAGTCACCGGCGCCACCCGGGCCGCGATGAGGACGGCGTCCAGCCGCCCGCGTACCTGGTCCGTGCGGGAGTCCGGCCTGCCGCGGCGGGAGGACTGCAGGCTGAGCCCGTCCTCGATGGTCACGAAATCGAGCAGGCCGCGCTCGGCCTCGGCGATGACATCCGCCCAGTAGCCCGCGGTAAACAGCTCGGCCGGGCGCGCCCCGGGCTCGCGCCATGCGGCGGGATGCCATCCAGCGCCGTCGAGCGCGACGGAAAGATGCATGTGGCCAGGCGCGGGGATAGTCAGGACGTGCCTCCAGCCGGTCTCGGGCGCGCGATACGGGGACCTCATCGAAACTATGCTATCTCTATCGGAATAGTTGAGTATGCGGGGCTTGGCGGTTCAGTGGGCAGCCGGTCACCGTGCACGATCGCCGTGCAGGTCCGTGCACCGGTTCGGGCGGCCCTAGAAGTACACGCTGAGCGGCGGCTGGGTCCCGTGCAGCTCGTAAGCCCCCAGGACCTGGTGCTTGTAGATCGAGGGATTGTGAGACGCCAGGACCTTCAGGTTCCGCCAGTGGCGGTCCAGGGCCCGCTCGGTGCTCAGCGTGCTGCCGCTCGCCACCTGGGTCAGCGCGTCGATGACCTCCAGGGCCAGCGACTCGACGGTGATCTTGGCCCTGCTGGCGGCCAGCGTCGCCTCCAGGGACAGCCCGAAGTCCCGCGGCGCATCCCATGACTGCTCCAGCAGGGCCGCTGCGGCGCCGACGGTCGCGGTCGCGGCGAACGCCTTCGCGGAAGCGACTCCGATCACCGCCTGGATGACCGGCTCGTCCTGAACCTGGCCCGCCGTTCCGTGGTAGTAGTTGCGCGTCCGGCTCCGCACCAGTTCCACGGCGTCCAGCAGGGCCCGGTTCGCGATCCCGGCCACCACCGTGGTCAGGTGAACCTGGTTGAAGGTGAACGGGTACCTGGGCTGGCCGGCGTCGATGACCGGGCGCTCGAAATAATCCGCGCCCGTGATCCGGACTCGGTCGAGCACGATCGAACCGGATCCCGTGAGGCGCTGCCCGAAGCCGTCCCAGTCGTCCGGGAGTCCGACGCCCGGCCGGCCGGACTCGATGAGCACGGTTCGCTGGACGTCGCCGAGCGTCACCGGCAGGCTGAGGTAGTCGGCGTACACGCTGCCCGTGGCGTAGTAGCGGCGGCAGCTCAGCAGGTACTCGTCCTCGCCCACCTGCTCGACCTTGGTGTCGGGCGGCCCGCTGCCTGAGCTTCCGGTCCGGTCCTGGGCCGCGCCTCCGAACAGCAGGCCCTCGGCGGCCAGCGCCAGGAGGCGGGTGAGCTCGGGGTCGGGTCCAGGATGGCGTTCTCGATCGCCACGTAGTGGTTCCTCAGGCTGTGCGCGAGGTTCGAGTCGGCGATGGCCAGGTCGAGGATGAACTGGAAGTACTCCGCCAGCCTGAGCCTGCTTCCGTCGGCGCGCGGTAGCCGGATCGCGCCGATCCTGCTCGCGCGCAGCTCCGGCCGCAGGTCGGTGAACAGCAGTCGTTCGGTATCGCGCCTCGGTGCCTCGCCCGCCAGGCGGCTGACGAGATCAGTGAACCCGAGCCGTTCGCGTGACCGGGGAGCGCCAGTCGCGCAGTCATCAGGCCGCGTCATCGAGGCCGAGGTTTCCCCGGAACGTGGTGCTCTCGTATTCAGTGCGGAACCGGCCTCGGGCCTGCAGTTCGGGAACCAGCCAGTTGACCAGGTGGTCCAGCCCGTCGGTGTAGCGGTCGACGTTGAAGTTGAAGCCGTCGCACGCATCGGTATCGATCCAGTCGATCAGGTCGTCGGCCACCTGCTCCGGGGTCCCGATCACGATCCGGTGACCGCCGGTGATGTAGTCCAGCAGCACCTGCTTGGTCGCTCACGCCGCGCGCCCGCGCGTCCTCGACGAGTTTCGCGCGCCGGACCAGGCCGGTCTCGTGGCCCGGGTTCGCCAGCGGGATCTTGTCGTAGGGCAGCGGACGGCCCAGATCCAGGTCGCCCGCCTCGACGCCCAGCACGCTCGCCAGCGAGCCTTTCAGGTACTCGAGATCGAGCTGGTCATCGAGATCCGCCTTGCGCTGCCGCGCCTGCGCCTCCGTCGCACCGAGGACGGGGTAGACGCCGGGCACGACGAGCAGCTTCTCGGGGTCGCGGCCCCACTTCTCCGCCCCGAGCTGCTTCACGTCCCGGTAGAACTCTTGCGCGGCCGGTTTCATCCAGTGGCTGGTGAACAGCGCGTCGGCCCACCTGGAGCCGAACTGCTTGCTCAGCTCGGACGCCCCGGCCTGCAACAGCACGGGGCGGCCACGGTACCCGCCGGTGATGCCGAGGACGCCGGCGGCGCGGTAGTAGTCACCCTGGAAATCGATCGGCCGGAGCAGATCCTGGTCGATGTAGGCGGAGCGGGCCGCGTCCGCGACGATCGCCTCGGGAGGCAGCGACTCCCACAGCTGCGTGACGATGGTCACGAACTCCCCGGCCTTGTCGTACTTGGCCGACTGCGGCAGCTCGCTGCCGGCGCCGAACATCCGCAAGGTGTGGTCGTGCTGGCTGGTGATGATGTTCCACGCGGCCCGGCCCTTGCTGACGTGGTCGAGACTCGCGATCTCCCGCGCCACGGTGGCCGGGTTGGCGTACAGGGCCGGCACCGTCGAGACGAGACCGATGTGGTGCGTGTGCGTGGCCAGCGCGGCGAGGAGCACCGAGGGGTCCAGGGCCCGGAACGGGCGCTTGAGCGACTCCTCGTTCAGGCCGGCGTAGTTATCCGCCAGGAAGATCCCGTCGAGCAGCCCGCGCTCGGCGGTCCGGGCGATCTGCAGGAAGACGTCGATGTCGGTCGACAGGCCGGCCGGATTATCCAGGGTCTTCCAGGACGCGTTGTGCCGCCCTGACGCGAGGAGGTTGATCGCCAGGCGGATCTGCTTGGGCTGGGGCACGATGCGGGCTCCTCGGTCGAAGCCGGGCCACGGCACCGCTGGCCGGCGAGGCAGAGATATTCCTCTTATATCAATTGGAATAATAGGATTTCAAGATGCCAGGCCCGCGGGGCGGTCGGTCAGCCGGGTCCGGTCCATCCCGGGCCGGCCCCGGTCCGGTCCAGTCCCGGCTCCGACCGGGTCCGGCAGCCGCTAGCGCGGGCCGGCGGGGGTCCGGCGGATCAGGGCCCGGGGTGATCAGCCTGGATTCGTAGGCGAGCACGACGGCCTGGACGCGGTCACGCAAGCCGAGCTTGGCCAGTATCCGGCCGACGTGGATCTTCACGGTGCCCTCGGAGAGGTGCAGGTCGGCCGCGATCTCGCCGTTGGACAGGCCGGCCGCGATGTGGGTGAAGACGTCCTGCTCGCGGACGGTGAGGGCCTCCCGGATCTGGGCGGCGTGCGGCCCGCTCGGATGGCCCGGCCGGCTGGGCGGTGGCGAACTGGTGAATGAGCCGCCTGGTGGACGTCGGGGCGAGGACCGCGTCACCAGCGGCGATCGTGCGGATGGCGGCGGCCAGGGCGTCCGGCTGGGTGTCTTTGAGCAGAAAGCCGCTGGCGCCGGCGCGCAGGCTGGCGTAGACGTACTCGTCGAGGTCGAAGGTGGTCAGGATCAGCACCTTGGCGGGCAGCCCGGCGGCCACGATATCCCGGGTCGCCTCGATGCCGTCACAGCCGGGCATCCGGACGTCCATCAGCACCACATCCGGCCGCAGCGCGGTGCACATGGAGACCGCGGTCCTGCCGTCGGCGGCCTCACCGGCCACCTCGATGTCGGGCTCGGCGCTGAGGATCAGCCGGAAACCCTTCCTGATCAGGGAATGGTCGTTGACCAGGAGCACGCTGATCACGACGCGGCCGCCGGGTCGGGACGGAGCCGGGCGGTGACCCGCCATCCCTGCGGCTGGCGGGGACCGCAATCCAGTTCGCCGCCGAAGGCGCTGACCCGCTCGCGCATGCCGGTCAGGCCCCCGCCGGGAGCGCCGGCTTCCCCGGCGTGCCGGTGCCGTCGTCCTCGACTTCCACGCAGACCTCGGCCGCGGCTGAGCTGGAGCCGGACCGTCGCGCTCGCGCCCGGGCCGCCATGCTTCATCGTGTTGGTCAGGGCCTCCTGGACCAGCCGGAACACGGCCAGCTGCAGGCCGGCGGGCAGGTCCCCGGCGCTGCCGCCGCGCTCGTACCGGACGGGCAGGCCGGCCGCCCGGACCGTGCCCAGGAGATCGTCGAGATCGGCCAGGCCGGGCAGCGGCTGCCAGAGCTCCGGCCCGGAGCCGGCCCGCAGCACGGCGAACAGGCGCCGGGTCTCGGTCAGCGCCTCCCGGGCGGTCCGCGACACGTCGCGGATCGCCTCGGATGCCTCGGCGGGCGCGCGGGCCACGGCGGCCAGGGCGCCGTCCGACAGGGCCACGATGACCGTGAGGTGATGGGCCACGCTGTCGTGCATCTCGCGGGCGATCCGCGCTCGTTCCAGCGCCGCCGCCAGCGCGTTGTTCTGGTCCCGTTCGCGCTCCATCCGGCTGGCCCGGTCGCGCAGCGCGGCGAGGTAGGCCCGGCGGGTATTCACGTACAGGCCCACGATGAGCACCGCGGCCGCGAATCCGGCCGCGTCCGACACCGCGAGCGCCCAGTCACGCGTGCCGTCGTGGCCGACCACGGCGACCACCAGGCCGGCCGTCAGCACCGCCGCGGCCAGCGCTTCCCTCCGTCTCATGGTGGCGGCCACCGTGTACAGGGCGATCGCCAGCGCGACCGGGAACAGCGCCCCGTGCGTCGGCCACACCGCCAGGATCGCCGCGGCCAGCAGCGTCTAGCCGAACACCGGGCCCGGCCAGACCCGGCGCAGCGGCAGCGCCAGGACGGTCAGGGCCGCGACGCCCAGGCTGGCCGCCAGCGGGCAGCGACGCAGCGTGGGCCGTCTGGCCGAACGAGAAATGCGCCAGGGACGCCGCGAAGGCGATCGCGGCGCAGCCGATGTCGAAGGCCCAGGAACGCAGGGTCCGCGTTCCCGGGTCCTCGACCGGCTTCCAGAAGGACACGCTTGCATCCTCGCACCTGGCGCGGTTCACGCGTCGCGGCGCCGCAGCTGCCAGGCGGCCAGGCCGGCCAGCACCACCGCATACCCGCAGAGCACCGCGAATCCGGTCCACGGGCCCAGCGGATGGGTGACCAGCGGCTGGCCCCACAGCGCTCCGCCGGCGCTGGACGGCAGGTAGGGCGCGATGACCGCGATGGCGTGCGGGAGGTGCACCACGACGATCGGCGCGATGAGGAACAGCGCGGCGAACGCCGAGATACCGGCGGCGGTCTTCCGCAGCAGGGCGCCCAGGGCCAGGCCCACCACGGCGGCGACCGTCAGGTACAGCGCCGCGCCGACCAGGGTCCGCAGCACGCCCGGGTCGCTCAGCGAGATCCCTGACCCGCCCCGGGCCGACTGGATCGCCGTCGCCACGAAGAATTCGGCCAGCGCAGCCAGCAGGGCGACGGGCAGCACCAGCCCGGCCAGCACGAGCAGCTTGGCCCACAGCACCGGCAGCCGCGCCGGGACCACAGCCAGCGTCGCGCGGATCATCCCGGTTCCGTACTCACCGCTGAACACCAGCACCCCGAGCACGCCGAGCACCAGCTGGGCCAGCAGGATGCCGAACAGGCTGGTCGACACCGCGGTCACGGCGGGATTGGCGGCCGAGACCCGGTAGGGCTTTCCCCCGGCGGCCAGGGCGCCCACGCCGACGATCAGGATGACCGCGGTCAGGGCACAGGCCCAGGTCGAGCGCAGCGCCCGCAGCTTCGTCGCTTCCGAGCGGATGACGCGCACCTGGGTGACCGGCTGGGCCACCGTCGCCGGGACCGGGGCCGCGGCCGGGGCCGGGGCGAGTGCGGCGCTCATCGCGTCGCTCCGGCGTGGTATTCGACGCTGTCCTGTGTGACCTGCATGAATGCCTCCTCCAGTGAAGCCTGGGCGGGCATGAGCTCGAAAACCGGCAGATGTGCCTGCCACGCGGCCGTTCCGATCTGCTCGGCCGTCAGGCCGGACACGCGCAAGACGTCCGTGCCGTCCTCGGTGACCGTCACCGCCGGCCCGGCGAGCGCCTCCGCCAGGCGCCCGGTCTCCGGCGTGCGCACGTGCACATCGCCGGTCGCCGCATGGCCGATGAAGTCCTCGACGCTCGTCTCGGCGATGAGCTTGCCGCGTCCGATAACGACCAGCCGGCTGGCCGTCTGCGCCATCTCACTCATCAGGTGCGAGGAGACGAGGACCGTCCGTCCCTCGTCGGCGAGCGACCGGAGCAGCAGCCGGATCCAGCGCACGCCGTCCGGGTCGAGGCCGTTGACCGGCTCGTCCAGGACCACGGTCTGCGGCCGGCCCAGCAGCGCGGCCGCCACTCCCAGGCGCTGTCCCATGCCGAGCGAGAAACCCCCGGCCCGCGTGCCCGCTACCTCAGCCAGCCCGGCCAGCTCGATCACCTCGTCCACCCGGCGGCGGCCGATGCCGGACGGTCCGCGCGAGGGCCAGCAGGTTGTTGCGGGCCGACAGCCCGGGATGGACCGACCTGGCGTCCAGCAGAATGCCCAGTTCCGACATCGGGGCGGCGCAGCGGCGGTACTGCTTCCCGTTGACCCGGACCGTGCCGCTCGTCGGCCGGTCCAGGCCCGCGATGACCCGCATGGTCGTGGACTTGCCCGCCCCGTTCGGGCCGAGGAACCCGGTGACCACCCCGGGCTCCACCACGAAACTCAGCCCGTTGACGGCGGCCTTCTCCCCGTACCGTTTGGTCAAGCCATCAATCTCGATCACGATGCGCCCTCATCCCAGTCGTTGCTGATGACCTGAACGCTACGGACCCCGCTAGCAGCGCGGATCTGTCCCAGGGCCACACTTTCCGCGGGGACCTAGGCCTCAAGGCATAGGCCTGGCGGCGGCGGAAGAAGAAGGAGAGTCATGGAACAGATCAATGCCGGGCTGCTCATCCCGGGCCGCGGCGAGCCGGTCCGCGACGCCACGGTCCTGATCGATGGCGGGCGGATCAGCTACGCGGGCCCGGCGGCCGGCGCGCCGGCCGCGCCGGGCGCGGTCACCCGCACCGCGGCGACCGTGCTGCCGGGGCTGTGGGACTGCCACGGCCACTTCATGGGCAGCCGGGCGCTCGACCTGGCGCGGCTGCCGCAGGAGCCCACCGCGCTGCGCGCGGCCCGGTCGGCCCGGGACCTGACCAACGCGCTGAACGCGGGGATCACCTCGGTGCGCGAGGTCGGCGGCCTCGGCGTCTACCTGGCGCAGGCGGTCCGCGAGGGGCTGCTCGACGGGCCGTCGATCTATGCCGCGGGTGCCGTCCTGTCCACCACCGGCGGTCATGGCGACCTGCACTCTTACCCGCTGTCGTGGGTAGCCGACTTCGGCCGCTCACGACGGGACGTTCCGGCTGGCCGACGGCACGTCCGAGTGCATGCGCGCGGTCCGGGAGCAGCTGCGCCGGGGCGCCGCCGTGATCAAGGTCTGCGCGTCGGGTGGCGTGCTGTCCGAGGTGGACCATCCGGTCCACCAGCAGTTCACCGACGCCGAGCTGCGGGCCATCGTCGAGGTGGCCGGGCTGGCCGACCGGGTGGTCGCGGCGCACTGCCACGGCAAGCCCGGCATCATGGCCGCGCTGCGGGCCGGGGTCGCCACCATCGAGCACGGCACCTACCTGGACGAGGAGGCCTGCGACGCGATGCGCGAGACCGGCACGATCCTGGTCCCCACCCGGACGATCATCGAGAACATCCTGGCCCACCTGGACCAGGTCCCGCCGTACGCGGCGGCCAAGCTCACGGCCATCGCCGCGACCTCACGCCGACATGGTGCGGATGGCGATCGACCGCGGCGTGACCATCGCGATGGGCACCGACCTCGGACTGACCGGGCTGGACCTGCCGGGCGCCTGGGGCACCAACGGAACGGAGCTAGCGCACCTGGTGGCGCTGGGCATGACGCCCCGGCAGGCGATCGAAGCGGCCACCGCCACCGCGCCGCGCACCCTCGGCCCGCAGGCGCCGCGCAGCGGCCTGCTGGCCGAAGGCTACGACGCCGACTCATCACCGTGGACGGGGACCCGCTGGCCGATATCTCCCTGCTCGCGGAGCCGGATCACATCACCGCGGTGTGGGTCGGCGGACGCCAGGTCAAAGGCGGTAAGTGACTCCGTGCTGACCCGGCTCACGGACCACCTTCAGTACTTGTTCGCCACGAACAGCGTCTGGGCCGGGAACTTCGTCAGGATCTCGGTGCCGTAGTCGGTCACGACGACCTCCTCCTCGATGCGCGCGGCCGAGATACCGTCGGACGCCGGGCAGTAGGTCTCCATCGCGAAGACCATGCCCGCCTGGAGTTCGAGCGGGTGCTCCAGCGAGTTGAGCCGCGAGATGATCGGCCGCTCGTGCAGGCCGAGGCCGAGCCCGTGCGCGAACTGCAGGCCGAAGGCGGCGAGTTCGTTCTCGAAGCCGAAGTCCACCGCCCTGGGCAGAACGCGGGCCACGACGTCGGTGGAGACGCCGGGCTTGATCGCGGCGATCGCCGCGTCCATCCACTCCCGCGCCTGCGTGTACGCGTCGTGCTGGCTCTGCGGTCGCGCTGCCGACGCCGAAGGTGCGGTAGTAGCAGGTCCGGTAGCCGTTGAAGGAGTGGATGATGTCGAAGAAGGCCTGGTCGCCGGGCCGGATGATGCGGTCGGTGAAGTTGTGCGGATGCGGGTTGCAGCGCTCGCCCGAGATCGAGTTGACCGCCTCCACCTGGTCGCTGCCGAACTCGTACAGCCGCTTGTTCGCGAGGGCGACGATTTCATTTTCCCTGACGCCCGGCTTCAGCACGTTGACGATGTCCTGGTAGACCCCGTCGACCATGGCCGCGGCCTGGTTGAGCAGCATGATCTCGTCTGCGGACTTGATGACCCGGGCGTCCAGCATGGACTGCTGGGCGTCGCGCACCGTGATGCCCTGGCGCTCCAGCTCGAACAGGAACGGGGGCTCGACGATGTCGATGCCCAGCGGAGCGTCCGCGACCCCGGCCTCCGTGAGCAGCGACTTGATCTCGGTCACCGCGTCGCGCATGAGGCCCGCCTCGGGGGCGACCGCGCCGCGGAAGCCGAGGAACCCGGGCCGGTAGTTCTCGTCCGGCAGCCACGTCGAGTAGAGCTTGTGATGCCGCACCGCCGAGCCGAAGTCCCACAGGATGGAGTCCCGGTCCCGGAACACCAGGGCGTAGCGGATCATCTTGTCGCCGAGCGCGCCGCCGATCCAGGTCTGCGTCGTGTAGCGGATGTTGTAGAAGTCGAAGAGCAGGAAGGCGCCGCACTCGCTCGCCTCCAGCGCCGCCCGGGCCCGCGCCATCCGGTACGCGCGCAGCCGGGCGAAGTCGACGCGCTCCTCGTAGTTGACCCCCATCTGGCCGGGGGCACCGAGGGGCCGCACGCCCGCGGGACGCCCCGGTGGGGTCACGAAGTCCCCTGCGCCAGTAGTCAAACCCGTCCTCCTTGGGGTCCGCAGTGCCTAAATCGAACAGTACCGGCCATGGTCAGGCGAAGATCTCGGGATGCTTCTCGAGCTCCAGCCGGGTGCGGCGGATATGCATGGTGAGCACCCGCTCGGCGTCATCGGGATCCTGCCTGCGGATGCAGTCCAGCAGCAGGCGGTGCTCCAGGTGGGTGGCGGTCAGGCCGTCCTCTGCCGCGCGCCTGGTGAACTCGCGCCGGTAGTGCTGGGTCGTGTTCCACATCCGGTGGATGATCTGGCCCATCTCGGTCGCCGCCGCCCCCGCGTAGCTGGACAGGTGGAACTCCCGGTCGGCGCGCATGAAGGCGTCGAGTTCGGCCCCGGCTTCCATCTGGTCGGCCAGCTGGCCCAGACGGCCGACCGCGGCGGGGTCGAGCGCCGGCATGCTGGTGCGGAGCAGGAGGGGTTCCAGCCGCTCGCGGATGAGGTAGGTCTCGACGCACTCGCTGAGGGTCAGCTTGGTGACCCAGGCGCCGGAGTTGGCGACGAGGGTGACGAGCCCCTCGGAGTCGAGCATCCGCAGGGCCTCGCGCACCGGGATCCGGCTCGCGCCGGAGCGCGCCGCGACGTCCTCCTGCCTGATGCGCTCGCCGGGCAGGTAGTTTCCGCCCAGGATCGCGGTGCGGAGGGTGTCCGCGATCCGGTGGCTCGCGACGTTCTCGCGGTAGCCGGGATCGTGACTGCACGCTGCTCATCTCACTGGGCCGGATGCCCGGGGTGCCAGAGCCTGACCGCGGCGTCCTGCTCGTACGCCTTGCCCCCCGGGTAGCTCACCAGCTCGAACTGCATGCCCCACGGGCTGAGGAAGTACTGCCAGCGCTGCCCGGCCGAGGCGTTGCGGCTCGCGACCGGCCCGGTGAGCAGCCGCACGCCCTTCGCGCGCAGGTAGCCGACGGCCTCGTCCATGTCGTCCACGTAGAGGGCGACGTGGTGGCCGCCGAGGTCGCTGTTGCGCGGCTGCGGGCGCTGGTCCGGCCGGGGCTCGTACTCGAAGACCTCGAAGTTGAGCCCGAAGCCGCACCGGTAGAACCGGATCTCCCGCACCACCGCGCGCGGGTTGACGTTGAGGTGGTCGAGCATCCAGTCGTCGTCGTGGCGCATCTCGGGCAGCGAGTAGACGTAGTCGCAGCCCAGCACGCCGGTGAAGAAGGCGTGGGCCTGCTCCATATCGGGCACGGTGACGCCGACGTGGTCGCCGCCGCGCAGTCCGGGGATGCCTAGGCCCATGGGTCCTCCTCGACCAGCTATGTATCCACTATTGCGAGATCTGATGGGCACCGCCAGGATTTTCGTTATATTAATCGTTGAAATGGATACATTCGCGCGATAGCCTCCTGCCAGGCGGTCAGCACATCGAGGGAGATGCCGATGCCACGTGAGAAGCGCCTTCACCCCGCCGCCGAGTGGATCGAGCTGAGCACGACGGCGGCGGACTGGAAGGCGGCCGACCCCGGGCTGCTGGCCACCATGCTCGGGCCAGCTGCACCTCATCCGGGCCTTCGAGGAGACCGTCCTCGAGCTGGCCGGCGAGGGCCTCGTGCACGGCCCGGCGCACTCCAGCATCGGCCAGGAGGGCGGCGCGGTCGGCTCGATCGTCTCGCTGCGGTCGACGGACGCCGTCAACGGCTCCCATCGCGGCCACCATCAGTTCCTGGCCAAGGCCATCACCCACGTGACCAAGGGCGTGCTCGACCCGGCGGACCTGGTGACGCCGGAGGTCGCAGACCGTGCTGCAGCGCACGCTGGCCGAGATCCTCGGGCTCGCCCAGGGCTACTGCAGCGGGCGCGGCGGTTCCATGCACCTGCAGTGGTTCGAGGCCGGGGCGCTCGGCACCAACGCCATCGTCGGGGGCGGCGTGCCGATGGCGGCGGGCAACGCCTGGGCCCAGAAGCACTCCGGCACCGACGACCTCACCGTGACCTACTTCGGCGACGGTGCGGCCAACATCGGCTCGGTGCTGGAGAGCCTCAACCTGACGTCCGCCTGGGAGCTGCCGCTCTGCTTCTTCATCGAGAACAACCTCTACGCCGTCTCGACCACCGTCGCGGAGGCCACCGGCGAGCCGCGGCTGTCGGGGCGCGCGCTCGGCTTCGGCATCCCCGCCTGGCGGGTCGACGGCATGGACCCGCTCGCCGTGCACCTGGCCATGGAGCGAGCGCAGCAGCGGCTGCGGGCGGGCGAGGGCCCGGTCGTGATCGAGGCGCTCGTCTACCGCTTCTTCCACCAGAACGGCCCGTTCCCCGGCAGCGCCTTCGGCTACCGCACCAAGGAGGAAGAGGCCGCCTGGCGGGCCCGCGACCCGCTCGACCGCGTCGCGGCCGAGATGACCAAGCTCGGCCTCATCGACGAGGCGGGCATCGCGTCCGTGCGCGAGCAGGCGCAGCACGCCATGCGGCTGGCCGTCGGCGAGCTGGTCGAGCCGGATCCCGACGGCAAGCCCGGATCCCGCCGGATCCGTCCCGGCCTGTGGCCCGACCCCGCCTTCGTCGACGTCGGCATCCGCGGCGACCTGTCCGAGCTCGCCGGCGCGCGCACGGTCGAGCAGCAGGACTTCACCGGCGAGCTCAAGCCCGGCAAGCTCATCGACGCCGTGGCCCGGGTCATGGACCGGCGGATGGGCGAGCGATCCGCGCATCGTCGTGCTCGGCGAGGACGTGCACCGGCTGAGCGGCGGCACCAACGGCGCCACCAAGGGCCTGGCCGCGAAGTATCCCGGCCGCGTGCTCGGCACGCCGATCAGCGAGAACGCCTTCGCCGGGCTGGGCGGCGGGCTCGCCCTCGACGGCCGGTTCCGCCCGGTCGTCGAGTTCATGTACCCCGACTTCCTGTGGGTCGCGGCCGACCAGGTGTTCAACCAGATCGGCAAGGCCCGGCACATGTTCGGCGGCCGCAACCCGGTGCCGCTCGTGCTGCGGACGAAGGTCGCCATGGGCTCCGGCTACGGCTCCCAGCACCTGATGGACCCCGCCGGCATCTTCGCCACCAGCCCCGGCTGGCGGATCATGGCCGCCTCGACCCCGTACGACTACGTGGGCCTGATGAACGCGGCGCTCGCGATCGACGACCCGGTGCTCATGATCGAGCACGTCGACCTCTACGGCGCCGAGGGCGAGATCCCGGTCGATGACCTCGACTACCAGATTCCCTTCGGCACGGCCGCGGTGCGGCGCGAGGGGAACGACGTCACCGTGCTCACCTATCTCTCGATGGTCGAGCACGCGCGGCAGGCGATCGAGCAGACCGGCGTCGACGCCGAGCTCATCGACCTGCGCTTCCTCGACCGGGCCAGCCTGGACTGGCGACGCGTCGGCGACAGCATCAAGAAGACCAACGCGGTGCTCATCGTCGAGCAGGGCGCGCAGGGCACGTCCTACGGCGGCTGGCTCGCCGACGAGATCCAGCGCCGCTTCTTCGACTGGCTCGACCAGCCCGTGCAGCGGGTGACCGGCTCCGAGGCGAGCCCCAGCATCTCCAAGGTGCTCGAGCGGGCGGCGATCGCCCGCACCGAGGAGGTCGCCGCCGGTCTCGAACGGGTGCGGGCCGGCTTCGGGAGGGCGGGCTGATGGCGTCGGTCGTGCGGATGCCGAGCGTGCTCGCGGGCGCGACGGAGGCGGCCATCGCCACCTGGCTGGTCGCCCCCGGCGACACCGTCTCCGTCGGGGACCCGCTCGCGGAGATCGAGACCGAGAAGGCGGTCGTCGAGTACGGCGCGGAGGAGGCCGGGGTGGTCGGCCGGATCGTGCTCGCCGCGGGCGAGCACGGCGAGATCGGCGCGCCCATCGTGGTGCTGGTCAAGGACGGCGAGACGGACGCCGACATCGACGCCGCGCTGGGCGGCGAGGCGGCCGCCGCCGCCCGTCTCCGCCGTCCCTCGCCGGGCCGGGCCCTGGTCCCGGCCGCTCAGCCGCGTCGTATGAGAGCCAGCCGGTCGCCGGCCGCCGCCCGGACCCGGATCTTCGCCAGCCCGATCGTGCGCAAGATCGCCCGGCAGCAGGGCATCGACCTGGCCGCCATCGCCGGGACCGGCCCGAACGGCCGGATCGTCCGCCGCGACCTCGAGCGGCTCGCCGGCCAGTCCCGCCCGGCCGAAGGCGGAGCTCACGCTGGCGCAGGCCAGCCGCCGCAGCCGGCTGTGCCGCAGCCGGCCGTGCCGCGGCCGCCGGCCGCCGGCGGCCGCCGGGACGCTCATCCCGCACACGCCGATCCGCCGCGCCATCGCGCGCCGCCTGACCGAGAGCAAGGCGACGACGCCGCACTTCTACCTGACCACGGAGTGCGTCGTTGACGACCTGCTCGGGCTGCGCGAGCGGATCAACGAGACCGCGCCGGTGAAGATCTCGGTCAACGACTTCGTCATCATGGCGGTCGCGGCGGCCTTCGGTGACGTGCCGGAGGCCAACGTCACCTGGAGCGACGAGGGGCTGGTGGCGCACGGCTCCGTCGACGTGTCGATCGCCGTCGCGACCGACGGCGGCCTGGTCACCCCGGTGCTGCGCGGCGTCGAGACCAAGCGCCTCTCCGTGATCGCCGCCGAGGCTCAGTCTCTCGCGCAGCGCGCCCGCGACCGGCGGCTGCAGCAGCACGAGCTGGAAGGCGGCGCCTTCTCGGTCTCGAACCTCGGCATGTACGGGACGCTGGAGTTCTCCGCGATCATCAACCCGCCGCAGTCCGGCATCCTCGCCGTGGGCGCGGCCCGCCGCAGCCGGTCGTCGTCGACGGCGCGGTGGCCGTGGCGACCGTCATGCGCTGCACCCTCTCGGTCGACCACCGCGCCATCGACGGAGCCCTCGCGGCGCGCTGGCTCGCGGCCTTCACCGCCCGGATCCAGCACCCCCTGGGCATGCTCGCCTGAGCCGGGCCTGCCGCCTGCGCCGCGCCGCTGGACGGCTACGCGGTACGGGCCTGGTCGGCGAGCTGGCGGACCTCGCCGGCGATGACCGGCCACAGCGGGGCGGGCAGGTCGTGGCCGACGCCGGGCAGGATCACCAGCCGGGCACCGTCGATGGCTTTCGCGGTGGCCCGGGCCGCGCTGACCCGCAGGATGGGGTCCTGGTCGCCGTGCAGGACCAGGACGGGCTTGTGCAGCTCGCGGAGCTTCGGGCCGTGCCAGGGGGCGCCGACCTGCCGGCTTTGCGCCTTGGTGTCCCGGGGCCCGCTGTCGGCCTCGCGTTCGATCCACTCCCGGGCGGCGTGCTCGTCGAAGGGGTAGGCGGGGGAGGCGACCTCGCGGGCCAGCGCCAGGGACAGCTGGATGTCGCCGTCCCGGCCTTCGGGGACCTTGATCCGGGACAGCCTGGCCAGCGTGCCGGGGCGCACATAGCGGCCGCCCTTGATGCCGACCGCGTCGCTGGGCATGGCCATGGCCGACACGACGCTGAGCACCCGGTCGGGGTGGCGGAGCGCGATGCGCTGGGCGATGATCCCGCCGAGCGAGCCGCCGAAAATGTGCGCCCGTTCCCAGCCGAGCGCGTCCAGCACGGCGACCGCGTCGTCGGTCATGTCCTCGGAGGAGTAGGCCCCCCGCTTGCGGGCCAGCGCGGCGAACGGGTTGCTGCCCCCGGTGTCCGGCATCCGGGTGGACTCCCCGGCGTCCCGCTGGTCGTAGCGGGCCACCGCGAACCCGCGGTCGGCGAACGCCTGGGCCAGCCCGGCCGGCCACCAGAATCTGGACACGGCCAGGCCCATGACGAGCAGCAGCGGATCGCCTGCCGATCCGGCCAGCCGGTCGTAAGCGATCTCCACCGCGCCGTTGCGCGCAAACTGCGTCGGCGTCCATGTGCTGGCCCACTGGCCAGCTCCTGCTGTTCCCGTCATCGTGACTCCTCGGCCCGTCTGTCCGTCGGCAGCGAAACTGCGATCACTGTTCGCTATATGACGAGCCTAACTTACTGAATACAGTGTTCGCAATGACGAACGAGCTGGAGACGGCCGGCCGGGGGCCGAGCATCTGGACCCGCCCGGAGCGGTCGGCCCGGGGGCCGGCCCCGGAGCACAGCCGCGCGGAGATCGCGGCGGCGGCCATCACCCTGGCCGACGCCCGCGGCCTGAGCGCGGTGACCATGCGCTCGGCCGCGGCGGCCATCGGGACCGCCCCCGCGTCCCTGTACCGCTACGTGGCCACCCGCGACGAGCTGGTGGAGCTCATGGCCGACCAGGTGTACGGCGAGATCTCCGGCCACGAACCCGGGCCGGGGGACCCCGTCGCCGATCTGCTCCGGCTCGCCCGGCAGAGCCGGGCCGTCTACCACCGGCATCCCTGGCTGCTCGACGTCCCGGCCACCGGGAACCTTCCCGGGCCGAACGCGGTGGCCTTCATCGAGCACACCCTGGCCGCGCTGGCGGCCGTGGATCTGACCGGGCCCGAGAAGCTGGTCACGGTCGGCCTGTTCTCCGGCGTGGTGCGGCTGTTCGCGCAGACCGAGATCAGCCAGCGCCAGGCCGGGCAGGACACTGCCCAGTGGCAGAACTCGCTGGCCGGTTACCTCCTGCAGATCTCCGCCGCCGGCCAGCACCCGCACCTGGCGGGCGCGCTGGCGGACCAGCCCGCGGCCGCCGGCGACCCCGCCCAGGACGAGCCCCTGTTCGACCGGGCTATGACCCGCATCCTGACCGGCCTGCTCCCGTCCGCCTGATTCCGCCGCCCGCGGCAGCCGAGCGGGGCGGATGGCCCGTGCAGCCACGGTGATGGTGGTGTGGAGAACGGGCCGGGCCGGCGTTGCATACAGTGGCAGGACATCTCCCGCCCGCGATCGAAGGGACGGACGCCCGTGGGTCAAACGGCCACAGGACGGGTCGGCTCCGGCGGCCTGACCGCGACCGAGCACCGCCTGGACAACGGTCTGCGCCTCGTGCTGTCCGAGGACCACCTCACGCCGGTCGCGGCCGTCTGCCTCTGGTACGACGTCGGGTCGCGGCAGGAGGTCGAGGGCCGTACCGGGCTGGCGCACCTGTTCGAGCACCTCATGTTCCAGGGCTCGGCACAGGTCAAGGGCAACGGTCACTTCGAGCTGGTCCAGGGGGCCGGTGGCTCGCTCAACGGGTTGACCAGCTTCGAGCGCACGAACTACTTCGAGACCATGCCCGCACATCAGCTGGAACTGGCCCTCTGGCTGGAGGCGGACCGGATGGGCTCGCTGCTCTCCGCGCTTGACCAGGAGTCGCTGGACAACCAGCGCGACGTGGTCAAGAACGAGCGGCGGCAGCGCTACGACAACGTGCCCTACGGCACCGCGTTCGAGCGGATGGCCGCGCTGGTCTACCCCGAGGGTCACCCGTACCACCACATCCCGATCGGCTCGATGGCCGACCTGGACGCGGCGACGCTCGATGATGCGCGCCTGTTCTTCCGTGAGAACTACGCTCCCAATAACGCAGTCCTGGCCGTGGTCGGCGACATCGACCCGGAGCAAACGCTGCGATGGGTCGAGAAGTACTTCGGCTCAATCCCCTCCTACGACGGTAAGGCGCCCCCCCGCGACGGCACTCTCCCCGGCGTCATCGGCCAGGAAGTCCGCGTGGAGATCCGGGAGGATGTCCCGGCGCGGGCGCTGATGGCCGCCTACCGGATGCCGCACGACGGCACGCGTGAGTGTGATGCGGCCGAGGTGGCGCTTACCGTCCTGGGCGATGGCATGTCGTCCCGGCTGTACAACCGCCTGGTGCGGCGCGACCGCACCGCGATCTCGGCCGGCTTCGGGCTGCTGCGGCTGGCGGGCGCGCCCTCGCTGGGCTGGCTGGACGTGAAGGCGTCCGGCGGCGCCGGGATCGGTGAGATCCAGGCCGCCGTGGACGAGGAACTGGCGCGGCTCGGCGCGGAGGCGCCGGTCGGCCCGGAGATGGACCGGGCCCAGGCCCTGCTGGAACGCGAATGGCTGGACCGGCTCGGCACGGTCGCGAGCCGGGCCGATGAACTGTGCCGGTTCGCGGTGCTGTTCGGTGATCCGCAGCTCGCGTTCACGGCGGCCGGCCGGCTCCTGGACATCACCGCAGAGGAGGTCCGGGCGGTGGCCGCCGCGCGGCTGCGCCCGGACAACCGGGCCGTGCTGGTCTACGAGCCGGAAGGAACCTGGGCATGACCGACGCCGCCGTGACTATGGAGCTGTACCCCCAGCCGGCTCCCGGGCAACCGAAGCCCTGGGCGTTCCCCGCCCCTGACCGCGGCGTCCTGGCCAACGGGCTGACCCTGCTGCGCTGCCACCGGCCCCGGCAGCAGCTGGTAGCCGTGGAGATCTGCCTGGACGTGCCGCTCGACGCGGAACCCGCCGGGCTCGACGGCGTCGCCAGCATCATGGTGAACGCGCTGTCCCAGGGCGCGGGTGAGTACAGCGCCGAAGAGTTCTCCGCCGAGCTGGAGCGCTGCGGGGCGACCCTCGACGCGCGGGCCGACTACGCGGGCGCGCGCCTGTCGCTGGAGGTTCCCCTCTCCCGCCTGCCCCGGGCGCTGGGGCTGCTGGCCGAGGCCCTGCGGGTCCCGGCGTTCGCGGAGAGCGAGATCGAGCGGCTGGTGCGCAACCGGCTGGACGGGATTCCGATCGAGCTGGCCGACCCTGGCCAGCGGGCGGCCCGGCAGCTCTCCTCGGAGCTGTTCCCGGCGTCCGCGCGGATGTCCCGGCCGCGCAGGGGCACCGAGGACACCGTGGCGCGGATCGACGCGGCGGCCGTGCGGGCCTTCTACCAGGCTCGGGTGCGGCCCGCCACGGCCACCGCGGTCGTCGTGGGCGACCTGGCGGGGATCGATCTGGACGAGATGCTGGCCGGCACGCTCGGCGGATGGACCAGCGACCACGCCGAGCCGCTGCCCATGCCACCCGCGCCCGCCGATGACACCGGCCGGGTGGTGATCGTGGACCGGCCGGGCGCCGTCCAGACCCAGCTGCTCATCGGGCGGACCGGCCCGGACCGCCACGATCCGGTGTGGCCGGCCCTGGTGCTCGGCACGTACTGCCTGGGGGGCACGCTCACCTCCCGGCTGGACCGGGTGCTGCGGGAGGAGAAGGGCTACACCTACGGGGTCCGGGCCTTCCAGCAGGTGCTGCGGTCGCCGGCGCCGCCCGCCCCGGACGGTGTGACGGGGGTGGCGGTCCTCGCCATCAGCGGTTCGGTGGACACGGCGTCCACCGGCCCCGCCCTGGATGACCTGCGCAAGGTGCTGCGCACCCTGGCCGCGGAGGGGCTGACCGAGGCGGAGCGGGACACGGCCGTGCAGAACCTGGTGGGTGTCGCGCCGCTGCGGTACGAGACGGCCGCGTCGGTCGCGGGCACGCTGGCCAGTCAGGTGGGCGAGCACCTGCCGGATGATTACCAGGCGCAGCTGTACGTGCGCCTGGCCCAGACGAGCGCCGGGGAGGCCACGGCCGCGGTGGTAGCGGCGTTCCCGGAGGACCATCTGGTCACGATCCTGGTCGGCGACGCCTCCGAGATCAGGGGCCCGGTCGAGGCCCTGGGCCTCGGCGAGGTCACGGTCGTCCCAGGCTGAGTCAGGAATCGGCCTCGCTGTCGCGGGGGAGGCTGGTGGCGGGTGACCGAGGACTGATCCCCGGCGGGATTCCCTACATGATCCGCGGTTTGTCCCCGCGGTCGCGGGCCGGGTGAGCATGGGCAGGCTCGGCCTGGCGTCCCCGGAGGTACCGCCAGACGGCAATGGCCAGGGCGATCACCACGAGGGCGGCGATGAGGTAGGTAGGTACCCGGAAGCCGTCCACGATCGAATGCCAGTTGGCGCCGACCGCGTAGCCCGCGTAGGCCAGCGCCGCCGTCCAGGGGATGCAGCCGAGGGTGGTGTAGATCCCGAACCGCACCGGGTCCATGCCCGCGATACCCGCGGGCAGCGAGATGAAGGTCCGGACGACGGGCAACAGGCGGCCGATCAGCACGGCCCGCGGGCCGTAGCGGTCAAACCACTGGTTGGCCCGCTCGAGTTCGTGATCCCGCACCCGCAGCCGCCGGCCCCACCGCCGCAGCGCGGCCTGGCCGCCGTACCGGCCCACGGCCCAGGCGATATAGCTGCCGGCCACGTTCCCGGCCACGCCGGCGATGATCACGCCGGCCAGGTTGAGCCCGGTTCCGGGGACGGCCCCGGCGGCCAGCGCGCCGCCGAAGGTCATGATCAGTTCGGAGGGAACCGGGATGCACGCCGACTCCAGCAGCATGAGCAGGAAGATGGCGACGTACCCGTAGCTGGCGATGAAATGCTGCATTACTTCACCAGGCCCAGGTAGAGGACGCTGGCCACGCCAGCGATCAGGCAGTAGACCCCGAACGGGGTGAGGGTGCGGGTCCGCAGGTAGCGGAGCAGGAAGCGGACCGACAGGTACGCCCCGACGCCGGACGCCGCGCTGCCGAGGAGAATCTGGCCGCGGATTCCGTGGCCGAGCGGGCCGAGCAGGTCAGGGATCTTCAGCGCGCCGGCCGCCAGGATGACCGGCGTGGCCAGCAGGAAGGCGAACCGGGCCGCGTCCTCGCGGGACAGGCCGCGCGCCATGCCGGCGACCATGGTGACCCCGTCCCGGCTGATCCCGGCCAGCAGGGCCAGGACCTGCGCGGACCCCACCACGACCGCCTGGGGGTAGCTCATCGAGGCCAGCCGCCGGTCGGCCTGGATCATCTCGGCCTGCTCCTGCTGGCGCGGGCGCGGGGCTGGCGGGGGCGGCGCGGACCGCGCCGACGAGTTCGGGCTCCCGCGCCGGGATGGCCAGCCCGGGTTCCCGTTCCGCGGCGATCGCCGCGTCGGCGGCCAGCGAGGCCCGGCTCCGGTAGCGCTCACCGGCGATGAGGATGAGGCCGTTCACGGCGAGGAAGATCCCCGCGATGATCGGCTTGCCGAAGATCACCCGGAACGCGTGCTCGAATAGCAGGCCGACGACGCCGACCGGGATGGTGGCCAGGATGATCATCCAGGCCAGCTTCTGGTCCTCG
The DNA here is from genome assembly GCA_963742055.1 of uncultured Actinomycetes bacterium. GTDB lineage: Bacteria > Actinomycetota > Actinomycetes > Streptosporangiales > Streptosporangiaceae > RYN-230. The sequence goes on along the minus strand of CAVUKT010000083.1, from coordinate 38,157 downwards.
GTGCGCACCCGGCGGTCCCGCAGCGAGGTGAAGAAGCCGCCGATGATCCTGATCCAGTCCCGCCAGAAGTAGACGAGGAGGGCGATGGCGGTGGCGACGTGCAGCCCGACGATGAACGCGAGGTAGGGCGACTCGGGTGTGGCCACGTTCAGGTCGCTGGCCCAGGACCCGCCGATGATGGCCGGGATCAGCACGCTGTGGCCCAGGCTGGAGACCGGGAACATCTCGGAGACACCCTGGACGAGGCCGACGACGGCCGCCTCCAGGTAGGTCAGGTGGGTCATGCCAGGCCCTTTCGCTGACGATCGGTGAGGTGCCCTGTGGCATACTCGACCGGTCGGGTTCTACAGACAACTGTAGAGCATCTACAGGATTTGTAGATGCTATCCCAGCGGGAGAGGTGGCCGGCGTGGATGGTGCCGGGGCGGGAGACGAAGGTCCCGCGCACGCGCCCGGCCGCCCGGGCGCGGAGCGGCGGGCCGCGGGCGCGCTCGAAGCCGAGATCCTGGCCATCCTGCGCGCGGCGGACGGCCCGCTCACTCCCGGCGAGGTCCGCCAGCGGCTCGCGCGACCGGCTGCAGCGCCGGCGGCCAGCGGGGCGAGCTGTCCTACAGCACGGTGGTGACCATCGTGTCCCGGCTGCACGCCAAGGGCCTGCTGGCCCGCCAGCGGGCCGGGCGCGGTTTCACCTATACGCCGGTCGACGACGCCAGCCTGGCGGCCAGCCGGATGAGCCAGGCGCTAGGCAGCGAAAACGACCACGACGCCGTGCTCAGCCGCTTCGTGTCCGGGCTGTCCAGCCGGGACGCGAGGCTGCTCCGCGAACTGCTGGCCAGTGGCGGGGGTCCGGCCGGCCGATCCCGGCGGCCGGGCCGGACCGGGGCCAAGAGGCAGCGAGGCGGGGTAGGCCCATGTGGCTGTGTACCTGCCCCTGGTGATCCCCGCGCTGGCCGGGGCGGCCGCCCGCCCGCTGGCCGCCCGGCTCGAACCACGCCACGCGACCTGGCTGCTCACCACCGCCGCCGTGGCCCTGGCCGCGTGCAGCCTGGCCGCGCTGGCGCTGCTCGCCGCCTTCGCCGCCGCCCGGGCGCCGCTCCTGGCCGCGGCTGGGGGACTACTCGCCGGAGGTCATGCGGCGCGGTGACCCGATTTCCGCCGCCGCCGGGGTGGCCGCCGCGCTGGCCCTCACCGGGGCCGCGGTGGCCGTCACGGTCATGTTCCGCAACCGGGCGCGGGCCCTGGCCGAGTCGTACCGGCGCGCGGCCGGGCTGCACGCCGAGGACGGCATCGTCGTGGTACCCGGACCGGCCATCGAGGCGTACGCGCTGCCCGGCTGGCCGGGCCGCATCGTGGTCTCGGGCCGCCTGCTCGACTGCCTGGATGAGCGGCGGCGGACCGCCCTGATCGCCCACGAGCAGGCGCACCTGGCCAGCCGGCATCATCTCTTCGCGACCGTGGCCCGGCTGGCGGCCGCGGCTAACCCGCTGCTCATCCCGGTGGCCCGTTCCGTGGACTACACCGTGGAGCGGTGGGCGGACGAGCACGCGGCCGCCGTCACCAGCGACCGCAGGCTGGTGGCGGAGACCATCGGCCAGGTGGCCCTGATGGCCGGGCCCCGCCCGCGGCGAGCGGGCGGGATGGCCCTGGGCATCACCGGGCGGCGCCCCCGGCGGGTGTCGGTGGCCTGGGCCGGACCCGTGCCCCGCCGCGTCGCCGCCCTGCTCACCGCGCCGCCGCGGCGCCAGACCATCCTGGTCGCCGCCTGCACCGCGATCGTCCTGCTCGCCGGGGTGGCGGCCCTGCTGGCGGCCAGGGACCTGCACACCCTGGTCGAACTGGCCCAGGGCTCGCGCTAGCCAGGCCGGGCCGTCAGTATCCGAGCGGCTGCCGGATGAGGACGATGTGGATGCGGCCGGGCAGTTCCTGGTGGATCTCGAGCACCTTCCCGACGTAGCTGTGCTGCCCGTAGGCGGCCTGCGCGCGGGCGTCCTCGAGTTTCAGGCTGTGCTGGTAGATCCGCTGGCGGGCTGCGTCCAGGTCGGGGACGAGTTTCTGCGCGCCGATGACGAAGATGACGTTGGCCGCGCCCCAGGCGTAGGAGGCGAGCTGGCTGCCGGACGCCGAGGCGATGACCAGGGTTCCGTCCCGGGTGACCGCGTGGACACTGCCCAGGGCATAGTCGGGCTGCCCGCCGATCGCCTTCATCTCCTGGGCCTGGGTCTCGAAGTCGAGCGCGAACATCTTGTTGCGCGCTGATTCGTAAGGGCCGCCGTCGTTGATCGCGTCGGCGATGCCGGTCTCCTGCAGCGTCACCGAGGTATTGGTCATCACGGAGGATCCGGCCGGGATACGGGCCAGGACGGCGGTCCGTGCGTCGCCGGGACCCTCGACGACCTCGACGCTGAAGCCGTGCTCTTCGAGGGCGACGACGGTCGCGGCCAGCTCCTGGGCGTCGGGCAGCGCGGTGAAGCGGTCAGCTGCATTGGTCATGCTCACTGCTGGTCCTCCTTGGGGTAAGGGCTGACGACATAAACGGACTTTACCCCGCTTGGATTCCGCCAGTAGGCTGAGGCTCGTGGACCGGCCCGTTCTGCCCGTGGGGGCACCGCACGCCGAGCGCGCGGACGCCGTGCGCAACCGCCGGCATCTGCTGGCCACGGCCCGCGAGATGCTGGCCGAGGAGGGCGCGGACACCCTGACCATGGACGCCCTGGCGTACCGGGCCGAACTGGGCAAGGGGACCGTGTTCCGCCGCTTCGGCACCCGCGCGGGAATCTTCCAGGCGCTGCTGGACGACGACGAGCGCGCGTTCCAGGCGCAGGTCCTGTCCGGGCCGCCGCCGCTGGGCCCGGGCGCGCCGCCGCTGGACCGGCTGATCGCCTACGGCCGCGCCCGGATCGGCTTCCTGATCGAGCACCGTGAGATCGCCCGGGCCGCCCTGGACGGCAGCCAGCCCATTCCGCCGGGTCGCAGACGCCCCTGTCCCAGACCCACATCCGGATCCTGCTCGGGCAGATCCCCCTCGGCGCCGCCGACCTCGACGTCCTGGCCATCCAGCTCACCGCCGCCCTGGATGGGCCGCTGCTGCTCTACCTGTCGGCGTCCGACCTCACCGAGGCGGCCGCGCAGACCGGAGAGCGGATCGCCCGGGGCTGGCAGGACCTCGTGCAGCGGGTCTGCCACACCAGTTCCTGACGGGCCGTCTGGCAGGCCGAATGACGAACATGTTCGTCACGAACTTGTTTCTAACGAACATGTTCGCTAGATTGTAGTCATGGCCCCTGAACCCCGTCCCGCCGCCAGCCGCCGCGAGCGGCCCGCCAAGCCCGCCCTGACCCGCGAGGGCATCGTCGCGGCCGCCGTGGACATCATGCAGGCCGAAGGGCTGGACCGGGTCACCATGCGCCGCCTGGCGCAGGAGCTGGACACCGGCCCGGCGTCGCTCTACGTGTACCTGCGCAACACCGCTGAGCTGCACGCGGCCATGCTCGAGGAACTGCTGGGCCGGGTCAACCTGACCCCGGTCGCGGCGGCAGGCGACTGGCAGGAACGGCTCATCCGGGTCCTCTTCTCCTACACCCACATCCTGTTCGGCCAGCCCGGCCTGGCGCAGTCGGCGCTGGTGACCCGGCCGAACGGGCCCGCCTACCTCAGCCTGGCCGAGGGGATCCTGGCCCTGCTCAGCGCGGGCGGCGTGGCCCCGTCCCGGGCCGCCTGGGCGGTGGACCTGCTGCTCCACTTCGCGACCTCGACCGCCGCCGAGCAGGGCACCCGCCAGCGGGCTATCGACGCGGACGACGAACAAGACGCGCTCGTGGCCGCCCTGCGCGACGCCCCGGCCGCCACCTTCCCGCACATCGCCGCGCTCGGCCCGGAGCTCATGTCCGGCGAAGGCCCGGACCGGCTCCGCTGGGGCTTCAGCGTCCTGATCAATGGAATCGTCCAGACGCCCCGGCCGGAAGAACCGTGGCCTGACCCCGGCACTACCCAGCGGCGGCGATCCGCCGCGCCCTCTCTGGCCACCCCGTGCTGGCCACCCCGCGATCAGCCCTCCCGAGAAAGCGAGCCCGCCATGACCACGACCAACCGCGCCCGCCCCGGCCAGGCCGAGCCTGATCCCGGCCGCCTGACGCTCCGCCTGCGCCTGATCCTGGCCGTCGTGCTGCTGGCCGACGTGCTGGACCTGATGGACTCGACGATCACCAATATCGCCGCGCCGACCATCGTGCGTGACATCGGCGGCGGCGAGTCGCTGATCAAGTGGCTGGGCGCCAGCTACGCCCTGGCCATGGGCGTCCTCCTGGTCGTCGGCGGCCGGCTCGGCGACCGCTACGGCAAGCGGCGCATGTTCCTGATCGGCATGGCCGGGTTCACCGCCGCCTCCCTCTGGTGCGGCCTGTCCGTCGATCCGGTCATGCTGATCGCCGGGCGGCTGGTGCAGGGCGGGTTCGGGGCCCTGCTGATCCCGCAGGGCATCAGCATCCTCATCGCCGCGTTCTCCCGCGCGCAGCTGCGGGGGGCGTTCACCGCGTTCGGCCCGGTCATGGGCATCTCAGCCGTGCTGGGCCCGATCGTCGCGGGGTTGATCATCAGCGCCGATATCGCGGGCCTGACCTGGCGGCCGATATTCCTGATCAACATCGTCCTGGGCACCGCCGGGTTCGCCGCCGCACTGCGGCTGCTGCCCCACGACCGCCCGGTCAGCGACGTTCCTATCGACGGCCTGGGCGCCGGCCTGCTCGGGGCCAGCATCTTCGCGCTGATCTACGGGCTGATCGAGGGCTCGACCGCGGGCTGGACGGCGCTGCCCATCGCTGTGCCTGGCCGCCGGCGCGGCGCTGCTCGCCGGGTTCGGGGTGCGCCAGCGCATGGCCACCGACCCGCTCATCGTGCCCTCGCTGCTGGCCAACCGGGGATTCACCGCCGGCCTGCTGCTGGGCCTGGCGTTCTTCGCCGCCGTCAACGGGCTGGCCTACGTCATCTCGCTGTTCTTCCAGGACGCGCTCGGGCTGACCGCGCGGGCGGCCTCGATCGCCCTGAGCCCGGTCATGATCGGCATCATCGCCGCCTCCTTCGTCTGCCGCCCGCTGCTCGGGAAGCTCGGCCGGATGCTGGTGGTCATCGGCCTGGCCGCCACGCTCGCGGGGGCCGCGGGGCTGTGGGCCACGGTCCTGGCCGAGGGAACCGCGGTGAGCGTGTGGGCCCTGGCCCCGTCACTCTTCGTCCTCGGGCTCGGCATGGGCGCCTGCTTCACCAGCATCTATGACGTCGCGATCGGCGACGTGACTCCCGCCGAGGCCGGCAGCGCCAGCGGCTCGCTGAGCGCCGTCCAGCAGCTCGCCGCCGCTATCGGCTCGGCCGTGGTCACGACCGTCTACTTCAGCCAGCAGGCCCAGCACGGTGCCGCGCACGCCATGACCGTCAGCGTCGTGGTCGTGGCCGCGATCGCCCTTCCTGGACCTGGGCCTGGTCTGGCTGCTGCCGAAGTCGGCCCCGGCCGAGCAGGACTGAGGCCCGCTCGGCACGACCGGTGGGCCACCCTGCTGAAGGAAGCGAGAGCTACCTGTCACTCGGTGAGGAGGCTCCGGCACCAGGCCACCGGCACCGGAGCGGTCAGCACCGGCCCCCGGGAGCTCCAGCGTGACCACGGCGCCGCCGCCGGGCAGGTTGCGTGCGGTGGCCCGCCCCCCATGAGCGAGCGCGATGGCGTTCACGATCGCCAGTCCCAGGCCAGCCCCTCCGTCGCTGCGGGCGCGCCCGGAGTCCGGCCGGGCGAACCGCCCGAAGGCGTCCGGCAGGAACTCCGCAGGGAAGCCGGGGCCAGCGTCGCGGACCTCGACGACCAGGCCAGGGCCGGCCGCCCGGGCAGAGATCACGACCGGCGTCCCCGCCGGGGCGAACTGCAGCGCGTTGTCAACCAGGTTGTCCACGGCCTCACGGATGCGGTCCGGGTCGATCTCGGCCATCAGCCCGGCGGGTGCGTCAACTCTCAGCGTCACGCCTGCCTCGCGGCCGCGCGCGTCCGCGTGCTCCGCGCTGCGGGTGAGCAGCGCGCTGATGCTGGCCGGTTCCAGGCGCGGCTGGATCCGGTCCTCATCGCTGCGCGCGAGGAATAGCAGCTGCTCGGTGATGCGCGCCAGCCGGGCCACCTCCTCGCTGGCCCGGTCCACCGCGGCCGCGAGTTCCTCCCGGCTCCGCCCCGGGCGGCCGGCCAGCTCCAGCTCGCCGCGCAGCACCGCGAAGGGAGTGCGCAGCTCGTGGCTGGCGTCCGCGACCAGGGCCCGCTGCCGGGCCAGCGAGCCCTGCAACCGGCCCAGCAGCTCGTTCATGGTCACAGCGAGCGCGGCGATCTCGTCCCGGGTCCGGGGTACCTGGAGGCCGGGGGCGGGGTCGCGGGCGGAGACGGAGGCGACCTCGCGCCGCAGTCGCTCGACCGGTGACAGCGCCGCCCGGGCCAGCCCGTACCCGCCCAGTCCCGCGGTGGCCACGAACACCACGCCAGCGATGACCAGTCTCGCGGGTGACGTCGCTGCGCGTCCGGTCGAAGGCCTCGAGGTTGACGCTGGCCACCGCGACCCAGCCCGGGTGCCCAGCCAGCGGCCTGGCCTTCACTCGCTCCTGTTCGTCCTCGTCCGACGCGGTCACCTCGAACTCATGCCAGCGGGCCCGGCTGATCTCGGCCCGGCTGAGCAGCGGCGTGGTTCCCGCGTCCGCGCTTCCGCCGCGACCCGGCCCCCCGGGTCGATGACCTGGACTACGTACTCGCCGGGCGCCGGACTGCCTGCACCCGGGGACGGACTGGTGTGCGCCGGGCTGGCCGGGACGGCGGGCGGCCCGGCTGAGCTGGCTGGCCAGCTGCGCATCGATCGAGCCCAGCAGTGAGGCCGACAGCTCGGCCACGAAGAGCCAGCTGCCCAGGGCGAAGAGAAGGGCGGCGGCCGCCGCGAACACGACGGCGAGCCGCAGCCGGATGGACATGCCTACGCCGGTTTTGACTGTCCGCAACCGGTCACCCATCCCCCGGACGGTCTGGATGTCGTTGCGGCCGAACGGGATGTCCACCTTGCGGCGCAGGTACTTGACGTACTGGTCCACCACGTTCGAGGTGCCGTCGTAGGCGAAGTCCCAGACGGCCTCGATGATCTGGGACCTGGTCAGCACGGTGCCGGGGTTCCGCAGGAAGAACTCGAGCAGGGAGAACTCCTTCGGGGACAGCTCAATCTCCGTGTCAGCCCGCCAGGCCCGTTTGGTGGCGGGATCCAGCTTGAGATCCCCTTCGGCCAGCACCGCCGCGCGGCGGCGGTCATCCCGCCGCGCGAGTGCCCGCAGCCGGGCCGCGAGTTCCAGCAGGCTGAACGGCTTGACCAGGTAATCATCCGCGCCGGCATTCAGCCCCCGGACCCGGTCACCGATCTCGTCGCGGGCGGTGGCAGCCGCACCGGGACCCAGATTCCTGCCTCCCGGAGACGGCGGCACAACTCGAAACCGTCGAAGCCGGGCAGCATGACGTCGAGGACGATGGCCGCATAGGGATTCTCGGTCGCCATCCACAGGCCGTCGGGCCCGGTTCCGGCGACGTCAACGGCATGGCCTTCTTCTTCGAGCGCGCGCTTGACCAGGCGCGCCATCCGCACCTCGTCCTCGATCACCAGCACCCGCACAGCCATCTAGGCTACGCAGCCACAGATGTAAAGACGATGAGAGCCGCGATCTGTCCGCTCATGTGAGCCTCACATCATTCTCACCCGGCCAGTTCATCAACGTGCACCCACGATCGGGGTAACCGGGGCGAACCCGGCCGCGACACAACCGAAAGGACGACCGCTCATGGATTCCGATCGCGAGCAGCACGACGGGCGGGTGCCGCTGCCAGGCTTCGGCGTCCTTTCCCGCTTCCGGGCGACGGACCCGCGCCGGACCGCCGGGACGGTATCCGGCACGCCCGGCGGGTGTCCAACTGGACCCTCGCCGCCCTCATCGCCGGGACCGGGGCCGCCACCGTGGCGCTGGCCCACCACGCCTTCCCCGCGACCGCCGGAACCACCACGTCGGCGGCCGGGGCCACGGCCGCCACCGGGACCACGGCACGGCGGCCGCGCACGGGGCCAGCGGGCCGCATGTCACTCATTCCGTCGCCACCACCAGCGGGTCAGGCGTCACCGTGACGACCACGACGCACACCGTGAACGGCAAGACCATCGTCACCCACGTCCGGCACGTCCCGGCCTACCACGACAACTGAGGGGAAGACGATGACTACTGGTCCTGCCATGCTGGTCCCGCGACCTCCCTGGTGGCGGCGGTTCACACCGGCGACACCACCGTGGCCGTGGCCCAGCGGAACGCGCTGGGCACCACCGCCCGGGTCGCGGTGTGGCCGCCGGAGCACGCCTGGTGCGGCCCTGACGGCGGTGGATGACGTCCTGAGCGCGCTGGACCTTCAGGCCAGCCGCTTCCGGGAGGACTCGGAGATCTCGCTGGCATCCACCGGGCCCGCGGCGGAACCTGTTCATCTCAGTGACGGACTCGCCGAAGCAGTCGGCGTGGCGCTCGCCGCGGCACGCTGGACCGGCGGCCTGGTCCGACCCGACGATCGGCAGCGCGCTCATCTCGCTGGGCTACGACCGGGATTTCGCCGCCATCGATCCCGATGCCGGCGGCCAGCGGGGACCCGATGCCCGGCCGCGCCTGTCGGACCGGCCCGCACCGGGCTGGCGTTCAGTCGGCCTCGACGGGACCCGCTGCTGACCCTGCCCGCCGGGGTTCTCCTGGACCTGGGGGCTACCGCCAAGGGCCTGGGATCCGGCCGCGCCGCCGCGGCGGCGTGCCAGCGCCGCCATCGGGCAACCGGCGGGGTTCTCGTCAGCCTGGGCGGTGACATCGCCGTCGCCGGGAACGCCGGCCGCGGCGGCTGGCCGATCGCCAGTCGCCGACACCGCCAGCCCAGCCAGCAACCATGGCCGGGCCGCCCCGGGCAGCTGGTCCGGCTGGCCTCGGGGGGCGGTGGCGACCTCCTCGGTGACCTGCCGCCAGTGGCACCGGGCGGGCGGCTGATGCATCACATCGTGGATCCCGCAGACCGGCCTGCCCGCGGGCGGGCCCTGGCAGTTCGGTCAGCGTAGCCGCGGCGACCTGCGCCGAGGCCAACGCCGCCGCCACGGCGGCCATCGTCGCCGGGGGCCGGGCGCGAGGCGTGGCTGGCCGCGACGGGCCTCCCGGGCCGGCTCGTGGCCCACGACGGTGAGGTCAGCTCCTGGGCGGCTGGCCGGGGGTGACCGTGTGACCTGGCCGCTGCCCGCGGCCAGCCATGCCTCCGCGCGGCCCCTGGCGGAACCGGGCGGGGCGGCGATGAGCGAGCGCCACCGTCGCCGCGGGCTCCAGGGCCTGTGGTTCGTCTCCCGGGCCAGTGGCCTGGCCGTGCTGGTCCTGTTCACCGCCGGTCATGGTGCTGGGCGTCGCCGCCCGCGCTGGGCTCGGCCCCCCGGCCGCTGGCCGCGGTTCGTCGTTCGCCGAAGTGCACCGCACGCTCGCCCTGTTCGCGGTCGCGCTGCCTGGGCCTGCACGTCGCTCACCGCGATCCTCGACCCGTTCGTCACGATCGGCTGGACGGCCACCGTCCTGCCGTTCGCGTCCGGCTACCGCCGCTCGCCATCGGCCTCGGCACCCTCGCCGCCGACCTCGGCGCCGCGGTCCTGATAACCAGCCTCGTCCGGGACCGGCTCGGATACCGGGCCTGGCGGGCGCGTGCACTGGCTGGCCTACCTGGCCTGGCCGGTGGCATTCCTGCATTCCCTCCCGGCGGGCACCGACCTGCATGTGTCCTGGGTGATCGCCGCTCGAGTGGGGCTCAGCGGCGCGGCGGTGATCGCCCGCGGTCGCTGGCCCGCCTCCTGACAGAGCATGCCGGCACCTCCGCACCCACCGGGCCCAGCCGATCAGCCGCCAGCTCTCGATCCCGCTCTCACCCCGGCGGGGCAGGAGTGCTCCGGTTAAGTGAGGTCTCCCCGACTGCGCGTCGGCGCGTTGCACGGCTCCAGACGTGCGCGGCCGCAGCCGCCTGCCCCGCCTGCTTCCGGCGAGGTTCGCCGGCCGGCCCGGGCACCCTGGCCGAGCACCTCCGCCCGCCATGGCCCCCTGCCTTCGCCCATCCTAAGCTATGACCGAACGCCGGCAGGCGCTCATCGACGAGATGCGAACGCTCCGGGCTGAGCGGGCGGGGCGGCGCAGCCTTCCCGACGGCGGTGAAGCTGGCGCGCGGCGGCGGCCGGGCGCAGCCCCCGTCGTTATCGCCAACGGGACGGAAGGCGAGCCCGCCAGCGCCAAGGACAAGACCCTGCTGGCCCGCGTCGCCGCACCTGGTCCTCGACGGGGCCGTGCTCGCCGCCGGGCTCACTGGCGCCAGCCACGCCTTGATCGTCGTGCACCACTCCCGTCCGGGAGATCGTCGCCCAGGCGGTGGCTGAGCGCCGCCGCTGCCGGGTTCGACCACGTGCCGGTCCGGGTCGTGACGGCCGCGACCGGTTCGTCGGCGGAGAGGCCAGCGCCGTCGTGCGCTGGATCGAGAGCGGCGTCCCCCCTCCCACCGGTGACGCCGCCCCGGCTGGCGGAGCGCGGGCTCGGCGGGAAGCCGACCCTGGTGCAGAACGTGGAGACCCTCGCGCATCTCGCGCTCATCGCCCGCTACGGGGCCTCGTGGTTCCGCGCCGTCGGCACGCGCCGAGGAACCCGGTTCGATGCTGGTGACCATCCTGGGTGCGGTGAACGAACCCTGCGTGCACGAGATCGCGATCGGCACTCCCGGTCGGGGAGGTGCTCAGCCTGGCGGGCGGCGCCGTCCGCGCCCCTTGATGCCCTGCTGCTCGGCGGCTACTTCGGGAGCTGGGCCAGCGCGGATGCGGCGGCGACCGCTGCCCTTCTCCGCCGCGGGGCTGGCACCGCTGGACGCCGGGATCCGGCGCCGGCCTGATCGCGGCCCTCCCGGCCGACGCGTGCGGGCTCGCCGAGACGGCCCGGGTGGTGCGGTATCTCGCCGACGAGTCCGCGGGGCAGTGCGGACCCTGCCTGTTCGGCCTGGACGCGGTGGCCGGGGAGGTCCAGCGCCTCGCCGACGGCCGCACGTCCAGCCTGGCTACCCTCCGGCGCTGGCTCGGCCAGGTGGACGGGCGGGGCGCCTGCCAGCCACCCCGACGGCACCGTGCGGATGATCCGCAGCGCCCTGTCCGTCTTCACACCCGAGCTGGAACGGCACGCGCGCGGCTGGTGCTGCGCCGACCCGGAAGGGCGCGGTGCTGCCCGTGCCCCCGCGGCGGCCAGCGATGATCCGGCCCGGCTGCGGGTCGACCCGATCGCCTGCGAGGGCCGCGGGCTGTGCGCCGAGGTCTTGCCCGAACTGATCACCCTGGATGACTGGGGCTTCCCTATCATCAGGGGGCGAGGTGCCGGGCCCCCTCCTGGCCGACGCCCGGGAGGCGGTCAGGTTCTGCCCGAAGCTCGCCCTGCGGCTGGAGGAGCGGCGCTGAGCACCTCCGCGGGTACCCGCGTCAGCGGATCGCCTCGAGCAGCTGGCCGGGGGTCTCGACCTGCGGCATGTGGCCCGTGTCCGTGAGCAGCTCGAACCGGGCCTTGGGGATGGCGGCCGCGAAGGCCCGGCCGTACTCGGGGTCCACGATCCGGTCACTGTCACCCCAGACCACCAGCGTCGGTACGGCCACGTCATGAAGGCGCTCCCCGAGGGTGGGATCGGTCATCGCCGTGCCGGCGTAAGCGGCGAGCGCGGCCCGGTTACCCGCGGCGATGGCCTGCGCGGCGGGAGGCAGCGTGGCCGGGTCGATGCGGAACGGGGCGGGGTTGTGGAAGCTGAGCTCGAAGACCTGGTCCATGGTCAGCGAGAAGAAGTCGGCCACGGGGTGGCCCGGGACCTCCAGGCCGGCGGCGTCGATGAGGATGGCCCGGCTGACGCGGGGTGAGTTCAGGATGGCGATCTCGGCGGCGATCCAGCCGCCGATCGAGTTCCCGATCACCGTCACGTCGTCGAGGCCGAGCTGGTCCAGCAGCGCGACGTAGAGCGCGGCCAGGCCCCGGACGCTGTGCAGCGCCTCGGGCCGGGGGGTGCCGCCGAAACCGGGATGGATCGGGATGAGGACGCGGACCTGCTCGGCGGCCGCGAGCGTATCGCCGAACCTGGCCACCGTGTCGGGACCGCCGCCCCCGTGCAGCAGCAGGAACGGGCGGCCCTCGCCGTATTCGCTGACCGTCACGTCAACGGGGCCGGCGCCGTCCAGGTCCACGGTGTAGGTACTGGTGATCATGGTGTCTCCTGGGGCAAGGAGCTGGTGAGATGGTGCTAGCTAGGCGAAGTCGGTGGCGGGAACGGTGGCGTACCGGCTCATCACCGCGATGGTCGCCGCGGGGGTCAGGTCCTGGCCGCCGGCGATCATGTCCCGCAGGTCCCTGAAGTACTGCACGTAGAGATCGGGCGTGAAGGTGTTCAGCAGCACGGCGGGCTGGTCGCCCGGGTTGGCGAACGTGTGCGGGGCGCCCGGCGGGATCATCACCAGGGTGCCCGTCGCGGCCTCGTAGGTCTTCTCCGCGACGGTGAAGCTCACCGTGCCCGAGACCACGTAGAAGCCCTCGTCGTGCTGGGCGTGCCGGTGCTGCGGTGGTCCTTCGGTGTGCGGGGCGAGGGTGATCTCGCCGACCCGAGCCGGTGCCCGGTGGAGTGCCCGTCCTCCAGGATGCGCATCTGGGTCGTTCCGAGGCGGATCACCTCGCCGTCCTCCGGTCCGACTACTGAGACGTCAGTCATCTGCCTGCCCTTCGTAAGAGTGAACTCTCATCACTATAGGAGGCTGGCACCCGTAATGCAAGTCAACTATCATGAAGAGGGTTAACTACCATGTCGAGTGGGCGAGGGGCCGATGACGACCGAGGACGACACCGGACGGGCCAACCAGAAGAAGCGCACCCGGATGGCCATCATCGAGGCCTGCCGCGAGATCATCCGCTCGGGCGCCCCGGTGGCGATGCCGGACGTGGCGAAGGCCGCGCTCGTCTCGGAGGCGACGGCCTACCGTTATTTTCCTGACCTGGCCGCCCTGCTGAACGAGGCGCTGGCCGGCCTGTGGCTCAGCCCGGCGGAGGCCCTCAGCCCGGTCGCTGGCTCCGCCGATCCGGTCGAACGTATCGCCGTCGCCTGTGAGTTCCTGCTCCGCGGCGTGCTCGCCTACCAGGGCGCGGTCCGGGCCATGATCGCGGCCACCATCACCCGGCCCGAGCTGGCTGCCACCCGCCCGGGCCTCCGGTTCGGGCTGATCGACGAGGCCCTCGCGCCGCTGAGCGACCCGCTGCGCGGCCGCGGATCCTGCGGAGATTGCCCGGCTCAGGAAGGACCTCGTCGCGGTGGTCAGCGCGGAAGCTCTCTTCGTGCTGACTGACCTAGCTGGGCTGGCCCCCGAGGAGGCGATCGCCAGCCTCGTCCGGACCGCGACCACCCTGACCCAGTGCGCCGTGACCTCAGTGCCGCGGTCGCCGGACCGCGACCAGCCGGACCGGGGCCGCGCTCAAGGAGGCGTGATCCCTGGCCTTCCGGCGGCGGGCACCGTGCGGGCTGCCGCCGCAGATGGCCCACTGGCCGGCCGGGCAGGCTGGCCGCGGAGCCGGCGGGGCAGGCTCCGGGTCGCGCAGCAGGCGGCGCTGGCCTCGTCCCAGGCGGCCCCGCCTCGCCCGTCCGTCCTTGCTTCCGTCCGTGCTTGCTGCAGCCCGGGCTTGCTCAGCCAGTGCTTGCTGAATCCGGGCTCGCTGAACCAGCGCGGCCGGCACCGGCACCGCCCGCGCGCCGAGGGCGGCGGCGATCAGCACCCCGGCCCCCATGACCACGAAAAACGCCGGATAGACGTACAGCAGCCGCGGGGCGTGGCTGCCCAGGGCCGGCAGGTCGAACAGGCCGGCCAGGATGAACGCCTGCCAGGTCAGCGGGGTCTCGCTGGCCGGATGCCGGTAGGCGCCGACCATGACCAGGACCATGGCCGCCCCCTCGACCGCGAGGACGAGGCACATCGCCGTCCCGGGCGCGTGCGCGAACGGCCAGCCGGCCATGACGGCCACGGCGCCGCCGAGCAGGACCCAGCGGCCCGTCCCGAAACGCCACCCGCCGCGGGCGGCCAGCACCGCGAGTACCGCGGCCGTGCCGGCCAGCTGCAGTGCGGCCAGGCTCAGCGCGGCCCAGGGAGGATGCTGGGCGGCCTGGGCGGCGAGCAGGACGCTGTATTCCACCGTCCAGATCAGCCAGGCCGCCGGGTCGGGGTCGCTGGTCCGCCGCCAGGCGTCCCGGAGGTACGGGATGTAGCCGGCCAGGCCGGTCAGCCCGGCCAGCAGTCCCCACCCGGTAGGCGACAAGAGGTGACTCATCGGCCGACGCTCGCTCGCACCCGCATGAAAGGCGCCCTTCGTGAGGCTGGCCGCCAGCGATGTCCGCGGCCACTCACAGCGTGCGCTGCCCGCCCGGACGGCGAGCTTGCAGACGCCTTGATGCTCCCCTTGACACCCAGGTCAGAGGGTGGGCGGGGATGTCCGCGGGCTGCGGGATAAAGGGTGCGGACATGGGGGTCAGGGAGTGCCGCTCAGGGCCGGCCCATGGCCTCGATGCGGATCCGCGCCGACTCGGCCTCCGGCACGCCGAGGCGTTCGAAGATATCCAGCGCCTGCCGGAGCGCGATCCGCGCGGCGTCGGGGCGCCGCATGCCGAGCGTCGTTTCCGCGATGCCCTCGAGGATCTTGGCTTCCTCGTAGGGGTCACCGATCTCCCGGGCCAGCCGGAGAGCGGTCTGGTAAAGCTCGGAAGCCTCGCTGTACCGGCCGGATCCCCGGCGTACGCCGGCTATCCCGCGCAGGGCGGTGGCCTGCTGGTTCAGGTTCCCGATCTCCTCGGCGACCGATTGTGCTTTCTCGTGGCAGATCAGCGCCTCGTCGAAACGCTCCGCGCTCTGGTAAACCGCACCGATTTCGTTGAGGACGCCAGCCTCATTAAGGAGATCACCGATATCATGGTAGATGGCGAGGCCACGCCCGTAAGCGGTGAGCGCGTCTTCGTAGCTCCCCTTGTAATGATAGACGGCCCCGATATTGTGGTACAGGATCGCCTCGTTCTGCGGGCCGCCTATCTGCCGGAATATTTCCAGTGACTTCTGGTATCCCTCGAGCGCGTCCCGGTGATAACCGAGGTACAACTGCATTCTGTCCCAGGTTATTCAGCGTCTTTGCCTCGCCGCGCCGGTCGCCGACGTTACGGTAGACCGAAAGCGCCTCATCCAGGTGCGCCAGCGCGTCGGGATATCGCCCGAGCTGCCAGGAAGCGATCCCGGAATGGCTGAGCGTGGTAGCCACGCCGTGCTGATCGGCGATGTAGAGGTACAGAATCCGCGCTTCCTGGAAATAGGCGAGCGCCTCACGGGAACGTCCGGCCCGCTGGTGGGCCATGCCGATCTGATCGAGGGCGTCGGCCTCGCCGCGCCGGTCGGCCAGCGACCGGTAGATCTCGGCGGCGTCCTCGGCCAGCGGCAGGGCCACCTCGTAGCGGCCCGTCTGCTGGCTCACCTCGCTGAGTTCCAGCGCGGCCCGGGCCGTCCTGGCCGGGTCGGCGAGGTCGCGGCCGGCCTGCAAGGCCAGGGTGTGGGCCGCGATCGCCTCGTCCCAGTACGCCCTGATCTCCATGAAGCCCGCCAGCGCGTGGGTGAGGTCGGCGCACTTCTTCTTCCACTCGTGCCGGCCCGCGTACTGCGCGGCCTGCAGGATGTTGTGCCACTCCGATTCCAGCCAGCCCGCGGCGTCCTGCTGGGTGCTCAGGGCTGAGCTCGCGGCCGCGGGCCGGGGCCGCGGTACCGGCGTCCGGCGCCGGAACGGATGAAGGACCTGGTCAGCCTCGTCGGCGGTGCGCAGGTAGTAGTCGAGCAGCCTGCCGACGGCCTGCCGCTGCTCCGACCGGGAATCCTCGTGCGCCGCGCGCAGGGCCGCGTAGCCGCGGATGAGGTCGTGAAACCGGAACTGCCCGGCCGGGGCCCGCGCCAGCAGGTGGTGATCGAGCAGGGCGGCGAGGCCCTCCTCCGCTTCGGCGAGGGTGCCTCCGCCCAGCGCGGCCGCCGCCTGCGGGCTGATGTGAGCGCTGGGGCTCATCCCCAGCCGCCGGAAGAACCGCTGGTGGGCCGGTTCCAGCGAGCGGTAGGCGAGATCGAGGGCCGACATCACCTCCGGGCTGGCCGATCCCGGGCCCGCGGAGCGCGCGGCCGAGTGCGAGAGTTCCTCGACCAGGTCGCCGAGCCGGGGCGGGTAGTCCTGCGCGAGCCTGCCCGCGGCGAGCTGGATCGCGAGCGGCAGCCGCCCGCACAGCTCTACGGCCATGGCGGCCTCCCGCGTCCTCTCCGGGGCGCTGGCGTGCCCCGCGACCCGCTGGAACAGCGTGATCGCATCGTCGATGGACAGCGCGTCCAGGGTCAGCGCGCGGGCGCCTTCCAGGCCGGGCAGCTTGCGCCGGGTGGTGATGAGGATCAGGCACTGGCCCGCCTCGGGCAGCAGCGGGCGGATCTGGTCGCCGGCGTCGGCGTCGTCGAGAATGACGACGGCGCGACGGCGGCTCAGCTGCGCCCGCAGCAGCGCGGCGCGCTCCGCCGGGGGTGTCGGGTATCTGGGTGGCCGGCGCGGTCAGCATCCGGAGCAGGCGATGCTGCGCCTCGGTCGCGTCGAGCGATGGGTGCCCGGGATCGTGGGTGTGCAGGTTGAGGTAGAACGTCCCGTCCGGGTACTGCCCGGCCACCGCGCGGGCCGCCTGCAGCGCCAGCGCGGTCTTCCCCACCCCGGCCAGGCCCTCGATGACACTGACCCGCGGGGTTTCACCGTCCTCGCGGGTGAGCAGCTCGAGTTCCTCGCTGCGGCCCACGAACTCCGGCGTCCCGGGCGGCAGCGTGTCCGGCCGCGGGATCCGGCCCTGACCAGGGCCGGTGGGCCGCGACGCGCCAGCTGGGGATCGTGGCGCAGGATGCGCTGATGAAGCTCGGACAGCAACGGCCCCGGCTCGGTGCCCTCCTCCTCGATGAGGCGGCTGCGGATTTCCCGGTAGAGGCTGAGGGCCTCACCGGGCCTGCCGCTTCCGTACAGGGCCGTCATCTGGTGCGCGATGAACGCCTCATCCAGCGGGTACTGGGCCAGCAGGTGGTGAAGCTCACCGACCAGGTCGGCGTGCCGGCCAAGTTCCAGCTCGCACTCGATGCGCTTCAGGATGGCCGCCCGGCGTTCCTCCTCGAGGCTGTCCCGCATCCGGGCCATCCAGTCGCCGCGGATCCCCGCGAACGCCTGGCCGCGCCAGAGCCCGTCCGCCTCGCGCAGCAGCAAGGCCGCGTGATCGGCGTCGCCGTTCGCGGTCAGATGCGTCGGCTTGCCGGCGCAGGCGGCGGAACTGGTGCAGGTCAATCGTTTCCGGGTCGACGTCGAGCTCGTAGCCGCTGTCGCGCCCGGTAAGGCGGACGCTCTCGCCAATGGCCTGCCGCAGTGATCCCCGGAGCCGGGTCACGTAGACCGAAAGGCTCTCCCGGGCCTTTGGCGGCGGCTCGCGTATCCCAGAGCCGGTCAATGAGTACGTCCGTCGGCACTAATGTGCGCGGCGTGAGCGTGAGGATGGCCAGGACGGATCGCACCCTGGTCGGCCCAAGATCACATTGCTGCCCAGCCGACCACAGTTCTACCGGCCCGAGCACCCGAAATTCCATGATCGCGCCTTGCGTCTTCTGTAGTTGAAAACGTCCTGCTACGTAGATACCCGGGCTAAGCCGTCTCATGCAAATCCCGGATGAATTGGCACGGGCGGGAATGATCTCGGTCCGCCTGGCTTTTGCACTGCAATTTGTCGTGCATATTGCAGGCTCTGGCTCGCCTGGCAGGCCAATAATGCCGCGACCCGGGAGCGGATGGGTGTGGTGGGTGGGGCTGACGGAACCTGGCCTCACGTGAGTGATGGCCGGTACAGTGCGGGCTCGCGTGACCCGGTGCCCGGGTCTGGTAACGGGCTTAGTACACTGACCTGGTACGACTTAGTACACGAGCTGGTACGGACTTAGTACACGGGCTGGGTCGCCCGGGCCGGGTGCACGGTGCGCCGGGATGCTGATCTCGTCCCCTGCCGGGCTGACCCCGGGCCTTACCTGGGATTTCCACCTGGATTGCGTTAAATGCCATATCTGGTGACGCATTGGGGTGTAGTTTCGCACTCGCAGATGCCCTGTTGTCTAAGTCACCGATAAGGGGACATTCTACTATGAAGAATCATAGGTCGTTAAGGCACAGCATCATGCAGGTCGGCGGTGCTCACCGTGCCCCCTCGGCGGGAATCGTCCGCCGCCGGGTGATGGGTGGGATTCTCGTTCTCGGCCTCGCCCTGTGCGGTCTCGGTGCCGCGGTCCTGGCCTTGCCGGGGCACGTCAGCGGGAGCCCGGGCCAGGCCAGCGCCCATCAGCGCGTGAATAGTCATGCGCACCACGTAGCGCTGAACAAGACCACGCCTAAGGCCTGGATGTATTAGACCCGGATCGCTTCAGGCGGTGTGGCTGCGTTCCCGCCTGTGCTCATTACTGGAACGGTGCGGCGCATATCCCAGCGTCATGATCATCGTGTGACGTTGCGCTTATTCGCCCTGGCCGGTGTTTTCTCGTCGCGGCGGATTTCGGTATCGCACGCGGGCTGGCGACTGCCGTAGGGGCTCGCCACGCCGCCTGGCCGCCAGTGGCCCTGCGCCCGGGACTGATCACCTACCTTGCTGCCGAGCAGTCTTGCTGCCGAACAGTCTCGACGGTACGCATCCGCCCCAATAGATTGGGCGCATGGCGGGTGAGGCGGGCGGGGTGTTGTCCACGCGTCGGCTGGAACTGGTCGCCGAGCGGGACGATGAGCTCCGCGACGCGCTCGCGGGCGGAGCCCGGGCCCAGGACGCGGACGGCGATCTGCAGGCCAGCCGCCAGCACTTCGAGCGCGCCTACCGGCTCGCGGAACAGGCCGGTGACGTCCGCTCCAGGGCCCTGGCGGCGCTGGGCCTGGCCGGACTGTGGGCGGGTGAGCGCCGGACCGCCACCAGCGCGGTCCTGCTGGAGGCGCGGCTCCAGCACGTTCTTGCGCCGCTCGACGCGCACTCTCCGCTCGCGCTGCGCATCCGTGCGCGGCTGGCCGGGGAGGCGGACTATCTCCGGGGCGAGCATGCCGCGATCCTGGCCGTGCTGCACGAGGCCAGGGCCGCCGCGGATCCCGTGCCGCTGGCGGAGGCGCTGAGCCTGGCCCATCACTGCCTGCTCGGCCCCGATCACGTCCGGCTCCGCCGGGACCTGGCCGTCGAACTGATCAAGGCGAGCTTCCGTACCGAACGCCGCACTGACCTGCTGATGGGCCTGCTGTGGCAGACGGTGGACGCGTACTCGGAGGGCGACCCGCACGCCGGGCGCCTGCTGGGCGAACTGCGCGGCCATCTTGGGCAGCGCGCCCATCTGGCGGTCGGATTCGTGGTCAGCGCGATGGACGTGATGCTCGCGATCCGCGCAGGCCGCCTGGCGGAAGCCGAGTCCCTGGCGAAGCTCTGCGCCAGGAGCGGCGCGGCCGCGGGTGACATCGACAGTGAATGGTGGCCCGGCGCCCAGCTGGTGACGATCCGCTGGTACCAGGGCCGCCTCGGGGAGCTGCTGCCGATGCTGCGCGAGCTGGTGCAGTGCCCGGTTCTCAGCGCCGTGGACAACTCGTCCGTCGCGGCGCTGGCCGTCGCCGCGGCCCTCGGCGGCGACCGGCACACGGCCGTGAGCTCGCTCGCTGGCCTGTGCGGCAGCGATCTGGCGCAGCCTGCCCCGCTCCAGCAGCTGGCTGGTGACGATGAACGGGATCGTGGAGGCCGCGGCCCTGCTCGGGGACGCCGGCGTCGCCGAGCAGGCCTATGAGCTGCTCCGCCCGTACGCGTCCCTGCCGATGGTGGGCAGTCTCGGTATCACCTGCTTCGGGACCACTCATCAGGCCCTCGGGGTCGCCTCGCTGACGTCCGGGCACCTGGACCGGGCCATCGATCATCTGCAGGCGGCCGTGCAGCAGAATCTTGCCCTGGCGCACTGGCCGGCGGTGATCGCTTCCCGGCAGCGGCTGGCCCAGGCGCTCCGGCTCCGCGGACTGGCCAGGAGACGGCGACGCGGCGCGGTGCGAGCTGGATTCGGCCACGAGCGAGGCGGCCGCGCTGGGCCTGCCCGTGCTGAGCCTTCCCGGCTGGCCTGGCCAGCCGGCCGCGCCGGCGATCCCGTCCCGGGCCACCCCGGACCGTCTGGCCCGGTGGCGGAATGCCATCGCGCAGGCCGCAAGTGGCGTCTCACGGTGCACGGCCGGAGCGTGCTGGTCGCCGACAGCATCGGGATGATCCACCTGGCCGTCCTGATCGCCAACCCGCGCCAGGAGGTGCGCGCGGCCGACCTGGTGGCCGGGCTGGCCGGCCTCAGCCGGGCCAGCGGTGCTGACGGTCCGGCCCAGGCGGTCCTCGACCACGAGGCGATAGCGGAGTACCGGGACCGCCTGAAGCGCCTCGATGCTGAGCTGGGCCAGCCGGACCCGGGTGATGATCCCGGCCGGGTGGCCCGCGCCCGGGCCGAGCGTGACTGGCTGATCGCCGAGCTGGCCGCCGCGGCCGGGCTCGGCGGCCGCACCCGGTCCTTCCCCGATCAGGGGGAACGGGCGCGGGTGGCGGTGGGGAAGGCCATCCGCCGGGCCATCATCCGGGTCACCGAGGAGGACGCGATCGTCGGCGAGCATCTGCGCCAGGCGGTCCACACCGGGGTGCGCTGCTCCTACTGGCCCGGCTGAGCCCGTGCGTGCCTGCCCGTGCGGGCCGGGTGGAACGGGTGGCGTGGAACGGGATGGCACGGCATGGACCGCCTTCAGGCATGAAGGCCAGTACCTGGCACATACCGGTGCGACTGCACCGTTTCTTAGGAGAGAACTCGTGGCGCTCCGTGACTCCATGCGTGATTCCGCTACCCAGTATCTGCGGCCTGGCGAGCCCGTTCAGGCCGTGATCGGCGCGCAGACCTCCAGCCAGTGGCTCGCGGCGCTGACCGGGATCTTCGTCTTCCTCGGCCTCAACCGGTACCGGATCCTGGCCGTCACGCCGACCCGCATCGTGGTCCTCGATGCCGGCCAGTCGAGCATGAAGAAGGCTCGCGGCGTGGTGACGGAACTGCCGCGCTCGACCCGGCTGGGCCCCGGGACGGGAATGTGGCACCAGATCCCCGCGGGCCAGGAGAAGCTCCGGGTGCACCGCCGGTTCTTCAAGGACATGCAGACCGCCGACTCCGAAGCCGCCACCGCCTGACCGGGGCGCGCGGCCGCTACACGGAATCCCAGTGCGGGGGCCGGTCACGGTAGAGGCGTTCGTCGTCGTCCGGCTCCGCCGGTTCACCCCAGCCTGCGTCGGTGTCTTCCCGGCTCTGTTCAGGCAGGACTGGTGCAGGTCGGACCGGTGCAGGCTGGATCGGCGCAGGCGGGACCGGCGCAGGCGGGACCGGCTCGTCGCCCGGCGAGCGGGGGCCGCGGCGCGCAGGCCGTCGCTGATCAGGGCACCCAGGGCGTCGGGCGGGATCAGCGTGAGGCTGGGCTCGCCCAGCAGCGGAGCCATCCCGGCGGCGATGGTGAGCAGCCGGGCGGCGGCCTCGTGCTCGGGCCCGGGCTCGCCGGGGTGCGGGCTGGCCTGGGCGAGGTAGCCGGCCACGCTCGCGGCCATCTGCTCGTGCAGTTCCAGGGCGCGCTGGCGGATCTCGGGGTGGGCGGCGAGTTCCTGGATGATGATCTTGCGAACGGGGGAGGGCTCGCCGAGCACGGCGGACAGGTGCCGCCACAACGCGGCGACGGCCTGGCGCAGGCCGTCATCCGGATCGGCGGCCGGGGCCAGGGCCGGCAGCAGACCGTCCAGCAGGCTGGCCTGGTCCTCCCGGATCACGGCCAGCAGGAGCTCCATCTTCGTCTTGAAGTGGTAGAAGATCAGTCCCTGCGGGACGCGTGCTTCCGCCGCGACCAGGGCCGTGGACGTGTGGTCGAAGCCGCGCTCGGCGAACAGCCGCTCGGCCGCGGCCAGGATGCGTTCCCGGGCGGGGAGGTCATCCGGCATGTTCGTCGCTCAGATCTTGCGGTCGAGCGCGAACCCGTCGGGCACGATCACGTCGTCGGGTGACAGGTCGTGGATGGAGGCCTTGCCCAGGCCCAGCAGCGTTTCGCTGACCCCCTGGCGCAGGATCTCGATCACGTTGGTCACCCCGCGCTCGCCCGCGGCGGCCATGCCCCACAGGTAGGCCCGGCCGATCATCACCGCATGCGCGCCGAGGGCGAGGGCCTTGACCACGTCGCTGCCCCGCCGGATGCCCCCGTCCAGCAGCACCTCGATCTGGTCGCCGACCGCGTCGGCCACACCGGGCAGGCAGCGGATGGTGGCCGGGGTGGAGTCGAGGTTGTTGCCGCCGTGGTTGGACACCGAGATCGCGGTGGCGCCCACGTCGACGGCCCGCCGCGCGTCGTCTGGCCGGGTGATGCCCTTGATCATGAACGGGCCGCCCCACTGCTCGCGCAGCCAGGCCAGATCCTCCCAGGTCGGCGGGGCTGACCCCATCCACTGGCCGTAGGCGCCGAAGAAGGTCGGGATCTGCGCGTCGCGGGCGCCCAGGTTAGGCACGCCGAGGTCGGGCAGGGCGCCGCTGCGGATCCAGCGCGCCAGGTACTCGGGCTTGATCGCCACCTGGGGCGCGTACCGCAGCATCGCCTTGAAGTCCAGC
Organism: uncultured Actinomycetes bacterium; assembly: GCA_963742055.1. Taxonomy (GTDB): domain Bacteria; phylum Actinomycetota; class Actinomycetes; order Streptosporangiales; family Streptosporangiaceae; genus RYN-230. Next base: position 15,340 of record CAVUKT010000083.1, on the reverse strand, counting down.
TTCTCCGGGATCCAGGGGCTGCCCCAGTCCCGGCGGGAGTCGAACACCCAGTCCAGCGTCACGATCAGGCCCTTGGCGCCGGCCGCGCGGGCCCGCTCGGCCCGGGCCAGGATGTCCTCGCGGCTGCCCACCCAGTAGCTCTGGAACAGCAGCTTGTCGATGGCCTTCCCGACCTCCTCGACCGGCTTCGACGCGAACGACGACAGGCCCATCGCCGTGCCCGCCGCGGCCGCGGCCCGGGCCACCGCGACCTCACCGTCCGGGTGCACGGCCTGCACGCCGGTCGGCGAGATGAGCACCGGGAGGCTGACCTCCTGGCCCATCACGGTGGTGGCCAGCTCACGCGTGGCCGGCAGGTCCGCCACGTGCGGCCGGAGCCGGAGCTCGGAGAACGCGGTGACGTTGTCGTTCATCGTCACCCCGGCCTCCGCGCCGGCGACCAGGGCCAGGTACACGCCCTTCGGCAGCTGCCGCCGGGCGCGGCGCTGGGCTTCGGCGACGGTCTCGAACCAGTCTCTCGTGCTGGCCATCTCAGAACTCCGTGACGCCGGCGTCCGGCGCGATCTCGTGGGCGGTAATGAACTTCGATTCGTCGCTGGCGAGGAACAGCACGGTGTCCGCGACGTCCTCGGGCTCGGTGGACTCCACCGGCAGCATGTTGATGAACATCGCGCCCAGCCGGTCGTAGCCGGCGATCGCCGCGCCGATCTCGGCCTGCATGTTCCCCGATCCCATCGGGGTGTTCACGCCGGTGGGGTGGACGCTGTTCACCCGGATGTTGTGCTGGCCCAGTTCGGCCGCGAAGGCCTTGGCCATGCCGCGGACGGCGAACTTGCTCGTCGTGTACGGCACCATGAACGGCTGCACCTTGATGCCCGCCGCCGAGCTGATCAGGATGACGGACCCGCCGCCCGCCCGGACCAGGTGCGGGGCCCCGGCCATCACCGTGTTCCAGGTGCCGGTGATGTTGGTGCTGATCGTGTCCTCGTAGATCTGCGGGGTCACCTGATCCCACGGCTTCGGCACGCAGATCCCGGCGTTGGCCACGATCACGTCCAGCCGGCCCAGCTGCCGGACCGCGTCGTCCACGATCCCGCGCAGCTTGTCCAGGTCGCGGACGTCCACGATGCCGGAGATCACCCGGCGGCCGGTCTTCTCGATCAGGCTCACCGTCTCGGCCAGGTCCTCCGGCGTCGCGGAGTCGTAGGGGACGGACGGCAGCGGGGCGCACACGTCCACCACGATCACGTCGGCGCCCTCCTCAGCCAGGCGCAGCGCGTCCGCCCGGCCCTGTCCCCGGGCCGCCCCGGTTATCAGCGCGACCTTGCCTGCGACCCGACCGCTCATCAGCCTCACCGCTCTCGTCATTCTTGGCCCAGATTACGGGGCGGCGCCGGTGCCGTCCTGACTGAGTACTCAGTTTAATCCCGGCCACCGCTTGTCCCGGCCACTGCGACGCTGCGCGCCAGCCGTCCGGCTCAGCCCCCCAGAGGGCGGTTCATTCCGGGTATTGGGCGGGGGTGGTGGTGTGGGTGCGGTTTCCGGGGGTGGTCCAGGTGAGGGTGCCGGGGGTGGGGGTGGTGAGGGTCCAGCCGGGGGTTTGCTTGCACTGGTGGTCGTGCCTGCAGGCGGGTCCCAGGTTGCATTCGCAGGTCCGGCCGCCGTGGTGGTAGGGGGTGACGTGGTCGAGGTCGCAGCGGGTAGCGGCGCGGCGGCAGCCGGGGGCGGTGCAGGTGGGGTTGCGGATCTCGATCAGGTGGCGCAGGGCGGGGCTGGGCTGGTAGCCGCGTGATTCCCGGGGGTGGGCGCAGTCGCGGGTTTGCAGGGTCGCGAAGGTCAGGCCGCGGAGCCAGTCCGGGGGCCGGTGGTGGCCGGGTGCCGGCGTGCGGGGGCCCTCGGTGGCCGGGGCGGTGCGCCGGGGCTGGCCGGGCCGGCCGGTGGTCCGGTGTGGCCGGGGGCCGCGGGGTGCGCAGGCGTGGGCGACGGGATGCCCGGCGGGGTCGGTGAGGGTGACGCACCACTGGTTGGCGGGGTCTGCGGCGAGCAGGTCGGCGAGGGTGCGGGAGTCGTCGGCGTCGAGGGGGCCGAAGCCGGGGACGTCGCCGGGGGACTGGGTCCAGCCCAGCCACGCCGACAGGGGCATGGTCAGGTTCACCGTGCCGCGCAGCCCGGGGCCGGTGCCGGGCGCGGTGGGGAAGGGAGCGGGCACCGGGGTGCCGGGGGCAGGGGGCTGGCCGGGGACTGCCCGGGTGCGCGGGGCGGGTGCCGGCGGGCGTGGTGCCGGTCCGGGGGTCGGGGTGGGCGGGCCGGGATGCAGGCGTGGCTGGCGGGCTGGCCGGTGAGCAGGTGGAGGTAGGCGTGGGCGCGCAGGGTGTCCATGGTGCCGGTGATCCCGGCGGCCTTCATGGCCTGGGCCAGGGCGGTGAGGTGCTTGTCGGCGGCGAGCACGTCGGCCGGGGACAGGTCCCGGCCGGACAGCCCGGCGGTGCCGGCGTGCTCGGTGAACGTCTCCACCCGGGCGTCTTTCAGCGCCTGTTCTTTCCGCTGGCGGGCGGCGGCGGGGTCGGCGGAGATGACCAGCGCGGCGGACCAGGGCCCGCAGCTGCCCGCTGGTCAGCCCGGGTGCCTTGCCGATGATCAGTTTCTCGACGGCGGCGGCGTGCTCATCGTCGAGGCCGGACAGTTCCTCGGCGATGACTTCGGCGCGGCGTTCGTCGATCTGCCCGGCGGCCAGCGCGGCGCGGGTCAGCGGCAGCCGGTCCAGGCTCAGCGCCAGGTCCAGCAGCCGCCCGGCGCTGCGCCGGGTCAGCGTGAGGGCGACCGCGACCTCGTCATCAACATGATCAAACGGCCGCCAGTCCCCGTCTGCTGGCCGTCCGCCTCACGCCGGGCCGCGAGCCGGGAGGTGGCGGCGAGCTTCAGCGACGCCGACCAGGACGCCAGCCGCGCCGCGGCCTGCAACACCCCGGTCAGCTGATCATCATCCAGCTGCTCCAGGCCCTCACGGCCGGCCAGATCGAGCAGCGTCGCCAGGACCGGGTCAGGAGCCAGCTCGTCACCCCAGCGCCCCTGGGCGAACACCGCCCCAGCAGGCGGGGCGCCCGCGTCCGGATCCCAGTCATCCGCGCCGGGTGGAGATCCCGGCCCGCGGGCTCACTGTCTTCGGGATCCAGTCCTCTGGATCCCAGTGTCCGGACCCAGGGTCCGGCCCTGCGGGGACCCCGGTCCGCGGGACCCCGTCCTCCGGGTCCCAGCCCTGCGGATCCCGGTCCCCGGCGTCCAGCCCTCACGCTCTCGGTCACGGGCTTGCGCTGCGGGTAAGCCGCCCGGCTGCTGACCGGGCCCGGCCAGGCCTGCGGGGCGCATCGGGTCGGCTGGCACCTGAGCACCTCCCGGCAGGTCCGGCGGTTACCTTCCCAGACCATAGTATCGAATCCTCAGTCCTGACGGCATCTCAATTTCGAATGTGTTATCGATAATGAATGAGATGCTCACGAGGCCTGTATCCTTCTCCTCCGCGAGCAGCCCGCCTTCTCATCCGCAAGCAGCCCGCCGCGCCATCCTGCGGCCATCATCGGCGGCTGTGTTCTTCCCAGCGGTCGCGGGAATGTCTATAACTGAAACTCAATTCGTCGGAATTTCCTCCCGCCGGGAAGGTCTGGCCTGCCGGTGCTTTCACCCCCCCGGTGCTTTCTCACTCTCCGGTGCTTTCACCCCCTGGGTGTGCGTTCTATCCCCAGTGGCGGGTGATTCCCGAGGCGTCTGTGCCCTCTCCTCCGACGAAGTGCATCGGATCGCCGGCGCCGAGATCGTCGATACCTGCGGACTCCAGTGCCCCGATCGCCAGGGTGCGGCGCACCGCTGCGAAGGTGAGGACGTGCGCCAGCACTCCGCCGAGGGTGAATGTCTGCGGTGGCTGGCATGTCGCGTCCAGGAAAGTGTCCTCACCTTCGCCTGCTGCGACACGGTCCGCAATGACGGCCCGAATCGCGGGGCGGCCTGGCCTAGGCGAGCCCGGAGCGCCGCAGGTGAGGTCTGGCCGGCGGGGATGCTGGTCGCGCCCTCGACGGCGCTCACCCACATCTCCAGTTGGCGGACGAGCTTTTCGCAGACTGCCCGCAGGCTGGGGCGGGCGTCAATGCCCTCGACCGGCAGCTCGATCGGCTGGTCGAGGACCTCCGCAGGGAGCCCGGTGAGCCGGTCGATATGGCGCCGGTCAGCTCAACGTGATGGTCATACATCCTGTCAAGACGTCCATGGGTCGCTCCTGTGCGTGGCGGGCAGCCGCAGGCCGCCCGGAGGGTGAAAGTGGATGCCGTTGGCGGTCTGAAGGTCGTGCACTGATCTGCGCTGCCGCCGGTAACCCGTCGGGGTGGTGCCGTAGGCCCGGAAGAACGCCCGGGTGAAGGCGTCCGGTGAGGTGTAGCCAGCCTCAGCGCCGATCTCGATGACGGTCGCCGGGTGGAACCAGCCGGTGCGCCGCGCGTTCCAGAGCAGTCGGCGACGGAATGCGCCCGGCGGTTCCCCTAGCGCCGCGCTCGCCAGCCGGTCGAAGTGAAAGCGCGAGAGGCAGGCCCGGCTGGCCAGCTCGCCAGCGTCCAGGCCCGGCTCGTCCAGGCTCTGCTCCACCAACTGGATGATCTGCTGCAGCTCGGCCATGCCAACCATACTGACGTGGCCAGCCCGTCACCGTCCCGACCGCTGTTGCTCACTTTGCCTCGGCCCGGGGTAGCCGCAGCATGACCTCGGCAGTGCCAGCGGCGCCCAGGCCAGCGAATCAGCCGGGCGCCTTTTTCCCTATTAAATTGCCTGTAATTATAGGCAATATCGCGCCACTTTCCGGGCCGGTCACCACCGGCGAGGGCCTTCTTCCCAGCGGTCACGACAATGTCTATATTTGGAAACCTTGTTAATAGGAATTGACTGTCAGCCCGGGAGAAAGATGAGCCAGCGATGACCCTGAACCCCTATATCGTCCTGGGCAGCGCGGTCGTGGGGCTGCTGGTCGGGTTGACCGGCGCGGGCGGGGGCGCCCTGATGACGCCCATGCTGATCCTGCTGTTCGGGGTGAAGCCGTCCGCGGCCATCTCCAGTGACCTGGTCGCCGCCGTGCTGATGCGGCCGGTTGGGGCGACGGTGCACCTGCGCAAGGGCACGGTCAACCTGCGCCTGGTTGGCTGGATGGTGGTCGGCTCGGTACCGATGGCGTTTGTCGGCGCGTACCTGCTGCACTTGCTCGGCGGGAGTTCCGCGCAGCAACAGCACGTCGAGGTCATCCTGGGCGTGGCGCTGCTGGTCGGGGCGGCCGCCATGGTGTTCCGCTACATCCTGGACCGCAGATCGGGCAATCAGCGGATCGGCACGGTGCACAAGATCACCGTGCGCCCGGTACCCACCATCCTGATCGGCATGATCGGCGGCGTGATCGTCGGCCTGACCTCGGTCGGGTCCGGGTCGCTGATGATCGTGCTGCTGCTCTTCCTCTACCCGCTGCTCAGCGCCGGCCAGCTGGTCGGTACCGACCTGACGCAGGCGGTCCCGCTCACCGCGGCGGCCGCCCTGGGTGCCCTGATCTTCGGCACGGTCCAGTTCGGGGTGACCGCTTCCCTCGTGGTCGGCAGCGTGCCCGCCGTGCTGATCGGCTCGTACCTGTCGTCGAGGGCGCCCGATCGGTTCATCAGGCCCATCATCACGTTCGTGATCTTCGCGTCGGGCCTGAAGTACGTCGGGGTCGGCACGACGGCGCTGGGCTGGATCCTCTGCCTGGTGGCGCTGGCCGGTGGGGCTTACTGGCTTTACCGGGCGCGCCCGTGGGAGAACGGGCGGTCGGCGGACAGCGCGACGGTGGGGGCGTCGCCGGACATCGCGGCCAACGACGACGGATCCGTCCCCGCCAACGACATGCAAGCTCCGCCACGACGATCAGTCCGCCCACGACCAAGACGCCCACGGCATCCGTCCCCGCCAACGCTCACCCGCCGGCCCCGCCCGGGGAGCCTGCCGTCCCCCGGCGCCGAAGAACCGGGCCGGGAGCCGGCCGGGTAGCTCTGGGCCTGATCCGGACGTGATCGCCCGGATCTCGTGACAGCCAAGGTTCTTAACGATTGCGCGCCAAAGGGGTAACCATCATTTCCCCGGACCTGGCAGGCCGCCGGCCGGTAAGTAGCGTCACCTTATGGGCCGGAGCCTGGAGACGGACGTGCGCGACGCCGCCGCCCGGCCCGGTGGCGGCGGGGCGGCGCGCGGATCCCGGGTGCAGTTCGTGCTGCGGCGCACCCGGTCCGCGCCGTTGCTGCCCGCCAGCCTGTTGCTGGCCATCCTGGTGTCGGTGACCGTCACCACCGGGCTGGCCGGTTTCGCCGGGCGGGCGCTGCCCGCGGCCGCTCATGCCCGGCTGGCCCGCGCCCCAGCCACCCCGATCCAGATCAGCGGGCAGTTCGGTACGGCCCGGGCCCGCGCCGACGAGTCCGTCATCCGTTCCTCGGTCCGCTCGGCCCTGGGCAGCGTTCCGTTCACGCTGGCCACCGGCCGCTGGTCGGATCAGCTGGCCCTGCCCACCCCGCACGGTGCGTCCCAGCCACCGCAGATCCAGGCGGCGGTGCTCAGTGGCGTCCGGTCCCACGTCACGCTCACCGCCGGGACCTGGCCCGGTCCGCGGCGCGCCGGCGACGCCGCTCGCCGTCGCGCTGCCGGTAACCACGGCCAGCCTGCTGCATTTTTCCGTCGGCCAGATCCTGACGCTGCGGGACAGCCTGACCGGCACGCCCGTGCGGCTCAGGGTGACTGGCCTGTTCCGGCCGCGGGACCCGACCGCGCCGTACTGGCGGCTCAGCCTGCTAGGTACCTCAGGAAAGTTCGTTCAGGGAACTTTTGTCACATACGGCCCGATGCTGGCCGACCAGTCCACGCTCGGGCCTGGCGGGCTGCCAGTGAGCGCCGCCTCCTGGCTCATCACCGTGGACACCGCGGCCATCCCTCCCGGCCAGGTGGGTCCGCTGGGGCACCGGCTGAGTGCCGTGGTGGCCAGCTTGCGGGGCCGGCCGGACCTCGGCGGTCTCCAGGTGTCCACCGGGCTGCCGCAGGTTCTGGCCGCGCTGGCCAGCAGCCTGGTCGTGTCCCGGTCGCTGCTGCTCATCGGCTCGCTGCAACTGCTGCTGCTGGCCACCGCCGCGGCCGCGCTGGCCGCGCGGCTGCTGGCCAGCCAGCGCGAGGGGGAGACCGCGATGCTGTCGGCCCGGGGCGCGGCCCGCGGGCAGTTGCTGCTGGCGTCCCTGGCCGAGGCGGTGCTGCTGGCCGTGACCGGCGCGCTGGCCGGGATCGTCGCGGGCAGTTACCTCACCGACCGGCTCATGTCGGCGAACCGGCTCCCGGCCGGCCACCCGGCCGGGGGACTGCCCGGCGTGTCCAGGGCGTCACCGCCGGGGTCGCCTGGTGGCCGGCCGTCGTGATCGTGGCGGGCGTCATCGTGGTGATGATGTGGCCGTCGCTGCGCCCGGTCACGCCGGGCACCGTCCGGGCCCGCCGGGGCCGGCCGGCCGCGCTCGCCGCCACGGCCCGGGCCGGCCTGGACGCGGCCCTCATCGCCCTGGGCGTGCTGGCGTTCTGGGAACTGCGCCGCTACTCCGCGGTCCCGCGGCTCTCCGGGGGCACGCTCGGCATCGACCCGGTGCTCGCCGTGGCCCCGGTGCTGGCCCTGGCGGGGATCGCCCTGCTGCCGCTGCGGCTCCTGCCGGCCGCCGCGCGCCTGCTGGACCGGCTGAGCGCGCGCGGCCGGCGGCTCGCCGCCGCCCTGGCCAGCTGGCAGGTGAGCCGGCGTGCCGTGCGGGAGGGCAGCCCGGTGCTGCTGGTGATCCTCGCCGTGGCCACCGGCACGCTGGCGCTGGCCCAGCACCAGAGCTGGCGGCAGTCCCAGCTGGACCAGGCGGCCCTGATGGCCGGGGCCGACGTCCGGGTCAGCCTGCCCGCGCCGCTGCCGCTCGATGAGGGCGGGGCGCTCGCGCGCGGCCCGCGGCGTGCACACCGCGATGCCGGTCGCCGCCTTCAACAGCGGGTTCAGCGTCCTGGCTCTCGGCGCCAGGCAGGCGGCGGCGACGGTGCTGCTCCGGCCGGACCTGTCCAGCCTGCCGCCCGCCCAGCTCTGGCGGCGGATCACCCCCGCGCACCGCGGGACCAGGCCTGGTCCTGCCCGGTCATCCCGCCCGGCTCGCCGTCGTGGCCGCGCTGCTGCCGTCCCGCGCCGCCCAGCCCGGTAGCCACCGGGCCGGGCGGGCTGGGCGCCGGGCAGGTCAGCCTGTCCGTGCAGGACGGCTCGGGCACCGTCTACACGGTCCCGGCCGGGACGCTGCCCGCCGACGGGCGGGACCATGACCTGGCCGCCGTCCTCGACGCGGCGGGCGGGGCCCGCTACCCGCTGCGGCTGCTGGGCCTGACGGTGAGCTATCAGCTGCCGGGGTTCCCGGCGCCGCCTTACCCCAGTGCGGCGGCCCGGCGCGCCGCGCTGCGGGCCGAGCAGCGCCAGCGCGGCCGCCCGCGCGACGCTGGCCGTCCGTGGCCTGGCGGTCTCCCCGCGGACCTCCGGCGGCTTCCCGGCCCCGTTCGCCGGGGCGGGTGCCCTGCTCCGGTGGCACGCCGCGGCCGTCCGCCGCGGATCTCGCCAACCCGCAGGCGCCCGGGATCGCGCCCACCGTCACCTCCTGGCGGGCCAGCGGGGACGCGGCCGCGCTGACGTTCACGGTCGGGTCCGGGCACCTCGTCCAGGTCAGCGGTGCGCCGCCGCAGCCGGTGGCGGGCCAGCTGGCGCTCACCGCCGGGGCGCCCCGGCTGCCGATCCCGGTGCTCGCGACCCGGTCGTTCGCCAGCGCCGCGGGCGCCCACCCCGGCGAGATCCTGCCGCTGCCGGTGGGCAACGCCAGCGTCCCGGTCCGGCTGGTGGCCGAGGTGCGGGCCTTCCCGGGGACCGGGGGCACTGCTCCCGCCGTGATCATCGACCAGTCCTGGCTCCAGCAGGCCCTCGCCGCGCAGTCGCAGCCGCCGCTGCCGGTCACCCAGTGGTGGCTCGCTGGCCGGCCCGGCCCGCCGCCGGGGTTGCCGGCCGGAGCCAGCGTGGTGACCTGGGCCGGATCGGCGGCCCGGCTGCTCGGCGACCCGCTGCCGAACGTCTCGCAGGTGTCGCTGCTGGTGATCGTGGCCGCGGCCGGGTTGCTGGCCTGTGTCGGCTTCGTGGTCAGCGTGGTGGCCGCGATCCGCGAACGTCGCCTGCAGCACGCCCTGCTCGCCGCGCTCGGCGTGGGCCGGGCCGCGCGGGCCGGGCAGCTGAGCCTGGAGCAGCTCATGCTCAGCGTGCCGGGCGCGGTGGCCGGCGCGGTCATCGGGGCCGCGCTGGCCTACCTGCTGGTGCCCGCGGTCACCCTGACCCCGGGCGGCGAGTACCCCCTTCCCGCCGGTGCGCGTGGTGATCCCGCTGGGCTGGACCGCGCTGCTGGCGCTGGCCATCGCGGCGGTGCCGGTCGTGGTGGCCGCCGTCGCGGGCGCCTACCGGCCCGATCCCGCGGCCGGGCTGCGAGCCGGGGAGACAGGATGACGCCGGGGAACGTCGCGGGCGCGGATCGCCGCCGCCGGGACGGCCGTGACCGGCACCGGGGCGGCGGCCAGCCTGGCCCTGGCCCTGCTCGTGCTGGTCTGCGCGTTCGTCGCCGTCGCCGTGCCCCGGGCCAGCCTGGGCTACCGCACCGCGGTCCTGCAGCGTAGCTTCCACGCCGCGTCCTCGTCGGCGACCACGGTCCTGGCCGACGCGACCATCAGCGGCCTGAGCGGCGGCACCCTCAGCGCGGCCCAGCTGGCCTCGGCCCAGGCGCCAGCTGGCGGACGGCCTGGGCCGCGACGGCCTGCCGCTGGCGCCGGCCACGGCCGACTGGTCCGGCATGGCCACCGGCTCGGCCCCGTTCACGGTGACCGGCCGGGCCCCGGACCGGACCATGGCCCCGCCCCAGCTGGAACTGGTCTACCGCAGCGGGCTGGGCCGCAACGCCAGGCTGGTCTCGGGGGCCCTGCCCGGCGGCGGCGCCAGCACCGGCACCGGCGACCGGCACCGGCACCGGCACCGCGGGACCCTGCAGGTCGCCGTCACCCAGGCCACCGCGGCCCGGTTCGGCCTGCACCCGGGTTCCCGGCTGCAGGCCGCGGGCCAGGCGGTGCTGGTCACCGGGATCATCCGGCCGCTCCGCCCGGCCTCGTCCTTCTGGACCGTCGACCCGGTCGCCGCCGCGCCGCAGCTGACCTACCCCACCCCGGACTCCGCGCCCTACCTGAGCTCCGGCGCGTTCGTGTCCGCCGCCGAACTGCCCGCCCTGCAGGGCTATCTGAGCGCGCCGCTGCAGGCCCTGTGGAGCTTCCCGCTCGCCCTGGCCGGGGTCACCGCCGATCAGGCGGCGGGCCTGGCCCGGGCGCTGGCGGCGGTCGGCTACCTGCCCGCCGCGACGTCGGTGGGCACCAGCCTCAACGCCTCCGCGGGCCCGGCCGCCACCATCCAGGTCAGCCTGAGCAGCGGCCTGGCCACCATCGCTGCCGTCGTTCGTGGCCACCGACGACGCGGTTCAGCGGGTGCTGTCGCTGATGTTCGTCAGCCTGGCCGTGATCGGGGCCGTGGTGGTCCTGCTCGGCGCCCGGCTGGTGGCGGCCCGGCGCCGCGGTGAGTTCACGATGATGCGGGCCCGCGGCGCCTCACTGCGCCAGGTCGGCGCCGTGGCGCTGGGCGGCGGCGCCGCCGCGGTCCTGCCCGCCGCCGCCCTCGGGGTCGGCGCCGCCGTCGTGGCGACCCCGGGCCCGCCTCGCCGCTGGCCTGGTGGCTGGCGGGCCTGATCGTCGCTGGCCGCGCTGGCCGGACCGCCCCTGCTGGCGGCGTGGCAGCAGCGCACCCCGCCGCCGCGCGGCCGCGGGACCGGCCCCGGCGGCGCGCCGCCGGATCGCGGCCGCGCGGCGCTGGGTCGCCGACGCCGCCCTGGTCCTGCGGCGCGGCCGGCGGCCTGATCCTGCTCCGCCAGCAGGGCCTGCCCCCGCCCGGCCAGGTGGACCTGTTCACCAGCGCGGCCCCGGTGCTCGTCGCGATCCCGGTCGCCCTGCTGGTCATGCGGGCCTACCCGGTGCTGCTGCGCCAGCTGACCCGGCTGGCCCGGCGCCGCCGGGGGGTCGTGCTGCTCGTCGGCTTCGCCCGCGGCCGCGCGGCCGCGCAGGCCGGCGTGCTGCCCGCGTTCGCGCTCGTCCTCGCGTTCGCGGTGATCGCGTTCGCCGGCATGGCCCGCAGCGCGGTGGCCCGCGCCGACGTCGCGGCGTCCTGGCAGGTCGCCGGCGCCGACGCGGTGGTGACCGCGCCCGCCGTGGGCCCGGGGATCACCCCGGCGGCCCAGCGCGAGATCACCGCGGTGCCGGGCGTCCGGCGCTGGGCCGCGGTGGCGGTGGCCCCGGGAACCTCCGGCCAGGGCCTGCAGCTGCCCGTGGTCATCGTCGACCCGGCCAGTACGCGGCCCTGGCCGCCACGACCCCGGGCCCGGCGTTCCCGGCCGCGGCGCTGGCCCGGGCCCGCCGCCGGCGCCACGTCAGCCAGCCCTTCGTCAGCCAGCACCGTGCCCGCCCTCATCTCGCCGGCCGGCCGGGTCATCCTGGGCCCGCACAGCGGCCTGTACGTGGCGGGCCGGCAGCTGCGGATCCGGGTCGCCGGGACGGTCTCCGCGTCGCGGGCGGGGCGGCAGGCACCCAGTTCGCGGTCGCTGCCGCGGTGGGCCCTGGGGGCGCAGGCCCCGGCGCCGACCGTGCTGGCGCTCACCGGCCCGCGGCTGGACCAGGCGGCGCTGGTCCGCGCGGCCAAGCGGGCGGTCCCCGGGGCCCAGGTCACGCTGCGCTCCCGCGTGCTGGCCGCGATCGCGGGCGCGCCGCTGCCGCACGGCGGATTCGTCACGTTCGCCCAGGGCGCCGCCGCGGCCGCCGGGTTCAGCCTGCTGGTCGTGCTGCTCACGCTGGTGCTCGGCGCGCGGTCCCGGGAGCTGACGCTGGCCCGGCTGGCACGATGGGCCTGGCCGCGGACCAGTCCCGGCGGATCGTGGCGGTGGAGACGCTGCCCGCGATCCTGGCCGCGGCGGTGGGCGGGACGGCCTGCGCGCTGCTGCTGGTGCCGCTGGTCGGGCCCGCGGTGAACCTCGCGGCGTTCACCGGCATTCCGGTGACCGTGCCGCTGCGCGCCGACCCGGCCGCCATCGTGGCCGCCGCGGTGGCGCTGCTGCTGCTGGCCGGGCTGACGCTTACCATCTCCAGTAGGCTGGCCCGGGGCCGCGGCACGGCCCAGGCCCTGCGGGTGGGCGAGAGAGCGGGTGGGGAAGCGGGCGGGTGAGGACAGCGGATGGATCGGAGGCGAGGATGAGCACACGGGAGGCGCAGGCCGGATCAGACAGGCCGACAGCAGTCTCCCGGGGACGGCCGGAGCGCGGAGGCGGTCACGCGGCGGCCGGGACTCAGCCAGCTCGGCGCCGAGGCGGAGCACGCCCGCGCCGCCTACGGCGCCGTTCCTACGGTGAGGGTGCCCTCATCATGTGCGACCGGCTGGTCCGCATCTACGCCGCGGAGGGGATCGAGGTGCAGGCGCTGCAGGGACTTGACCTGCTGGTCGCGGAGGGCGAGCTGACCGCGATCGTGGGCGCCTCGGGCAGCGGCAAGTCCACCCTGATGAACATCCTGGCCGGGCTGGACACCCCGACCGCGGGCCGGGCCCGGGTGGCCGGGCACGACCTGGCCGCGATGACCGCCCGCGACCGGCTGGGCTACCGGCGCGCCGTGGTGGGCTTCGTGTGGCAGCAGACCTCCCGCAACCTGCTCTCGTACCTGACCGCGCGGCAGAATGTCATCATGCCCATGCGGTTCGCCGGAGTGGGGCGCCGGCTGCGGGCCCGGCGGGCCGCGGACCTGCTGGACATGCTGGGCGTGGGGTACTGCGCGGCCCGCACGCCGGCCCAGATGTCCGGCGGTGAGCAGCAGCGCACCGCGATCGCCACCGCGCTGGCCAACGGGCCCCGGGTGCTGCTGGCCGACGAGCCGACCGGGGAGCTCGACAGTGCGACCGCCCGGGAGGTGTTCGGCGGCGCTGCAGACGGCCAATTCCGAGCTCGGCGTGACCGTGCTCGTGGTGACCCACGACCCGGCGGTGTCGGCCGAGGTGCGGCGCACCATCGCCATCCGGGACGGCCGGACCAGCACCGAGACGCTGCGCCACGACCGCGCCGACGAGCACGGCAACGCGACCCGGCACGCGGTCGAGTACGCGGTGCTGGACCGGGCCGGCCGGGTTCAGCTGCCGCGCGAGATGACCGAGGAGCTCGGCATGCGGGACCGGGTGCGGCTGCAGCAGGAGCCCGGGCACATCGGGGTCTGGCCCGACCGGGAGAACGCCGCCCGGCAGCGGGACCGGCTGAGGCCGGCCGGACGACGGCCTGCCTACGGCCGAACCGGCGGCCCGGCGGTCACGGGGAGCAGGCCGTGACGAGTGACGGCACGGGCCGGGTCATGGTGGCGGCGCACGGGGTGTCCCGCACCTTCGGCAGCGGGCACACCGCCGTGCAGGCCCTCCGCGAGGTGTCGTTCACGGTCCGCCGCGGCCAGCTCGTCGCGGTCTGCGGCCGGTCCGGGTCGGGCAAGACCACGCTGCTGAACGTCATCGGCGGCCTGGACACCCCGACCAGCGGCCAGCTGGAGGTGGCCGGCCGCGACGTGACCCGGATGCCGGAACGGGACCGGCTGGCTTTTGCGCCGCAGCACGGTCGCGTTCATCTTCCAGTCCTTCGGGCTCATCCCGATGCTGTCCGCCGCCGAGAACGTGGGCGTCCCGCTGCGTATCACCGGCGCGCGCCGCGGGCCCGCGAGGAACGGGTCGCGACGATGCTGTCCATCGTGGGGCTCGCGGAGCACGCCGCGCACCGGCCGGACGAGCTGTCCGGCGGCCAGCAGCAGCGCATCGCGATCGCCCGGGCGCTGGCCGGCCGCCCGGAGCTGCTGATCGCCGACGAGCCGACCAGCCAGCTGGACCTGGAGACCGGCTGCAGATCATGCGCCTGCTGCTCACCGTGGTCCGCTCCGAGGGGATCACGGCCCTGGTCGCCACGCACGACGAGGCCCTGATCGACCTGGCCGACTCGGTGCTCAGGCTGGAAGACGGCCGGGTCCGGCTCAGGACCGCTCGGGCAGGGATAGAACACCCGGCCGTCCAGGTCCACGTCGAACTTGACCGCCGCGAAGCCGAGGGGCGGGTCATACAGCGCCCGGCAGAACGCCGCGTACGCGTGCTGGCCCGTGCACTTCGCACCCGGTCTGGCCGGGGTTGCAGACGTAGTGATCGTCCCCGTACTCGGCGTCGCCCACCCACTTGCCGTTGGGCTGCGCCGCGGTCTTGTCCGTGGTGAAGTCGTCCCAGCCGCACGGCGTCGCGCCGGACAGCCCGGTGCAGGTGATCCCGTACTGGCTGCTGCCGCGCAGCTGGGCCGCGGTGCACTGGTGGTAGGTGTAGCACTCCTCCAGCAGGGCCCCGTCCGAGTACTGCCGCCCCCACCAGGACAGGTAGGGCGAGTTCTTCCACAGCCCGGTCATCCCGTCGGCGTGGATCAGGTTGAACGCGTAGGCCAGGTAGTTCTGCGCGTCGCCGGGGGTGAGCCGGAACCCGGTGGTGGACGGCGGGTCGAAGCTGTCGATGTCGTCCAGTTCGACCGCGGAGAACCCCTTCCGCGCGCACATGCCGATCCGCTCGCGCAGCATCGGCTTGAGCGCGTCCAGCTGCCGGAAGTCAACCCACCGCTCTTCGGGGTAGCCGTAGTACACGTTGCCCAGCGTGGCCGCCGGGGAAGACGCCGCCCCGGGACGGCGGGCTGGCGTCCGGGCGGTAGTCCTCCCAGGCCAGGTCCAGGTAGCAGATGGTCTTCGGGTGCGCCAGCGTACTGGCCGGCCAGCGGCGTCTGGATCGTGTGCACCTCGGCGCGGGTGGTGAGGAACCCGTCGATGTCATACATGTCCACGGCGCGCTTACCGGTCCGCTTCAGCGGCGTGGTCCGGCCGATCTGCCAGTCCCAGCGCATCGGCCGGTGGTTGGCGGCGAGATGCGGCGGGTACCAGCACGGCTGCCCGGCGCGCGGCTGGCAGGCCAGCGGGGCGGGCAGCGGCACGACCCGCCAGCCGAACCGGATCTGCGGTCGATCCGGCCCGGTTCGCGGTGCGCACGCTCGACCTGGTGCGGGCCGACGGCGAGCTTCCCGGTGTAGAACACGTGATTGGCCGGCATCGGCCGCCAGGCGCCCCGGTCCACCCGGTAGCG
>CAVUKT010000082.1:0-8229 GCA_963742055.1 uncultured Actinomycetes bacterium | reverse complement strand
GCCCGCCGTCAGCACGGAAGCGCCCGGCAGGACCTGGCCGGTTCCGTGCCGGCACCAGCAGGCCGCGCTGGCGATCAGGCCGGGTCACGCCGGGTCACGCCGGGCGTGGAGGGTGTCCAGATCGTCAAGGAACCGCGCGGGGTTCTCTAGCCACGCCTCCACCACCACGTCGAACTCGGCCGCCGGGGCCAGGATGTGCTCGCGGGCCTGCCGTCCTCCAGATCAGCGGTCACGCTCCGCTTGCTGGGGTTGGAGGCGAGGAAGGGAGTCGGTCTGGCCTGGGCGTGCCCGTCGAGGATGCCCCAGTGCCCGCTTCGCCTCCCCCTCGACGCGCTCGAGATCTCGACCACGTCGGCGCCGAGGACGCCGAGGATCAAACTGGCGAGGGGCCCTGCACCGGCGCGGTCAAGTCCAGCACCCGGAGGTGGCTCAGCGGTCCTGTGGTGTTCGTCGTCGGCTGATCGAATGCTGCGCCCCGGCCAGGTCGGTAGTCATTGCGCCGCAGCGACGAGCCCGGCGGCCAGGGCGTCCTGGAAGCCCTTGATCGTTTCGCGCACCCCCTCGGCCAGCGCGACGTTGGGGATGTTGCCGACGGCGTCGGTAATCGCCGGGGCCGCGAGCAGCGACGGCACCGGAATGAGGTTGTCGTCCCAGGTGATGCCCGCCCGGTGCCGGGAGGATCTCTGTCGATGAGCTCGGCCCCGGGCACGCCGATCCGCTGACCCGGCAGATGTTCCAGGCGATGGCCTCCCCTGACCCTGCCGCGGCGCGGGCCGACGCGATGAGGTGTGCGTATGGGCGCATAGGTGAGCAGCATGCTGCTTCTGAACTTTATCCGCAACGGCACTCCGCGGCCGCGAGCATGGCCTTGGTCGGGTCGGACGTCATTCCCTGGTCGCGGCCGAGACCATAGACGATGAACGGCCGGAGCCCCACCGAGCCGATCCCGTGCTGGGCCGCGTAGACCTTGGCGGTGCCCTCGTTGGCTGCCTTGTAGACGCCGTAGAACGAGTCCGGCAGCAGCGGGGAGTTGTGGACCAGCCCCGCGGGGTGCGCGGCCTGGTTCCCGTAGACCGCGGCAGAGCTCGCGTAGGCCAGGCCGACGGGCCTGCCAGCGGCCCGGATGGCTTCGAATACGTTAACGGTGCCCACCACGTTGACCGCGGCCCCGAGCGGCGGGTTCGCGGCGCAGAACGGGAGCTGCAGGCCGGCCAGGTGGATGACGCGGGTGATCCCGTGGTCGGCCACCAGGGCCGCGACGTTGGGCCCGCTGGTCACATCGAGTTCGGCGAATCCGGGCCTGCCGACGCACGCCCCTCAAGATCAGCTCGAAACGGCGCAGATCGCCGCTCAAGTCGGTGGCCACGACCGGGACACCCTCGTCGAGCAGCAGCCGTACCGCCCCGCGCCGATGCAGCCTGCAGTGCCGGCGACGAGGAATCTCTCCGTTGACATTGGCATAGGAAGGACCTCCGCCTGCGCGGGCGCAGGCACTAGTGGGGAAGGGCGGGCAGGGTGGAAGCGGTCCCAGGTATCGGTGATGTCGGGGGCCGGAGCGCGACCCCGGCGAGCACGCCGCCGTCGGCACGCAGGTCAGCTCCAGTCACGAACGAGGACAGCGGGCTGGCCAGGAACAAGATCACGTCGGCGATCTCGGCCGGAGTCCCGACCCGGCCGAACGGAACCAAGGAGCCCCACGGCGACGACAGAGTCCGGGTCCTCGGCGGAGATATCGCGGGCGGCGGCGCGCAGCATGGGCGTGTTGACCGAGCCTGGGCTGACCGAGTTGACCCGGATGCCGTCGGGGGCATGGTTGACCGCCATGGCCGGTCATGGCGACGATGGCGCCCTTGCTCGCCGTGTACGCGACCACGTTGCGCTGGGTCGCGGTGGCCTGCGCGGAGGCTACGTTCACGGGTGCCGCCCCCCCCGACGCCGCATCAGCGGCACGGCCTGCCCCGCGGTGAGGAACATGCTGCGCACGTTGACGTCCAGCACCTCGTCCCACACTGACAGCGGGGTGGTCTCCACCGTGCCGCAGCGCCGGATCCCCGCCGAGTTGACCAGTACCGTCAGGCGCCCGCGCCGGGCGGCCACACCAGCCATGAGCTGGCGATCTGCCCGGGGTCGGCCACGTCGAGCACGGTTCCGCGGGCCTCGTGCCCGGCCGCCCGCAGCTCCCCGGCCGCGCGGTCCACGCCGGGCGGGTCGATGGCAGCCAGCTCGACCGCGGACCCGTCCGGGCCAGGGTCCAGGCGGCGGCCAGGCCAATGCCGGCACTCCGCCGATGACCACCGAGACCGTGCCGGCCATCGCGGCTGCCCAGCGGGGCGCCGCCCGGGACCGGGCCGGCGGTTACCGGGCTCCCCCGGGCTGGCGGTTGTCCAGTTCCATCATCTCGATCAGCCCCTGGATGTAGCCGAGGGCGAAGGCCCGGCCGCGGTGGCCGTACGGCCGAGTCGCCGACCAGTGCGGGAGTGTGGTCGTCGAGGATGAACCCGTCGAACCCTCCGCGGCGCAGCGCGCGCAGTACCGTCGGCGGGTGGTAGTTCCCCTCACCCAGGAAGCATTCGGTGAACGAGGGGACGGTGCCGCGGACGTCCCGCAGGTGGACGTAGGCGATCTTGCCCCGTGGTGCGAGGTAGCCGATCGCGTCCAGCACCGCCGCCTGGCCACCCATCTCCGAGACGGTACCCAGGCACAGCTCGATACCGAAGCCGGGACCCGGCCAGAAGTCAGCCGCCCGCCGCAGCGCCCCGACGTCGCGGAAGATCCGGGCGACGCCGCCGAGCTCACCGACCGGAGGGTCATCAGGGCGCACCGCCAGGCAGATACCCGCTTCCTCGGCGGCCGGTGCTCACCGCGCGGACGAAGTACTCGAAGGAGGCCCACTGGCCGCCTCGTCCCGGGTCACCGGGCAGGTCGAACAAGGCGCCGCGGGTCCAGGAATCCTTCTGGTCCTCGACCCGCCGGTCCCGCCGGGCCACGTAGATGTCACCGGCGCGGCCGGGCTGGCGCGCCACGTCCAGGTCGAAGGCGGATATCACGGCACCGCCCCGGCCCTCGGGAGCGACCGCCGTCCGCCAGACCGACGTCGGCATCCAGTGGAAGCCCAGGACGGGGATGCCTGCCCGGCCCAGGTTCCGGACCGTGGCGATGACCTGCTCGATCTCCTCGTCCCGGCCCGGCAGGCCGAACATGGCGCTGGTGTAGAAGCTGTTCGGCAGGTTCTCGATGGCTTCCAGCCGCAGCCCGTAGGACTCCACCCGCTCGCGTAGCGCCAGCAGGTCCCCCGCCTCCCACCGGCGTTCGCCCGGCAGGTCAGGGGTGTTGAACTGCACGCCGGCCGGCACCGATCTGGCGGGCGAACGCCAGGTACTCGTGCGTGGCCCGGGCGGCCTGCCCGGCCGCGATACGCATCACCAGGTGCTCACTCCTTTACGCAGGGCGCAGCGTCGCGCCGCAGGCGGCTGGAGAAACAGAACGCGATCCTGGGGACTGCCCCGGCACCGAGCAGGATCTCCAGCGGGAGACCGCCACCCCAGCTCACGTAGACCAGGTTGCAGGGCCGGCGGTGGCTAGTGCGTGCACGGCGGCCAGGGACAGCCGGGTGAGCAGGTCACCGCCACACCCACCGGGCTCCCGTCCGCGACACGGGCCACGAGCTCACTGAGGGCGACGAACGGAGGCTGGTGCGGCGCCGCGGGTGACGGCGGAGCCCCGGCCGGTGTCCCCATGGTCTTCCTTTCAACGGAATGTTCATTCCGTTGATTGACATCAACGCACGATGAGCGGAAAAATCATGTAATGCGCTTGACGGTAACCGGTGACCTAGGCACTGTCAACGGCTTGTGCGCCAGGTTCCGGCGGCTAGCGGAGACCCTTCGTGCGAGGCCCCGGCGGCGCGGGAGTGCTTGGTGCCGGGCCGCGACCTGGGCCGTGAACGGTCTTAGCCGGGCGGCTAGCCTGCCCGCTCAACTGGGCCCGCGAGCGGGACGGCCGGTCCGGGCCGGCGACATCGTCAGCACCGGGACGTGCACCGGTCACCTGTTCGCCGCGCCCGGGGACACGGTCCGCGCTGACTTCGGGCTGCTCGGGGTGGTCGAGGCCAGCTTTGCCTAGGGTGGCCTGCCCCGGGACGCTCGGCAGCCGCCGGGTCCCGCTGGACGTCCTCAGCTAGGCTTCGGGCCACGCCGCCTGCCCCCCAGGCCGCCTGCTCCAGGCGCCTGCCCTCAGGCCGCCTGCCCAAGCCCACCCCAGAGAGCAGCGTCATGACCCACCCTGAGCCCGATGATCGCCGGGTACAGCCCCGAAGGATGGGGTGACCTCTTCCTCGCCGCAGCCGGGGCCACCGCGGCGCTCAGCGGGCTGATCTTCGTCGGGCTCAGCGTCAACATCAGGACCGTGCTGGACACCGAGAAGCGCGAAGGCCAGAACTTCCTGACCGGCCGGGCCATCGAGGCGCTCGCCGCCTTGCTGATCGTGCTGGTCATCAGCCTGGTCGGGCTGACCCCGGGCATCCCGCGCTGGGCGCTGGCCGCGTTCATCCTGCTGAGCGGGCTGGGCAGCGCCACCTCACCGATCCGGGCGCTGCTGGCCAGCCGCCAGCAGGCGGCCATCGACCGCCCGCTGCTGCTGCGGCTGGTCACCGCCGCCGGGCTGACCGTGACCCTGCTGCTCAGCGGGGCGACCCTGGCCACCGGCCATGGCGGCGGCCTCTACTGGCTGCCCGCCGCGTTCGTGCTGGCCATCGTCATCGCCGCCATCAACGCCTGGGTGCTGCTGGTCGAGGTGCTGCGCTGAGGCGCGGGCCGGGGCCGGTCTTCCCTCAGGCCCGGTCCGGGAGGGCCGCCGTCCAGGGGATTGCGCCCGGCGGACCGCAGCTTAAGCTCACGCTCGATCCCGGCGATCAGGTCCGGGTGCGCGCTCAGCCCCCACAGGACCTCGACCGGGATGCCGAGCCTGCGGCTGGCCTGCGACACCACCGGCTGGCTCATGCCCAGCGCCTGGGCCAGCCCCTCATCCCGGGCGAACGTCGGCGGCAGGTCGTCGAGCGACAGGTCGGCGGGCTGGTGGAAGTTCCCGTCCGGCCCGGGAAGCCAGGCCTCGCCCGCCGCGGCCAGGCCGATCGACGACTGGACGTTCTCCCGTGCGCGAGTCGGCGAACTGCTCGCGCACCGACTTCTCCACCACCCCGCCGACCAGCCGCCGGTTCGGCGCCAGCAGGACGTTCCACACGTACTCGGCGCGGGCGTGCCCGGAGTGCTGGAGCGCGAACTCCAGCCCGTCGATCCGGGCCTCCGGGTCGAACCCGTCCAGGCCCCGCTCGTGCCGGGCGAACCCGGCGACGAGGAGGACGTGCCCGAGCGGCCCCGGCGCCCGGGCCCGCACCTCGACCTGGTCGCGGACCCCCATGCCGCGGAGCTGGGACAGCCACGGCCCGTAGGTATCCGCGGCGAACCAGGCGCCGGTGTTCCCGTCCAGGTAGGTCTCCAGGTCCCGGCTGCGCTGGTACAACGCCGGGGGCGGCATCAGCCGCTGCTCGCCGGTGGCGGCGTTCTCCGCGATGAGGAACGCCGTGCGCTGCAGCTGCTCCAGGAGCCGCTGGCGCCGGGCCGCGTCCGCCTCGTCCAGGGCCCGCATGATGCATTCGAGGTCCGCGGCGTGCTGGGCCGGGTCGAGGGCCGCCACGGCCAGCGGGCCGTCCCCGTCCGCCCCGCTGTCCCCCCCGAGCCGGGCGTACCGGGGCAGGATGATCTCCAGCACCTCGGCCACGATGTCCGGCTCGGTGAACTTCAGCGCCTCCAGGAACGCCCGGGCCGCCGGGGTGTCCGCGACCGCGCGCCGCACGGTGGGGAAGCCGGTCCCGGCCGGCCCCGGCTCGTAGCCGGCGGGCAGGTAGGCCGCGGGGCGGCCGGCAGAGTCGAATGGCTCGACCTGCCGGCCGTCCTCGAGCCGGATGATCGGCCGGGTCCGGGCCGGGCCGGCCGGCTCCCCGGGGACCCTCGGCTCCCGCCACAGGTCGGGATCGGAGTACAGGAACCCGTACAAGCGCGTGATCCACTCGTCGGGCTGCGCCTCGAGGAACCCGCTCGTGGCCCGGGTGAGCAGGTCGGCGGGGGTGACCTCCCCGACGCCGATCTCCTCGCGCAGGTAGCGGGTCAGTACGGGGAGCTGGTCTTCGTTGCGGGGAAGCTGGGCGAAGGCGAGCGGGTGGTCCGTCTGGAACAGCGCCCCGAGCTGGCGGGGGCTCAGCAGCTCGCCCAGATCCTCCGGGCTGGCCAGCTTCAGGTTCCGCGCCGCCGCGTAGCCGCCGCCGGCGGCGGGGATGAGGTCTTCCTCGGTCAGGGCCGTGCGCACCGCGTCGAACAGCGGCCGCAGCATCGAGCCCGGCGCGAACCGCGCCGGGTCGAGGGGCAGCGCCTGCAGAACCTCGACCGGTGAGCAGCCCGCCGGTGCGAAGTTCCCGCAGCACGCATACGAGCAGGGCGGCGGTCGCGCCCACCAGGGCCTGGTTGGCCGGGTCGTCGCCGGGGACGTTGTCGCGGGCGGGGGTGGTCCGGTACGGGCCCTGGATCAGGAAGCCGAGGAAGGTCTCCTTCTGCGTCGGGAAGAACACGACCAGCGGGGAGCCGTCCCGGGGAACGAGCCGGGGGACGCGGTGCGCGGTGTCGGCCCGGAACGCGAGTTCGACCCGCTGGCCGGCGTGCCCGAGGTCATCCAGCGGGCGGTCCCAGACGAACCAGTCCTCGGCGTACGCGGACTGCTGGCCGGGGCCTCGGCTGCGGGTCAGCGTGATGCGCCGGCCCGTCAGGGCCGGAAAGGCCGGGGTGAGCGGCTGCGTCCGCCGCTCGATGACCGTGTCGGTGAGCTGGACGCCGTGGGCCCGCAGCCGGCTGATGTTCCGCAGGAACAGCAGGGTCGCGGGCTCGATCCGGTTCAGGGCGGCGGAGATTTCCCCGACGGCGGTGGCCGCGGGCACGGTCTCGTGGTCGAACGGGAAGACGAACAGGGTTTCCGGGGAATCCGGCACCGGGTCCGCCAGGTTCGCTGGCGGGCTCCGCCGGGGACGGCCGGACGTAGTGGTCGATCCGGAAGTGCTCGGCGCCGCTGTGCACGCGCGGGGTGGTGGTGTACGCGTACACCGACTTGAAGCCGATGCCGAACTGGCCGATCTTCGTGAGGTCCCCGGACTTCCCGCTCTGGGCGACCCCGCAGACGCCCCGCACGTCGGCCTCGGTGAACGGCCGGCCGTCGTGCCGGACCTCCAGCCGGTCGCCGAACAGCTCGAACGCCAGCGCGGTCGCGCCCGCGTCCTCGGCGTTCTGGATCAGCTCGAAGATGAAGTGGGTGCGCTCGCTGTACAGGTGCCCGAGAAGATCAAGCACGGCGGTATCCCAGCCGTACCGGGCGATGTTCTCGTCGCGGATCTTCGCGTAGTCCGCTGGCACCCAGGTCCTCCGTCCGCCCGCCCGCCGTGAGTCAGCGGGGCTGGTCCCCATGCTGCCATGGCGGACGGGCGGCGGATGCCCGGCTACCAGCGGGTGAAGGGCTCGAAGGTGTGGCTGAAGTACCAGGCCGGCTGGGTCAGGCCGGAGCAGTTGCCCGCGCCCTTGGTGCCCGGGCAGCCGCCGTTGTCGCGTTGCAGCGCCCAGAACGACAGCTCGGCGAGCCCGTGGCTGCGCGCCCAGTGCTCCACGGTGACCGCGTCGGCCTGGGTGAACGTCTCGTCCGGGCCGAAGTCGTCGAGGCCGGGCATCTCGGTGACGCCGACCATGTGCCACAGCCGGGCCGCGCTGGCGCCCGGGTACAGCGTCTGGAGCTGGCTGACCAGGCCCGCTCCGGCGGTCTCGGTGTCCGTGGCCATCTCCTGGGCGGTGCCGTAGTAGTAGTCGAAGGTCATGATGTTCACCACGGCGACCCGGGCGCCGTCGGCGACCGCGTTCTGCAGGACCGCCAGCCCGGCCGGGGTCAGCCCGGTCGCGAACGTGGGCAGCGTGTAGGAGAACTGGATGCTGCGGTGGTGCGCCCCGGCCCAGGCCTCGGTCTGCGCGATCGCCTCGTTGCGGCGGTTGATGCCCGCGGTGTTGGCGAGCGAGTCCGCCTCCACGTCCAGGTCGATCCGGGGCACGTGGTAGGTGGTGATCAGCTGCTCGAAGACCCGGGCGATCCCGGCCACGCTGGTGCAGCTGTCGGCCAGCTCGGTGCCGGTGGTGTCGGCGGAGTAGC
>CAVUKT010000081.1:0-30705 GCA_963742055.1 uncultured Actinomycetes bacterium | reverse complement strand
GGGCCCAGATGGTGCGGCCGTCCTGGTCGCCGTCGATGCCGCATTCGCTGGCCAGGGCTCGGACGATGTCGAGTGCGTGGTGCTGGGTGGGGTTCTGACGGCGGGGGTCCAGGGGCCGCCGTTGTCTTCGACTTCGATCCAGGCGTAGTCACCTGGGCTGATCTTGGCCCGGACGCTGAAGGTGCCGCCGGGCAGGCGTGAGTGGCTGTGGATGGCAGCGTTTGCCGCGAGTTCGGAGGCGCAGAGGATCACGTCGTCGGCCATGGGGCAGCCGCGGAGTATGGGCCGCAGGTCGGCGCGGACTGCGCTGACATGCTCGGGGGTGCCTGGGTAGGTGACGCCGGTGGTGCGTAACGCGAGCGCTCGGGGCGCTGGAGAGTTCATCGGTCCTTGCTCGTGCGGCTGGCCTACGACCTCGGATGACGCAGAGCGTACTCTGAGTACTGGCAACGTACAATAAATACGTGACACTTCGTGTACTAGGTCAGCACGCTAAGTGCAAGCATGGCGGTCACGGGACTGGGAGGAGACTCATGTTCGGTCTGTGCGTCCGCTTCACCTGCAAGGACGAGGCCAGCGCCGAGGCTTACGACCGGCTGGTAGCCGAGACCGTCGAAGCCATCAAGGCGAACGAGCCGGGAACGCTGGTGTACGCGACCCATCTGGTCGAGGACCAGCCACTGCAGCGGATCTTCTACGAGCTGTACCGGGACCGGGCCGCGTTCGAGGCCCATGAGGCGTCCCCGGCCACCCGCCGCTACCTGGCCGAGCGGGACCAGTACCTGGCCAGCACCGAGGTTGACTGGCTGACCCTGCAGACGGGTAAGGGCACGGGCGGTTGAGCACGCCGGACTATCAGCAGGCCCTGGGCCGGAAGATCGCGGCCGAGCGGCGCCGCCGGGGCCTGTCCCAGCCCGAGCTGGCGCGGATGATCGACCGGTCGGTGGCCTGGGTGTCCCAGGTCGAGCGCGGCGTCCGCAAAGTCGACCGCATGTCGGTGCTGGAAACCCTGGCTGCGGCGCTCGACGTCCCGCTCGCGGAACTGGCCGCGGAAGCACCTGTGGTCGCCGCGGTGACCGAGGAGCCTCCGGGCGCGGGCGAACTGCGCCTGGTCCTGTCCGGCGCTCACATGCTCCGCGCCATGCTCGGCGGCGGCCGCGCACCGGCGGTCAGCACGCTTCGCGGCAAGGCGCCAAGGCGTGGGACCTGACACACGCCGGACGCTACACCGAGCTGACCGATCTGCTGCACGGCCTGGTCCCCGACCTGGAGACCGCCGCCCGGACGGCACCCGAAAAGCAGCGGGCGGAAGCATTCGAGCTGCTGGCCACGACATACCAGGCCTGCTCGGCCGCGCTGGCCAAGCTCGGTGAGCCGGACGTGGCCTGGATCGCCGCTGACCGGGCCATGGCGGCCGCCGAACGGGCCGGTGACCCGCTGCTGGTGGCGGCCGGGGCGTACCGGCTGGTGTTCGTGTTCATCGCCGCCCGCCACTACGGCCAGGCCGAGGAGACCGCCCGCACCGCCGCCGACGCCCTCTCACCTATGGCGGACGAAGGCAACGAGCAGGCCATGTCGTTGCAGGGCGGCCTGACCTTGCAGCGCGCCATCATCGCCGCCCGGACCAACGACGCCGACACCGCCTACGGCCAGCTTGAGCAGGCCAGCCAGATCGCCGGGCAGCTCGGCGAGGGCCGCAACGACTACAACACCGAGTTCGGCCCGGCCAACGTCGGCTTGTATGAGATCGCGGTCGCCGTCGAACTCGGCGACGCGGGCCGCGCCCTGCGCGTCGCTGCCACGGTGGACACCGCCGGGCTGTCCGCCGAACGGCGCGCCCGGATGCTCATCGACGTGGCCCGCGCGCACGCCCAGCGCCGCCAGGTCACCGAAGCGGTCGCCGCGCTGCGTGAGGCCGAGGAGATCACCCCGGAACAAGTCCGCAGCCATGAGCTGGTCCGGCTGCTCGTCTCTGACCTGCTCACGATGCAAGACCCGCCCGCCAGCGAGCTGCGCGACCTCGCGGGACGGCTGACCGCCAGAAACTGAGCTGATATCGAGTGTATTGGGCACGTACTTTGGGTACGTGTCTACGTCGAGGACCGTTGAGCCCTCCCCTCATCGAGGGATGGCCGTGGAAACGCCGGGCCGGTGAATCACCGGGTGCCCGGTCACGGTGCCACCAGCCCCACATGACAGCGCCTGAGCGGCAGCAACCCTGGCCAGGCCCCATGCGGCAGAGCACCGCTGATCCCCACACCCGATTACCTCCCGCGCCTGGCTGCGGTTCGCCTCCGCTCGTCCACCCCCGCCCGCAAGGGCAGACGAGAGGAGCACCACCTTTGCCCACCGACCCCACCCCCGCAGTTGGCGTCCGGCACCCCGGCGGATGCCTGCAACCCGTCCTGCTGCGTGGCCGCGTCGACCACATCGACGGAGCCACCGGCGAACTGCTCCACCGCTACACCACCGTCCACGAACCCGGCGGCGTCCTGCCCATCGCCTGCAAGACCCGCCGCGCCTCCCGGTGCCCACCGTGCGCCGAGGTCTACCGGGCCGACACCTACCAGCTCATCCGGGCCGGGCTGACCGGCGGCAAGGGCATCCCCGCCACCGTCGCCCAGCACCCGTGCGTGTTCACCACGCTGACCGCGCCTTCCTTCGGTCCCGTCCACGCCTGCCGGGAACGCGACGGCAAGGCACTGGCCTGCCACCCACGCCGGAACGCCGGGGCCTGCCCTCATGGCGTCCGCATGTCCTGCACGCAGAAGCACGCCCGGGACGACGACCAGCTCGGCGAACCGCTGTGCCCGGACTGCTACGACTACACCGGCGCGGTCCTGTTCAACGCCTGCGCCCCCGAGCTGTGGCGGCGCTTCACCATCACCCTGCGCCGCACCCTCGCCCGCCAGGCCGGGCTCACCGGCAAGGCGTTCACCGCCCAGGCCCGGCTCTCCTACGCCAAGGTCGCCGAATACCAGCGCCGCGGGGTCGTCCACTTCCACGCGATCATCCGCCTCGACGGCCCCACCGGGCCGCCACCACCCCGCCCGCCTGGGCCACCCTCACCCTGCTCACCGACGCCATCGCCCAGGCCGCCCGCACCGTCCACGTCGAAACCCCCGCCGCACCAGGACTGACCGCAAGGACTCTGGCGTGGGGCCGCGAACTCGACACCCGCCCGGTCACCACCACCGGGGACCTGACCGACACCAAGGTCGCCGCGTACGTCGCCAAGTACGCCACCAAGGCCGCCGAATGCACCGGCACCCTCGACCGCCGCATCACCCCAGCCGACCATCTCGCCGAGCTGCCCGTCCGCGACCACGCCCGCCGCCACATCGCCGAATGCCTGCGCCTGGCCAAGCTCCCCGCGTTCGAGGACCTGCACCTGGCCGCCTGGGCACACATGCTCGGCTTCGGCGGCCACTTCTCCACCAAGAGCCGCGCCTACTCCACCACCCTCGGCACACTCCGCGCCGACCGCGCCGCCCACCAGCGCGAAACCGCCTCGAGCCGCCGGTCTCCTGCCCGACCTCGACAGCGACACCACGCTCACCATCACCGACTGGCACTTCGCCGGCGCACCACGCGCCACCGAACTGACCTCCCGCCTACTAGACGGGAGGTGCGCCATGCCCCGGCTCCTGCTGACCGTCCCCGAAGCCGCCGAGGCCCTGGCCATCTCCCGCAGCAAGCTCTACGAGCTGCTGGCCAGCGGCGCTATCGCCTCGATCCGCATCGACGGATCACGGCGCATCCCCCTGTCCGCCCTGGAGGAGTACGTCTCCAGGCTGCTCGCCGAAAGGACCGCTGCGTAATGCCCCGCAGACAATCCCAAGCTCCGCGATGGCGTCATGAAACGCGGAGCCACCTGGTCCTACGTGATCCGCGTCAAGGACGCCGGGACCGGCATCAGCAAGCCCCGCTGGGTCGGCGGCTACGCCACCGAACAGGAAGCTAAGGCCGCCCGCGACGAGGCCCGGGTCAAGGCTCACCGGGGCGAGTACATCGACCGCAATCGGATCACCGTGACGGCCTACCTCGATGACTGGATCGAAAGCCACGCCATGGAGATCAAGCCGCGCACCCTGCACGACTACCGCTCCTGCATCCGGCTCTACGTCACGCCCGCGCATCGGCCACCTGCCCATTCAGGCCGTCGGCCGTCCACCATCACCAAGCTCTACCGAGACCTGCTGACCAGCGGAGGCCGGGACGGCAAGCCCTTTCCGTCGCCACCGTTACCCACCTGCACGCGGTACTGCGGAAGGCCTTCCGTGACGCCGTGATCGTTGACGAGCTGATCAGCATCAACCCGGTCGAACGGGCCAAGCGGCCCCGGCACAGGCGACGAGCCCGGCACCGTCTGGACCGTGGCCCAGCTCCGGGCCTTCCTCGACACGCAGCATCCACCGCCTGGGTGCCTTCTTCCACGTCGCCGCCTACACCGGAGCCCGCCGGGGCGAACTGCTCAACCTCCGCTGGCCAGATGTCGACTTGGAGGCAAAGAGATCACCATCACCGGGTCGACCGCCGTGATCGCCGGCGAGCGCATCGACGGCACCACCAAGAGCGGCCGGACCCGCGTCGTGTCCATCGACGACGGCACCGTCGCCGTGCTGCGCCAGCACAAGGCCGACCAGGCCGCCGACCAGCTCAAGGCGGGCGACTCCTGGCGCGGCGTCAAAGACGGCTACGTGTTCACGACCGGCTGGGGCGAACCCATCTACCCCGACACCGTGACCTCGCTGATGACCAAGCTCATCCGCGCCCACAACGAGCCGAGCAAGGCCTGCCCAAGGCCAGCCGCACGCCCGGCTGCACGACCTGCGCCACATCCACGCCACGACCCTGCTGCTGTCGGGCGTCCCGGTCCACGTCGTCGCCGCCCGCCTGGGCCACGCCGACCCGGCCATCACCCTCCGGGTCTACGCCCACGTCATCCGCACCGCCGAAGCCGCCGCCGCGGACATCTTCGCCGAGGCCGTGAAGGCCGCATAACCGGCGCCACGCGCAGCCACCTGTTAAGCATGTTCCAAGAGGTCCTGATCGGAAGGGGCCTTTCGTACTGGGAGCCGCCTATCGGAATCGAACCGATGACCTCCCGCATTACGAGTGCGTCGCTCTAACCGACTGAGCTAAGGCGGCATGCCGCGATCTCGCGGCCCACCGAGTCTACCGGTCTGCTCAGGCCGGACCCAGGCGCAAACCCCTGCTCCAGCCCAGGCCGTCCAGCCTAAAACTCGGTCTTCAGCCGCTCGATCTCCCGGGCACGCTCGCGCAACTGTGCATACGCGGGCCGCTCGCGGATGCGGGCCAGGGCCCACCGGACGGCCTCCGCGCGATTCGCCGCGATGCCCGCTGTGATCAGCGCGTCCAGGGTTATCCACGAGACCACCATCGCGAGCCGGGCCACGCGGGGGTGAGGTCGGCGCGCGACCTGCGCACGGCTCCAGCGGAGCGGCCGGGCCGATTCCGGCTCATCGAGGCCCGCGACGCAGCGACGTCGGACGGTCGCTGGATCGACGAACTCCATGCCGGCCTCGGCTCGAGGTATCTTCCCGACACTGATGCGTCACCGGCGCTGCTGAGCGTACGACCGCGCGGTAGTGCACCTGTCCAGCGGCTGTTAGCAAGCCCGTTAGCAAAGAGGCCCCTTCCTTGATCGGAAGGGGCCTCTGACGTGGGAGCCGCCTATCGGAATCGAACCGATGACCTACGCATTACGAGTGCGTCGCTCTAACCGACTGAGCTAAGGCGGCATGCCGCGACCTGGCGGCCCACCGAGTCTACCGGTCTGCTCCCCAGGCCGTACCCGGCCTCAGCAGGGCCGGCGGCCTCAGGGGCAGACGGTGCCGTTGCGCGGGACAGCCAGGTCCACCAGGTACCGGTTCACCAACCCGTCCACGCACGAGCTGCCCATCATGTACGCGGTATGCCCGTTGCCATCCCACCCCAGCAACACCCCGGACTTCAGGTCCCCGGCCAGGGCCTGGGCCCAGCGGTACGGCGTGGCCGGGTCCCGCTTGTTGCCGATGACCAGGATCGGCGGGGCGCCCGCGGCGCGGATCGACGGCAGCGGGGACGAGCGGACGGGCCAGTAGGCGCACGGCAGGCTGCCCCACATGATCGACGCCCCGAAGGCCGGCGCGGCCCGGGCGGCGGTCGCGGCCGCGGCGCGCCAGCGGGCCAGGCCGACGGCCCCCTCCCGGAAGGCCACGGCCGGTCCAGGCATTCCACCGCCATGTTCGCGTCGGCCAGGTTCGTGTACTGGCCGGTGGCGTTCCGCTCCCAGAGCGCGTTGGCCAGCTCGACCAGCACGGTCGCGTCGCCGCCGAACGCGGACGTCAGCGCCTCGCGCAGCGTCGGCCAGTAGCGCCTGGCTGTACAGCGCGGTCGCGATGCCGTTCAGCACCAGGGCCCCGTCCGCGCGCTGGCTGCTCAGGTTGTTGACCAGCGGATGCGCCGTGGCCCGGCTGACCAGAGCCTGGATCCGGGCCACGCCCGCCGCCACGGAGCCGCGCCCCACGGGGCAGCCCGCCCGCGCGACGCAGTCCGCCACGAACGCGCGCAGCGCGACCTCGAAGCCCTGCCCCTGCACGATATTCATCCGCAACGAGGAGCTACCGGGGTCGATCGCCCCGTCCAGGACCAGGGCCCGGACATGGGAGGGAAAGAGTTGCGCGTACCAGGTGCCCAGGTAGGTGCCGTAGGACTTGCCGAGATAGGTCAGCTTCGCGTCGCCGAGGGCGGCCCGCAGGACGTCCATGTCCCGGGCCGCGTTGGGCGTGCCCACCCACGGCAGCAGGGCCCCGGACTCGCGCTCGCAGCCCCGGGCGAACTGCTTCGCCTCGGCGACGACCGGGGCGAGGTGGCTGGCCCCGGTGAGGTTTTCGTTAGTGGAAAAGTAAGTGTCGAGCTGCGGGCCGGTCAGGCATCGGATGGCGGGCTCGCTCGCGCCCACCCCGCGCGGGTCGAAGCCGACGATGTCGAACCGGGCCCGGACCGGGGCGGCGATCTCGCTGCGGGCCTGCAGCGCGTAGCTGATCCCGGAGCCGCCGGGGCCGCCGGGGTTGACGACGAGGGAGCCGATCCGCCGGGCCGGGTCGGTGGCGGCCAGCCGGATCACCGGCAGCGAGAACCGCCGCCAGGCGGGCCGGCGGTAGTCGAACGGGACGAGCAGCCGGGCGCACTGGAACCCCTTGTGGCAGGCCTGCCAGTGCAGCTGCTGGGCGTAGTAGCCGGCCAGCGTGGTCGGCGGCGGGCCGGCCGGCCCGGCGATCGGCGCGCTGGCCTGCGGGCTGGCCGCCGGCGAGCTGGAGGCGGGCGCGCTGGCGGCCGGCGTGCCCGGCGGCGCTGGTGCTGCACGCCGCCAGGACGACGGCGCACGCAGCGCCGGTCAGCGCCAGTGCGCACCGGCGCCTGCCGCCGGATCGGGAAAGCCACGGGGCGACGCTACTCCGCGGGGGTCGCGGCCGCCTGGTCACCGTACTTGGCCTCGTAGGCCTGGCGGGACCCGCAGACGCTCGCCTTCGGGCAGGCGCACTTGCTGCCGTCCCGGGCCAGTTTCACCACGATCTTGTCGCCCGGCACGCTGTGGCCGGTGACCACGCCGGGGCCCTCGGGGGTCTCGACCGAGGAGCCGATGCTCGGGGCGTCCTTGCGGAAGTCCTGGTAGAGCGGGTGCTCGTACTTGAGGCAGCACATCAGGCGGCCGCAGGCCCCGGCGATCCGCAGCGGGTTGACCGGGAGTTCCTGGTCCTTGGCCATCCGGACGGACACCGGCTCGAAGTCCTTCAGGAACGTGGAGCAGCACAGGTCGCGGCCGCACGGCCCGATGCCGCCCTGCAGCCGCGCCTCGTCCCGCGGGCCGATCTGGCGCAGTTCCACCCGGCCGCGCAGCTTGGCGGCCAGGTCGCGGACCAGCGCGCGGAAGTCGACCCGGCCCGGCGCGCTGAAGTAGATCGTGTACACGTTGGGGTCGTCGACGTAGTCCACGCCGATGATCTTCATGGGCAGGCCGTGCTCGCGGGCCAGCCGGCGGGCGGCTACCCGGGCCTCGGCGCGCCGGCCCCGGTTGGCCTCGTCCCGGGACAGGTGGTCGTCGGTGGCCAGCCCGGCGCACACCGGCAGCCCGTCCACGTCGTCATCCACCCACTGCGGGGCCCAGATGACGTCGGCCACCTCGGGGCCGGCGTCGGTGGGCACGAGGACCTTGTCCCCGACCCGGGGCGTGAGCGACCCGGGGTCCAGGTAGTAGAGCCGTCCGTAGCGTTCGAAACTGACGGCCATCATCATGCCCATCGCCCCAGGTTACGGGGAGATCACGCGATCCGCTCCCCCGGGGCGGCCGATTTGCGCGGATTACGAGGTCGCAGGCGTGCGCGGGCGCGGATGGAGGCCGGAGGCGGGATCAGGCGGGGACGGCGTCGGTGCACTGGCACTGGACCAGCGCGGGCGGCAGGATCCGGGCCAGCACCTCCCGGTGCACGGGCGCGGCCTCGGCGTGCCGCCGCAGGCCCGCCGGGGTGAGCAGCGACGTAGATGCCGCGCCGGTCCTCGCCGCACAGGCAGCGCTCGACCAGGCCGTGCTTCTCCAGCCGGTCGATCAGCCGGGACAGCGCGCTCTGGCTGAGGTGCACGGCGTCGGCCAGTTCCTGGGCCCGGAACTTGTGCTCCCGGCTCTCGGCCAGCCGGTCCAGCACCTCGAACTCGCTCACGCCGAGGCCCAGGTGGGCCAGTTCGCGCTCGAGCGCGGCGCAGGCGGCCGCGTGGCTGGCGGCGATGGCCCGCCAGGTGCCACCACCGGTCACCGGCCGGCGCGGCGATGGCGCGCCGTCGCCAGCGGCCGGCTCGCGGACCACCGGCGTCCGGCGGCCTGACTCGGTCTCGCTCACGAGGCGCAGGATAGCGCGATCGCCAGGTAGATGCAACTACATTAATTGCACTTGCATCTAGTGCACGTGCATGCATATTGTCTGGGGCCATGGAGTCAATCAGCCGCGCTCAGGCGGCATCTCCCTCCCAGTCCCTTCGTCCCCGGACGCGCCCAGGCTCCCCGGCGTCCGCCCCCCGGCCGCCAGCGCCGCCCGAGCGGCGCCGGGCCCAGCGCTGGAGCCCGCGGCTGTGGGCCATCCTGATCGTGCTCTGCGGGGCGCTGTTCCTCGACGCGCTCGACGTGTCGATGGTCGGCGTGGCCCTGCCCGACATCCGCGCCGACCTCGGGCTGTCCACGTCCTCGCTGCAGTGGGTGGTCAGCGGCTACGTGCTCGGCTACGGCGGCCTGCTGCTGCTCGGCGGCCGGGCCGCCGACCTGCTGGGCCGGCGCCGCGTGTTCCTGGCCGCCCTCGCCCTGTTCGCGGTCGCCTCGCTGTTCGGCGGGCTGGTCAGCAGCGTCGGCCTGCTGATCGCCGCCCGGTTCATCAAGGGCATCGCGGCCGCCTTCACCGCCCCGGCCGGGCTGTCCCTGCTCACCACCACGTTCCACGAAGGCCCGATGCGCAACCGGGCCATCAGCATCTACTCGGCGTTCGGGGCCAGCGGGTTCTCGCTCGGCCTGGTGCTGTCCGGCCTGCTCACCGAGGTGAGCTGGCGGCTGACGCTGCTGGTGCCGGCGCCGGTGGCGCTGCTCACGCTGATCGCGGCGATCCGGTTCATCCCGCGCGCGCCCGCCTCGCGGGAGCCGCCGCGGCAGCCGCCGGTTCGACATCCCCGGCGCGGTCACCGTGACCGGCGCGATGCTGCTGCTGGTCTACACCGTCGTCGTCGGCTCAGCAGGCCGGCTGGGGGTCGGCCCGGACCGATCGGCTCGTTCGCGGCCGTCGCCGCTCTCCTGGCCGCCTTCGTGGTCATCGAGCGGCGCAGCGTGGACCCGCTGGTGCCGCTGGGCATCTTCCGCTCCGGGCCGCTGACCCGGGCGAACATCGGCGCGATGACGCTGTTCGGCTCGTACGTCTCGTTCCAGTTCCTGGTCACCCAGTACCTGCAGACCCTGGCCTCGCTGGTCCGCGATCGCCACCGCGCTCGCCTTCCTGCCGGCCGGCGTGATGGTGGCGGTGCTGTCCACCCGGATGAGCGCGATCATCGGGCGGTTCGGTACCGCCCGGGTCTCCGTGCGTCGCGTTCGCCAGCCTGGTGGCCGGCTACGCGGTGTTCCTCCGGGTCGGCGTCCAGCCCGACTACCCCTCGGTGATCCTGCCCGCGGTGATGCTGATCGGCGTCGCGTTCGGCCTGGGCTTCTCCGCGCTCAGCCTGGCCGCGACCGACGGGCGTCGCCGACGCGGAGCAGGGCCTGGCGGCCAGCCTGTTCCAGACCTCGTTCCAGGTCGGCGGCGCGATCGTGCTCGCCGTCGTGACCGCCGTGGTGGACGCGGGCGGCGCCAGCCAGATCACCTCGGCCCAGGCCACGCTGGGCGCCTACCGGCCCGCGCTGGCCGTCATCACGCGGTGTCCGCGCTCGGCGCGCTGACCGCGCTCAGCGGCCTGCGGTCCGCCCGCCGCCAGGCCAGGCCGGCTCCGGTCCCGGTTCCGGCGCGGGTCCCGGCCGTGATCGTCGAGGCCGGCGCGGTCGCTGACCGCGGATGCGGCGCTGGACATGGAGCCTGACCTCATCACCGGCGACGGCCCGTGAGGTGGAGGAGGACTGCGCCACGCCGCTCTGCCTGTGACCTGAGGCAGCGCCAGTGGTTGACCTGAGGTAGGCAGCGGTGCGCCGCCCAGCCTGGAGGGGCTGGGCGGCGCACTGCTGGGCCAGAGCCGCAGGGGCGGCCGGTGACGGACGGAGCCGGTAGCGCACGGGGCCGGCCGCACCCTGGTCACCAGGCCTCGTTGACCTCCTGGCCGGTCACCGGCGGCAGCGGCACCAGGCGTCCGTCGCGTAGCCAGCCGTGGAACCCGTCCGTGCACCGGCTCGCCGGGCAGCCCAGCCCGCCGTTGAGCAGCCAGTGCTGGCCCGCCCCGTCCTGGCTGAGCTGCAGGAAGTCGGGACCCGTGTTGATGTCGCTGGTACGGCCCAGGTTCCGCTGGTACAGCACCCGCAGCGGCTGCCGCGAGGACCGCGACACCTGGATCACCGACAGGTCCGGGGGGACCAGGTCAAAGACCTTCTGCGTGCTGGTCATCCTGCCGGTCAGCACGACCACAGTGATCGTCGCGCCGTCCGGGCTGATCTCGGCCTGCGCGATGTAGGGGTAGCGCGCGGACTGGCCGAGCAGGACCGGGCCGCTGTCCAGGTGGCCGCCACCCGCGGCCGGGTTGAGCGCGCGGACCTCGGCGGTCCGGCCGCCCCGGCGGCAGACCTCGCTGTTCAGCTCGTAGCTGCGGCAGGTCTGCCCAAGGTAGACCAGCTCACGGCCGCGGGCGGTCCAGGACAGGCTGGCCACGCTGAACGCCGGGGCCGTCCCGCCCTGCCAGACACTTCTCGCACCACTGCTCACGGTGATGACGTCGATGTAATCCGGGTGCGTGCCGGGCTGGCACGGGCCGCCGGCGCTGCTGCACCCGGGGGCCGACCAGTTGAACGCGAAGGAGATGGCGACCCGTGAGCCGTCGGGCGACGCGGCTATGGCGTCCGCGGTCCAGTCACGGTTACCCAGCGCGCCTCCCGGGACCACGGCGAAGCCGGTGACCCGGCCTGTGCTGGTCAGCCGGAATCGGTACAGGCGCTGTCCCGGGGTGCCGGGCGCGGCGGCCATCACGAAGAACGTCCCGCTGCGCGTACTGGCTACCAGGTCGTCCACTCCGGCATTGGCCGACTTCGAGACCGGGCACGATGCCCACGATCTTCCCGGTGGCCCGGGATCGCACCACCGGAGGGCCGCCTTGCAGCCCCTCGACCACGTAGTACCGGGGCACCGGGGCCTGGCTGCCGACCGGGCCGCCGGACGACCGGGATCCGGTGAGGCGCGTCCCGGCCGCGAACGCGAGGCCTACGACGAGCACGATGCCCAGCACCGCCGCGACCGGGGTGAGCCAGCGGGCCAGGCCGGCGGCGGCGCGGCGGGACAAGGAGCGGGCGGAGCGTCTCTTCCGGGATGGCCCGGGCCGCCGCGGCGAGCGCGTCGGTCAGCCGGTCTTCGGTGCTGTTCATGCTGGCTCCCCGGCTGTTCATGCTGGCTCCCCCAGCTGGCGCGCCAGGGCGGCGATGCCCCGCGCGGCGGTCGACTTGACGGTGCCGGGACTGATCCCGAGCACGGCGGCGATCTCGGCTTCCGGCAGTCCCAGCCAGTAGCGCAGCACCAGCACCTCGCGCCGCCGGCGAGGCAGCCTGGCCACCGCGGCCAGCACTTGCCTGCGGTCCTCGGCCAGCAGCGCCTCGTTCTCCGCGGACGGCTGGGTGACGTCACGCTGCCATGGGGTCGCGCGCGCCCCCGAAGCGGCGCGCGACGGCCCGGCGGCGCAACGCGCTGCGGCACCCGTTCAGGACGGCGGCCCGGACGTAGGCGAGCGCCCCACCGGCGGCTCCGGCAGCAGGTCCCGGGCACACAGCCGGGCGAACACGTCCTGGACGATGTCTTCGGCGGACCCTCGGTCCCCCGTCATCAGCGCGGCCAGCCGGACCAGTTCGGCGTGGTGCGCGCGGAACAGCGCGGTCACGCCGTACCCGGAGTCCGCTTCGTGCGACGCCCCGGCACCAGGCCCATGCCGTCATCTCCGGCCGCGCTCGTTTTCCCCACGGTACCGGCCGCCACGCGGCCAGCCGGTCCGGGCTGTCCCTCAGGCGAGGGAGGCCCGAAGCGGGGCTCCCAGATCTGCTCGCTCATACCTAGTGCACGCGCGAGCCGCCGATCCGTTGCTCCCGACCAGACCTCATCCGGGGATTCCCAGATTGGGGTGCTTTTGCGCCGCCGGCGGCGCAAAAAGCGCCCAATAGCGCCCGGAGGCCTTCGGTGGTTATCCACAGGCGGAGAAGTCGGGTGGCGGCGGCGCAGACGTGCCCGCCACGCTGGGAGTTATGCCGACGCGAACTACCGGAGGATTGCCGCGAACTCCTGCTTCTCAGCACGGCGTGCTGTCCCGGGCTCAGGCCCTGGATCTGGGCTCGGCCCGGAACTGTGAGTTCGCGGTTACGCGGGGCCATTGGCAGCGGCTGCACCGGGGCGTCTACGCCACGTTCACCGGCCAGCCAGATCGCGAGGCCACCCTGTGGGCGGCGCTGCGCCGGGCCGGCCCGATGCGGTGCTGAGCCACTGGACCGCCGCCGAGCTGAGCAAGCTGACCGACCCGCCCAGCACCCTGATCCATGTGACGTGCCGCAGGCAGCAGCATCTGCACGCCGATCCCGGGGGTCGTGATTCACCGGTCCAGCCGCGCCGATGCGGCCCGGCATCCCAGCCTGCTACCGCCCCGGACCCGGATCGAGGAGACCACGCTCGATCTCGCCGCGGCCAGCAGAACCTGGACGACGCGCTGGCCTGGCTGGCCCGGGCCTGCGGCGCCCGGCTGACCACGCCGGACCGGCTGCGGGCGGCCATGGACGACCGGGCCCGGCTGCGCTGGCGGGCGGCGCTGACGGCCGCCCTGGACGACATCGGCGAGGGAGCACACTCGCTGCTGGAACTCCGCTACATCCGCGGGGTCGAGCGGCCGCACCGGCTGCCCCGGCCTCAGCGCCAGGTCCGGGTCGCCCGGCGGCCAGCGCACCGAGTACAAAGACACCCTGTACACGGAGTTCGGGGTGGGCGTGGAAACGGACGGAGCGGTCGCCCACCCGCCAGAGGCCCGCTGGCGCGACCAGCACCGGGACAACGCGGCCCATGCTGACCAGATCGTCACCCTGCGCTATAGCTGGGCCGACGTCACCCAGCGCCCCTGCTGGGTCGCCGCCGAAGTAGCCAGAGTGCTCCAGGGGCGCGGCTGGCGCGGTACCCCCCGTCCCTGCAGCCCTTCCTGCCTCATCGCTCACGACTCCGCGTCAACGCGGTAGCGTTGTGCCCCGCCAGGCGGGGCACAAGCTACCCCGTGCGGCTGCGCTAGCCGGACAGCAGGGCCAGGGTGAGTTCCTCGACGGCCA
The DNA here is from genome assembly GCA_963742055.1 of uncultured Actinomycetes bacterium. Lineage (GTDB taxonomy): Bacteria > Actinomycetota > Actinomycetes > Streptosporangiales > Streptosporangiaceae > RYN-230. Next base: position 16,691 of record CAVUKT010000081.1, on the reverse strand, counting down.
GCAGGGGGGCCACGTTGAGCTCCAGGCGCTCCCGGCAGGTCATGATCGCTTCCATCCGGCGCACCGTGGCCTCCGGGGTGCTGGCCGCCGCCAGCCGGCGCAGTTCCTCTTCGTGACCCGCGCTGGCCAGGTCCACGTCGGCGCCCAGCTGGACCACCAGCACGTCACGGTAGAAGGCGGCCAGGTCCAGCAGCGCCCGGTCCAGGGCGTCCCGCTTCAGCCGGGTGGCCCGGGACTTCTGCCGGTCCTCCAGGTCCTTCAGGGCGCCGGCCGAACCGCGGACGGCCTTGGCCACGCCCTTGCCGGTGGAGCCCTCGCCGAACGCCTTGCGCAGCGCGTCCCGCTCCGGCGTGTTGAGCTCCTCGGTCACCGCGGCCGCCTCCTGCTCGGCCGCTTTCACCAGCCCCGCCGCCGCGCTCAGCGCGGTGCCCAGGTTGGTGATCCGGGCCGGGAGCCGGAGCACCTCGGCGCGGCGCTGCGCCGCCTCGGGGTCGGTGGCCAGCCGCCGCGCCCGGCCCACGTGGCCCTGGGCCGCCCGGGCGGCGGTCAGCGCCCGGGCCGGGTCCACCCCGTCCCGGCGGGCGAGCACCTCGGCCACCGCCTCCGGCGGCGGCGTGCGCAGTGTGACCAGCCGGCAGCGGGACCGGATCGTCGTGACGAGTTCTTCCGCGGACGGCGCGCAGAGCAGCCAGACCGTCCGCGGCGAGGGTTCCTCGATCGCCTTGAGCAGGGCGTTGGCGGCCTGCTCGGTGGCCCGGTCGGCGTCCTCGAACAGCACCACCTGCCAGCGCCCGCCCGACGGCGCCCCAGCGGCGCGCAGCACCAGGTTGCGGGTCTGCTTGACCCCGTACGACAGGCCTTCCGGCTTGACCAGCATCAGGTCGGGATGGGTGCCCGCGCGCACCTGGTGGCAGCTCGGGCACTGCCCGCAGCCCTGGTCCGGGCAGAGCAGCGCGGCCGCGAACGCGCGGGCCGCCACCGACCGGCCTGATCCGGGCGGCCCGGTGAACAGCCAGGCGTGCGTCATGCCCAGCGCGTTCTCGCCGCGGAGCAGCCGGGCCGCGACGGCGGCCGCCTGCTCCAGCTGGGCTACCACCCGCTCCTGGCCGACCAGGTCGCCGAAGACCGGCGCGCCGCTCACTGCTACTTCCCCGTCCATCCTCAGTCGACGATAGCCGGGAAGCTGCCGGTGTTGGCCTCGGCCATGGCGGGATCGGGTCCGGCAGCATCTCGCGGACCCGCTCCTGGATCGCCCGGCTCACGTCCTCCGGCGACTGGGACGCGTCGAGCACCAGGTAGCGGTCGGGTTCGGCGCGGGCCAGGGCCGAGGAAGCCCCGCCGGACCCGCTCGTGGAAGTCCAGCGGCTCGGCTTCCAGCCGGTCCGCCGACCGGGCCCGGCGGCCGAGACCGTTGGCGGGCGGCATGTCGAGCAGCACGGTGAGGTCGGGCATCAGGCCCGCCGGTCGCCCACTGGTTCAGCGTGGCCACCTCGGCCGTGGGCTGGTTGCGGCCCGCGCCCTGGTAGGCCAGGGAGGAGTCCACGTACCGGTCGGTGACCACGACCGCGCCGCGCTCCAGCGCGGGGCAGGATCACCGAGGACACGTGCTCGGCCCGGTCCGCCGCGTAGAGCAGGGTCTCGGCCCGGGCGCGACAGGCCGGCGTGCGCGGTGTCCAGCAGGACCGCGCGCAGCCGCATGCCGATCTTGGTCGCGCCGGGTTCCCGGGTGGTGATCACGTCGTAGCCCTGGTCACGCAGCCAGATGGCGAGCAGCCGGGCCTGGGTGGTCTTGCCCGCCCCCTCACCGCCCTCCAGCGCGATGAACACGCCGTGCCGGGCCGCGGGCGGCCGGCTCGTAGCCGTTGACGTGGCCGGGCACCGGCTGGAACTCCTCCCCGCGGACCGCGGACACCAGGTCCTCACGCAGCGGCACGCCCTTGCGGTCGTCCATCTGCCGGTAGGAGACCACGCCGAGCCACACCGCGATCGCCGCGGCCAGCAGCATCACGCAGTTGTAGCCGATCCCCTCGTAGCTGACGTGGGCGATGTGCAGGCTCCCGGCCCCGGACACGCCGCGGAACAGCGCGGTGAAAGCGGCGGCCACGAACGGGGCTACCGCGATCACCGCTGAACAGGACGACGCGGATGGCGGAGTTGAGGAACGCGAACGTGCGGCCCCTCGTGTCGTCGTCCACCTCGAGACCGACGATCGTGTAGCCGGTCACGTAGGCCACGCCCGGCGCAGGCGCCGAGCAGAACGACCAGCACCACGGTGACGACCAGGTTCGGGATCAGCGCGATGAGCGCGAGCGGGATGGCCGCGCTGACGATGCTCAGCCCGAACAGCCGCCGCCGGCTGAAGCCGCTGAGGATGCGCAGGCCGAGGAACATCCCGCCGGCCAGCCCCACGAAGATCGCGGCGAACACGACACCCCAGCCCGCGTTGCCGCCGTGCAGCGTGTTCGTGATGTACGGCTGGCCGAGCCCGACCACTACCCCGCCGGCCGCGAACGCCCCGACCATGCCGATGACCAGGCCCCGCACCACCGGGGTGCGGCCGATGAACCGCCAGCCCTCCCAGATGGTCTTGGCCACCGAGGGCGCCGAGATATGCGAGCTGAACTGCCGCTTGGGGATCTCCCGCAGCGCGTAGATGGTCAGCGCGGACACCACGAACGTCGCCGTGTTGAAGTACAGCGCCAGGTTCACCGGGTTGGTGCGTGAAGTAGTGCGACAGCGCCCTCGAGCGCCCGGCTGACCAGGGACAGCAGGCTGAACAGGATCCCGGCGATCGGGGCGGTGCCGAACGTGGTGAACAGGCTGTACTGGTTGGCCTCTTCCAGCCGGTCCGGGGGCACCAGGTTCGGCACCGAGGCGTCCTTGGCCGGCGTCCAGAACAGCGAGACGCAGGACGCGAGGAACTGCACCACGTAGACCCAGGTCAGCGGGTTAGCGAAGTGGATCGACAGGTCCAGCGGGATAGTCAGGTACAGGACCGCGCGCAGCACGTCGCCCACGATCATGTTCACCCGGCGGTCCAGCCGGTCCGCGACCGCGCCAGCCAGCGGCCCGAGCACCAGGGCGGGCAGCAGCGACGACCAGCCACACCCCGCCCACCGCGCTGTACTGCGCGGCGGCGCCGTTGCCGGCCAGGGCGTACGCGAGCGAGGCCAGCGCGACCAGACTCAGCCAATCCCCCAGGCTGGACAGCGACGTCGCGATCCACAGCCGCCGGAACGGCCTGATGGACAGGACGTTGCTGCGCCGCTCGCGCGTCGGGGATCGGAAGTTCACTGGGTCAGGGTATCCACACCAGAGGGGCTCGCGTGGCCTGCAAGCTCGCGAAATGTCCGGCAGGTACGGCCTGCCGGGCCTTCCGGCCGGGCGCGCCCGGCCAGGCGGCCGGACGCCCGGGCCACGCCGCTCTAGGTCCGGCTGGGCTTCTTCGGGGCCGGCCTTCTTCGCGGCCGGCTTCTTGGCGGCCGGCTTCTTCGCCGCGGTCCGGCGCCGCGGGCGCCGAGGGGGCGGCCGTCCGGCGCTCGGCCAGCAGTTCCGCCGCCCGCTGCGCGGTGATCGACTCGACCGCGTCACCCTGGCGCAGCGAGGCGTTGGTCTCCCCGTCGGTCACGTACGGCCCCCAGCGGCCTTCCTTGATCACCATCGGGCGCTTGCTGGCCGGGTCCTCGCCCAGCTCGCGCAGCGGCGGGGCGGCGGCCGCGCGGCCCCGGCCGCGGGCCTTCGGCTGCGCGAACAGTTCCTTGGCCTCGGCCAGGGTCAGCGTGAACAGCTGCTCCTCACTCTCCAGCGAGCGGCTGTCCGTGCCCTTCTTCACGTACGGGCCGTACCGGCCGTTCTGCACGGTGATCGGCTCACCGTCCAGCTCGCCGATCGTGCGCGGCAGCGTGAGCAGCCTGAGCGCGTCCTCCAGCGTGACCGTGTCCAGCGCCATCGACTTCAGCAACGACGCGGTGCGCGGCTTGCTGGAGTCACCCTCGGGCAGCACCTCGGTGACGTACGGGCCGAACCGGCCCGCCTTGGCCACGATCTCCCGCCCGGTGCCCGGGTCGGTGCCGAGCGGGAAGTCGCCGCTGGGCTGGGCGAACAGCTCCTCGGCCTTCTCCGGGGTGAGCTCGTCGGGCGCCGTGCCCTCGGGCACGTTCACCCGCTGGTCACCGCGCTCCAGGTACGGCCCGTACCGGCCGACCCGGACGACGATGTCGGTGCCGGCCAGCGGGAACGAGCTGACGTCGCGCGCGTCGATGTCGCCCAGGTCGCTGACCAGTTCCTTGAGCCCTTCCTCGCCGTCCGCGCCGAAGTAGAACCGGCGCAGCCAGGGCACCCGGGCCGCCTCGCCGCGGGCGATCGCGTCGAGGGCGTCCTCCATCCGCGCGGTGAAGTCGTAGTCCACCAGCTGCGAGAAGTGCCGCTCGAGCAGGGTGATCACGGCGAAGGCCAGGAACGAGGGCACCAGCGCGGTGCCCTTCTTGAACACGTACCCGCGGTCGAGGATCGTGCCGAGGATGTTCGCGTACGTCGAGGGACGGCCGATCTCCCGGTCTTCCAGCTCCTTGACCAGCGTGGCCTCGGTGTAGCGGGCCGGCGGCCGGGTGGCGTGCTCGGACGCGGCCAGCTCCAGCGCGTTGAGCGCGTCGCCCTCGGACAGCGGCGGCAGGCGGCGCTCCCGGTCGTCCCGGTCGCCGTCGTCGTCCGCGTCCTCCACGTAGGCCTTCAGGAAGCCGTGGAAGGAGATGATCTTCCCGGACGCGCCGAACTCGGCTTCCTCTCCCGCGGAGGAACGGCCGGACACGCGCACCGACACCGACTCCCCGGTGGCGTCCTTCATCTGGGACGCGACCGTGCGCTTCCAGATCAGCTCGTAGACGCGCAGCTCGTCGCCGGACAGCCGGGACTGCGCCGGAGTGCGGAACGAGTCGCCCGCCGGGCGGATCGCCTCGTGCGCTTCCTGCGCGTTCTTCACCTTGCTGGTGTAGACGCGCGGCGCGTCCGGCACGTACTCGGCGCCGTACAGCTCACGCGCCTGGCGGCGGGCCGCGTCGATCGCCGTCTGCGACAGCGTCGTCGAGTCGGTCCGCATATAGGTGATGTGGCCGTTCTCGTACAGCCGCTGCGCCACCGACATCGTGTACTTGGCCGAGAAGCCGAGCTTGCGGGACGCCTCCTGCTGGAGGGTGGTGGTGCGGAACGGCGCGTAGGGCGAGCGCCGGTACGGCTTGCGCTCGACCGACTTGACCGAGAAGTCGGCGCCCTGGAGCCGGTCGGCGAGTTCGGCGGCGGACAGCCGGTGCACGACGCCACGGGCGGCGGCGGCTGCCGTTGGCAGTCGCGCGGTCGGCTGGCGCCTTCCAGGTAGAGCACCTCAGGATTGCGCAGCTCACCGGACGGGGCGAAGTCTCGGCCCTGGGCGACCCGGCGCCCGTCCACCGCGACCAGGCCGGCCGGGAACGAGGACGCGTCCCTCGTCGGCCGTGCCGTCGGCCCGGGCGAACACGGCCTGCAGGTCCCAGTACCGGGCGGCGCGGAACGCGATCCGCTCCCGTTCCCGGGCGACCACCAGCCGGGTGGCCACGGACTGGACCCGCCCCGCGGACAGCCGGGGCATGACCTTCTTCCACAGGACCGGGGAGACCTCGTAGCCGTACAGCCGGTCCAGCACCCGCCGGGTCTGGTAGGCGTCGACCAGGCCGGTGTTCAGCTCGCGCGGGTTGTCCACCGCATGCGCGATGGCCTCCGGCGTGATCTCGTGAAAGACCATCCGCCGGGTCGGCACCTTGGGCTTGAGTTCCTCGAGCAGGTGCCACGCGATGGCCTCGCCCTCGCGGTCCTCATCAGTGGCGAGGTAGAGCTCGTCGGCGTCTTTGAGCAGGGACTTGAGCTTGGAGACCTGGGACTTCTTGTCGGAGTGCACGACGTAGAGCGCGCCGAAGTCATCGTCGACGTTGACGCCGAGCCGCGCCCACGGCTCCTTGCGGTACTTCTCGGGGATCTCGGCGGCCTTGTCCGGCATGTCACGGATGTGACCGATGCTGGACTCCACCACGTACCCCTTGCCGAGGTATCCCGCGATCGTCCGCGCCTTGGCGGGCGACTCGACGATTACCAGGCGAGTGCCCCCGCCGTTGCTCGCGGCGTTGCCCTTGCCCGCCGCGCGCTTCGCGGCGGGAGGTGTCCTTGCTGCCACGCATTCACCTTCTAGTCCGGCGCCTGTGCCCGGCCCGGTCTTGTCTATTGCTCGATCCTGCTTCGGAAACCCTCAGCTGCCAACCCTCAGCCTGGCAACCCTCAACCCTGCTGAACCCTTGGCTTGCTCAAGCATCTTTGTCAAGTTCGCTTGCTCAAGCCCCCTCGCCAACCGGCCCTGCTTCTCTCAACTCCCAGGGCCGGCGTGGGTGTTCCCTCACCCCTCCCGGTGCGCCCCCGGACAGCCCCGCCGGCGAATTTTTCGCCACTGCCGATTGAACCACCGCGTACGCCGCGCACAATAAGAGGTGATGGCCGAGTACTCCTACCTCGTGCTGTACCTGCCGCGAGGAACGTCACGAGACGCCGCCCGGCGCCTACTGACGGACCATGCCGAGTACGGCGAGTGGGAACTGGCCAGACTCCGGCTGTATGCAGACGGCAGCAGGAAGGTCACCCTGCGGCGCCCGATCATACGCCCCGTACTGACCCTTTGAACACCGCTTGCTCATCAACGCCTGGGCCCCGGGCCTGCCGGGCGATCCGCAGGCCGTGACGCCGCCAGGTGATGCTGGCCGTCTCCCTCCGGCCCCCGCAGACGGTGGGGCGGCGGCCTGGCTGGTCTTCGTTGCGGGCCTTGAAGTTCTCGATTTTGACCTTCCGTGCATGCCTCCGTCCGGGCGGCGGCGGCCACGGTCAGGGGCACTGCGGGGGGCAGTTTCCGCTGGCCGTGGCCGCCTGGGCGGGGTAGCCACGCCGGTCACGGCGATCTTCCGCAGGTCCGGGCGCCGGTACGTGCCTGGCCGCGTCGCGTCCTGCCCGCCCCTGGCGCGGGTTACACGCGCGGCCCCCGGTCGTTCTCCGGCGCCGGATCAGCAGGACGACCATCCTCGTCGTCACCGGTGCTGTGCGGGCTGGCCAGACAGGGTTCGCCGGATGTCCTGCTCCCCTCGGGATGGACAGCCTCACACAATGCGTAACGATAGCACTACCGAGTGTGCGCATCAGGTTATTCGGCGAAAAGTGCTGGCCGTTCAGCACTGGCGTTCAGCAGCGGTCGAGGAAGCCGTCCAGGACGCGCGTGCCGAACTGCAGGGCGGACACCGGCACCCGCTCGTCCACGCCGTGGAACATGCCGGAGAAGTCCAGGTCCGCCGGGAGCCGCAACGGGGCGAAGCCGAAGCACCGCATGCCGAGCCGGCTGAAGGACTTCGCGTCGGTCCCGCCGGACAGGCAGTACGGGACGACCCTGGCCCCGGGATCCTCGGCCAGCAGGGCGGCGGTCATCGCGTCGCACAGGTCGCCGTCGAACGTGGTCTCCAGGGCGATGTCGTGATGGATGAACTCGCGCTCGACGCCCGGGCCGAGCAGGCTGTCCACCTCGGCGAAGAACTCGTCCTCGTAGCCGGGCAGGAAGCGCCCGTCCACGTCGGCGGTGGCGACCTGGGGAACGACGTTGACCTTATATCCCGCCTTCAGCACGGTGGGGTTAAGGGTGTTGCGGAGGGTGGCGCCGGTGAGCCGGGACAGCGACCCGATCTTGTCGATGACCTGCCGGTAGGCCTCGGGCCCGTACTCGAGGCCGAGCGCGGTGCACGCCTCGGCCAGGAAGGCCTCGACCGCCGGGGTGAGCCGGACCGGCCAGTCGTGGCGGCCGATCCGCGCGACCGTCTCGGCCAGTTCGGTGACCGCGTTGTCGGGCTGGAGCATCGAGCCGTGCCCGGCGGTGCCGCGCGCGGTCAGCCGGAGCCAGGCCATGCCCTTCTCGGCGGTCTGGACCAGGTAGAGGCGCTGGCCGCCCAGGGTGACGCTGAACCCGCCGACCTCACCGACCGCCTCGGTGACGCCCTCGAAGAGCCCCGGGTGGTTGTCGACCAGGAAGCGGGCGCCGTAGGAACCGCCCGCCTCCTCGTCGGCGAGGAAGGCCAGGACCACATCGCGGGGCGGGCGGCGGCCCTCACGCAGGCGTTGGCGGACCACGGACAGGATCATCGCGTCCATGTCCTTCATGTCGACGGCGCCGCGGCCCCAGACGCACGGGTCGTCTTTTTCGCTGCTGGTGCCTGGTCCGGTGCTCTTGGTGCTGGTGTGCCCTTGGTGCCGGCGTCGCCGATGTGGCCGGAGAAGGGGTCGACCTGCCAGTCCGCCGCGTCGGCGGGGACCACGTCGAGGTGGCCGTGGATGAGGAGGGCGGGCCGGGTCTGGTCTTCCCCGGTGATGCGGGTGACCACGCTGGCCCGGGACTTGTCGGATTCCAGGATGGTCGGCTCGAGGCCGACCTCCGCGAGGAGCCCGGCCACATACTCGGCCGCCTGGCGTTCGCCGGGGCCTTGGTTGTCGCCGCGGTTGGAGGTGTCGATCCGGATGAGGTCGCTGCACAGGCCCGCGACCTCGTCCTGAGCGGTGACGTTGTTGCTGCTGCGGCCCGAGGCGGCTGGAGTCTGTGTCATCACCCCATGGTCGCACTTGGCGGGGCGGGGTGGGGATCGGCCGGGTCGGCTGGAGGGCGGCGGCGCCTCGGGGGCTCGGGGAGCGGCTGGGCTGCGCCTCGCCGGAGGGGCGGAAGGGCGTCTGGCGGGAGGGCCGCATCTAGCGGGGCCATCGGCGGCGGCGGCTGCTTCGCCGGACGCGGCTGGATTTGCTATCGTGAGGCGGCCGATCCGGTGGATACCGTGGCCTGGCATACGTCCGGGTGGCGGAATAGGCAGACGCGCTAGCTTGAGGTGCTAGTGCCCTGAAAGGGGCATGGGGGTTCAAGTCCCCCCTCGGACACACACCACCTTGCTCTGACCTGCGGCTTCGCGAGCCACACTCCTGACGGAGACCAGCAAAACCGCAGATCAGAGACATGGGGGTTCAAGTCCCTCTCGGAGTCGTCCGATTACCCATAGGACATGGATCCTGTGAACGGCATCGATATAGCCAGAGCGGCGCGGTTCAGTTTCTCCTTGTCCATCTCGAGGATGAGGAACGGCCCGGCCGCGGCAACGTGCAGCCCAGACTCCTGGGCAGCCATGCACGGGCAGCACGCGGGGGGTGGGCCACACCGTCCTGGAAATGGTCGTGATCGTGGGCGCACCCTTGGTGCTGCTTGCGGCTGTGATCATCCGGCCAGTCGATTCAGGCAGCAGGAGCGAACCTGCGGGTTGCAGGGTCCGTCAAGGCTGCCTGATCCAGACCGACAGGTGGCGAGGCTCAAGGGCCGTGTGCACGACCCCCGTCAGGTCGTCCTGGACTGTTCCCAGGTTCACTGCTCCCTGCAGCCGGGCCGCAAAGGCGGTGACCATCTGATCCGTGTCATATCGGGCCCGGTTGAACCGGCGGTCCACGTCCCGCTGGACCCGGTGCCGCAACGGGTTGAACAACGCCGCGGCCGCCAGTGTGGCCGCGGCGACCGCCACTGGCGAGGAGACCGATAGGACCCGCGTGGCCATCAGCACCAGCCCTGCGTACAGCCCCAGCAGCAGACCTGTGACGATCGTGTACGCGAGGGTCCGGGAGACGATCCGGTCGATGTCGAACAGGCGGTACTTCAAGATGGCCACGCCCATGCAGACCGGAAGGGCAAGCAGCGTGGCGGCGCCCGCGATGCCGCCAGCCACTCCGAGGATCCCGTGCCTTCCTGACAGCCAGGTCGTGAGAGGGATGCCAATGCCGGCGATGGCCGATCCGGTCAGCAGCCACTTCAACTGCTGCCGACGCTCTCCGGACGAGCGCCGATAGCTGGCCACCTGGGCTACCAGCGAACCCAGCCAGCAGACTGCCAGCACTGGGAGGAACACGGCTTCGGCCGCACCCCACCAGGCCGCAGAACCGCTGGGGTGGGAAAGCATGACGAGGTTCCCGCTGGAATCCACGCGAATGTGGTGACCGCTGATGGCGCCCACCGTGACCACGCCGGCGCCGGCCAGATACAGCATGGCCAAGGCAAGGTAAACCCACAGGACCCACCGCCAGCGCGGCGACGGCGGCTGGCCATCGGGAAAGAGCAAGACGGCCAGCCCGGCCAGGACGATTCCGGCCGCCCAGCCGGGCTGCGCGAGCACCGCCAACCAGCCGACCGGCAGGCCGCCATGCCGAAGCCGGTAGTCGGCCACCGCATAGAAGCTGGCGTCCTGACTGAGCGCGAGGAAGACCGCCCCGCCCAGGAGGAGCCACCCGAGCGGGTTGCGCGGCTTTCGCCAGGCCACCAGGAAGCCGACCGCCCCGAACGCGGCCGAGAACCAGACCGGCGCGGAGCCGCCGCTGGAGTCCATGCTCTGGCGCGCCAGGCCTGGCAAAAGGCACATCGGCGATCATCAATGCCAGCAAGACACCGCCGAGGACCAGTGCCGCGACCTGTGACAGCACACGAAGGCGACGGCCCGCCGCTATGGTGGCCTGCGGGCCGCGCAGACCGGGTGCGCCTATCCCCACAGGCCAAACGCTACGCCTGGGCCGTCCCGAAAACGTTACGGCAGAACATGGACTATCCCCCGCTTGGATGGCGCCTACCGGTATAACCGGCGATCGGCGGACGACCCGTGCGTGAGTCGGCCAGCAGCGTGGCCGACGCCGCCACGATCATCCCGTCCGCCGACAGCGGCGTGAGCGCCGCAACCCGCCCCGGTTGGCCGTTCAACTTCATCAGCAGGTGCATGTACAGGTAGGAGACTGTTCCCGCGATCAGCCAGCAATGCCACGCACCCGATCGTCGTCTACCGGATCCACTGGCCGGGCGTCGCACTCATGATCGGCTCCCAACTGCGAATTCACCGGACACGCTGCATTGGCTTTTGGCTGCATTCGCCCCTCGGACACACACCACTCTGCTCTGACCTGCGGTTTCGCAAGCCACACTCTGAGTGAGATTGGCAAATCCGCAGGTCAGAGACATGGGGTTCAACTCCCTCTCGGAGTCATCCGATAAGCCAATAGCGCGCTGCAAACCGAGCTTGCTACTGGCCCGCGCTGGACACTGACAAGCGGTCAGTTTCCGTTATCGATCATGTTCCAGTGATCAGAAGAAACAGTTGGAGCCTGCGACTCGTTGGAGAGCAGGGCGTCGCAGTTGTCCAAGTGGTGTCGGCGTTAAGAGCGCGGCCGGTTCGTGTCGCCGGGCCGGACCAGGCCGGTCTCGTATCCGTAGATCACCGCGTGCGCCCGATCTCGCAGCCCGAGCTTGGCTAGATTCGGGTGACGGGCCTGGCCCTCTATGATCTCCGGCAAGTCGCTTGCGGTGAACCTGATCCGGCGGCCGTTCAGGTGGAGGGCATCTGCCTTCGGTAAGCGTACAGCGCACACGCCCGCCCCGGCCCGACCACCCCACCGCCGACCTGTCCCGGCGAAGAGTAGACCGCCGACCGTCCTCGGAGGTCTCATCAACGAATACCAGCGAGCAGCGTAAAAAGAGCTGGTCAAAGTAGGTGGCGCACTTCTGGCACCCCACAGGTGGCTGTTGTCTTCGGGCAAGGCGATCACAGAATGCCCAGTTCTGGGTGATGCTCGCTGCGGGCACAGCCCGGGTTAGCTCAAATGAGGTCGGCGATAGCTGCTGCGGCCCGGGCCGCGCCGTTGCGCTCCACCGGCCGGTACGAGTGGCCGCGCGATCTGGCTGGCGATGGCTTCAGCGAGGGCATCGGGTGTGCGTCGGCGAAGTCCATGCGGCTGGCCGGCCCCGTACCCTGAGGCGGTGGTGGACGTGGAAGTCCTGCTCGAAATGCTGCCGCAGCGGCAGGTAGATGAAGGGCCGGCGAGTAGCGGTGAGCTCCATGCAGGTAGTGAGCCCGCCTTGGACGACGGCGAGGTCACTGGCAGCGAGGTGCCGGTAAAAGTCAGGAACATAGGCCGCACCTCGACCCCGCGGCCGGGACGGCAGGGCGGCAGGGTCGATGCGGGGCCCGGCCACGACCAGCATGCGCAGGCCAGGCACCTTGGATGCAGCCTGCGGATAGGCGTCAATCAGCCGCCGGAGCAGATCGCCGCCGACTCCGGAGCCGCCGACGGTCACGACGCAGACCTGCTCGTCCGGGCGCATAGCCGAGCTCGTCGCGCAACTCGCTCGCGGTCGGCGACGGTGTCGGGGTCGAAGCCGGTGATATAGCCGGGGAACTGGTAATGGTCCTCCATCCAGTCCCGGATCAGCGGGAGTCCGTCCCGAAGCGGCCGGGGACGATGTCGCCGGGGTTGCCGACGAAGAGTGCCCGGTCACGCACCCGCGGGTAGCGGGCGATCTGCTCGATCATCTCGGCGTTGTAGTCGGCGGTCAAGAACGCTTCTGCTGCGCCGCCGTCGGGCATCGGGAGCCAGCCGACGAAGTCGGTGAGCCAGCAGTAGGCGAATCGCTTGAGCTCGGGATTCTCGTGCAGGAAGTAGTCGACCTCCCACGCCTCGTCGCCGATCACCAGATCGTAGGGGCTGTCGGCGATCACATCGTGGAAGACCATGAAGTCGGCGACCAGGATCTCGTCCATCCGCCGCCACGCCTGGAAGCAATGCAGCCGGTGCTCACCGCTTTCGGACTCGATGTGCGGCCGATTCGCTCGCCAGGAGGCCGCTGGCCGGGTGCACGCGTTCCCCGGCGTCTTCGAGCACCCGGGTGACCGGGTGCTGGGCGAGCCAGTCGATCTCCAGGTCGGGATGATGGCGGCGCAGCTCGGAGGCGATGGCGATGTCACGCCGGGCGTGACCGAGCCCGATGGGAGATGAGACGTACAGCGCCCGGCGGCGCCGGTGCTTCGCCCGGGCCCATCCGGCCGGGCGGGAGCGGCGGGCGCTAGCTTGTCCGCGAACTCACGGATCAGCAGGTTGACCCGCACGGGGTCGCGCGTCAGAGGGAGGTGGCCGGCGCCTTCCAGGACTACGAGCTCGCCTCTGGTGTCGCTGGCCAGAGACTGTGCCCCCGTCAGCGGGCTGATGCGGTCGTCGTCGCCATGGATGACAAGCGTGGGGACCGACACGCGCTCCGCCCAGTCATGCGCCGCCTGCGGGCCGAGGACTGAGGCACGTCGGCGAGCAGCACCTCCGGGGTTGTCTCGGCCGCCCACCCGCAGGCAGTCCTCGTGCTGCTTGGTCGAGTGCGGCTCGCTGAAGCACTCAGGAAGAAGAACGCGGCGAAGTCCTCGTAGTGCTCCTTCCAGTACTGGGCATTGAGCTGCTCCCAGCGCTGGGGTTCGGCAGGGTAGGGCTCGAAGAACCGCTCGGTCGCTGCGCGCGCCCGGCATGGTCGAGGCTCCAGGCCCAGCGCGGCGGCCCGATGAGCACGGCGCCGAGCACCCGCTCGGAGTGATCCGCTGCCAGCTTCAGTGACTCCCGCGGCGCCCTGCGAGAGGCTGACGAGCACGGCGCGGTCGGTGCCCGTGGCGTCCATGACCGCCAAGGCCTGGCTGGCGACCGCCTCTACGCCGTAGGCGTCCGGGTCAGTGCTCCGATCGGAGCGGCCGTTACCGGGCCGGTCGAACGTGATCACCCGGATGGCTGGCCAGGTACGGCACCTGCAGCTTCCAGAACCGACTGTGCACGATCGTCCAGGCTGGCAGGAGCAGCAATGTGGGCGCGCCGTCACCGAGACCTCGTAGCCGACCTTCACCCCGTCGTACTGGATGTACCCTTCGACATCAGGTTGCCGCGCGCGCACGAACGCCCCCTAGTGAGCCTGCCCGGATCACGCCACGGGCCGAACCGTTGTCACCACGGTCGCGCCTCGAGCACCAGGTTGAACGGTGTCTCCGCAGCCCGGCGGAAGTGCGTGAAGCCGCCCTCGTCGATGATGTCTGCGATCCTCGCCCCGCGGGCCCGCGAGCCGAGGACCAGCCTGACGTCTTGCGAGAGCAATGCCGACGTGCCACGGCAGGGTGGAGAATGCATAACAGGCGCGTCCCACGGGATTGAGGTTCTCCTCGACTCCGTCGCCGACTCCTTCGGTAACACTCAAGACGGCCCTCCCGGGGTTGCTCTTGGAGCGAAGCTAGGCCGACGGTGGCCGTCGCCGCTTCCAGGGGGGCACCTAGTCCGCGGCGCGCCTGAGCGGACTCGTACCGGGTGCCCTAGAATCCGGCACAATCACAGGGTGAGGTGCTCGATTCAGCCGTGCTCCGCGGCAGACCTCGCCCGGCTCCTGCACTCTGCCCCGCCTCCCCAGCACGCGGCATCTGGAACGGTTCGGGATGCAGGAAGCAGGCCAGGCCACCTACCTTCCGGCCTGGCGCGGCGGCGAACTGGCTGGTCGCCGTCGACACCTGACACAGGGCCAGCGGCCGAGTCGGAGTTGACTCTCCGGAACCACTCAGTCTGTAAAGCCACCCGCTTACCGCTGACCTGTAAGCAGGAGCTCACCAGACAGCACGCATTGGGATTTGAATGTAGTCGCCCCTCGGACACACAATTTCCCCATGGGCTGCTGAATTCGTGCATGCTGGATCGTCACGCGGGCTCGGCCTCCGGCCACCGTGGGTGTTCTGCCTGCTGGTTCGGCCTGGGTTATCTCCTTGCTGCCGGCGTTGTGCGGTCGATGGTGACGGACATGGGGCCATGGGTGCCGGCGCGCAGGGTGTGCTCGTCCGGGTCGTAGGTGAGCGTGATGCCCCTGGCCCGCAGGTAGCTGATCAGCTGTGCCGCTCCCTGCCGGAGCCGGGGCCGGGGAGTGGGCTGTGTCCTGCTTCCGGCTACGGCGGGCCGGGACGCCGATAAGGATGCCCAGGGCCGGGAGGCGGGACAGGATCTGGTCCTCGCGGATGTAGGCGTTCGGCGGCCGGGCAGCGTCCGGGCGGGTGGCGGTGGTGTGGCCGTGGCGGCACCGGTAGGCGGGCTTGCCGTTGGACCAGCACGATTCCAGGAGCCGCCCGCAGGTGCCGCAGCGCAGCAGCCCGGCCAGCAGGTAGCGGCGCGTCCCGCCGGGCTGTCCGGGCCGCGGCGGGCGGCCAGATCCTGGGCGGCGATGAAATCGGCCTCCGTGACGATCGCGGGGTGGGCCGGGCGGGCGGAGATGACCCAGCCCTCGGGCAGGTTCCACCGCTGACCGGCCGGTACCCCAGCCCGGTGTTCGCCGGGTCAACCAGATCACTATCGGTGCGCTGCCGGTTCCACACCTGCCGCCCGTGTAACGCGGGTTGCCCAGGATCGCCCGGACCGTGTGCAGCGTCCACGCGTTGCCGCTGCGATGCGGGTTGCGTTCCGGGTCCGCCGCTGACGGGCACGGGACCGCGGCTCGTTGAGCGCGCGGGCGATCCGGGCCATGCTGTGCCCGGCCAGTCGCTGCGCGAAGATCCACGCCACCTGCGGCGCCGTCTCCGGATCGGGCTCCAGCCGGTGCGCCCGCCGCCCCCACGCCGCGTGGGCCCTGTTCGGATGAGGGCCGGCGTCGGCGAGCCGGTACCCGTACGGCGGCCGGCCGCCGAGGTAGCGGCCCTGCTCGCGGGTCTGCGCGGCCATCGCGGTGCGGACCCGGATCCTGGTGCGGGTGATCTCCCGCTTGGACTGCAAGCCCAGCGCCATCATCGTCTGCTCGTGATCCTCGGCACCGAACTCGACCCGGCCGCCGACCTCCGGGAGTCCACAGCTGGATCCCGTAGTGCTCGAACAGCGGCGCCATCGACGCGAACTGGCTCCCGCAGAACGCCCGCTCATACTCCCCGATCACCACCGCATCCCACCCGCGGTCCGGGTCAGCCAGTTCCGCGACGAGCGCGGCGGCCTGCGGGCGGCGCGCCCACGCCAGCGTCCGGCTCTGGCCAATGTCGAAGAACTCCGCCACGATCTGCCCATGACCCGCGACCAGCACCCCGGCCTGGTCCAGCTGCCGCGCCCGTGACGTCACCGGATCCATCGCTGGACATCTCCTAGTCAGGTGATGGCGGCTGGCCGGTCGGGCTGGTCGTCCGTGACGTGGGAGTGCCCCCGCGCGAGCAGGACCAGGTAGGCGGCGAGGACGATGCCGGTGAGGTTGACGATCAGTTGGAGACCTGACTCTGCCGCGTCATGGAACCGGCCGAACACCAGGGCCAGCGCTCCGTTGCCCGCCGCCGGGATCGTGGTGACCGAGAAGAATACGCCCACCAGCGCCGCCGACTTGGCGGAGGTAAGTGACAGTGTCCCTGCGGCGCCGGCCACCAGCGCCGTGATGAGCGAGAACCAACCAGGCTTGTAGATGAACTCGGTGCCGGTTGAGTTCGCCAGGTCGCTGGCGTGGACCAGGCCGCTGGCGCGCCACACCACGGCGACGGCAGCCGTCACGGCGATCGCTCCGGCGAACCCGACAACGAGCGCTATCTCCCGCGGCGCACGGCGTCTCCGCGGCGCAGCCGCAGGCCGACCGCTATCCCGGCAAGCGGGCCGAACTCAATACCGACGACCATCGCGCCGACAATGGTGATCGGGGAGTTCTTCGCCATGCCGATCGCCGCGAGGATGCACGCAAGGATCATGAACGCCATGAACGTCCAGGTCAGCGTGGAATCCTCACCCGTACTGGCGATGACCTCGTCCCAGATGATGGCGTCGGCTCCCAGCGATACGAC
>CAVUKT010000080.1:0-54482 GCA_963742055.1 uncultured Actinomycetes bacterium | reverse complement strand
GGCTGACCGATCCGCTGCGCCCTGAGCTGCTCGCTTACTGCTACCGGATGCTCGGCTCGGTGCACGATGCCGAAGACCAGGTGCAGGAGACCCTGGTCCGCGCCTGGCGGTCCTATGGCGAGTTCCAGGGCCGGGCGTCGCTGCGGACCTGGCTGTACCGGATCGCTACGAACACCTGCCTGCGGGCGCTGGAGAACCGCAGCCGCCGGCCATTGCCGGCCGGCCTGGGCGGCCCGTCCAGCGACCCGGACGGGCCGCTGGATGCGGCCCGGCCTGAGGTGCCGTGGCTCGAGCCCTTCCCTGACGCGCTGCCCGGTGCCGTCCATCGGGGCCGGATCCGCGGATCCGGCCGCGATCGTGACGGCCCGGCACGAGCATGCGGCTGGCCCTCATCGCCGCCCTGCAATACCTGCCTGGCCGCCAGCGGGCCGTGCTGATCTTGCGTGACGTCCTGATGTGGCGGGCGGCCGAGGTCGCCGAGCTATTCGGGCTCTCGACCCCGGCGGTGAACAGCCTGCTGCAGCGCGCCCGGGCGGGCCTGCGGCAGGCTGCCCCCGTGCCGGACGAGATCCGCGAGCCTGCCGACGCCGGCCAGCGGGCGCTGCTCGACCAGTACGCGGCGGCGCTCGAGAACGCCGACCTGACCGCCCTCATGCGGCTGCTGCGCGCCGATGCCGTGGTCGAGATGCCACCGGTGCCCACCTGGTTCGCCGGCCATGCGCAGATCAGCCGCTTCCTGGCCGCCCATGTTCTCCGCGAGCCCGGCGGCCTGCGGACGGTCCCGGCCGCCGCCAACGGCCAGCCCGCCCTCGCGGTCTACCAGCGCGGTCACGACGGCGTGTACCAGGCCCACGCGGTGCAGGTGCTCACCTGCACCGGGACGGGCATCGCGCGGATCGTCTCCTTCATCGAGCCGCGGCTGTTCGCGACGTTCGGGCTGCCGCAGGAACTCCCCATCGGCCGCCACGACAAGCGTGGGGCAGCCGCTAGTGCCCGGGCGTCCTGAGCGAGGGCCGCGGCAGGATCAGGACTGGCCGGGCAGCGGGACGGGATCAGGGCGGGCCAGGGCCGGGCCGGATCAGGACTGGCCGGGGGGCAGGGACGGCGGGCCGTCTGGCCCGCGGCCCCGGCGGAACTGGGCGACGGCGACGGATATGGCCAGCAGCGCCGCGCCGTACGGGCCGGCCACCCACAGCGGCCAGGGATACTGCAGGTGGCCGCTGGTCCCGCTGACCAGGACCCAGACCACCACGTTGACCGACACCGCCACCAGCCAGATCGTCCACAGCACCTTGAGCGCGGCGGGCTGGCGGGCGAACACGCCGCGGTGGTCCGGCGCCGGCGCCGGGACCGGGGCGGGAGCCGGCGCGACCGGCCGGGCCGGGGCCGGGGTGGTGGTCTCGGGCAGGTCCCGGCAGAGCGGGGCGAGGTCGCCGTGGGTCACCGCGTCGTACGCACGGCCCATCCGCTCGACGTACTCGTCCATCTTCAGCCGGCCGTCGTCCAGCCCGGCGCGCAGCCGCTCCACGACGTCCTGGCGCTCCGCGTCCGAAGCCCGCATGTCCGGACGATCGTCCATGGCTGGCCTCCTCCGCCCGCGATCCGAAGACCCTGAGCCCAGGATAGGGGCCTGCTCTGCCCTCACGTCAGTCCGGGCGATGGGCCCGCAGGCAGTCGGGCGGGACGGCGCGTCGTACCCTCGGCACATGCAGTTCAGCCGGGACCTGCGCGATGACGTGATCACGGGCGACATCACCGTGTCCTTCCGCCTGTGGCGCCGGCCGAAAGTGAGAAGCCGGCGGCCGGTACCCGGTCGGCCCGGCCCGCATCGAGGTCGACTCGGTGGAGCTGCTGCCGTTCGCCTCCATCACCCCGGCCGACCTGCGCCGCTCCGGGGAGCCGGACCTGGAGTCGCTGCGCAGGCGCGCGGCGCACGCGGGACCGGTCACCGACGAGACCCTGCTGTACCGGGTGGAGTTCCATCTGGTGGAGGAGCCCGGCCGCTAGCCCTGGTGGGCGAAGTCCTTGGTCCGGATGGTCACCAGCGAGACTGCTGCCGCGACCAGCGCGATGATCGCCGCGACCAGCAGGATGTGGTTCAGGCCGGTGGTGAAGGCCGCCCTGGTGATCTCGCCTACCTTCGGCCGCAGCGACGCGGGGAGTTTCCCGATCACGTTGCCGATCTCGCCGGACTGCACGGCGGTAGCGATCCTCGGGCCCTGGTGGGACAGGCCGGGCACCGCGGCGATGGCCGCCCTGACCTCGCTGGCCACCTTGTTGGAGAACAGGGTGCCCAGCAGCGCGATGCCGGTGGCGATCCCGACCTGGCGGAACGTGGAGTTGATGCCCGAGGCCATGCCCGCCTGCTGCGGCGGCACCACGCCCACCGCGGTGGAGGCCAGCGGCGGGTTGACCAGGCCGACGCCGAGCCCGCCCACGATCATCCCGGGGATCAGATGGGTCCAGCCCGACTGCGCGTTGAGCCCGCGCATCAGCAGCAGCCCCACCCCGACCAGGATCAGCCCCGGCCCGATGAGCAGCCGGATCGGCACCTTGGACGTCAGCCGTCCGGCCACCGTGGCGCTCACCAGGATGGCCCCGGACAGGAACATGACCCGCACTCCGGTGCCGAGCGGCGAGTACCCCAGGATGTCCTGCAGGTAAAGCACGATGTAGAGCAGCATCGCGAAGATCGAGGCACTGAGGCCGAACGCGGCCACGCTGCCGCCGGTGAACGTAGGCAGCCGGAACAGGCTCAGGTCGAACATCGGGTGCGCGATGTACCGCTCGACGAAGACGAAGACCACCAGCAGCACAGCCGCGGCCACCAGGCAGCCCAGCACCAGGCCGTCGGTGAACGACCGCTGGTTGGACTCGATCAGCCCGTAGACCAGGAGCGCCAGCGCGGCCGTGAACACCACGAAGCCCGCCCAGTCCGGGCGGGTAGCCTGCGGCGAGCGGGACTCCGAGACCTTCAGCACCGAGATGACGATCGCGATCACGCCGATCGGCGCGTTCACGAAGAAGATCCACCGCCAGGACAGGCCGGAGGTCAGCAGGCCGCCGAGCAGCGGCCCGATCGCCACGGCCAGGCCGGTCACCGCGCCCCAGACCCCGAACGCCGTACCGCGGTCCCGGCCGCGGAACGCGTCCGCGAGCAGGGCGAGCGAGACCGCGAACATGATCGCCCCGCCGATGCCCTGCAGCCCGCGGGAGAGCTGGAGCATCAGCGTGCTGGTCGCGAACCCGCACAGCACCGAGGCGCCGGTGAAGATGGCCAGGCCGATCAGGTACAGCAGGCGGCGGCCGAACATGTCGGCCAGGCTGCCCGCGGTGAGCAGGAACGCGGCCAGGGTCAGCGCGTAGGCGTCCACCACCCACTGCAGGTCGGCGAAGCTCGAGTGCAGGGCCCGCTGGATGTCCGGCAGCGCGACGTTCACGATCGTGATGTCCAGCAGCAGCATGAAGGTGCCGAGGCACACCGCGACCAGCGTCCACCACTTGTTTCCGCGCTGGTCCGGCTCACCCTGGCCGGGGCCCGGCTGGCTGCGCTGGCTCTGGTCCTGGCCGGACAGATCAGCGTGGGCTTCGGTCACGAACGCTCCCCGGGATTGATGGTTCAGGGCTGGTCACAGGTAAGCACAGCCCTCTGCCCACGATACGGGCGGCCGCACACCCAGAGTCTCCGCGGGTCAGGGCCGGACCGGCTGCTGGACGTAGCGGTCGCAGTCGCACCGGGGGCAGTGCGCGTAGGCGGCGTCCACCGCGCTGACCGCCTCGCTGGCCGCTATCTCCTGGGCGTTGTCCGGCACGCTGTAGAGCGCCGCGAGGGCCGTGACTGTAGGCCGAGATTCCCCCCCGCCGCCGGTGGGCCGACCTGGGCACCCGCCAGGTGTAGCCGCACTCGCTGCAGGTCCGCTCGAACTCGCGCGCCTGCCAGGGAAGCCGCATAGCCCCATTGTGCACCCGGTCCGGCGTCCGGGCAGGCGGCCCGGGGCCGCGCACGGTTTGCGATCAAGTAGGGCGATACTGGGGATATGCCCCACCGGCAGCAGGCCAGGACCGGGCAGGCCGTCCAGGCGGATGTCGCGTCGGGCGTGGCCGAGCTCGTGGCCGACGCTGACCGGCCGCGGGCCTGGACCCTGCGGGTGGATGGCATCCCGCAGTCCCACGTAGACCTCGACGACCCGCGAGTACCTGGAGTTCGAGTACATGCGGCGGCTCGGGCACCTGGCCGACCTGGCCGCACCCGCCGGGCGAGCCGCTGCGGGTCCTGCATCTCGGCGGCGGGGGACTCACCCTGGCCCGCTACGTGGCGGCGACCCGTCCCGGATCCCGGCAGCTGGCCGTGGACTCCGACGCGGCCCTGGTCGATCTGGTCCGGCGGCTGCTGCCCCTGGACCAGCCGGGACGCCGGGCAGCGGCCGGGCCGAGCCGGTGCTGGACGGGCCGGTACTGGAAGGGCCGGTGCCGGCCGGCCGGCGAGGGGCGGCCCGGTGCGGCCCGGATCCGGGTCCGGGTCGGTGACGCCCGGGCGGTCCTGGAGGAGGTCCGGCGCCGCGTCGTTTGACCTGGTGATCGCCGACCTGTTCGCCGGGGCCCGGACCCCGGCCCATGCTGACCACGGTCGAATTCGCGGCGGCGGCGGCCGCCGCGCTCAGCCCGGCCGGGATCTTCGCCGCCAACGTGGGCGACGGTCCGCCCCTCACCCACGCCCGGGCCCGGGTCGCGACCGTGCGCGCCGTCTTCCCGCACGCCTGCCTGATCGCGGACCCGGCGGTGATGCGCGGCCGCCGGTTCGGCAACCTGGTGCTGGCCGCCTCGCGGAAGGAACTCCCGCTGGCCGCGCTGGCCCGGCGGACGGCGGGCGACCCGTTCCCCGGCCGGGTCCTCGGCGGCGCGGAACTCGACCGCTTCGCGGCCGGGGCCAGGCCGGTCGTGGACGGGAACGCCGAGGCCTCTCCCGCCCCGCCGCTGGACCTCTTCGGCGTCAGGGGATGAATTCCGCGGTGATCTCGCCGAGTGGCTCGTTGGCCACGGCGACGACGTCCCCCGCGGCCACCCACTGGGTCTGGACCAGGGACCCGAGGAGGATCACGTCCCCGGCCAGCAGTGGCGTGCCCCAGGCCGCGCAGCTGTTGGCCAGCCAGCACAGCACGTCGAGCGGGTCCCCCATGATGTCGGTACCGGCCCCGTGGCCCACTTCGGTGCCGTTGATGGTCATCGACCCGGTGACGTCGCGGAGGGAGCCCGGGCGGAACGACTCCAGCTGCGGGCCGAGCACACAGGCGTAGTGGAAGAAATCGTCGGCGATCAGCGTCGGGGTGCCCAGCGAGGGATAGTCGGCGTACCGGTCCTGCACCACCTCGATCGCGGCCATGGACGCCGCCACCGCGCCGGGCATGTCCCCCGGCTCGTACGCCAGCTCGAGGCGGGGCAGGTCCCTGGCCATCCGCACGGCGATCTCGCACTCCACGCCCAGCCGCCCGGACCGCGGGCACCGGGAAGGCGTGACCGCCGTGCCACACGTTCGCCTGGAACATGGCGCCGGCGCAGGGATTGCCGATGCCGAGGTACTCCTGCATGACCGGGGTGGTGCAGCCGATCTTCCAGCCCGCCTGCCGCCCGTAGCCGCCGGCCTCCAGCAGCGGATGGGCGATGGCCTGCACGTGGTAGGCATCGAGCTCGGTGGCGGGCCGCATCCCGTCACCCAGGTCGCCGAGGAGGCCGCCGGTGAGCCGGGCGGAGGTGATCATCGCCGCCGTGGCGGCCAGCGGGACGGCCGAGCCGGCGGCCACGGCCGCGCCGGCCCGGGCGGGGTCGCTCACCGGGGCCCGGCGACGGTGTTGATCAGCTCGCCGATCCCGGGGATCTCGATGCTCACCTTGTCGCCCGGCTCCAGGTAGACCGGGGGCTTCATGCCCAGGGCCACCCCGGACGGCGTCCCGGTCGCGATGATGTCGCCGGGCTCCAGGGTGATGCCCTGGGAGATGTAGGAGATCAGCTCGGGCACGCCGGTGATCATCTGGGAGCAGCTGGCGTCCTGCCGGACCTCACCGTTGACCAGGGTGCGCAGGGTCATCTCGCCGACGGGCGGCGCGGCGGCCGCGTCGAGGACGACCGGGCCGAGCGGGGCGAACGTGTCCAGCGCCTTGCCGCGGATCCACTGCGGTTCGGCGCCCTGCAGGTCCCGCGCGGAGACATCGTTGATGATCGTGTAGCCGCCGACGTAGCCGAGGGCGTCCCCCACGGCGACGTCCGTGGCCCGCCGCCCGATGATGACGGCCAGTTCGCCCTCGTAATCGAGCTCGGAGGTGATGGCCGGGTGGATGATCGGCTCGCCGTGGGCGATCAGGCAGGAGGAGAACTTGGCGAACAGCACGATCCGCTCCGGGCGCTGGGCCTGGCTCTCGGCGATGTGGTCGGCGTAGTTGAGGCCGACGCAGATGATCTTGCCGGGGCGGAGCACCGGCGGCGCGTACCGGGTGCTGGCCGGGTTGACGCTGGCCTGGGCGCCGGCCGCCAGCTCGCGCAGCTGGCCGACCGCGGCCGGGCCGCGAGCGAAGAGGTCACCCACGTCCCGCAGGCCGCCGAGATCGGTCGCGCCGGCCGTCGCCGCGAGCTCGTCCACCGGAGCGAACCCGCCCTCCGCCGCTACATGGAGGGCAGGAACGTCAGCGTCTCCCCGATACAGTGCCGCCAGTTTCACCGGGTGCTCTCCCTTACTCGCCGGACGCCATGAGGGCGCATTCGAAATTAGTTTTTCGTTGAGCGAAATTAAATGTCAATATGGTAACACCCGCCGATTCAGTGCCGGACGGGCGGGGAGACAGGTCATCCGGCGGGCCGGCGGCGGCCGGGAGCTGGCTACCAGGAGACCATGTTGCCCAGGCCGCCGACGCGGTCCGCGATGCGGCTGGCGGCGGCGATCACCAGCTTGCCCAGCCGTTCCTCCTCAGCCGTGTCGAGCTGCGGCCGGTACACCGAGACGCTGACCGCGGCGGGCTGGGTCTGCCGCACGCCGAGGATGGGGGCGGCCACGCACCACACTCCGAGGTTGAGCTCCTGACGGTCCACCGCGTACCCGGCCCGCTGGATCGCGGCCAGTTCGGCGGCCAGTTCCTCGTACGTCGTGATCGAGTGCTCGGTCCGGCGCGGGTACGGCCCCGGGCCGACGACGGACCGCACGTCGCGGAACTCCACCGCGAGCATGGCCTTGCCCATCGCGGTGCAGGTCGCAGGGGCCCGGCTGCCGGGCGTCAGGTTGACGGCCAGCAGTTCCTCGGTCTTGACCTGGGCCAGGTACAGCACGTCGTCGCCGACCAGCACGCTCACGTTTGAGGCGAGCCCGGCCTGCTGGGCGAGCCGCTCGACTTCCACGGCCGCCAGGTCACGCAGCGTGGTCCGGCTGGCGACCCGGCTGCCCAGCTCGAACAGCTTCAGCGTGAGCCGGTACTCCTTCGACTCGGCCAGCTGCTCGACGTAGCCGGTCCGCTCCAGGGCCCTGAGCATCCGGTAGGCG
The DNA here is from genome assembly GCA_963742055.1 of uncultured Actinomycetes bacterium. Taxonomy (GTDB): domain Bacteria; phylum Actinomycetota; class Actinomycetes; order Streptosporangiales; family Streptosporangiaceae; genus RYN-230. The sequence goes on along the minus strand of CAVUKT010000080.1, from coordinate 46,960 downwards.
GTGGGCACGGGCACGTCAAGGTGCCGCGCGAGGCGGGTGACCCCGATCCGGTCGAAATTGGACAGCTGCTCGACGAGGTTGAGCAGATCCCCCGTGGTGGAACGGGCCCGCCGGGCCGCCGCGTCCGCACGCGGGGACCTCGGCAGCGGGCTTTTTCCGTCGGCCTGGCCCGGGATCCGGGCGCGCGCGAGTCCGCTGCCTGCTCGTCTCGTACCGTCACCATGAAATACCGTTCCGCCTTACAGTCAGTCCGCAGGATACCTTTACCCGCTGTCCCGGACCCACTGTCCCGGACGGCCGCTCGCGCGCCATGCCCGTCAGCGCACCCCGCCCAGGAGCCTGCTCAGCATCAGTCTGCGCCGCGCTCGTGATCATGCGGGTCGCGCCGGGCGTAGAGGGTGTCCAGATCGTCGAGGAACCGCTCGGGTTCCGCCAGCCACCGCGGGCTGTCGGCGAAAAGCCCGATCATCGCGTTCTGGAACCGGACGAAGCCCGGCGCCCGGGGCCGGGTCCAGGACCTGGCCATGACCTGGCGGGTCCCGGAGAAGAAGCCGCCCGCGGCCCGGTCCGCGACTTCGCCGGACCAGGCCGCGTGATGGGCGGGCTGCCCGCCGGCCGCGAGGTAGGTGCCCCGCTGGGTGGCGGCCGAGGCCACGTGCAGGGCGTAGCCGAGCGCGGCGTCGCGGTGCGGGCTGTGCGCCGAGACCAGCAGGCCCGCGCCGCCGAGCAGCGCGCCTGCCGGATCCCCGCCCGCGGCGAACCGGGGGATGTCGCCGAACACGACCCGCCGCCCGGGATGTCCCGGCCGGGAGTAGTTCAGGTACCCGAAGATCAGCGGCGCGTACCAGAAGTCATCGCGGCCGGACAGTTCCTCCAGCACGCCGATCGGGTTCATCATCCGGCAGCGGGAGTCGCTGGCCCAGGCGGCCTCACGGAGCAGGTCCAGTGCGCGCCGCGCCGCGCCGCGGTCGATGGCGTGGCCCGCGGCGAAGCTGAGCGGGTGGCCGAGCCCGGCGAGCAGGGTGAGCATGCTGGCCGCCGCGTCTACGTCGCACAGCGGCCACAGCACCCGGCCGCGCCGGCGCAGCTCGAGCACGTCGTCCCACGTCCTGCGGCGGCTCCGCGAGCAGGTCCGGGCGCCACGCGCTGACCTGGCAGGCGGCGTCGATGGCGAGCGCCCACTGGTGGCCGTCGTAGTGGTAGCTCTGATGGGACCGGCCGGGCGAGCCGTCGGCCAGGGCGCGCAGTTCACCGGCGCTGGTGAAAGCGTCAACCGGGATCGCGCAGCCGGTCCCGGCGATGAGCCCGATGTGCGGATGATCGATCACAACCAGGTCGTAGCGGCGGGCGAGGTCCTCCACCGGAGAGACCCCGAACTCCTTCAGCGACCTGGGTTTCCAGCGGACCCGGACGGCGCCGCCGGTGATCCGCTCGTACTCGGCCGCGGTGGCCTCCATGGGCGCGTGGCCCCGCTCGTGGTGCCACGACGACCCGGTCAGCTGGATCATGGTCAGAACGCGGCCTGCGCGGTCAGGCCGGCGTCGGCCACGACTGCCGCGCCGGTCATCGCGCTGGAGTCGGTGCTCGAGCAGGAAGAGCACGACCGCGGCGATCTCCTCGGGCTCGATGACCGTACCCCGCGGATCGATCCGGCCCCAGGTCTCGATGGTCTCTTCCGGATCGCCGGGAGCGAGTTCGGCGGCGCGGCGGAGCATGGGCGTGCGCACCGAGCCGGGCAGCACGCAGTTCACCCGGATCCGGTCCGGGGCGTGATCCAGCGCCAGCGACTTGGTCAGGGAGACCACGCCGCCCTTGGACGCCGCGTACGAGGCCACCTCACGCTGGCTGGCCAGCGCCTGCACCGAGGCCATGTTCACGATCGTGCCGCCACCTCGGGCGCGCAGGTGCGGGACGGCGTACTTGGCCATCAGGAACTGGCCCTTGAGGTTGGTATCCACTACCGTGTCCCAGTCCTCCTCCCGGTAATCCGGCAGCACCCCATAGATCACCACGCCGGCGTTGTTGACCAGCAGATCCAGGCCGCCAAAGGTGTCCGCGGCAGCCTGCACCGCCCGCTCCGCATCCGCGGCGTCCGTGACGCTGCCGGCCACCGCGATAGCTCGCCCGCCGGCTTCGGCTGATCTGGGCGCTGACCTGCTCCGCAGCGGCCGCGTCGCGGTCCACGACGGCCACGGCCGCGCCCTCGGCCGCCAGCGCCCGGGCGATCGCGGCACCGATGCCCATCCCGGCCCCGGTGACCAGGCCGGCTTTCCCGGTGAAACGCGCGTATGAGCCTGCCATCCTCATTCTCCGCCTCTCTCTGGAATTCCCGGCCGGCGCGGCGCCGGTCATCCCGGGCCGGATGACCGGGCTCCGGCCGATCCCTGGTCAGGCCAGCTCGACCCGGCCGCCCGCGCCGATACCGGCCACCGCGGTGTCCCCCTCGAACAGCACGGCCTCGAGGATCACCTGCCGGGCCGAGCCGCCCGCGAAACGCGTCCCGGCCTGGCCGCGGGCCCGGGCACCTCGCATGCCGTGGCCGGGAATCGTGCCCGCGGGCTCCACCGCGACGGCGTAGGCCCGCTGGTACCAGGGCCAGCCCTCGCCGGACATCACCTCCTGCCACAGCCAGCCTGGCCGAACGTGTCCAGCGGCCAGCGCAGCCCCACGCCCAGGCGCAGCCGGGGGTTGGTGATCGCAAAAAAGCCGCTGGTGAAGTCGCCCAGGTAAGCCAGGACGGCCCGCGGCTCCCCGGGTCCCGGGATCCGGCGAAGGTCAAGCGGGTCGCCGCTGGCGGTGGTGGCATGCGGCCACGCATCCAGCTGCCGGGGGCCAGCAGCGTACCGGGTGCCTCGTCGTCGGCGAGGACGCTCCGGCAGCCCGCGGACAGCAGGCAGCCGTCGTCCAGGAATGGGGCGCCGAACGCGGGGTGATGGCTCCACATCACCTCAAGGTCCGCAGCCGACTCGTTGGTGACCGTCTCCGCCAGCCGCAGACCGGGCCGTCCAGGGTGAACTCACGCTCAATCCGCAGTGGCACCGTGAACAGCCGGGTCTCCATCGTCGCCCAGGTGTCGCCCGTCCCGGTCACCTCCCAGGGAACCAGAGCCGCCTCGCCGTGATAGCCCCAGGTCACGCCCTGCTCGACGCACTCGTCGCCGCCGTTGGGCAGCAGCACCTGCCAGCCGCCCGGGTAGGCCTCGACCCAGCGTTCCATCGACGAGGCGGCCCGCAGCCACGGTCCCGGAGACCGGGTACCCCACGGTGACTTGAACAGCACGTCCACGCCGGTCCTCCGGTCGGCCAGCGCGTAGATGTCCGCGCCCTTGGCCGGCAAGATCGTGACCTGGAGATCGTCGTTGCGCAGGATCAGCGTGGCCGCGGGCCCGGGCTCAGTTCCTGCAGAGTGCCGCACCGGTAATCCACCTCACGATGTCCTGGACGGTGATCTCCTGCTGCGAGGCAGCCCCACGCCCGCATCCAGCAGTCCTTCTCTGGCCAGCGCGTAGAGATGGGCCCGCGCGGTGGCCACGGTCTGGGGCGAGACCGGCGGGCTCGTGCCCACCGTCTCGCCGAGTGCTGCGGCGAGGTCTCTGGTCAAGAGCGGCGCCGGGCCCCGGGTTGCGACCATCTCCCGTGCGATCTGGTCGGCTGTGTCGATGAACGAAAGGCTGTCCCGCAGGAAAGCCAAGCCCTCGGCCCGCGGCATGGCCGCGACGTGGGCCGGGCAGAGCAGCTGGAACGGGACGTCGAGGAGGCGCCGCAGGCCCTGCCGCGCCTCCTCGACGTCCAGGTAGAGCGGCGCGAACACCGAGGTACCGTCGCAGCTGGGGATCCCGTGACCCTGCACCGCGTCGCCGGTGAACAGCACGCCGCTGGCCGGGTCGAAATAGGCACAGTGTCCCCAGGTGTGCCCCCGGGTCTCGACCACGCTGAGCAGGCGGGCGCCCACCGTCACCGTGTCCCCGTCCCGGAGCAGCACGTCCACGCGCGGCTCCGGACGGCACAGGCCGGCCAGGAAGTCCCGCGTGTCGCGCAGGTCCATGATCCCGGGATAGTCATCCCAGAAACGGGTCCACTGCTTGTCGAACGACTCCACCCAGGCGGTGTCCTCCAGGGGTGCGGCGATACGCGCGGCCGGGGCCACGCCGCGCCAGGTGCCCTGGCCGCCGGAGTGATCCGGGTGCCCGTGCGTGGCCAGCAGGATGTCCGCCTGACCGGGAGCGAAGCCGGCCTGCTGGATGGCCGCGGTGAGCGTCGCCTCCCTGGTGCTGGCGATGCCGGGATCGACCAGCCCGAAGCGGCCGGTGTCCGCGAGCAGGTACGTCCACAGCGGGGCGTTGCACACGTCGGGGTAGTCCGTCGGGAGCTGATATATCCCGTGCCCCAGGTCGCGTACCTCCCCGGGCGGTCCCGCGGCGGGCATCAGCCGTCCTCCTGGCCGAAGATCTCCCCGGTGTGCTCGCCGAGGTCCGGCACGCCGCGGTGGATGGCGGCCGGCGTGGCGGAGAAAACGAATGGCGAGGCGGGCGTGCGGAAGGACTGGCTGCCATCACCGATCGGGACCTCCCAGAACATGCCGTTGTGCAGCGCCTGCGGGTCCTGGGCCAGATCGTCGTAGTCCTGGATCGGCGCGCACCACACGTCGTGGGCGAGCAGCGCCTCCAGCCACTGCGCGGTCGTCCCGGTCTTCAGCCGGGCGGCCAGGCCGCGTAGATCTCCGCCCGGTGCTCGAGCATGAGCGCGTTCGTGTCGTACTGAGCCAGGTCCGGGCAGGCCGAGGGCGCGGCCGACACGGGGCACGGTGTCATGGCGATGGCGATCCCGCCGTCCGCGGTCGGGTAGAGGCCGAACGGCGCGGTGGCCCAGATCGATCCGTGGTTCTCGGCCGCCCGCGGCGGGATGGAGCCGTGGTTCAGGTAATAGGTCAGCTCCTGCTGCTGGGCCGAGATCGTGCAGCTGAACAGGTCCAGCTCGACCCGCTGTCCCTGCCCGGTCTGGCGCCGGTGCTCCAGCGCGGCCAGGACGCCGATCACGATGTGCAGCGCGGTGTACTGGTCCGCGATCCCGATGCCGCAGGCAGTGGGCAGATGCCCGGCCCGGCGGCCAGCCACAGCATCCCGGTCAGGGCCTGGATGAGCATGTCCTGCCCGGGGCGGGTCACGTACGGCCGGTCTGGCCGTAGCCGGAGGAGCTGACGAAGATGATGGCCGGGTTCCGCCCGGCGAACGCCTCGTAACCCAGGCCAAGGCGGGCCATGACCCCCGGCCGGAAGTTCTCGACCACCACGTCGAACTCGGCCGCCAGGGCCAGGATGCGCTCGCGGGCCTGCTCGTCCTTCAGGTCAGCGGTCACGCTCCGCTTGTTGCGGTTGAAGGCGAGGAAGGAGTCGGTCTGGCCGTGGGTGTGCCCGTCGAGGATGCCCCAGTGCCGGCTCCATTCCCCCTCGACGCGCTCGATCTTGACCACGTCGGCGCCGAGGTCGCCGAGGATCTGCGTGGCCAGCGGGCCCTGCACCAGCGCGGTGAAGTCCAGCACCCGGAGGTGGCTCAGCGGGTCCCGGGCGTCCGTCGTCGGCTGATCCACTGCTGCGCTCCGGCCAGGTCGGTAGTCATTGCGCCGCAGCACGAGCCCGGCGGCCAGGGCGTCCTGGAAGCCCTTGATCGTTTCGCGCACCCCGTCGGCCAGCGCGACGTTGGGGACGTCGCCGACCGCGTCGTAAATCGCCGGGGCCGCGAGCAGCGACGGCACCGGAATGAGGTTGTCGTCCCAGGTGATGAGCTGCCCGGTGCCGGGGAGGATCTCGTCGATGAGCCCGGCCAGCGCGGGCACGCCGATCCGCTGCCCCGGCACGTTCAGGCTGATGGCCTCCCCTGACCCGGCCGCGGCGCGGGCCGACGCGATGAAGGCGCGGGCACAGTCGGGCGCATAGGTGAGCAGCATGCTGCCGCTGAATTTGATCCGGAATGGCACACCCGCGGCCGCGGCGAGCATGGCCTTGGTCGGGTCCGACGTCATTCCCTGGTCGCGGCCGAGACCATAGACGATGAACGGCCGGAGCCCCACCGAGCCGATCCCGTGCTGGGCCGCGTAAACCTTGGCGGTGCCCTCGTTGGCCGCCTTGTACACGCCGTAGAACGAGTCCGGCAGCAGCGGGGAGTTGTCTGCGACCAGCCCCGCGGGGTGCGCGGCCGGGTTCCCGTAGACCGCGGCAGAGCTCGCGAAGGCCAGGCCGACGGGCCTGCCCGGCGGCCCGGATGGCTTCGAATACGTTGACGGTGCCGACCACGTTGACCGCGGCCCCGAGCGGCGGGTTCGCGGCGCAGAACGGGAGCTGCAGGCCGGCCAGGTGGATGACGCGGGTGATCCCGCGGTCGGCCACCAGGGCCGCGACGTCGGGCCCGCTGGTCACGTCGAGCTCGGCGAATTCGGGCCGGCCGCCACCGCGCCCCTGCGAGATGAGCTCAAAGCGGCGCAGATCGCCGCTCAGGTCGGTGGCCACCACCGGCACGCCCTCGTCGAGCAGCAGCCGTACCGCCCACGCGCCGATGCAGCCTGCAGCGCCGGTGACGAGGAATCTCTCCGTTGACATTGGCATAGGACGGACCTCCGCCTGCGCGGGGCAGGCACTAGTGGGAAGAGCGGGCGGATGGAAGCGGTCGGCTAGGTATCGGTGATGGCGGGGGCCGGGAGCGCGACCCCGGCGAGCACGCCGCCGTCGGCACGCAGGTCGGCTCCGGTCACGAACGAGGACAGCGGGCTGGCCAGGAACAGGATCACGTCGGCGATCTCGGCCGGAGCCCCGACCCGGCCGAGCGGGTGCAGGGAGCCCCACTGGGCGATGACAGAGTCCGGGTCCTCGGCGGAGACATCGCGGGCGGCGGCGCGCAGCATGGGCGTGTTGACCGAGCCCGGGCTGACCGAGTTGACCCGGATGCCGTCGGGGGCATGATCGACCGCCATGGCCCTGGTCATGGCGACGATGGCGCCCTTGCTCGCCGTGTACGCGACCACGTTGCGCTGGGTTGCGGTGGCCTGCGCGGACGCCACGTTCACGATGGCGCCGCCCCCGGAACGCCGCATCAGCGGCACGGCCTGCCCGGCGGCGAGGAACATGCCGCGCACGTTGACGTCGAGCACCTCGTCCCACACTGACAGCGGGGTGGTCTCCACCGTGCCGTAGCGCTGGATCCCCGCCGAGTTGACCAGCACCGACAGGCGTCCATGCCGGGCGGCCACACCGGCCATGAAGCTGGCGATCTGCCCGGGGTCGGCCACGTCGAGCACGGTCCCGCGGGCCTCGTGCCCGGCCGCCCGCAGCTCCCCGGCCGCACGGTCCACGCCGGGCGGGTCGATGGCAGCCAGCTCGACCGCGGACCCGTGCCGGGCCAGGGTCCAGGCGGCGGCCAGGCCAATGCCGGCACTCCCGCCGATGACCACCGAGACCGTGCCGGCCATCAGCGTGCTGCCCAGCGGGGCGCCGTCCGGGACCGGGCCGGCGGTCACCGGGCCCCCTCGGGCTGGCGGTCGTCCAGCTCCATCATCTCGATCAGCCCCTGGATGTAGCCGAGGGCGAAGGCCCGGCCGCGGTGGCCGTAGGGCGAGTCGCCGACCAGTGCGGGAGTGTGATCGTCGAGGATGAACCCGTCGAACCCCCCGCGGCGCAGCGCGCGCAGTACGGTCGGCGGGTGGTAGTTCCCCTCGCCCAGGAAGCATTCGGTGAACGACGGGACGGTGCCGCGCACGTCCCGCAGGTGGACGTAGGCGATCTTGCCCCGTGGCGCCAGGTAGCCGATCGCGTCCAGCACCGCCGCCTGGCCACCCATCTCCGAGACGGTGCCCAGGCACAGCTCGATACCGAAGCCGGGGCCCGGCCAGAAGTCAGCCGCCCGCCGCAGCGCCCCGACGTCGCGGAAGATCCGGGCCACGCCTCCGAGCTCACCGACCGGGGGGTCATCAGGGTGCACCGCCAGGCAGATACCCGCTTCCTCGGCGGCCGGCGCGACGCGCGGATGAAGTACTCGAAGGAGGCCCACATGGCCGCGTCGTCCCGGGTACCGGGCAGGTCGAACAATGCGCCCCGGGTCCAGGAATCCTTCTGGTCCTCGACCCGCCGGTCCCGCCGGGCCACGTAGATGTCACCGGCGCGGCCGGGCTGGCGCGCCACGTCCAGGTCGAAGGCGGAGATCACGGCGCCGCCCCGGCCCTCGGGAGCGACCGCCGTCCGCCAGACCGACGTCGGCATCCAGTGGAAGCCCAGGACGGGGATGCCGGCCCGGCCCAGGTTCCGGACCGTGGTGATGACCTGCTCGATCTCCTCGTCCCGGCCCGGGAGGCCGAACATGGCGCTGGTGTAGAAGCTGTTCGGCAGGTTCTCGATGGCTTCCAGCCGCAGCCCGTAGGACTCCACCCGCTCGCGCAGCGCCAGCAGGTCACCCGCCTCCCACCGCTGTTCGCCCGGCAGGTCAGGGGTGTTGAACTGCACGCCGGCCGCGCCGATCTGGCGGGCGAACGCCAGGTACTCGTGCGTGGCCCGGGCGGCCTGCCCGACCGCGATACGCATCACCACGTGCTCACTCCTTTACCCAGGGCGTACCGTCGCGCCGCAGGCTCAGGTGCCGGGCCCGGTCGATGAGGTCCTGCTCCGCCGCAATGCAGGCGGCCAGCTGGCTGGCGCGCTCCCGGGCCGGGGCGAACTCCAGCCAGGCGGATCCCGAGCGGATCGATGTCCTCGCGCAGCACCCGGAGCATCTCCGGCGAGGGTTCCCGGGGTCACGGCCAGGTCGCTGGCCACGGCGGGCTCGAACCCGGTCGCCGCGCGCAGGCCGGCGTGGCTGACCCCGGGATGCAGGCTCTGCAGGACCAGCTCGCCGCGTAGCTCGGAATAGGCGAACACCCCGAGGTTCGTGATCAGCTGGACGACGCCGGGTCGCAGCCCCGCGCGCCGCCGCTCGTCCGCGCCGTACAGCGAGCGGGCCGCGCTGACCCGCTCGACCGAGTCGACCAGCGAGAGCGGGGACTGGCGGGTCAGGTACAGGATGAAGTTCTGGTGCAGGTCGGCCACGTCCGCCAGGCCGCCCTGGCCCGGCAGCCGCACGCGGCGCCCGCTGGGACTGGTCACCTCCACGTTATTAGTCCGGGCCCGCCGGTCGATCTGGGCTGCGGTGACGACCTCGCAGCTGATCCGGCCCTGCTGGTAGTACCAGCGGTAAGAGTCCTCCCCGCCGCACTGCGCCACCGCGCTGGCCATGTCGAGGGCCTCGCCCAGGCTGAGCAGCATGGGCCGCACCGCCACGTCGAGCAACCCGCCGCTGGTCATGAGGATGGCCAGGCCCGGTGCGTGCGTGGCCTTAGCGAGCAGGTACGACGTGGCGGCCAGTGGTGAGACGGCCCCGGCGGCGCAGATCGACTCACTCGTCAGCTGGCGGGCCAGCCAGCACACCATGAGCTCGTCCACGCTGGCCGGCCATCCGCGCCGGCCGGCCCGTCGTCGCCAGCGGGCTCCGGTGCGGCGCCCCGGATGCGGTGCGCCGCGGCGACTTGCCGGACCGCTGCCGCGACCGCGTCATGGGTGAGCGCCGCCGCTTCCCGCAGCCGCGTCATCTCGGCCGGGCCCGCCGCCGCGGGCGGCGGCGGGGACTGCGCCGTGACCTGCGCCAGCCGGGCGAAGTCGGCCGTGTAGTTGGGCAGGCAGGAGGCCGGGTACGCGCCGCCTGGCACGACGCTGAGCGCGTGCACGAAGTGCCGGGGCAGCACGAACGAGTTCCGCAGCGTGCCCAGGACCCCGGTGGGCACGACCTCCTCGACCGTGACCAGAACCTGGCGCGCCGCGAATGCCGCTGTCGTGTCCATCCCGCGGGACCCGGCGATCTCCACATTGCCCGCCGCGTCGGCGCGCTGCGCATGCAGCAGGAACACGTCCAGGTCCAGCCGGCTCGCCCCGGCGACGGCGGGGTCCTGCCCCGGCCCGGGCAGCGTGACGGCTTCCTGGCCGGCCAGCAGGTCGCTCCCGCGGGGCAGCCGGAACGGCATGCCGGGCAGGTTCTGCTTGGCCGGCCTCGAGCCGGGCCGTGAACGCGTAGGCCGGCCATTCATCGATCGCGACCTGACGTTCCTCAACCGCCCGGCGGAACAGCGGGGCCAGTCCGAAGATGTCCAGGCTGGAGAAGCAGAACACGATCCTGGAGACTGCCCCGGCACCGAGCAGGATCTCCAGCGGGAGACCGCCGCCCCAGCTCACGTACACCAGGTCGCGGGGCTGGCGTGCGGCTAGCGCGTGCACGGCGGCCAGGGGCAGCCGGGTCAGCAGGGCACCGCCGACACCCACCCGGCTCCCGTCCGCGACGCCGGCCACGAGCTCACCGAGGGCGACGAACCGGGGCTGGTGCGGCGCCGCGGGCGACGGCAGAACCCCAGCCGGTGTACCCATGGTATTCCTTTCAACGGAATATTGATTCCGTTGATTGACATCAATACACGATGAGCGGAAAAATCATGTAATGCGCTCGACGGTAACCGGTGACCTAGGCACTGTCAACGGCTTGTCCGCCGGGTTCCGGCCGGCCAGCGCAGGCCCTCCGTGCGGCGCCCCCGAGGCGCGGGAGTGGCTGGTGCCGGGCCGGGTGGTTGGCCGTTGACACGGTCTCGGCCGGGCGGCTAGCCTGCCCCTGTTTCATTAGACGATTTATGATTCCGATGAACGAAAAGATTAACTCATTCAGCGAAGCCAAGCACGACGAGTGCTCAGTCGGCCCGCGCCTCCTGCGGGGACTGGCCGCCCCCCGCGGCGCAGGTCGGCGGATCGCGCTCCCGCTGAGACCGATCCGCTGATGAATCGGGGGATGGCATGGCCGACGCCGATGAGGGGGATGGCATGTCCGACGCCGACGATGATGTCCTGTACCGCGAATCCGGCGGCGTCGCCTTCATCACCCTGAACCGGCCGGCCAAGCTCAACGCGCTGGGACCGAACTCGTTCCGCCTCATCGATGAGCACCTCGCCCGGTTCGCCGCCTCGCCGCAGGCGCACGTCGCCATCCTGCACGGCAACGGCCGGGCCTTCGCGGCGGGCGCGGATATCGAGCACTATGTGGGGCTGAGCGTGCTCGACTACCAGGACTTCATGCGCACCGGCAACGCCGTCCAGCAGCACCTGACCGACTGCCCGAAGCCGGTCATTGCTGCGGTGCACGGGTACGCCCTCGGCGGTGGCCTGGAACTCGCGCTCTGCTGTGACCTCATCGTCGCGGAGGACGATGCGCAGCTCGGGTTGCCTGAGGCCAAGCTCGGGCTGCTGCCCGGCGGCGGGGGCACGCAGCGGCTGCCCCGCCTGATCGGCACGATCCGCGCCGCCGAGCTGATCATGACCGCCTGGCGCATTTCCGGGGCGCAGGCTGTGTCGTGGGGGCTGGCTCTCGGGACCGGGGAGCCAGCCAGCGCCCTCGAGGCCGCGCAGGTCCTGGCCGGCCGGATCACGGCCGCGGCGCCCGTCGCGGTCCGGATGGCCAAGACGCTGCTGCGCGAGGGCGGCGACGCCCCGCTCGCCGCCGGCCTCCAGCTGGAGCAGGCGGTGGGAGCGGTGCTCTACGCGACAGACGACGCGAAAGAGGGCATCGCCGCGTTCGTCGGGAAGAGAAAGCCAGAGTTCAGGGGGCAGATGATGGACGGGGACCAGGTGTTCACCGACTTGGGGCGGCCCCTGCTACGGCGCCACGCCGCCCGGCGGAGCCACGCCGTGTGCGCGGGACACCGCGCTGACGGCCGCCGAGGTCGGGGAGGTCGGCGGCGATCATCGCGGCCGGGCGGCTGGAGCACCGCGCCGCGCGAGCTGCCCGAGCGGCTGAGACCAGGGACTGGCCCTCGGTCGTGCAGGTCATGCTGGCGCTCGACCAGCGGCTCGGCCGGGCCGGGGCGGGCTGGAAGATCGGCGCGGCCAGCGAGGAGATCCGCCGCGCGGAAGGACTGCCGAGTCCCGTCGCCCGGGATCATCTACCCGGACACGATCTTCCCCAGCGGGGCGCTGCTGCCGCCTGACCTGTTCATCAACTACCGGAACTGTGAGTGCGAGTTCGCGTTCCAGCTGTCGCTGGACTTCCCGTCCCGCGCTGCGCCCTACACCGAGGCGGACGCCCGGGCGGGTATCGATGCGCTGCTCCCCGCGCTGGAACTCGGCGACACCGTGTTCACCGACTGGTACGGGGCTAGCGGGTACTTCGGATCGTCCATGGACAACGGCGGAGGGGCCGCCCTCATCACGGGAACCGGGGTCCGTGACTGGCAGGCCACCGACTTCAGCCGGGCCGGGATGGACCTGTACCTCAACGGCCACTACATCAAATCCGGCCAGGCCCGCGCCGCGATGGGCCATCCGGTCACCAGCCTGACCTGGTGCTCAACTGGGCCCGCGAGCGGGGCCGCCGGTCCGGGCCGGCGACATGTCAGCACCGGGACATGCACCGGTCACCTGTTCGCCGCGCCCGGGGACACGGTCCGCGCCGACTTCGGGCCGCTCGGGGCCGTCGAGGCCCGCTTTGCCTAGCCCGCTCTACCTGGGCATCGACGTGGGTACCTCGGCCACCCGGGTCAGCCTCGTCGGCGACACCGGCGCCCGGGTGGCCAGCGCGGGTTACGCTACGGCGCGCGCACGGGACCGGTCCGTGGAGCAGGACCCGGTCGCCTGGTCCGGGGCGCTGGCCGCGGCGCTGCGGCGGACCGGGGCCGACCTCGCGCGGCGTCAGCGCGGTCGGCCTGTGCGGGCAGACTCCCACCCTGGTCCCGGTTGATGCGACGGGCATACCCGTCCGGCCCGCGCTGACCTGGCAGGACACCCGGGCCACCGCCGAGGCAGCCGAGCTGGAGGCCCGCTTCGGGGATCCCGAGCCGCTGATCGGGACCGCCCTGCCGTGGTCGGCGGCGAACATGCCCGCCAAGCTTCTCTGGCTGGCCCGGCACGAGCCCGCCACCCTGGCCCGGACCCGGTGGCTGCTGCAGCCCAAGGACCTGCTCGGCCTCCAGCTCACCGGCAGCCCCGCCTCAGATCCGTGGTCGTCCAAGGGCCTGTGCCGGGTCAGCGACTGCGCCCTGCGGCCGAGGTGCTCGCGGCGTGCGGCTGGTCCGCGGACGCCTGCCCGCCCATCGCCGCCGCCTGGGAGCCGCGCGGCACGGTGACCGCTGCCGCCGCCGAGCGGTTCGGCCTGCCCGCCGGGATTCCGGTCAGCGTCGGCTGGAGCGATGCCCTGGCCCAGACCCTGGCGGCCGGGTGCTACGAGCGCGGCAGCGGCTTCGTGTTCAGCGGGACCTCTGCGATCGTGGGCGCGCCGGTCAGCGGCGCGGACCGGCGTGCCGCCGGGCTGTTCAGCGTGCCGCGCAGCTGTGCCCCTGCGCCGCTGCTCTACGGCCCTACGCAGGCCAGCGGGGCGTCGGTGGCCTGGGTCGCCCCGGTTGCTCGGGATGCCTGCCCGAAGACGTGCCAGCCCTCGCGGCCCGCTCCGGCCTGGCTACCCCGGCCTTCGTGCCTTACCTGTCCGGGGAGCGCGCGCCGCTGTGGAATACCGGGGTCCGGGGACTGCTACTGGGCCTGGACGCCGATCACGGGCCCGCCGAGGTCGCGAGGGCCGTGCTGGCAGGCACGCTGCTGAGCGCCCGGCACGTGCTGGACGTAGTGCAGAGCGCGACCGGGGAGCCGGTGCGCGAGATCGAGTTTGTCGGGCGCGGCGCCGGCGACCCCACCTGGGAAGCCCTGGCCCTGGAAACCCTGGGTACCCGGGTCCGCTTCCACGAGGACGCGGAGATGTCGGCGCGTGGCGCGGCGATCCTCGGCGCGCTGATGACCGGCGTCAGCCTGGAGCAGGCCGGCCGGGAACTGGGCGACGGGTACCCGCCGCCGAGCCCCGCCCGGCGGACCTGGAACGGGGCCGGCTGATGATCGCCCGGTACCGGCAGGCCAGCGACGTGGCGCTGGGCTGGATGCACGGCGGCCTGGCCAGCGGAGTGCAGGCCGGGCGGGACGCAGGGAGTGAGCGGGCCATGGCAGGTGACCGAGCCCAGGACGGGCGGGCCGCGGACGGGCGACCCGCAGCCCGTGCCCTCCGGCGTGATCGCCGTGGTCCGCGCGGCGACCGCGGGCGAAGCCCGGACCATCGTGGACGGGCTCGTCCGGGCGGCCGTCCCGGCGATCGAGCTGACCTTGACGGTGCCGGAGGCCCTGACGATCCTCGCTGAGGCCGCCCGCGCCGCGGCGCGGCCCGGGTCGGGGACGGTACTGGGCGCGGGAACCGTCCTGGACCGCCGGGCGTGCGAGGAAGTCATCGCGGCCGGGGCGCGCTTCGTCGTTTCCCCGGTAACCGATCCACCGGTGCTGGAGCAGGCCCACCGGGGCGGCGTGCCGTACGTGGGCGGGGCGCTGACCCCGACCGAGGCGCTGGCGAGCATCCGGGCCGGGGTGGACGCGGTCAAGCTGTTCCCCGTCGGGTCGGTGGGCGGCCCGGCCTACCTGCGGGCGCTCCGTGAACCGCTGCCCAGCCTGCGCGCCGTGGTATCGGGCGGCATCGGCGCTGGTGAAGTCCGGGACTATGTGGCCGCCGGGGCGCACGCTGTCTGCCTGGGCGGCGCACTGATAGACCGGGCGGCGGCCCAGCGCGGGGATGTCGAGGCTATCGCGGCCCGGGCCCGGCAGGCTCTGGCCCAGATCGGGGAGGTCCCCGAACCATGCTGACCATCACCGAGTTGCTGCACCCGGCGCCCAGCCCGCTGTGGCGGCTGGTCAAGCAGGCCGGCGTTAACCACGTGGTCACGCTGCTCGACGGGGGAGAGCAACTGTGGCGGTGGCCGCTGCCCGGGCGCGAGGCCGAGGTTCCCGCGCCCTACCTGGTGGCCCCGGCGGGGGAGCGCCCGTGGGAACGGCCCGCGCTGGCCCGGCTGCAGGCCCGCTACCGGGAGTTCGGCCTGAACCTGGCCGTCATCGAGGACACCGCGCCGATGGATGCGGTCCGGCTGGGCACCGCAGGACGCGATGAGCAGATTTCCTGGCTGTGCGACCAGATCCGCGCCATGGGCGAACTCGGCATCGGGACGCTCTGCTACAACTGGCACGCGGTCACCGGCTGGGCCCGCACCCACCACGGCGTGCTGCTCCGCGGCGGGGCGCAGGCCAGCGGCTACGACGACGCCACCATGCGGGCCGCCGGCCCAACTGGCTGAGCCGGGCAGCATCACGGCCGGACAGCTGTGGGCGGCGCACGAGTACTTCCTCTCGGCCGTGCTGCCTGTGGCGGAGGAGGCCGGCGTGCGGCTTGGCCTGCACCCGGACGACCCGCCGCTCGCCGAAGTGCGCGGCGTGCCGCGAATCATGGGCACGCCCGCGGCCTTCGACCGGGTGCTGCACAGCGTCCCCAGCGACAGCAACGGGATCACGCTCTGCCAGGGCAACTTCACCCTGATGACGGACGACCTTCCCGCGCTCATCCGGAAGTTCGGCCGCCAGGGCAAGATCTTCTTCGTGCATTTCCGGGACGTGGCCGGGGACGCGCGGCGGTTCATCGAGGTATTCCACGACGAGGGCCCCACTGACATGGCTGAGTGCATGCGGGCGTACGCGGAGACTGGGGTTCGACGGGCCCATCCGGCCCGACCACGTGCCCGCCCTCGAAGGCGAGACCAACGAGAGCTACGGCTACGCCACGCTCGGCCGGCTGTTCGCCCTCGGGTACATCGCGGGGCTCCGTGACGCGGCCTACGGCTGTCCGCCGTCCCGCTACAGCCGCCGGGTCCCGCTGGACGTCCTCAGCTAGGCTTCGGGCCACGCCGCCTGCCCAAGCCCACCCCAGAGAGCAGCGTCATGACCCACCCTGAGGCCCGATGATCGCCGGGTACAGCCCCGAAGGATGGGGTGACCTCTTCCTCGCCGCAGCCGGGGCCACCGCGGCGCTCAGCGGGCTGATCTTCGTCGGGCTCAGCGTCAACATCAGGACCGTGCTGGACACCGAGAAGCGCGAAGGCCAGAACTTCCTGACCGGCCGGGCCATCGAGGCGCTCGCCGCCCTGCTGATCGTGCTGGTCATCAGCCTGGTCGGGCTGACCCCGGGCATCCCGCGCTGGGCGCTGGCCGCGTTCATCCTGCTGAGCGGGCTGGGCAGCGCCACCTCACCGGTCCGGGCGCTGCTGGCCAGCCGCCAGCAGGCGGCCATCGACTTCCCGCTGCTGCTGCGGCTGGTCACCGCCGCCGGGCTGACCGTGAC
The DNA here is from genome assembly GCA_963742055.1 of uncultured Actinomycetes bacterium. Taxonomy (GTDB): domain Bacteria; phylum Actinomycetota; class Actinomycetes; order Streptosporangiales; family Streptosporangiaceae; genus RYN-230. The sequence goes on along the minus strand of CAVUKT010000080.1, from coordinate 30,726 downwards.
CTTGCTGCTCGGCGGGGCGACCCTGGCCACTGGCCACGGCGGCGGCCTCTACTGGCTGCCCGCCGCGTTCGTGCTCGCCATCGTCATCGCCGCCATCAACGCCTGGGTGCTGCTGGTCGAGGTGCTGCGCTGAGGCCGCCGGGCCGGTCTTCATCGCCCTGGCCCGCAGGCGGGCCGCCGTCCAGGGGATTGCGCCCGGCGGACCGGAGCTTAAGCTCACGCTCGATCCCCGCGATCAGGTCCGGGTGCGCGCTCAGCCCCCACAGGACCTCGACCGGGATGCCGAGCCTGCGGCTGGCCTGCGACACCACCGGCTGGCTCATGCCCAGCGCCTGGGCCAGCCCTTCATCCCGGGCGAACGTCGGCGGCAGGTCGTCGAGCGACAGGTCGGCGGGCTGGTGAAAGTTCCCGTCCGGCCCGGGGAGCCAGGCCTCGCCCGCCGCGGCCAGGCCGATGGACGACCGGACGTTCTCCGTGCGCGAGTCGGCGAACTGCTCGCGCACCGACTTCTCGACCACCCCGCCGACCAGCCGCCGGTTCGGCGCCAGCAGGACGTTCCACACGTACTCGGCGCGGGCGTGCCCGGGGTGGCGGAGCGCGAACTCCAGCCCGTCGATCCGGGCCTCCGGGTCGAAGCCGTCCAGGCCCCGCTCGTGCTGGGCGAACCCGGCGACGAGGAGGACGTGCCCGAGCGGCCCCGGCGCCCGGGCCTGCACCTCGACCTGGTCGCGGACCCCCATGCCGCGGAGCTGGGCCAGCCACGGCCCGTAGGCATCCCCGGCGAACCAGGCGTCCGGGTTCCCGTCGAGGTAGGTCTCCAGGTCCCGGCTGCGCTGGTACAGCGCCGGGGGCGGCAGCAGCCGCTGCTCGCCGGTGGCGGCGTTCTCCGCGATGAGGAACGCGGTCTGCTGCAGCTGCTCCAGGAGCCGCTGGCGCCGGGCCGCGTCCGCCTCGTCCAGGGCCCGCATGATGCATTCGAGGTCCGCGGCGTGCTGGGCCGGGTCGAGGGCCGCCACGGCCAGCGGGCCGTCCCCGTCCGCCCCGCTGTCCCCCCCGAGCCCGGGCGTACCGGGGCAGGATGATCTCCAGCACCTCGGCCACGATGTCCGGCTCGGTGAACTTCAGCGCCTCCAGGAACGCCCGGGCCACCGGGGTGTCCGCGACCGCGCGCCGCACGGTGGGGAAGCCGGTCCCGGCCGGTCCCGGCTCGTAGTCGGCGGGCAGGTAGGCCGCGGGGCGCCCGGCAGAGTCGAAGGGCGCGACCTGCCGGCCGTCCTCGAGCCGGATGATCGGCCGGGTCCGGGCCGGGGCCGCTGGCTCCCCGGGGACCCTCGGCTCCCGCCACAGGTCGGGATCGGAGTACAGGAACCCGTAGAAGCGCGTGATCCACTCGTCGGGCTGCGCCTCGAGGAACCCGGTCGTGGCCCGGGCGAGCAGGTCGGCGGGGGTGACCTCCCCGACGCCGATCTCCTCGCGCAGGTAGCGGGTCAGTACGGGGAGCTGGTTTTCGTTGCGGGGAAGCTGGGCGAAGGCGAGCGGGTGGTCCGTCTGGAACAGCGCCCCGAGCTGGCGGGGGCTCAGCAGTTCGCCCAGATCCGCCGGGCTGGCCAGCTTCAGGTTCCGCGCCGCGGCGTAGCCGCCGCCGGCGGCGGGGATGAGGTCTTCCTCGGTCAGGGCCGTGCGCACCGCGTCGAACAGCGGCCGCAGCATCGAGCCCGGCGCGAACCGCGCCGGGTCCAGGGGCAGCGCCGCCAGGACCTCACCGGTGAGCAGCCCGCCGGTGCGAAGTTCCCGCAGCACGCATACGAGCAGGGCGGCGGTCGCGCCCACCAGGGCCTGGTTGGCGGGGTCGTCGCCGGGGACGTTGTCGCGGGCGGGGGTGGTCCGGTACGGGCCCTGGATCAGGAAGCCGAGGAAGGTCTCCTTCTGCGTCGGGAAGAACACGACCAGCGGGGAGCCGTCCCGGGGGACGAGCCGGGGGGCGCCGTGCGCGGTGTCGGCCCGGAACGCGAGTTCGACCCGCTGGCCGGCGTGCCCGAGGTCATCCAGCGGGCGGTCCCAGACGAACCAGTCCTCGGCGTGCGCGGACTGCTGGTCCGGTGGGCCGCGGCTGCGGGTCAGCGTGATGTGCCGGCCCGCCAGGGCCGGAGATGCCGGGGTGAGCGGCTGCGTCCGCCGCTCGATGACCGTGTCGGTGATCTGGACGCCGTGGGCCCGCAGCCGGGTGATGTTCCGCAGGAACAGCAGGGTCGCGGGCTCGATCCGGTTCAGGGCGGCGGAGATTTCCCCGACGGCGGTGGCCGCGGGCACCGCCTCGTGGTCGAACGGGAAGATGAACAGGGTGTCCGGGGAGTCCTTCGCCGGGTGTTCCCCGGCGGCTCCGCCGGGGACGGCCGGACGTAGTGGTCGATCTGGAAGTGCTCGGCGCCGCTGTGCACGCGCGGGGTCGTGGTGTACGCGTACACCGACTTGAAGCCGATGCCGAACTGGCCGATCTTCGTGAGGTCCCCGGACTTCCCGCTCTGGGCGACCCCGCAGACCCCCCGCACGTCGGCCTCGGTGAACGGCCGGCCGTCGTGCCGGACCTCCAGCCGGTCGCCGAACAGCTCGAAAGCCAGCGCGGTCGCGCCCGCGTCCTCGGCGTTCTGGATCAGCTCGAAGATGAAGTGGGTCCGCTCGCTGTACAGGTGCCCGAGAAGATCCAGCACGGCGGTATCCCAGCCGTAGCGGGCGATGTTCTCGTCGCGGATCTTCGCGTAGTCCGCTGGCACCCAGGTCCTCCGCCGCCCGCCCGCCGTGAGTCAGCGGGGCTGGTCCCCATGCTGCCACCATGGCCGGCCCCGGGGGACGGGCGGAGGCCGGGCGGCAGCCCGGGAGGGAGCCGGGAAATGGCGGCCGCCGCGGCCCCGGAGGGGGCAGGGCCGGCCGGCGGCGCGTGGGGGAGGGGTGGTTAGGGGAAACTGGTCACGGTGCTCGGCGTGGTGTTGGTCGGCGTGACCGCCCCGGTCGTGTTGATCACGTGGCTGATCGTGCCGACGTTGCCCGAGGGAGACCGTGAGCAGGTCATGCCAGGCGATCCCGGAGCCGGTAGGCGACTGGAAGGCCATGGCCGAGTTGACCGCCGGATTGACGTTGAAGTAGCAGTAGCTGCCCAGGCCCCAGGCCCCGAACGAGGTGACGTTGCTGGCCACCGCGATCGCGGGATAACCGTTCGAGCTGCCGTTCATCCAGGCCGCCTGGTTCGGCGGGTCGTAGGGCATCTCGTTCTGGAAGAAGATCACCTTTCCGTTCTGGCCGTTCCAGGCCACCTCGGTCTTCTGGTAGTGCTCGACGAACAGGCCGGTCGCCTCGACGTTGTTGCCGTTGACGACCATTCCGTTGGCCGCGGTGTTGGTCGTCCAGCCGACCGTGCCCGAGTTGCCGTGGTCGGCGCGCCAGGCCCAGATGTCGTCCACGATGGTGTCGTTGGCGTTCACGACCAGGCTGGCCGTGGCCTGGCCGGCGATGTCCCCGCCGATCCGGAAGAACGTGTCCTGGACCGAGATCGGGTTGCTGGCGTGGCTCACCGTCGAGCCGGCCGTGCCGACGGTCAGCAGCGCGCTGAGTTGGTCGTGCCCGCGTCGAACAGCAGGCCATCGATCCGGACGCCGTCGACGTCCGCGACCTGCATGGTGTTCACGCCGTTCTGCGGGATCAGCGTGGGGAAGCCGAGGCCGAGGATCGTCGTGTTGGCGTGGGTGACGTTGAGCGTCTGGTTCAGGTTGTAGACGCCCGGGGTGAAGAGCAGGTTGCAGCCCTCGCGACAGCGCCGTGTTGATGGTGGCCGCGCTCATCGACGGGTCGGCGACGAAGAACTGGCTCATCGGCACCGAGGTGCCCGGCGTCGGGCCGTTGGCCCAGCTGGGCCCGGACGCGTTGGTCCGCAGCGACGGCTCGAACACGTGGTAGTTACCGCTCGAGTCGATGTACAGGTACGGCACGTCCCGGGAGACCGGGGTGGTGCCCAGGGTGGTCATCGGCGGGGTCGGGAAGCTCTGCGCGGGGGCGCCGTTCACGCCCGAGAACACCATGTTCCAGACCGAGCCGGACCAGCTGCCGAAGTTGCTGTCCCGGGAGTACCACTGCTGCTGGGACACCGAGGAGACCTGGCCGGAGACCTTGGTGTCGGCGATGTAGCCGCCGCTGGCGTAGCCGTAGCTGGCCGGGTAGAGCTCCAGGCCGCCGTGCACGTCCATCCGGCGGAACGGGCCCGCCTGGGCCACGGCCCAGCGGTCCGACCCGGCGGACGGGTTGATGGCCATGTTCTCCGCCGACCGCCAGAAGTTCTGCGTGGCGTTGCCGGTGCCGTCGAACGAGTCCACGGTGACGTCGCCGTTGATGGTGACGTCGTCCGGGTTCTGGCCGAGGCCCTGGATCGACGTGTAGTAGCCGATGTTGGCCTCGGCGCTGTAGGTGCCCGGCTTGAACAGCAGGGCGTAGCGCTGCGTCCCGAACTGGTTGAGCTTCTGCGTGTTGAAGACGGAGTCCAGCGTGGACTGGATGGACGCGCTGGACATGCTCGGGATCGAAGATGTCCACGTTCGGGCCGAAGTTCGGGGTGTTCGACTGGGCCGGGCAGCACGCCGCTGCCGCCGGTGGCCACGGTCCAGCTGAAGGTGGCGGTCCCGGCCGCCCCGGTGGTGTCGGTGGCGGTCACGGTGGCGCTGGTGGTGGCCGCCGTGGTCGGGGTCCCGGAGATCAGGCCGGAGGAGGAATTGATGGACAGCCCGGCGGGAAGCCCGCTGGCGCTGTAGGTCAGCGTCTGGCCGGACGCGGAGTCGGTCGCGTGGACCTGCAGGCTGGCCGCGGTGCCGACGGTGGAACTCTGGCTGCCGGGGTTGGTGACCGTCACGGTGTTCCCGGTGCCGCCGCCGCCGCTGCTCGTGGTGTACACGTCGAATTCCCACAGCGAGTAGCCGTACTGGGTGGCGCGGGCCGTGCCGTACATCCGGATGTAGCGGCCGGTGCCGGAGACGGTGAGGGCCTGGACGCCCGCCGGTGCCGGTGGTCGTGGAGTAGATCGTGGTCCAGTTGGTGCCGTCCGGCGAGGTCTGGATCTGGAACGCCTTCCCGTAGGCGGTCTCCCAGTTCAGCGTCACCCCGCAGATCGTCTTGCTGGACCCGAGGTCCACCTGCAGCCACTGGGGTCGCTGAACGCGCTGGACCAGCGGGTGCCGGTGTTGCCGTCCACCGCGTCCGACGCGGGGTAGCGCGGCGTTCTCCGTCGACGACGCGGTGGCGGGCTGGTTCAGGGCGGCGTCCGCGGTGCCGCAGGTGCTGCCGCTGCTCAGGCTGCCGTAGACCTGGAACTCCCACAGCGAGTAGCCGTACTGGGTGGCGCGGGCCGTGCCGTACATCCGGACGTACCGGCCGGTGCCGGTCACGTTCAGGGTCTGGGTGCCGCCGGTGCCGGTGGTGGTGGAGTAGATCGTGGTCCAGTTCGTGCCGTCCGGCGAGGTCTGGATCTGGAAGGCGGTGGCGTACGCCGCTTCCCACTGCAGGGTGACCGAGGTGATCGAGGCGGTCGCGCCCAGGTCGACCTCCAGCCACTGCGGGTCGGAGAAGGCGCTGGACCAGCGGGTGCCGGTGTTGCCGTCCACGGCGTCCGACGCCGGGTAGGCGGCGCTCTCGGTGGACGAGGCGGTGGCGGGCTGCACCCTGGGAGAGCAGGGTCGACGCGGCGGCGGCCCGGCCCGGCGGCCCGGCGACGAGCGCTAAGGCGGCCGCCAGTGTCATCACCATCCCGAGGATCAAGATCCGCCGCCATGCCGACCACCGGAGCACGTTCGTTGGGCTCATGGGCTACTCCTGCCTGTGAAGAGCCATTGCGGGGCGCCGCTGAGCAGCCGTTGCTGAAAAGCCCGGCCGAATGACACGGGTCCAGCGCCGACCGTTGTCAGGGCTTGATACAAGCCTTAATTCATCCCGTAACGTAACTTCAGGGAAAGGGTCGGTCAAGGGGTATCCAAGACCGTTCCAGGATGAATCGGCGCAGGCCGGCCCGGCCGCCGCCGCGGGAGCTCACGGCCGGGGCGCCGGGGTGCTTACGGCCGGGCCGGCGTGCTTACGGCCGGCCGCAGCGCTCACGGCCGGGCCGCGGGTGCTTACGAGCGCGTGCAGCTGCCGGTGTAGAAGCCGGGGCCGGCCAGCCCGGGGCCGGTGATGTGCGGCCGGGCGGCCCCGCCGCCGCGCGGGTACGCGGTGTCGAACCACTCGGTGAAGAACTGGCCCAGCCGCTGGCGGCAGGCGGCGCTCCGGGTCGGCAGCCAGCGGCCGAAGCCCGCCTCCAGCTGGGCCTCGGTGATCGAGCCCCCGCCGTACTGCGCGCTGGATCTGCTCCAGCGCCCGGGTGAAGTTCGCGTGCCCGAGGATCTGCCGCAGCGCGATGTAGGCGATGCCCGGCCGGTCGTAGGTGGAGGAGCCGCTGAACAGTCCCCACGCCGTCGGGTTGGACGGCGCCACCGTCCAGAAGCCGTCCTTGCTCGCGTAGATGCTGGCGAACGTGGCGTCCAGGCTGCGCTGGAAGGCCGCGCCCGGCCGCGGTGCCCGGGCCGCCGGCCTTGCCCTGCGCCTTCCGCGCCGCGAACAGGAACTCGGCCAGGGTGGCCAGCCCCTCCTTGTAGAACGTCATGGTGTAGCCGTGCTCGGTGACGTGGTCTCCCCACCACTGGTGCATGTTCTCGTGGTAGAGGGTGTCGGTGTCGATCTCCCCGCCCGCGAAGGTGATCATCGTCTGCATCTCCTCCTCGAAGGAGGCGGACGGCCGGCCGACGACCACCCCGTCCGAGGTGAACGGGAACGGCCCGCTGAACATGCTCTCGAACCGGGTGATGTCCGGCTGCTTGTCCATGATCACGCGGTTCTTCGCCTTCCGCGCCGCGCTCAGCGAGCTGGCCTGGGCCTGGTAGAACGTCATTCCGCGGACGGTGCGCTTGGTCAGGTCGAAGCTGCCGATGCTGTCCTCGACCAGGTAGCTGGCTACCGGGGCGGCCGAGTGCCAGTGCCAGGTCACCGAGCCGTGCGGGAACTGGGCGTTCGCGGGGTGCCGGCGGGTTCCCTCCAGGATGCCGTTGGCGAGCACGGTCTTGCCCGCGGCGACGGTGTCGTAGAAGTCGTAGGTGGGCTTGGCGCTCGGGTAGTCGTTGAGCGGCATCCAGTCCTCGGTGCCGACCGGCTCGGTGGTCACGAAGCCGCCGTCACCCTTGGGCTGGTTGGACCGGAACCAGCCCTCGGTGGTGCCGTCCCCGTCGTTGTGCACGCCGGGCCGCCCGGTGTAGGCCACGGTCACCCGGAACGCGGCGCCGTCGCTGATCGGCGCGGACGGGGTGATGACCAGCTTGTTGGCCGGGCACGGGGTGCCGTTCCCGGAGTCCTTCGTGGCCGGGTTGGTGGAGGTCAGCTCGGGGGTGCAGGCCGGCGGAGCGGGTTGTGCGTCCGGGCCGCCGACCGGGTTGAGCTCGGAGGCCTGGTGGGCGCGCGGGTCAGGGTCGTTCTGCCCGTGCGGGTCGCCGGGGTAGGTCGGCTGGACGAACGTGAACGACGCGGGCCGGCCGTTCACCCGGACCGAGGTGACGGTCATGTCCGGGCCGGCCGTCTTGTTCACCGACCGGCGCTCGAAGTCCAGGCTGAAGCTGGTCAGGCACTGGGTGGCCCGGTCGGTCAGCGTGACGTGGTTGCCGGGCAGGAAGCGGTTGCTGGCGGCGTCGTAGACCAGGCTTACCGAGGTGTGCACGCTGGTGTAGCCGCCGTTGCCGGTCTCCGGGTACAGCCGGGCGCCGGGCGGGGACAGGGTGTGGGCGCCGGCGGTGCAGCCGCCGCCGGCCCGGGTAGCCGCGAGGGTGGGAGCGGCGTCGGCGGCCGTGACGGCCCCCAGGATCAGGGCCAGGCTCGCCGCTCCGGCGACCGCGCCACGGTAACGGATCATCTCCGGTACTCCCTCCACATCCGGCGTACCAACAGCATCCCCCTTAACAGGGGATGTACCCAAGCGGATGTTGCGGCCGACGTCCAGGCCGAAGTCCTGCAGAACCGGGTCTCAGAACCGGTGCCGCGTGTGGCTGAACGTGCCCTTGGTGAAGGCCAGCACCTTGGCGGGTGCTACCGCGAACACCAGGACCGGCTCGTCGCCGCCCGGGTGGTGAAAGGCGCCGTCGCGGACCTCGTAGCTGCCACTGCCCGTCCCACTTGGTCGTCCAGGCCTGGGCGAGGCGGCTGAGGGTGGCGTCGTCGGTGACCCGGACGGCATCTCCCTCGACCATGACGTCGAGTCCTGCCTCCCAGCCGTTGCATCCGGTGGTCAGGACCACGTGCGGGTTGGCGCTCAGGTTGATGGCCTTCTGCTCGGCCTCGCCGGTGCAGAAGTACAGGACGCTGTCGGCCCAGACGGCCACGAGCGGCGTGACGTGCGGGCGGCCGTCGGCCCGGACCGTGGAGATCCAGAACAGCTCGGCGCTCTCGAGGGCCTTGCTGGTCTCATCCCAGCTGGTCGCGGTCGCGGCCGGATCGCTGAATCGCTGGTCCAGGGTGGTCACTGGCATCGTCATCGCGCTACCTCTTCCTAGGGCCGGAGTCTGCGATCAAGACTCCCGAGCCGGAGTCTCCTGAGTAAGACGGCCGGGCGAGCGCCAGATAACCGGTTCAGGGGACAGCGGTCTCAGGGGCGGCGGGCCACGGCGCCCAGGATCATCGAGGTCTGGTCGGCCGGCCCGGCGGGTGCCGGGTCCACCCGCCACGTCGCGCAGTCCACGATCCCCGGTGGCACCAGGTCCGTGCCGTCGAACATGGCCGTGATGTCGTCCCGGGAATGGGCGTAGATCCGGGACCCATCCTGGGCGTTATAGGTGCTGGCGAAGTCCTGGCCATCCTGGCCCTTGAGCCCACCCGATGGAGATGATCAGGTAGGAACCGGGGGCCAGGGCCCGGGCGAATCTGGCCACCACGTCGCGGGCCGTCTCGGCGTCCAGGAAGTGCAGCACGCAGCACAGGATGACGCACGCGGGGACGTCCAGCCTGCAATCCGGCCTGGCGGATGGCCGGGTGGGCGAGTATCGCCTCCGGGTCGCCCATGTCCCCGTCGACCGCCACCACCTGGCGGCTGCCCGAGGCCAGCAGCGCCTGCGAATGGGCCACCGCCACCGGGTCGTAGTTGACGTAACCCACCATCGCGTCCGGGATGACGGCCCGGGCCGCCTCGTGCGTGGCCAGCCACAGCGGCGCCGCGCCTTCCGCCCGGACCGGGGAGGTGGGCAGCCCCGAGCCGATGTCCAGGAACTGCCGCACCCCCTGCCCGGCCACGTAGGCTGATGGCCCGGGTCTGGAACTTCTTGTTGTCCAGCGCCTGCTCGGCGATGTTGGGCCGCCGTTGCCGGATCGCCTCGGCCGCTTCCCGGTCGGCCTCGAAGTTGTCCTTGCCGCCGAGCCAGTAGTCGTACATCCGCGCGATGTTCGGCTTGGTCACGTCGAGAGGCGTCATGGAAGCGATTATCGGCGACCTCCAGTGCCGGAGCGCGAACCGGCTGGTCCCGATGCGGGTCAGCGTCCGGCGCTGGCGGCGCGCGGATAGTGTCGGCTGGTGAGGCATCAGGCCGGCCAGGAACCAGGAGCAGCGCGATGACCGATAGCCCGGATACTGCACCAGGCCCAGCGATCCCGCCGGACGACCCGCGGCGGACGCTGGCCGTGGCCCGCCCGGACGAGGACCAGGCGCTCACGCACCTGGGCCTGGTGGGTGACACCTACACGATCCTGCTGACCGGCGACCAGACCGCTGGCCGGTACACCCTCATCGACATGCACGTCCCTCCCGGCGGCGGGCCCCCGCCGCACCGCCACGACTTCGAGGAAATGTTCACCGTGCTCGACGGCGAGGTGGAGCTCACCTTCCGCGGCGAGCACATGGTCGCCCGGGCCGGCGAGACCGTCAACGTGCCGGCCAACGCCCCGCACGCCTTCACCAACGCCTCCGGCCGGCCCGCGCGGCTGCTGTGCATGTGCTCGCCGTCCGGGCAGGAGCAGTTCTTTCTCGAGGTCGGGCAGCCGGTCGCCACCCGGACCGAGCCACCGCCCGAGCTCGACCAGGCGGCCCAGGCGGCGTTCATCGCCAAGTCCCAGGCCCTGGCCCCGCAATACCGCACGGAACTGCTGCGGCCCTGAGGCTGCCGGCGGCGGCGGCAGGCGGCCCCGGGCGGTCGCCCAGGCTCAGGCTCAGAGGGCCAGGTAGGCGACGTTGACCTCCCACTTCGCGGGGTCGGGTTCGGCCGCGGGATTGGTGAGGTAATGCTCGGCCCGGCCACGCCACACCGAGCCGGCCGGAGTGTCCCAGCTGTCGAAGATGATGCCCTGCTGCTGGGCCCACTGCTGCAGCGCGGCGTTGCTGGCGACGAGGCCGTCGTAGGGGCCGGTGTGCCGCAGGGTCACATACCGGCCGGCCAGCACGCCGGGCTGGATGCGCTCGCCGCCGCTGACTCCGCGCCGACGGGCACGGCGAGTTCGATCTGGAGTTCCGCCGCCATGTCGATGACGAGGTAGCGGATGAACGGCGGCCCGGCGGCCGGGATGTCCTGCGCGGCCAGCCAGCCGAACAGTTCGGGAAAGGCCTCATCCACCGCGCCCGACAGGCCGTCCATGGTGACGCGCACCGGGATTCCCGCGTACGGCTGGGCCGCACGCAGCTCGATCCGCACCTGCTGGCTCATCGCAGAATCTCCGTTCCTGCGTCCGTTACCCCTGCTGAAGACGGCCGCCGGGCCCCGGACTCATCGCCCGCGACGGGTTGTCTGCGGGGCGCGGCATGATGGACGGGTGGGCAGCGGCCGTGACCAGGGCTGGGTGGCGGACGGCCGGGCGGTCCGCCGGTCCGCCACGACCCGGCCCAGCCCGTCGAACACCACGAAGTGGCCGGCGACGGTGCCGGCGGTGGAGCACATGCTGTGCGAGGGGCTGGAGTTCCCCGCGGGCCTGACCGTGCTGGTCGGCGAGAACGGCTCCGGGAAGTCCACCGTCGTGGAGATGCTGGCCGGGGCGTACGGGCTCAACCCGCGGGCGGCTCCGCCCAGGCCGAGCTGTTCCAGACCAGGGACACCGAGCCGCCGGGGCGGGCCCGGCCCTGATCGTCGAGCGCGGTCCCGGCCGGCCCCGCTGGTCCTACTTCCTGCGCGCCGACACCACGCACAGCCTGTACACCTACCTGGAGGACCATCCCGGCGCCCAGGCGGCCGGAGCGATTCCACCAGCTGCAGCCACGGCGAGGGTTTCCTGGAGCTGCTGCGCACCCGGGTGAACCAGCCCGGCTTCTACCTGATGGACGAGCCTGACGCGCCGCTGTCCTTCACGGCGTCCCTCGGGCTGGCCGCTCTGCTGCACGATCTGGCCCGCGAGGGATCCCAGGCCATCGTGGCCACCCACTCGCCCATCATCGCCGCCGTCCCCGGCGCGGCCATCCTGGAACTGGGGGACTGGGGCATCCGCAGCTCCCAGTGGGAAGACCTCTACCTGGTCAGCGCCTGGCGGCGCTTCCTGACCGAGCCGGACTCCTATTTCCGGCACCTGTTCGCCGACTGATCCCGGGTGACCTAGCGGGCCGCGGGTTCGAAAGGGTTGAGCAGCGCCACGCCGCTGCGGGCGACGTCCGCGGTGTTCCGGGTGACCAGGGTCCAGCCACGGATCTTGGCTGAGGCGGCGAGCAGCCCGTCGATGACCGGGAGCGGGTCGGGCACGCTGAGCCGGCCCCATTCCTCGGCGGCCGCGGCGTCCACGTCGATGATGTGATCTCCGTAACCGGCGTGCAGGCCGCGGAGCCACTGCTCCAGGAGGTCGGCCTGGGTGGCGTCCTGGCGGCGCAGCCGCTCGATGCCCAGCCGGATCTCGCCCATGGTGAGCGCGCTGATGTAGATCTCGGCCGAGGTGACGGTGCTGTACCAGGCCAGAACGTGCGGGTCAGGGTCCGGTTTGCGGAGTTCGGAGACCACATTGGTGTCGAGCAGATACATCATGCGTCGTTCGTCCAGTCGATGTCCCGCGGGACCTCGGTTGTTCTGCTGAGCTCGAGTTCGTCAAAGCCGGGACCCGCTCGCAGATAATCCTTGAAATCCGTGACGTCACCCTTGAGATGCCAGTAGTCGGCGATATCAATAACCACGGCCACCTCCTGGCCATGACGCGTGATGATCTGCGGCCCCTCGGCGTGCGCGGAACGGAGGAGTTCGCTGAAGCGCTGCTTGGCGTCCTGAACCTGCCACGCCATGAACCCTCCCTAAAGTCTAGACCGACTAGGCAGAACTATAGCACTCATAGCAGTAGGGTGAGAACGTCAGGTGATCCAGTTCGACCCTGGTGGGGTGCCGGTGGTCCGCAAGACTGAGTGGGTGCAGCCCCACCACGAGTGTGGGTCCCGGTCCATGGCGCGCCGTCCCCGCTCAGAGCAGGCTGCTTATCATGAACGGCCGCCCGGTGACCTCCGCCGGATCGTGAGGCGCCTGCCACCCGCGGCCGCTCCTACCGTCGCGGCCTGGCGGCCGGCCGCCGGCGAAGGATCGCGGCGCGCACGCGGCTGGACTTCTGGTTCGACGCCGCCCTGCTGCTCGGCTTCACGCTGGCCTACAGTTACGGCTTCACCGGGATCGGGATCCACGAATGGCTGGGCATCGGGCTGGGAGCCGCCCTGCTGCTGCACCTGACCCTGCACTGGGACTGGGTCATCCGCACGACCAGGAAGCTGGTCAGCCCACGCGGGCCTGACAAGCTCATCTGGCTGGTCAACCTGGCGCTGCTGGTGGCCATGACGTTCTGCGTGGCCTCCGGCATCCTGATTTCCCGGGTGGCCCTGCCGTCGCTCGGCATCTACCCGCTGACCGGGCCGTTCTGGACCCAGCTCCACTTCCGGACGGCGGACGTCACGCTCGCCCTGGTCCCGGTGCACGTGGCCCTGCGCTGGAGATGGATCGCCAGGGTCGGGCGCAGGCTGCTGACCTGGCGGCCGGTCCGGCGGCCGGGGTGAGGTTCCTGCGGCATCTGGCCGCGGCGCCGCTGGTCGTGGCCGCGGTCGTCCTGCTCGCCCTGGCCTGGAACCACGTCGCCGGGGGCACTGTGGGCGCGGTCCGCCAGGGTCCCGATGTGCGGATCGTGATGGCCGCCCGCGCGCCGGTGCGGCGGCTCGCGGAACACGTCCCGGCCAGGCACCCGGACCGGTGATCATCCAGTTCCAGCCGATGGACCTCGGGCTGAACTCGATGCTCGACCCGGCGAACCTGCCGTCCTTGCGGCACACCGTGGTCATCGAGGCGGGAGCGGCCGCGGCCGTGGTGATCATCGACGTCATCCGCAGGAGGTGGCGCCGGGCCCGGCGTGCAGGCTCCTGATTACGCCGAGTCGCGGACGATGACGTAACCCGGCCGCCAGGGACCGGGGTGCGGCGAACCCTGTCGCCAGGGCAGCCCCAGTCTGCTCGCTGCCCCATCTGGCCACGTGCACGCGCAGGTCGTGTCTCACTTGGGTAGCGCTACCGCGCGCCATATTCCGGGCCGGGTTACCTAGATGTGCCTGGTGGCGCCAGGGTGCGAGCCAGGGATGGCGAGCTGCGTAAACGGGATCATAAGCTCAGGGGACGCAAGGCGTGGCCAGAGCAGCCTGATGAGGGGGGATGGAAGCGGTGGCCGGAGCCTGCGCTGAGTTTCGCCGGGCTGCTGCGGCAGTTTCGGACCGAGGCCCGGCTGACGCAGGAGGAGCTGGCCGAGGCGGCGGGCCTGAGCCCGCGGTCGGTCAGTGACCTGGAGCGGGGCGTCAACCGCACTGCCCGCAAGGACACCGCCCTGCTGCTGGCCGATGCGCTGAGCCTGGCCGGGCAGGTGCGGGTGCTGTTCGTCGCGGCGGCCCGCGGGCGGGCGCCCGGCCGCCGATGTGCTGGCGGCCGGCGTGACGGGGGCCGCGGCGCCCGCGGCGGCGGCGACCCGGACGCTGCCCGTGATATCGGCAGCTTCACCGGCCGCGAGGCCGAGCTGGCGCGGCTGCTGGGATCGCTGGCCAGCGCGGCCGCGGACGGCGGGCTGGCGGGGATCCACGTGATCGACGGGATGGCGGGGATCGGCAAGACGACCTTCGCGGTGCACGCCGCGCACCGGCTGGCCGGGAGCTTCCCGGACGGGCAGTTCTTCCTTCCGCTGCACGCCCACACGCCCGGCCAGCGGCCGGTTAGCCCCGCGGACGCGCTGGCCAGCTTGCTGCTGACGGCCGGCGTCGCCGAGCAGCACATCCCGCCCGGCCTGGAGGCCCGGGCGGGCCGGTGGCGTGACCACGTCGCGGGCAAGAAGATCCTGCTGCTGCTGGATGACGCGGCCGGGCATGAGCAGGTCCGGCCGCTGCTGCCGGGCACGGCCGGCAGCCTGGTCCTGATCACCAGCCGCCGGCGGCTGACCGCGCTGGAAGACGCCACGGTGATCAGCCTGGACACCCTGTCCCCCGACGAGGCGGCGGCGCTGCTGGCCCGGCTGGCTGGCCGCCCGGACCTGGCGCCGGGCGGGCCCGGCCGGGCAGATAACCCGGCTGTGCGGGTACCTGCCGCTGGCGATCGGGATGCTCGGCCCGGCAGCTGCGGCACCACCCGGCCCGGACCGGCGCGGAACTGGCCGCTGACCTGGCGGCGGCGCGCGACCGGCTGGCCATCATGCGCGCCGAGAACCTGTCGGTCGCGGCCGCGTTCGACCTGTCCTACCCGACCTCACCGCGGACCAGCAGCGGCTGTTCCGCCGGCTCGGCCTGGCGCCGGGCCCGGACATCGACGCCTACGCCGCGGCCGCGCTCGACGGCACCAGCGTGGCGAGCGCCCGCGGCCAGCTCGATGAGCTCTACGACCATCATCTGATCACCGAGCCCGCGACCCGGCCGCTACCTGCTGCACGACCTGCTCCGCGAATACGCCCGCGCACTCGCCGCCGCCGACGACACCGCGGACTCACGCGCCGCCGCCGCCCGGCTGGTGAACTACTACGCGCACGTCGCCGCGGCCGCCAGCAGGCACATCGCCACCTGGACCACGGCCGGCGGCCGCGCTGCCGCCGGGCGGCCCGCCCGCCAGCGCCCGTGGCCGGCTACCCAGCGGAGCAGCCGCCTGGCTGGAAGCCGAGCGGCCCAACCTGCACGCCGCCGTCGGCTACGCCGCCGGGGCGATGCCCTGGCACGCCATCGCCATCGCCACCGCGATGGGCGGGTTCCTGCGCGCCCGCGGTCACTGGGACCAGGCCGCGGATCAATACCAGACCGCTCTCCGCGCGGCACGCCAGGCCGGGGACCGGCCCGGCCAGGCCGGGACGCTCGACGAGCTCGGCCTGCTGCAGCAGCTGACCGGCGACTACCCGGCCGCCACCGCCAGCTGGCCGAGGCGATCGAGCTGTTCGCGGACTCGGCGACCTGCCCGGCCAGGCCTACGCGCTGCAACCACCTGGGCCTGGTGCAGACAGACATCGGCGGACTACCCGGCCGCCGCCGCCAGCCACCAGCAGGCGCTGGCCCTGGCCCGCGACGCGGGCGATCAGCTCGCCGAGGCCGTCTCCCTCACCGACCTGGGCCTGGTGCAGCTGCTGACCGGCGACTACGCCGGCCGCCGCGGCCAGCTACAGCAGGCGCTGCCGCTGTTCCGGCGCGTCGGGTCTCGAGTTCGACGAGGCCGACGCCCTCTGTGAACTCGGCTGCGTGCGGCGGCTGACCGGGGACTACCCGGCCGCCGCCGCTGACCAGCGCCAGGCCCTGGACCTGTTCCGCCGCCTCGGCGACCGGCTCGGCCAGGCCCGGACCCTCGACGAGCTCGGCCTGGTGCAGCTGCTGACCGGGGACTACCCGGCCGCCGCCGCCAGCGTGGCCGAGGCCATCGAGCTGTTCCGCGACCTCGGCTCGCGGCACGGCCTGGCCATGGCGCTGAACAGCCTCGGCGAGCTCTCGTTCGCAGACCTCAGCGACCGAGGAAGCCCGCAGCCACCACGGTCAGGCGCTCGCCATCGCCCGCGAGCTTGGCGCGCCGCCTGAGGAAGCCCGCGCGCTGGACGGAATCGGCCGAGCCTCCTGCCACCAGGACCCTGCCGAAGCCGCCGCGCACCTGCGGCACGCTCTGGCGATCTACCAGCGCATCGGAGCTCCCGGCGCCCGGCGCGTGCAGGACACGCTGGACGACCATGACCTCTGAAAGCAGCCGGTCACCGCGCCTGCACGGCCGGCCATGCCGCCAGCGGTCGTCCTCGATGATAGGCGGCGCCGCCCGGAGTTGCCGGCCGTGCCGTTGAGCAGAGCCTGAGCGTTCAGCAGAGTCCAGAGCCGAAGTCCCGCCCGGTGCCTACGACTACCCCTGCCGCTCCCAGCCGATGCCCGGCCACCGGGCCGCGGCTACCCGGGAGGCCCTCCAGATCTGGGTTCTCAGCCATTGTCGCGTGCCCTCCTGCGTCATTCCGGCTGGCTCCACCGTCGCCAGAGACGGGGCCGGCGACCACACGTGCCGACCCACAGAAGTGCCCACAGGATGCTCCGCGGCGCGGGCCGCGGCAGGCATACCAACACTGAGCTCGTCTCTCAGCAGCCCGGTTGCTTACCCGGCCGCCGCGGTATCGGCTCGCTCATCGGCCAGCGGATCGGCGGGCGGCCCACTCGTGGTCGAGGACGGACATCAGCACCTCGTCATACCAGCGCCCGTCGTGCAGCACCGACTCGCGAAGGCGGCCCTCCTCGACGAACCCGGCCTTCTCGTAGGCGCGGATCCCGGCGGGGTTGAACGGGGCCACGCCGAGCTGGATGCGGTGCAGGCCCATCTCGCGGAATCCGTAGCTGACGATGACGCGCATCGCGTCGGTGCCGTAGCCACGGCCGATGTACTCACGGCCGAGGGCGATCCCGATCGTCGCGCACCGGTCCTTGGGCCGCGCGCCCCACAACCCGATGTTGCCGACCAGCACCGGCGGATCGTCCAGCGTCTCGATGGCGAAGCCAAGGTCGTCCTTGCTCGTTCGCGCTCCACTTCGCGATGCGCTCCCTCGCCGCGGCCTCCGACGGCGGGGCCACCCAGTTCGACAGCGTGGCCATCCGCCCGGGATCCATCTCCCACGCCGCGAGCACAGGCAGGTCGTCGTCCCGCACGCCGCGCAGCCGGACCAGCTCGCCGACCAGGATCGAGTCGCCGTAGCCGAATGCGCTGGAAACATCGGTGAGTTCGGTCATGTGGCTGATACTGCCGCATGCCAGACCCGCCCGGTCCCAGCCGCGGCCGGCGGTTCCGCTGGATCTGGGGTTGGACAGTTTCCCAGATACCTACTAATTTGATCATCAAGGAGGGAAATTCGCCTCGTGGTTATCCGGCGAACCTCGCCCTCGGCCGCCTGGCCCCGCTGAGCGGCTGCTGCCGGCGTGCCGACTATCTGAAGCGACGTCAAGGAGTCCCCGATGACCCTGGCCGACCAGGATGTTCCAGTACTCGCCTGGAATGAGCCCGACGGCCTGATCCCGCGCGGCACGGTTGTCGTGATTCCTGGCCGGGGAGAGCTGCCCCGGTCTACGAGCGCTTCGGGCGGCGGCTGGCCGGTGACGCCTACCGGGTCCGGGTGGTGGCCGATCCGGCGGTGGACGCCGAACTGGCCCGGACGCAGGTCTCCAGCCTCCTGGCCGACTCCAGCCTGCCTGCCCCGCGGGTGCTGGCCGGATCAGACACGGGCGCTCTTTTCGCGATCATGCTGGCCAGATCCGGTCTGGGCGCTGCTGTGGACGCACTGCTCCTGGCCGGGCTGCCCGCCACACCACAGGCTGGCTCAGCGGCCTCGTGGGAGGAGGAGCTAGATGCCAGGACCTCTTGCCCAGCGCACCGCGGGCGGCTGACTGCCTCGGCCGTGCCGGCGGGGCGCGCTGTATGAGCCCATTCCGGCCGGCTGGCTGGAGCGTGCAGATCTGGACGGGCTGGGCATGCCCATTCTCGGCATCCACGGCAGTGACTGACCCGATCAGCCCGCTGGGGCAGGCCCGCGACCGGTATGCCGCGGCTTCCTCGGCTGAACTGGTCCGCATTACCGACGGCCGGCATGACGTGCTCAACGACCAGACGCACCGAACGGTGGCCGCCATCGTCGTGCTGTTCCTGGAACGGATCCGGCAGGACTCTGGCCCGCGTCCGATTGCGGTCCCGGAGCAGCTGGGACGATGATGCACGGGCCCGGCGGCGCCGTTAGGGCGGCAGAGTACGAGGGGTGGGACGTGGGAGCCCGGCGAGATCCTTACTCGCCCGGGCCCAGCCGGAGCTGCCCGGCCCGGCTGTGCCTACCGGAACCTGAGCGAAGTGTGCTTCATATGTGCTAAACCCAGCCTCGGAGCAGGCAAGGTAACTGATAGTAGCGAAATCCGCAGAACGAACTCTAAGGAGAAACATGGCTCTCGCCATTGGGGACATCGCCCCAGACTTCACCGCCGAAACGACTGAGGGGCCGATCAGCTTCCACGACTGGATCGGTGACTCGTGGGCGGTCCTGTTCTCGCACCCGAAGGACTTCACGCCCGTCTGCACGACCGAGCTCGGCTATATGGCCAAGATCAAGCCCGAGTTCGACAAGCGGAACGTGAAGATCATCGGGCTCTCGGTCGACCCGACAGGCGAAGCACGAGCAGTGGGCGAACGATATCCAGGAGACCCAGGGAACCGCGCCCAACTACCCGATCATCGGCGACTGGCGACTTCAACGTCTCGAAGCTGTACGGGATGCTGCCGGCCAGCACCACGGGCGACCCGGCGAACCGGACGCCAGCCGACAACCAGACGGTCCGGAACGTGTTTGTCGTCGGCCCGGACAAGAAGGTGAAGCTGATCCTGATCTACCCGATGACGACCGGCCGCAACTTCGACGAGGTTCTCCGGGTGATCGACTCGCTCCAGCTGACGGCCAAGCACCGGGTCGCCACGCCGGTCAACTGGAAGCCGGGCGAGGACGTGATCATCGCCGGCTCCGTATCCGACGACGAGGCGAAGACGATCTACCCGGAGGGATGGAAGGCACCCCGGCCCTACATCCGCATCGTGCCCCAGCCGAGCTGAGGCGGCCAGGACCCGGGTTCGCAGCAGCGGTAACGACCCGAACAGGCCATGGCCGGCTGGCCGCAGCGGCTTTCATCCGCTGCGGCCAGCCGGGGAGCGTGACCCGGTTAGCGCAGCGCCAGCGTTATCTCCCGGGGGACCGGCAGCGTCCCCGCCTGCCAGGCCAGGTCACCCGCCAGCCGCGCACGGGGGAACGTCCCGAAGAATGCCTCGAGCGCGGCACAGAGCCAGACGCGGGCGAGCGCGGCCCCGGGGCAGAAGTGCGGGCCTGCCCCGAACGGGATGCTGGGTGACAGCCGGGCCATCGTGCGCCGCGGCGATCAGGGACGGCAGCACGGTTGTGCCCTTGGTGATGGGCCGTCCGCCGAGCCACGTGTCGGCCAGGGCGATACGCGGGAGGGCGACGGCGAACATCGTGCGGGTGCTCAGCAGTTCTCCCGCGACGGACGTCCAGGTGCGCTCCCCTCGCGTGCACGAGGCGATGACGTGCGGCTGCCGGGCGAGCTCGGCGATGGCGACGGCGAGGATGGGGAGCATCGCGCCGAACCCGTTGGAGACGGTGCCGGTGACGTGCGCGACCTGGGCGGCCGTGTGCCCGTCCAGCGCCGCGGCGAGCTGGGTGGTTAATCCCCCGCTGGGCCGGGCCGCGGCGCGGGTGTAGTAGCTGTACAGATCAGCCCACGCCGCAGCCACGTCATCGACGGCGCCCGGGCCGGGGACGACGGCGAACGCGATCCGGGAGGCGTCGAGGATCCGGTCCCAGTCGGCTAGTGGTGTCCCCATGGCCGCGCTGACCGCGGCGGCGGTGAACGGCTCGGCGAACCCGGTGAGGGCGTCCGCGGTGGCGCGGCCGTGCAGCGCGTCGGCGAGGTTGCGGGCGAGCGCCCGGCCAGCGGGCGGGTCGCTTCCGCAGCGCGGCGGGTGAACAGCCCGGCGATCCGCTGCCGGTAGGAGCGCAGCCGCGGCGGGTTCATGTTCAGCAGGCCACCGTCCGGGGATTGCATTTCCGCACCGGTGAGCGGGCAGCCGAGCAGCCCACCCGTCCTGGTGACGGCGGCCATGCCGAAATTCCTGGTGCTGGTGAGGACGCGGAGTACGTCGGGGCGCCGCCGCAGGACAAGCATCGGCGGGCCGCCCGCGGGCCGGAAGGCGAAGTCGTGGCCGCCGGTGCGAAGGATGGGCGGCGGGCCGCCGTCCGGCTGGGAATCGAAACGCAGGACTGGCGGGTGGCCGGTGGTGGTGGCGGTCACGGTGACTCCTTCGGGCTGCCCGGGCAGGGACACTCCCCGCCCGCCTCCAGCTTCGGAGGCCGGCCCGAACGGTTTCATTGCATTCCGCTTGCATCCACCCGGATGCGGTAGCCGGGCTTGGGTCAGAAGCGGGCGAACGGTGCCCGCGGCGACCCAAGCTCAGAACCATCGACTGTGATCAGGTAACTTCCGCCGTCCGGCTGGGCGGTTACCTCTGGCCGGAGATGACGACTACCGGGCACGCCGCGTGATGCGTGACCTGAGCGCTCACCGAGCGGGTCAGGAACCGGGCCAAGCCACTGCGCTCTTCGACGACGACCATGTCCGCATCATGCGAGGCCTCGATGAGCGCGTCGGCCGGCTGGCCGATGAACCCGCGCACCGTGACCGAGCTGGGCCGGTCATCGCCGAGCTTGCTCATCGTCTTGCTTACTGCCTCTTTGACGGCGGTCACGGTCTTGTCTGCCTCGGGCCGGTCCGCGGGGTAGATGATCGGATTGCCAGTCCATGGGCTCGCGGCGACCTGGTGCACAGCCAGCACGGTGAGCGGAGTGTGCTCGAGCGTCGCGTGCGTCACTGCCCATTCGAGTGCCTGCTGCGAGTCAGCTGAGCGATCAAGGCTTACCACGATTCCAGACATTTCCTTGCTCTTTCTGAAGGGCTGCTCTCTGCGGGCAGCCACTTCTGCTGGAACACTGCGCAGTCAGGAGCGCTTCCGGCCCTAACACCCTTCATGCACTAAACCGAATGATCTATGCGCCTTCCATGCGCGCATCCGATCAAATCGTCACGCTTCGGTGCATGGTGATCCCGGCTGAGCCTCCGGCATGGGCCGGCTGTCCGGAACCGGCACGCCAGCTACCACCCGACGGCTCGTAGTTCCACGATGGGCCCCGGACCACGAAGGCTTCCACGGCGCTGACCAGCCGGTCCACGTCGTCGCTGCTGCTGCCGAGGCCGAGGCTGGCCCGTACGGCGCGGTCGATCCCAAGCCTCGCGAAGAGGGGATGGGCGCAGAACCGGCCGTCCCGGACGCCGATGCCGTGCTCGGCGGACAGGTATGTGGCGAGCAGCGCGGCGTCCACGCCAGGCAGCGAGAAGCTCACGATGCCGACCGAGTCGATGGCATCGGGCCAGATGGTGTGCACGGTGGCGCCGAGCGCGGCGAGCCCGCCGCGCATCCGGCCGGTGAGCGCCTCTTCATGGGCGGCGGCCCCCGGAGCCAGCGATGACAGCACCCGGCAGGCCTCCGCCAGGGCGACCGCGCCGAGCAGGTTGGGGGTGCCGCCTTCGTGCCGGGCTGGTGAGTCAGCCCAGGTGACTGTGGTCGCGGTTACTTCACGGACCGCGCCGCCTCCGGCCAGATGCGGGGGCGCGGCGTCCAGCCAGTCACGAGGGCCGGCCAGCACTCCCGCGCCGAACGGCGCGTAGACCTTGTGGCCGGAGAAGGCGAGGTAGTCAACCCCGGTGGAGCTCATGTTGACCGCCCGGTGAGGGACGAGTTGTGCTCCGTCCACGGCCAGCCTGGCCCCGTGCCGGTGCGCCAGGGCCGCGAGGTCCGGCAGTGGCAGGCATTCGCCGGTGACGTTGGATGCCCCCGTGACGGCGAGCAGGGCGGCCGGCTGGCGGGCAAGTTCGTCGCCGATCGCGGTCAAGGTCGCGGCGAGGGTCGGCTGGGCGGTCACCACCCGGCCCCGGGGGGCCTGCCACGGCAAGAGGTTGGCGTGGTGCTCGACGTCGAGGTAGACGACCGGGCCGGGCGCCGCGGACGCCAGCAGGTTCAGCGCGTCCGTCGTGTTCCGGGTGAAGATCACGACGTCTCTGCGGCCGGTCCCGATGAAGGAGGCGATCTCGGCGCGGGCGGACTCGTAGGCCGCGGTACAGACGAGGGAGGCGTACCCGGCCCCCCGGTGCACGCTGGCGTACAGGGGCAGGATCTCGTTGACCCGGGCCGCCACGCTCTCCAGGGCCGGCGCGCTGGCCGCGTAGTCGAGGTTGGCGTAGCGGCACCTGGCCACCCTGGACCACGGGAACCTGCTGTGACGAGCCGACCAGGGCCGCGAGCGGCCGGATCAGGTGGGCCTCGCAGGCGGGAGCGCCAGACGGCTGCGAGTGGTGGGTGTGACCGGGGACGGGATGAGTGATCATGCTGGGCTTCTCCGGGTAGCTCGGGGACCCGAGGCCCGGGCCCACGCTTGCCGCGCACGTCTGGCGCGACCCTGTCATCACCCGGGGCACCCATAGCGGGGAGAGGGTTGCCTGCCAGCAAGCCGGGGCTTGACGCTGGCACTCGTGACGGAAGGGACAACAGCGGCCGGGCACGCAGGTCCCTGGATTAATGGCTGAGTCCGGGATGCGTGCTCGCAATTACTTCTTGAGTTGTTGGCATTAAGTCACTATTTGCCGCCCCTTCCTGGAAAGCCTTAGGCCAGTATGCCGCATAGTCGTTCCGTGCGTTCAGGATCTCTGTCCGCGTTGGTGCACGGAAATAAAGGCACCTCTGCTGTTTTGCGCTGCGGCGGGCGAGTATCAGCGGTGCTCAGGTACGCCGGATCGCGTCCCGGCCGAGGTCGGCGAGGGTTGGGTAGCCGTTGACCGCCATCAGCAGGTCGGCCTCGGCCAGGATCGTCCTGAGCACGTGGACGATGCCGTCGGTGCCACCCAGCGCGGCGCCGTAGACGTAGGGGCGGCCGATCCCGACCGCGGTGGCGCCGAGCGCGAGCGCCTTCACCACGTCGGAGCCGGAGCGTACGCCGGAGTCGAAAAGGATGGGCACGTCCGGCACCGCGTCGGCGACGTCAGCGAGGCAGTCGATGGCGGCGAGGCCGCCGTTGGCCTGCCGGCCGCCGTGGGTGGAGACGTAGATGCCGTCGATGCCCTCATCGACGGCCCGGCGGGCGTCGGCGGGGTGGCAAACGCCCTTCAGCACGATGGGCAGCGTGGTCAGCGAGCGCAGCCAGGCCAGGTCGTCCCAGGTCAGCGGCCGACCGAACATCAGCGCCCAGGTCAGGATCGCGGTGCCCGGGTCCTCCTCAGGCGACTTTTGCAGCCGGCTCCGGAAGACGGGGTCGGAGAAGTACGTCTTCAGGCAGCGGCCCCGCAGCTGCGGAAAGTTGGAGGTAGACAAATCACGCGGCCGCCAGCCGGTGACCCAGGTGTCGAGGGTGACCACGATCGCGCGGTAGCCGGCCGCCTCCGCCCGCTGAACGAGGCTGGCTGCCACCTCGGGATCGGTCGGGCAGTACAGCTGGAAGAACCCGGGGGTCTCGCCGAACTCCGCGGCCACATCCTCCAGCGGATCCTCGCTCAGCGTCGAGGCCACCATGGGCACGCCGGTAGCGGCGGCCGCGCGGGCCGCGGCCAGGTCGCCGTGGCCGTCCTGGGTGCAGATCCCGATCACCCCGATCGGGGCCAGGAAAATCGGGGTCGCGAAGGTGGTGCCGAACAGCTCGACCGACAGGTCCCGATCGGTGCTCGCCCGCAGCATCCGCGGTACCACACCCCAGTGGTCGAAGGCCGTCCGGTTGCTGCGCTGGGTGTGCTCGTCACCTGCTCCCGCCCGCGACGTATGACCACGTGCCGGGCGGCAGCGCCAGCTCCGCCCGCCGCTCCAGTTCCGCGAACGACATCGGGAGCGAGGGCACCACGCCAGAGAGCCCCGCGAGGTAGATCTCATTCTGCAGGTCCCCGAAGTTAGCCACCCAGCGATGCTAGTAGGGTCGCGTCGTTCAGTGGGAGACAGTCTTGCCCGGCGTCCGGGCCATCCGCCCAGGTGTTCCCGGACCAGACATCCCCGGACCAGACGTGGGCAGCAGGACCGAAGGTTCCCCCGTCCGGGAAGTAGACCGTCGAGAACTCATTCCCGGTGATCGTCACTCCCGGAGTCGATGAGGCACCCTCATTACCGGACAAGCCGCCGTACAGCGCGTAGTCACCTCCGGCCAGCAGGTTGTCCTTGATGGTCACGTTCTGTACCTGGCCAAAGTCGGAGAACAGGCAGATCGCGCACGTCTGATTGAGCGGGTCCAGCACCGTGTTGTGGTCAATGACCAGGCTGGTGCTGCCTGCGTTGACACCGATCCCGTCGTTATGTTCCGATCCGCACTGAGTGAGGTCGTGGATGTAATTCCCCTCGATCAGGCCGTTGCCGATGCTCACCGGCCCGGCGGTGTTCCAGATGTCGTCGCCGATGATCTGCGTGCCGCGTCGAGTCGCCGTAAATGTCGCTGACGCCCTCATACATCTGGGCGGCGCAGCCGGGCGGGCCGTGAATGCTGTCGGCCTCGATGGTGACGTTCTTGTCGTGGCGGAGGCTGACGCCCCACTGGGCACCGGTTCCGTAGATCTCATCGTCTTTCAGCGTGACGTTGCTCGCCGACGAGATATCGACGTTGAACGGGATATACAGATCCTGGAGCGTGACGTTGCTGCCGGTTACCTCCACCCAGCCACGCGGCTGGTACACCCAGCCCGGGCCGCTCGTCAGGCCGCCCGGGCCGACCGTGGTCAGCGCGGTGTGCGCGGGGACACCGGTGTCTGGACGCGCCGGGAAAACCGGTGGTGCTGACCGTGGGCGTGGTGCTGACTTTCGAGCTCGCCGGCGTCGGCGTCGGCGGCTCGGCGACGGGCTGGCGCTGACGGTCCTGCTCGGGGAGGGACTCGGAGACGGGCTCGGGCTCGGCCGCGCCCGATGACGGTGAGCATGCGGCCAGTGCACCCGGTGCGCCGTGAGCTCCTGCGAGGCTCCAGGGCTGCGGCCGTGACCACGGCCCTGCCGTCAGCGTGAGCGCGAAGACCGTAGCCAGGACCGCCGTAGCTGCCGTTACGGCGAGACTGAGCCTCTTCCTGGTCTTCCTGGTCTTGCGATGACTGGACATCATTTCCCCCCGAGGGGCAGGGCCGAGCTCGACGACGGGAATTCCGGGCAGGCCGGGCCGCCGCTAAGGCCGCCAGCCAGGCGAGCCGCCCGGCGGGCCTGCGGCGGCGGCAACATGAACCAGCAACGGCGGCCAGAATTACGTGCCCAGTTCGACACGGCACCTTCCCCCTTCGAGGTTATTGCTCTTAATCGAGCACATTAGCCTCACCGTTACCCGATGATGCCGGTTCGAGATATGTGCTTCTTTTGCTGCTCTCTCCGGCCGGCGACAGCACAGGCCACCGGGAGATCCGCGGGCTGCCGCCAGAGTGCCACCCAGTCCCAGCCGAGTACGTGCTGGTAGAGGCGAGCAGGCTCCCCGTTCCAGGGCGACGCCAAGTTCCTGGGCAGGCCGGCAGATTGCCGGGAACATGCAGCGATGCCCGGAGACCTCCACCGCGGCAGTCGGTACCATCCAGCGTGTTCACCCGGTCATCGTTCGCCAGTATCCGGAGCGCGCTTAGAGCGGTTCTATCCGTAATGTACAGATTCGTAGGTTCTGTGGTGATTCTGGCCATCGGTGCAAGAGGTACTTATCGCTGGCCCCCGGCAAGCGTCGGCGCGGAGTGATGGGGGCGGCGGGAACGTCGAGATGTGAGGCAAACCCGGGTGCGAGGTGGAACACGCGAGCGGCGTCGTCACGGTGGACCGCCGCCAGCGGCTGGCACCGTCGCGGATACAGGAACTCCCTGCACACCATTACCACGTCTATCGCGCTGTTCCGGGCTCCTTGTAACTTGACGTCCCGTGGGAGCACGATAGAGGCACGGCGGGTCTTCAGTGGGGTGGGCCGATGAATCCGATCGCGATGTTCGAGAACCCGGCCATGGCCGAGCAGCAGCTGCTTTATCAGCTGCAGATAGAGCAGCAGCAATTCTGGTACCAGTTCCAGGTCCGCCCGCCGTCGAATGACTGGGAACGCCAGCAGGCCATCGGCGCGCTCATGCAGCAGTACGGACGCTTGTCGGCGCTCCAGGGCGACGCCATGTTCCTGAATTCGCAGGGATACGGCCGGCTGCTCATGGCCGTTAGCCAGGAACTGAATAGCATCCTGGCCAGCCGGGATCACTACGTTAACGCAATGCAAAACCCGCAGCCACCGCCGGCCGCGCCGCCGCTCCGGCCGCGCCGTCGCCGCAGCCGGCGCCAGCGCCCTCCGGGGGCGGTGACGTGCGGGAATGGCTGGCCAGGTCCTCGGCGGAGCAAGAGGTGACCAGGCGGCGGATGGTCGGTGACTGCATCCACTGCGGGAAGCCGCTGGAGGGCCGGGCCCTGTGCCCGCATTGCGGGCTCTATCAGTGACACCCTTCCGGGCTGGGCTGCCGGCTTGCCCCGGAGTTGACTGAGACGGGCGCTAGAGCTGCGGGGTTATTACCCGGGGCGGCCCTGGCTCACCGTCCCGGACCACCTGGTGCAGCGGGCGTGCTTCACTCTGGTCAGCCGAAGGTGAACGAGAAGGCCTGGGCGCCAGGGTCGGGGAAGGTGATCTCAACGGTGCGCTCGGTAACCGGGCCGGACTGCCGGATGAGCTGGTAGAGCCTCGGTCCGGTGACGGTGCCGTTGCCCTCGCCGTCCACATCGATTCCGTGTGAGTTGCTGGGCGGCTGCCCGTCGAGCAGCACACGGAATGGCGCGGCGGCCGACGCCCCGGCCCGTCCCATGACGAGGTTGAGGTCGCGGGCGTGGAATCTGCAGGCGATCTGGCCGCCGGCCCCGTTCAGGGTGGTGGCCTGTTCTTCCATCGTCCAGTCCCCGGACAGCGCCCAGTGGTTGAGCCTCAGGTCTTCCGGGACGGTGTAGACGTGGGCTTCGCCCGGTACGGTGCCGCCGGGAGATGCGAAGTTCTCGGTGCGGTCGTAGCCGGTGTAGTTTTCCGGCGATCTGACGTCATCCCAGTCGGCCGGCGCTTCCACGCCACGTGCGTCAACCGAGACCAGGTCCCGCCCGGTCCCGGCCGACCCGGTCCCGGCCAGGAGCTGCTGGATGACCATTTCAGACTGGCCGTATTCGCCTTCGCCGAAATGATGATGCCGCAGGAGCCCTTGTGCGTCGGCGAAGTAGAGAGCGGGCCAGTAGTGGTTATCGAAGGCACGCCACACCGAATAGTTGTTGTCGGTGGCGACCGGGTAATCGATCTCCATATCCTGGACGGCCCGGCGGACGTTACCGGCATCGTGCTCGAACGGGAACTCGGGTGTGTGGACGCCGATCACCACCAGTCCCTGGCCGGAGTATTTCGTGGCCCAGGCCCGCAGGTAGGGAAGCTGGCGTAGCCAGTTGATGCAGGTATAGGTCCAGAAGCTGGTCAGGACGACTTTCCCGCGCAGGCCTGCTGGAGTCAGCGGCGGCGAGTTGAGCCACCCGGTCGCGCCGTCGAAAGACGGCAGTTCGCCCTCGACGGGCAGCTGGGGCGCGGTTGTGTGCAGCCCGGCAGGCATGCGCCAGTTCGTTCCCATGACAATGCTTCCCTGTGGCTGGATGTCCCGGCCAGGGGCCCCGGGCCGGTGCTGTTGCGGGTCGGGGCGGCGGCGCCCGGGTGGCGCGCGCCAGCCGCCGGTTTCTGGTTAGCGTAGTGCCCGGAATGCGGCGCGGACCTCGGCGGCGAACAGGCCGTCGCTCCGGCTCTTCCGCACGCGTTCCCTTTCTGTGCGCCGGGTGGGTGCGGTGACAGCGCCGCATTAGGCTTGGCTGGTGAGCGACCACGGGGATGGTGCTGCATGTTGATCGTGCGGGGGGACGCCCAGACTTTGCCGTCGGAACTGAACAAGGCGGCTACCGGCGAGGTGTGGTTCGATCCGATCTTCCCCAAGACCGACGGTGTGGACGTTGGCACTGTTGGTGTTCTCCCCGAACGGGCGGACGGTCTGGCATCAGCATGAGTACGGGCAGTTGCTCCAGATCACGTCTGGCTATGGGTTTGTCTGCAAGGAAGGCGAGGCCCCGCAGCGGGTGCGCGCCGGTGACACGGTGTGGATCGCGCCCGGCGAGCGGCACTGGCACGGAGCTACCGCCAGCACGCTGATGTCACACACCACGACCACGATCGGCGCGACTGAGTTCCATGAGGCGGTGACCGAGGCTGAGTACGCCGCGGCAAACGCCGCCCCGCGCGGCTAGCAAGACGCGGCGGAAAACCAGGTCCTGGCGTGCGGGTTCCCGCCCTTCTGATAGCCGCGATCGCGTTCACCCTGGCGGGGCGGCTGGGCGGTCAGCGCCGCCTGGCGACGGCGATGCGGCGGGCCGGGTCAGGTAGCGCTGCACCGACGGGGCGACGGCAGCCACTACGTCATCGGCCGGCAGCGAGGCCAGCGGCTCGAAGCGCAGGATGTACCGGCACAGCGCCAGGCCGAGCAGTTGCGCCGCGATGAGCGTGCTGCGCTCGGCCGCCCGCTCATAGGCCAGGGCGGCGATCGGCTCGGTGATCAGCTGGCCGAGTACGGCCTGAAGTCGTTCGGCGACGGTCTCGCTGGTGACTCCGGTCCGCAGCAGGGCGATCATCTCGTCGTCGTGGAGGGGGTCCTCCCAGCGGCTGATGAAGTGGCGCACCAGCAGTTCACCCCGGCGGCTGGCCGGCACCGAGCGCAGGTCGGGGACCTGCAGGTCCATGGTGACGGCCGCCGTGAACAACCCCGCCTTGGATCGGAAGTAGCGCATGACCATCGAGGCGTCGACACCGGCCCGCGCGGCGACAGCGCGGATGGTGGTCTGTTCGTATCCTCGTGCGGCGAACGTCGCCCGGGCAGCACCGAGGATGGCCCGGCGGGTGCCCTCGGATCGCGGCCCGCCGGTCCCGAGCGCCGGGCCGGCCTGGCTGGCGGCCGTTATCGCCGTAGGGCTGCTGTCCATCATGGTGTCCCAGCTTATTCTTCGCCAACGTGCGTTGGCAAACGTTTGTTGACAGTGACTGAGCTGCGCTTAGGGTTGTGCCAACACCCGTTGGCATTTCAGGGAGGACGCAGGTGGCGGCAAGGCGCCCAGACCAGGCCCGCAGGTATCCGGCCCAGTACCGGGCGCTCGCGGGCTTCATCCTGGCCAGCGCGGCCTTCGCCGCGATCTTCGTTGCGCTGACCCTCAGCGCCTTTCATGCGCCGAGACCGCATGACCTTCCGGTCGGCATCGTGGGCCCGGCCGCGGTAACCAGCCGGGTCGAGCATGCCCTGGACAGCGCCGCCCCGGGAGCTTTCGGCTGGCGCAGCTACCCCAGCGAGACCGGCGCGCGGACCGGGATCGCGCAGCGTGAGGTCGATGGCGCGCTGGTCGCGTCCGGCCCTAACCTGCGGCTGCTTGTCGCCCAGGGCGGGGGCACCGGTCCGGCCCAGGTCCTGACCCAGGCCTTCGGGGCCGTGGCGGCCCGGTCCGGACGTCACCTGGTGGTGGCCGACGTGGTGCCGCCGCTGCCCGGTGACACTGAGGCGCTGTCGTCGTTCTTCGTCGTCCTGGCCGTGCTGATCCCGAGCCTGGCCGCGGGCTCAGGATCGGCGCTGGCCTTCCGCCGGGCCCGGCCCGCGCTGGCCGTCGCCGCGCCGGTGGCCGTGGCCGTCGTCATCGGGGTGGTGTCGGCGGCGGTCGCGGACGGCATCGCCGGGCTGGGCAACTACGCCGCGATCGCCGGCGTTGTCGCGCTGTTCTCCCTGGCCGTGGCCGCCCCCACCGCGGTACTGGCCCGGATCTGGCCGCCGCTGGTCACGGTGGCCGTGCTGGTGTTCATCGTGTTCGGGATCCCGGTCAGCGGCGGACCGGCCAACCTGGCCAGCTTCGGCCCGGCCTTCCTGCGTGTTCTCGACCCTGTCCTGCCGCTAGGGGTCGCGGCCAGCGTCGTCCGCAACGTGGTCTACTTCGGCGGGCATGCCACTGCCCTGCACCTGTGGGTCCTGACCGCCTGGGCGCTGGCGGGCGTCGCCGGCCTGATCGGGGTCACGACACTGCGGCGCCCCGCCCCGCACTGACCGGGCCCGTCGTGCCGCCAGTTGTCCCGGCCGGTCCTGGACCCACGCTGCCTGACCGCGCTCTCGTCCCGGGCTCCCCAGATGCCGGCACCGCCCAGCCCGCCCTGCCCGTCACCCTGGTCGTCGGCTTCGACAACTCCGAGCCCGCACGGCGGGCGCTCGTCTGGGGCGCGGACCTCCTCAGGGCCCGCCCCGGCACTCTGCACGTCGTCTATGCCGACCATGTGCTCATCGACAGCGACCTGTCCGGATTCGCCCACAGCGAGATGGAAGACGCCCGCGATGAGAAGGCCGCCGGCGTGGCTGAGGCCGCCGCGGAGATCGCCGCCGCGGCAGGCGTGCCGTACACGTTCGAACGCCGCCCGGGATCACCAGCCGACGCGATCCTGTCCGCAGCCAGCATCCAGGACGCCGCCGAGCCCGCCAGCACACCCGTCATCGTGACCGGCCGCTCGCATCATGCCGCGCACCACATCATCGGCTCGGTCCCGGTCCAGCTGCTGCACCAATCGCCCTACCCGGTACTCA